>NZ_JACVAN010000001.1:0-859614 GCF_014851895.1 Ensifer sp. ENS11 | reverse complement strand
CCAAAGGGAAGTGCGGTTCGATCCGCGCCATCTGGCGCTCGCTCAACAAAAACAAATCATCCATCACGGCCTCCTGTCGGAAACCGTGAATCACATCTCAAACGAAATTAATAGGTCCTGAGCCTAGGGCTTAACCGAATACCTCCAGTGCAAAAGCCGGCCGTTCCCTGCGGCCGGTTTTTGTATGCAGCAAGTCTGAAGTGCTACAGCGTCCTTAGCGCGTCATACTTGACGCGCGGCGCTGTAACGCCAAAACGTTCACAGCCAAATCGCGGGTGTTCCTTCGGAAACAGCCGCCTCGCCTTCTTCGTGCCATATCCGACCCATAGCCAAGGTCACGAAAGAAGGAGATACCCGATGCGCAAGTCTCTTGCCGCCACCATTGACGCAATCGTTGCGATTTTCCGTGCGCGCACCGAGGCGAAGAAGCGCAAGGCTGCCAGCGCAATCAGCTGGGGCTGAGCGATCAGGCTCTCGCAGATCTCTCGGGAAAGTGCCGGCGGACGTGTATCAAACATTTCGGATAGACTGCAGGATCCTCCGCCAAAACGGAGGGTTTTTCATATCAGCCGAACGAAAAGGGCCGCGACCAGCCCGGCGAAAATGATCAATCCCACGACACCATTGAACTTGAACAATGCGAGGCATTGCGAAGGGTCGTGGATGTTCAGCACCAGGATCTGATAGATCAGCAACACGGCCGCGATCAGCAAACCGAGATAGGCAAACAGCCCGGCCCCTGCGGCGAGAAACGCCAGAAGCATCAGCGCGATGGCAAGTCCATAGAGCCCGATCAACCAAGGGCGTGGATTGTCGCCGAAGCGGCGAGCCGTCGACCGCACCCCGATAAGTTCGTCATCTTCCCTATCCTGGTAGGCGTAGATCGTGTCGTAGCCGATCGTCCAGGCGATCGCCGCGCCGTAGAGCAGCACGGGCGCAAACGAAAGCGTCCCGAACTCGGCCGACCAGCCCATGATCGCCCCCCAGGAAAACGCAAGGCCGAGGAAGAACTGCGGCCAGTCGGTAAACCGCTTGGCGAAGGGATAGATTGCGACAAGCCCCAGCGACAGGATACCGAGCCAAATGGTGACGGCATTGAATTGTAGCAGCACCACCAGCCCGACAAGTGCCTGCAGCACCATGAAGGCCTTTGCCTGAAAGCGGGAGACCCGGCCCGATGGCAAGGGGCGCGAGCGCGTTCGCGCCACTTCCATGTCGATGTCATGATCGACGATGTCGTTGAAGGTGCAGCCCGCGCCGCGCATGGCGATGGCGCCGGCGATGAAGAGGAAGCTATGAAAAACGAACCGGCCGAGCGAAAATTGCCCCGCTGCCGCCGCCGTGCCCGAGGCCAGAGCGACCGACCACAGACAGGGCCACATCAGCAATTGCCAGCCGATCGGGCGGTCCCAGCGAGCAAGTTGCGCATAGGGCCACAGCGCACGCGGCAGCACGCGGTAGACCCAGTTGTTCGACGGCGCGTCGTGGACGCGCCCGGAATCGGCGGAGGACGTGTTCATGCCTCCTGTTTGACGCTACGCGCCGGGGCGGTCAAGCGGTTCGATGCCGCACCGTCCCGCCGCTTGGCGCCACCGTTCAGGGAAGCGTGAAGTCGAAGCGATAGGTGGCCGACAGGCCAACGAGGAACTGGTTGCGGCTGCCGCGCTCGCGCACGAGGCTCGAGTCGGCCGCCGGGCCCATCAGGCGGCGATATTCGGCATAGGCACCGGTCTCAAGCTTTTCCGTTGCCTGCCAATTGATCGCCGCACCAACACCGACGGAATCAATGCCGCCATGCGGATTATAGGTGCTGAGGCCTGATGCTGCCGATTCGGCATCGTTCACGCCGTAATAGGCGCTGAAATAGTCGCTGGTGGCGGCCGTCATACGCGGACCGGCAGAAATGCGCACATTGCTGCTGATGTCGGTAAAGGCATCGGCGGTGACATCGGCGACGATACCGTGGTGGCTGCGAATGCCCTGTCGGACTTCCGCGCGCACGCGCAGCCAATCGGTCGGATAGACCTCGGCGAAGCCGCCGAGTTCTCCACCGAACTTGACGGGGGCGAGCCCCCTAAGGTCGCTGGAGGTATTCTCGTCGCGCTCGAAGATCAGCTTGCCGGCGACGCCGGCGCGGAACCCGCCCTGGTCCAGCAGCGCATAGGACATGTTGTCGTTGCGCGACGAGAAGCGAACGGTGCTGCCGGCCTTGCCGAGCGATATCAGCGGCGCGGCCTGGAACATGCGCTTGGAGGCGCCTTCGTATTTCGGGCCGAGAAAGCCGGTGGCGCCGACCTTCAAGTACCAGTCGCCCGACCAGAAATACTGGCCGTCAGCAGCCGAGGCGGTGCCTGCGGACAACAAAAGGGTTCCAGAAAGGAGAAGAAAAGAACGGATACGCAAGGAACAACTCCGGAAGAATCATTCGCCGGGGCGAAGTTTGAACGTGCCCTGCGCGCCGGCCATTGGCGCCATCTGAAAGGACACGGGGGCGACTTATTGCCCCTTGTTCCTACGATTCCGTTAACCAGGTCAATTCAACTCCCGTTTGCCATGCCGGCGACGATGCCTACCGGCCCTGGTACATTTTCAGGTAGTGACTGGGGGCGCTTCCAAGCATGCGGCGAAACATCGTGGTGAAGGCCGCAACGTTCTCGTAGCCGGCATCAAGCGCGACATTGGTGACGGATTCACCGTCCGCAAGGCGCGGCAACGATGCGAAGATGCAGGCCTGTTGGCGCCAGGTGACGAAACTGACCCCTGTCTCGTTGCGGAACATCCGCGTGAATGTCCGTCGGCTGAGACCCAGGCGATCGGCCCACTGGTCGATATTGGCGGTCGCCGACGGTGCCTCCAGGAACTGCCGGCAGAGAAGCGCCAGTTTCTGCTCACGCGGGAAAGGCAGGCCGAGCGGCCGCTCATGCAGAAGAGCGATCTCTTCGAGCAGGAGATCCATGATCAGCTGTTCCCGCCGTTCCGACATGGTCTCGCTCTCGACGCTGACAAGCGCATCGACCAGGCTGCCCGCAAGCGGGGTGATTTCCATTACCATCGGCCGTTCGGCGCGCAGCAGCGATGGGGTGAAATAGATCGAGTGCATGCGCACATCGCTGATCATCTCGGTCGAATGCTCGACCCCCGCGGGGATCAGTAAGGCGTGCCCCGGCGGGACGAGCCAACGTCCGTGGGCGGTACGCACAAGGACAACGCCTTGCCGCGCCCACCACAATTGCGTGCGGGTATGGCTGTGGAGTGGAACGGTCAGGCCCGCGCCATAATCGCGGCCGAGAGCGAGCACGGCGGAGTTTCCGGTCTCGATCCAGTCCAGGTTCCTGAAATGGTCGGCGTCGGGCAGTTCGGGCAAATTTATTCGATGGATCGGCATTGGCCCACTCGCGAAAGAACTCGACCACATCACAAAAGCAGGCCATGGGCAAGATCAGTAGAGATATCCGTCGCCGCACACAACCATCGAGACGGCAAGGAAACATCCATGGCAACGGTTACTTCAACGGGGAGCATAACCCCGGAAAAGACGGCATTCTCCGTCATCCTGGCAGTCAGCTTCTGCCACATGCTGAACGACATCATGCAGTCGCTGCTGACGGCGCTCTATCCCTTGCTCAAGGCGAACTATTCGCTCGATTTCGTGCAGATCGGGCTTCTGACCTTCACCTTCCAGTTGACAGCCTCGATGCTGCAGCCGGCCGTCGGCATCATCACCGACCGCTGGGCACTGCCCTATTCGCTGCCGGTAGCGATGCTTTCCACCTGCTCCGGCCTCATCCTGCTCGCCAACGCGCATGATTTCCCGATGCTGCTTCTGGCTGCAAGCATGATCGGCGTCGGCTCGGCGATCTTCCATCCGGAATCTTCGCGGATCGCTCGCCTCGCTTCGGGCGGGCGGCATGGCCTGGCGCAATCGCTGTTCCAGGTCGGCGGCAATGCCGGTAGCGCCATGGGGCCGCTGCTCGCAGCCTTCATCGTCATCCCCTTCGGCCAGGGCAGCCTCAGCTGGTTCTCGATCGTCGCGGTCATCGGATTCTTCGTGCTCACCTGGGTCAGCACCTGGTATGTGCGCCACCGTCGCTCGTCGATGAGCAAGCCGGCGCCGAGCCGCGCCTTGCCGCTGCCGAAGAACCGCGTGATCTGGGCCGTCGCCGTGCTGGTGCTGCTGACCGCCACCAAGAACGTCTACATGGCCAGCATCTCCAGCTATTTCACCTTCTTCGTCATCGAGAAGTTCAGCGTTACCGTTCAGCAAGCACAGCTGATGCTGTTCCTGTTCCTGGGCGCTGCCGCCGCCGGCACTTTCCTCGGCGGTCCGATCGGCGACCGTTACGGCGCGCGCTTCGTCATCTGGTTCTCGATCCTCGGCGTCATCCCCTTCGCGCTGATGCTGCCCTATGCGAACCTCTTCTGGACGGGCGTGCTGTCGATCATCATCGGCTTCATCTTCTCCTCGGCGTTTTCGGCGATCGTCGTTTTCGCGCAGGAACTAGTGCCGGGACGCGTGGGGCTGATTGCCGGTGTCTTCTTTGGTTTCGCCTTCGGCTTCGGCGGCATGGGTGCGGCTCTTCTCGGCATTTTTGCTGACCGGCAGGGCATCGAGTTCGTCTACACGGTCTGCTCGTATCTACCGCTGCTCGGCATTCTGACGATCCTTCTGCCGAGGATGCCCGCGCGGCATTAGGCAGACATCCAGCAGCAGACTTTTCAACGGGCGCCGCCATGCGGCGCCCGTTCTGTTTTTCCGCCCGGCAACGCCTTGCTCCAACCATGCTATTTCCCGCAGCCCTGCGTAATCATTCATCAATTTTTGCGCGCTACGGTCGCTGGATGGGGCTTGGGCAGGGGTAGACAATGCGAGCGCGATCGGCGATTCCCGCCTTTTTGACGACGTTGCTCCTGGCAACGGCGGGGCAAGCCGAAACGCTCAACCTGCTGATCTGGGAATCCTATATCGATCAGGCGATCCTCGACCGCTGGACGGCAATAACCGGCGTAGGAATCCATCAGGTCTACTACGACAACGGCGATACCCGCGACGAGGTGTTGGCCGACCCGAACAGCATCGTCGATCTGGTGGTGACCGGCGAGAACGGCGCCGCGCTCTTTGGGCGCAGAGGCGTGCTCGAGGCTGTCGACGAGACCAATGTCGCCTCGCTCAGGGATTATGACGAAAGCTGGCGCAAGCGCTGCTCGAACCATGGCCTGCCCTATCTCTGGGGCACGATGGGCCTTCTCTACCGATCGGACATGCTGCCTGAAGCGCCCACGTCCTGGCGCGACCTGATGCAGCCGGCTCCGACGCTGACCAAGCACGTCGCCATGTACGACGACCACAACGAGGCCTTTGTCGCCCCCCTCATGCTGCTCGGCGAGTCGATCAACACCAACGACCAGGCAACGCTCAAGACCGCCTTCAACCTGATGAAGCAACAGGCACCGGCGGTTCTGACCTATGAATACGTCATAAGCTCGATCCAGAACCAGGCCATCGGCAAGGACATCCATCTGGCGCTTGGCTATAGCGGCGATCAGCACGTCCTAAACGAAAAGGCCGGTACACCGGGCATCTGGCGCTATGTCGTGCCCAAGGAAGGCACGCTTTCCTGGCTCGATTGCATGTCGGTCGTCGCCAAGTCGCCGAACAAGGCACGGGCGCTCGCCTTCCTGGACTATATCGGCTCGCCCGGAAGTGCCGCCGCAAACGCACAGGCGCTCAATATGCCGACGCCGAGCAAAGCCGCCTTTGCGTTGTTGCCGGAGGCGATGCGCGCGGACCAGGCGATCTACCCGTCGCCAGACATTCTGGCCAAGAGTCAGTACCAGCAGGAACTGTCAACGACGTCGGTGCAGCTGCGCCGGCGCATCATCAGCACATTGGCGAATTTCCAGTGACCCTCGGCAAGCGCGCACTCATCCTGATCTTTCCCGTGGTGCTGGCCGGCTATCTGCTGGCGGCGATCTCGGTCCATGTCACCCAGAGCCGATCGATCCGGGCGCTGGAACATGCCAAGCTGTCCCAGCGGCTGGAACATGCCGCCGCCGTCTTCCAGAACGAGATCGGCCGCAGCAAGGGCTTTCTCAATGCGCTCCTGAACAGCAATTCGCTGCGCCAGTACATCTCTGAAACCGACAAGAACTACCGGGCCAATGCGCTCGGCGTCCGGCTGCAGGAAAGTGTCAAGTCGCTCTCCGACGACCCGACGGGCTACGTGTCCCTGTCGATCCTGACATCGAACCTGCAATCAGAATACTATTTCGAAAACAGCTGGGATCCCTTCGCCGAAATCGACGAGGCGCAGCTCAATCTGGCACGGCGACTGATACGCGAAGAAAAGCTTGTCGACTGGACCTACCTCTACGACGGCGGGCACAAGGCGCGGATCGTCTATTCCTACTTCCTCGATCCCGTTACCTTCACGCGACCGCTGCCGAGCAAGAAATCGGGCGCGCTGCTTATCCAGGTGGCGATCCAGCCGGATCGTTTCCTCGACATGCAGGAAACACTCAAGCAGGAATACGGCGCCGACGTCGTCCTTCAGCCGTGGCCGCTCGCGATTACCGACGACCTTTCGGCAAGCGTGCATCTCGGGCCATCGCTCTATGCGACGCTGACGGTTTCGAGCAATCATTTCGACCGGCTGATGGCCCAGCAGAAACTGCTGCTGGCATTTGGTGCCGTGGCGATGAGCCTGTTTTCGATCTGGCTGATCATCGTTCTCATCCGTCGGTTCATCACCGACCCGATCGCCAAGCTCGACGCCAACGTTATGGCCGTCATGGTCGGCGCCCATGACGAGATCCGCAACATGGAGGAGAAGGGCGAGATCGGGCGACTGACGGAAAACATCAGAGAGCTGCATCGCCAGTCCGAACAATCGCTCAAGCTGGTGCAGCGCAGCTCCTGGACCGACACGCTGACCGGCATCAGCAATCGCGGTCATTTCAACGCGGTTGCCGCCGGCATCGTGCGCGAGGCCATTGTCTCGGGTGAAAAATGCAGCCTGCTGTTCATCGACATCGACAACTTCAAATTCGTCAATGACAAGCATGGCCACGAGATCGGCGACGAACTCTTAAAGACCCTGGCAACGCGCATCGCCGAGAATGTCGAAGCGATCACCGAGCGACGCGGCCAGAAGCCGGCGATCCTGGCGCGGCTCTCAGGCGACGAATTCGCGGTGCTGGTCCGCTCCCGACCGGGCGACGGCACGGTCCGCGAAGTCGCTGCGGCCATCCTGGCGCTGTTCGAAGATGGCTTCGAAGTCTCCGGCAAGAGCTATCCGGTGACGGCCAGCATCGGCGCTGCCATCTGCCCGGATGACGCGACCAACCTTGCCGAGCTGATTTCAAATGCGGACGCGGCGATGTATCAGGCAAAGACTAGCGGCAAGAACCGCTCTTCCCGGTTCTCGCGCGCCCTGCACGACAAGCGCACCCGTCTGCGCCAGATCCAGGACGAGTTGCGCTCGCTCGATCCGGACGAGCAATTCCATCTGGTCTACATGCCGATCGTCGACACCGACGGTCGCGTGACCGGCTGCGAAGCGCTGCTGCGCTGGTATTCGCCGGTACTCGGTAACGTGACGCCGGACGAATTCGTGCCGATCGCCGAAAGCTCCGGCCTCTTCACCAAGATCGACTGGTGGGTGATCAACCAGGCCATGTCCGACTGCCGGCAGCTAAAGGCACTCTTCGGTCCCGATACGATCCTGGCGATCAACATTTCCTCGGCCGAACTGCATTCGAAGGCGATTGCCGACTATTTCTCCGATTGTATCAACCGCCATGGACTGCAGCCGCAATCGATCGAAATTGAGCTGACCGAGACTTTCGCGGTCAAGTTCAGCGACCAGCTCCGCCGCAACATCGACGAACTGCGCCAAAAGGGCTTCCGCCTGTCGATCGACGATTTCGGCGCCGGCTATACCTCTGTCCAGCAGATCATCGAATACACCGCCGATACGATCAAACTGGACCGGGCGCTCGTTTCTAACCTCACGGCATCGCAATCACTGCCGGTTCTGAGGGCGTTGATCGCGCTGTGCCACGCCAAGGACGTTGCCGTGGTCGGGGAAGGCGTCGACACGCCGGAGAAACTCTCGATGCTGACTGCTGCAGGGTGCGATCTCTTCCAGGGCTACCTTATCAGCAAGCCGCTACCACTTGAGGATCTCGGCATCTGGGCGCTGACGCGCACCGCCCGCTACGGCCAGGAGCAGGATGATCGCAAGAACCAGCAGGCAATCGCCTGAGCGCATGTCGGTCTACTCTCTCCCGTGACGCTCCGGACAAGGTGCACTCCGAGGCGGGAATCGTGCGCCATAGCCCCCTGCCCCCTTGACCTGACAGCCGCCTCGCCTTAACCGCAACGCAACAATTTCGGCATGTCGGGGGCAGGCAATGAAGGTTCTTCTGATCGGATCGGGTGGACGCGAACATGCGCTGGCATGGAAGATCGCGCAGTCGCCGAAATTGACCAAGCTCTATGCCGCGCCCGGCAATCCTGGCATTGCCGAGGAAGCAACGCTCGTTGCGCTCGACACCGACAATCATGCCGCCGTTGCGGACTTCTGCCTGAAAGAGGCGATCGATTTCGTCGTGGTCGGGCCGGAAGGCCCGCTCGTGGCCGGCCTTGCAGACGTGCTGCGCGCTGCCGGTGTCGCCGTCTTCGGCCCTTCCGCTTCCGCGGCCCAGCTTGAAGGTTCCAAGGGCTTCACCAAAGACCTCTGCGCCAGATACGATATCCCGACCGGCGCCTACGGTCGCTTCACCGACGCTGAATCCGCCAAGGCCTATGTGTGCGAGCAGGGCGCGCCGATCGTCATCAAGGCCGATGGACTCGCCGCCGGCAAGGGTGTGACCGTTGCCATGGAACTCGACGAAGCGCTCGCTGCTGTCGATGACTGCTTCGATGGCGCCTTCGGCGCGGCCGGCGCGGAAGTGGTGGTCGAAGCCTATCTCGACGGCGAGGAGGCAAGCTTCTTCTGCCTCAGCGACGGCAAGACCGCGCTCGCGCTTGCCTCGGCACAAGACCACAAGCGCGTCGGCGATGGCGACACCGGCCCGAATACCGGCGGCATGGGCGCCTATTCGCCAGCGCCTGTGATGACATCAGAAATGACCGAGCGCACGATGAAGGAGATCATCGAGCCGACCATGCGCGGCATGGCGGAGAGCGGACATCCCTTTTCCGGCGTGTTCTTCGCCGGGCTGATGATCACCGCCAAGGGGCCGGAGCTGATCGAGTACAATGTGCGTTTCGGCGACCCGGAATGCCAGGTGCTGATGATGCGCATGAAGAGCGACCTCTTGCCACTGCTTTATGCCGCGGCGACGGGCACGCTTGCGGGCATGGAAGCCGAATGGCGCGACGAAACGGCACTGACGGTGGTCATGGCGTCGAAGGGATATCCGGGCAGCTACGACAAGAACTCGCCCATTGCTGCGCTGCCCGAGGCCTCGCCTGAGACCAAGGTGTTTCACGCCGGCACAGCGATGAAGGACGGCAGCCTGGTTGCAACGGGCGGGCGGGTGCTGAACATCACGGCGATCGGCGAAAGCGCAAGCGCTGCCAAGGACCGCGCCTATTCGGCAGTCGACGGCGTTTCCTGGGACAACGGCTTCTATCGCCACGATATCGGCTGGCGCGCGGTTGCCCGCGAGAAGGCCTGACCGCCGCCGGTAAATGCGCCGGATCATTCAATTTTTACCAATTCTCCTGACGGGAAAGTAAGAGAGAACGCATATTCTTGCCGACTGCATGGTTCCTTAAATCGTAGCCGATTTCAGGACAAAACATGCAGCAATTCAAAGTGCTACAGCGACCTTTGCGCGTCTGATAAGACGCGCGGCGCTGTAGAACAAACTCGGAGAGAAGACCGATGCGCCTGTTGCTGATCACCACCGCCGTTGCGCTCGCCGCCGGCAGCGCCTGGGCACAGTCGATCGAAGCTGTCGTTTCCGGGGAGGCCGTCAATTCCAGCGTGGCCTCTGTCTCCTGCGCACAATGCCCGCCGCTGCAGATCAAGAAGAAGGTCACCTATGTGGTGCCTGAGATCGAGAATGGCAGCGAGAAGGTCGAGCTCAAGCAAATCAACGGTGAGATGCGGCTTGTGCGCACCGAAGCCTGGCTCGGCGGCTCGCCGGTTGTTTTCGTCAGCAAGCCTTCTGAGGAGGCTGTCAAAGCAGCCGCGAACGGAGCCGAACAGGCGGATACGGCGACCGCTGCGGCCGATATCGATATCGCGAACCCGGGCAATCATGACTTGGCTGCGTCTGTGATCGACGAGACCGCCAAAACTGCCGCGGTTCAGACCCTTACACAGGCAGAGCCGGCAGTCGCGGCATCTGTGGCCGCCGAAAGCTCACGGCAATTTGATCCGACCGGCCTCGAACTTCGGCTAAACTGAGGGCCTAAACGGGAAAGTTCCCTGCCCCGGCCAGCCTCCCCTGCATTCAAGGGCTGACGGGCAATTCGCTGAAACAGCGAGAGATTGCGCCCCTGAGAGAAGCAGGGGCGCAATCTTTTTATCTGGGCTCGTGTTATCTGGGTTGGCGTGGGCCATCGATCCGCTCGACCAAGGCTTCAATCTCCCTGTCGGAATAAACCTCGATACCGTTCCTTGCGAGCAGCGCGGCCGTAACCCCCTGCCCCGCGTGGCGTGCGCCGGAAAACGTGCCGTCGTAGACGAAACCCGATCCGCAGGACGGGCTGCCGTCGATCAACAGCGCGAAACGACAGTCCGTTTCGCGCGCGAGCGCCAGCGCATTCTCGGCGGCGTCCAGAAACTCACCGGTGATATCGCGGCCGGTATTCTCGACGACGGTTGCCCCGCCGTCGAGCACGTTGGTGCCGGACATGCCGGACGCGATCTCGGCCGGCGGACGCGGCACCGGCATGCCGGCCGACATTTCGGGACAGATGGTGACGAGCCGGCCCTCTAGGCGCCAGCGGTCGATGGCCGGATGGACGAGCGGCTTCGACGCGCCATCGTAGCGCACGGCATGGCCCATGAGGCAGGCGCTGACGAGGATCTTCGCCGTCATGCACACCTCCCCCGTCATCCCGCGATCTTGGAGAAATCGGCAACCGTGCCGGTCGCCGAGCGGATGAGACCGAGCAGTGCCAGGCGGTTTGCCCGAATCGACACGTCATCGTCATTGACGAGAACGTCGTTGAAGAACTGGTCGACCGGTTCGCGCAGCTTCGACAGGGCCTGCATGGCGGAGCGGAAGTCCTCCTTGACGATCGCCTCGCGTGCCTCGCCCGAGCCCAGCTGAACCGCAGCGTGCAGCGCCTTTTCGGCGTCGAGACGGAAGAGATCAGCGTCGACGGCGTCGGCCACGGCCGTACCTTTTTTCTCTTCGGCTGCGAGGATCTGCGTCGCGCGCTTGGTGCCGGCGAGCAGGTTCTTGCCCTCTTCGTCGGTGATGAAGGCGGTCAGCGCCTCGACGCGACGGGCGATCATCAGCAGATCGTCCGCATCCGACGTCAGCACCGCATCGATCAGGTCGTGACGGGCGCCGAGATCGCGCAGATAGACCTTGAGGCGATCGTGGAAGAAGGAGAGCAGGTCCGCCGACACATCGCTCGTCAGCGCCGGCTTCTGCGCCCGCAGGGCGGTCAGCGCGATCTCGAGGAACGGCGTGAGCGGCAGGCGCGCCTTGCCTTCAAGGATGAGGCGGATAACGCCGAGCGCGGCGCGGCGCAGGGCGTATGGATCCTTGGAGCCGGTCGGCTTTTCGTCGATCGCCCAGAAACCGACGAGCGTGTCGAGCTTGTCGGCCAGCGCCACGGTCACGGCGACGGCATCGGTCGGCGCGCGGTCCGAGGGGCCATTCGGCTTCCAATGATCTTCGATTGCCGTTGCGACGGAAGCGTCTTCGCCCTGGAGCAGCGCATATTTGCGACCCATGATGCCCTGAAGTTCGGGGAACTCGCCGACGGCTTCGGTGCGCAGGTCAGCCTTTGCCAGCACCACGGCACGATCGACCAACTTGGCGTCGGCGCCGGTTACCTTGGCAAGCTCGGCGGCAAGCGCACGGATGCGGGCAACACGTTCGCCCTGTGTGCCGAGCTTGGCATGGAAGGTGACGTTCAGCGCATCGAGTTTCGCCATGCGCTGGTCGAGCGGCTTGTGGAGATCGAGGTCGAATTTTTCAGCCGACGGCTTCAATGTTTCCAGGTCCGGCAGGTTGCCCTGGTCGCGGTGCCAGAAGTGGGCGGCGTCCGACAGGCGGGCGCGCACGACCTTGCCGTTGCCGTGAACGATCTCCTTGCCGCCGTCCTTCGCCTCGATGTTGGAAACGAGGATGAACTTGTTGGAGAGCGTTTCCGCACCCGGCGCGCGGGTCACGAAACACTTCTGGTTGGTCTTGATCGTCAGGCGGATGATTTCCGAGGGGATTTCGAGATAGCTCTCTTCAAAGCTTCCCATCAGCACCTGCGGCCATTCGACGAGGCCGGAAACCTCCTCGAGCAGGCCTTCGTCCTCGACGAGTTCGAGGCCGTTGGCAAAGGCGATATTATGTGCGTCAGCCGAGATCATCTGCTTGCGGCGTTCGCCGTCGAGCACGACCTTCGCCCGCTCCAGCTTCTCGGCATAGTCGGCAAAGCGGCGCACGGTGATCGCTTCGGGCGCGTGAAAGCGGTGGCCGTAGGTGACGTTGGAGGCGACGATGCCGTCGACCTCGAAGGGGATCACATGGGTTTCGTCGGTTTCCGAGCCGAAGGTGCAGACGATCGACTGCAGCGGACGGACCCAGCGCAGAGCGCCCGGCTTGGCCGAGGCAGCCCCGGAGCGCATCGGCTTCGGCCAGGGAAAGTTGCGGATGATCTCGGGCATCGCCTCAGCGACGATCTCTTCGGCCGGACGGCCCGGC
Source organism: Ensifer sp. ENS11 (assembly GCF_014851895.1). Taxonomy (NCBI): domain Bacteria; kingdom Pseudomonadati; phylum Pseudomonadota; class Alphaproteobacteria; order Hyphomicrobiales; family Rhizobiaceae; genus Ensifer; species Ensifer sp. ENS11. The sequence continues at coordinate 846,720 of NZ_JACVAN010000001.1, read as the reverse complement.
TTGACGATATGGGCGACGTAAAAATCACCCTTCTTCGGATCGCTATGGACATGGGCCTCGCTGATCGAAGAAAGGCCGGCACCGCGCAGAAAGCCCTCGATCGCCTTTTCGTTGGCGTCGGTACGCGGACCCTTGCGGTCTTCGCGCACATCGGCGGAACGGGCATTGAGGCCGCGGATATCGAGCGTCAGCCGGCGTGGCGTCCAGTATTCACGCGCACCCTCATAGGTCAAACCCGCTTCCACCAGCGCATCGGTCAGCAGCTTCTTGAGGTCGCCGGCCGCCTTGCGCTGCAAGCGGGCAGGAATTTCCTCGGAGCGGAGTTCGATAAGAAGATCGGGCATGGGAGATGACTTTTTCTGTTCCGGACGGTTGGCGCCGACTTAGCAAGCTCTGGCGAAAATGTCACCAAGCCCGACGATGAATTTGATTTAGAGGCAGGAGGGTCGCGGTACGATCACCAGCCGCCGCCGCCGCCACCGCCGCCACCGCCGCCGGAAAAACCGCCGCCCGTGGAAAAGCCCGACGACGAGGATTTCGGCGGGGGCGGCAAGGAGGAGGTCATGGTGTCGGCCATCGAGCCGGCAAAGCCGCCGATCCGATCCCCGAACGAACTCGATCCGAAGCCATCGCCATGGTACCAGGCAGGCTGGTAGGCGGCAGTGGCAGCTGGCCCGGCAGCGGCAGCCAGCAGCCAGTGATCGAAGGTTTGCGTCCACGGCTTTTCCACCCCAAGCGCAACGGCATAGGGCAACAGGGTCTCGAAATGCCGGGGCGACATTTCGGGCGCACCTTGCATATTCATCCGATCCTTCTCGGCAAGCGTCATGTATTGCCTGAGGCCGTCGATGCCATCCATCATCCGGGTACCGAGCGGCGTCGGCGCGCCCATCAGGAAGAAGAACAGCACGTTGACAAGTACGATGCCGCCGATCGCAAACAGCAGCGGCAGCTCGTCGGTCTCGGAGGCGGAGTAGAAGACGACCGCAAGGATGCTTGAAAAGATGGTGAAGGCGACGAAGCCGATGAAGGCGATCACCACGATCGACATGATCCGGCTCATCAGGCTCTTTTCGCGCCGCAGGGATTTGCCGAAGGAAACGGCGAAGATGGAAACGAAAAAGGCGATGAAGACGGGGACGATCACCAGCGGGATGCTGTCCTCGCTCAAATCGCCGAACAGGAACACCGCGGCGATCGCAAGAACCGAAAGCAGCACCCCGGCAATGATGTAACCGGTGTTGGCCAGATAGTATTTGCCGCGGTGCTCGCGCTCCATGGCATTGCGGAAGTCGGCACCCGTCGCCTGCACCTTCGTGCCATTGGCCCTGTCGATCTTCAACTTGCCGCCGGCGGCATTGACGGCCTTCATCAGGCTCGCCTCGCCGGTCGGCAGCTTTTCGCTGCTGCCCTTGCCGGTCGCGGCAATGATGATGGCGCTCTTCAGATCTTCAAGGACGACATGGCCCTTCACCGCGAGGCTGAGCGCCGATGCCGACAGAGCCGTCCACCCCTCGCCGGAAAAGCCCCTGTTGTCGATATAGTTGACAAGCGCCGGCGAAATGCCCTCAGGCGCGTCCCAGCGCGGCACCATCACGCCGCGCGCCGGGTCCCGGCCCACCTTCAGCCAGGCGCGGCCATAGTAGAGCGCCACCACCACGAGACCTGCTCCAGCAATGACAAGCGCCATATGATCGCGCAGCCACCAGGTGTTTTCCTGGCTCGTGGTCGGCTGGTCGATGCTGCCCTTCGGCATCTTGACCGCGATCGTCAGACCCTCCTTCGGCTCGAGCCGCCGGGTGGTTGCAAAGAAGATTTCGCTGCCTTCCTCCGACGCCAGCGCGTCCTTGCCGGTTGCGCCATAACCGCCGGTGAAAACGTCGAGTGCCTCGGGCCGCACCCCTTCCGGCAGATTGACGGTTGCGCTCGCCTCGTCGATCGGGAACGCCCATTCGGTGCCGGTCACGTTCCAGTAGAGTTCGTCATGATCGTCGAAGAAGCGGATCTGCCGGCTGGTCTCATAGGTGAACTGGAACGTATGCTCGCCGTGTGGCAGAAAGACCTCGGCAGAGCCGGTGTAGATGCGGATGCCGCCCGAGATCGATTCGGTGCGGTAGGGCTCCTCCTCGCCGTCGCGTTCGACCGAAAGCAGCTTGAAATCCACCTTGCTGCGGCGGCCCTTGGCATCGGTGAAGGTCAGCGGCAGGTCACGAAAGATGCCCCGCCGGATCTGGTTTCCCTCGACATTGGCGGTGATCGTCTCGGTGACCGTCAGCGTTCCGTTCTCGGCGACATCGATCACCGAATGATAGGACGAAAACACCTCGTCCGCCCGGCCGACACCCGCTGTCGCCAGCAGGAAGAAGAAGATGCCAAGCAGGGCGACGAAACGGGTCATGCGGTCTCAGACCTTTCGATCGATCTTGAGGAGCGGTTTCATGGTTTTTCGCGTCTCATGGCGGAAAACCGCTTCGCACTCTTCCTGGAAAAGCTTTGAGGCGCGAGATCAAGGACGATCACCGGTGAAGGTAACGCCAAGCGATGCAAGCGCATCCCAATAGGCAGGATAGGTCTTGGCGACGCAGCCGGGGTCCTCGATGGCAATGCCGTGGATCTTGAGCCCGGCAAGGGCGAAGCTCATGGCGATGCGATGGTCGGCAAAGGTGTCGATCGACGCCGGCAATGTCTGGCCGGCGAGCGCCGGATCGGAGGAGACGATGAGATCGTCGCCCTCTTCGTGGGCAAGCCCCGGACGGATCGCGGTCAGGCCGAGCGACAAGGCACGGACACGGTCGCATTCCTTCACGCGCAGATTGGTGAGCCCGACGAAGCGCACGGGCGTCTCGTTGAAGGCGGCAAGAACGGCGATCGTCGGTATCGCGTCCTGCATCTGCGATCCGTCGATGACGGCGGGAAGATGCGGGAAGCTGGAAATGACGGCGTGGGCGCGTGCGTCAGGCTGCGAGAACACCGAGGCAGGAACGCCGAGATCGATGGCCCCTCCGGTCAATACTTCCGCGGCCCAGAGATAGGTCGCGGCCGACGCGTCAGGCTCGATCACGAAGTCGGCGGCGCGATAGCCCGTCGGCGCGACCTGCCAGATGGATGGGCTCAACTGCTCGACCTCGGCGCCGAACGCACGCATCGCCGCAACCGTCAGATCGATGTAGCCGCGCGCGCCGATTTCGTCGCCGGCAAGCTCGATGCGGACAGGGCCCTTGGCGCCAGGGGCAGCCATCAGCAGAGCCGATACGTATTGGCTGGAAAGGCCAGCGTCGATTTCGATCCGTCCGGCGGGAAAGCCGCCCTTGCCATTGACGGTGACCGGCGGGCATCCGGTTTCGGACGTCACCTCGACGCCGAGCGTGCGAAGCGCGTCGACGAGCGGCTTGATCGGCCGCTTGCGCATGTGCTGGTCACCATCGACGACAACCGGGCCGTCGACCAGAGCGGCGGCGGCTGTCAGGAAGCGCGTCGCAGTTCCCGCATTGCCGAGGAACAGGGGCGCGGACGGCGACGCAAGCCGGCCGGTTCCGGTAACGACGAATGTCGTGTCGTCCGGTTCGCTGACCTCAACGCCCATCGCTCGCAAGGCATCGGCCATATAGCGCGTGTCGTCGCTCTTCAGCGCACCCGTCAGCCGGCTCGTGCCCTTGGCCAGACCCGCGAGAAGCAGCGCCCGATTGGTGATCGACTTCGAACCCGGCGGGCGAACGTGGCCGCGCAGGGGGTGGTCGGTCGGCAGGATGGTCAGCTTCTTCACGGTATCACTCATGCTCGGGTCTCTTTATGCAAGTAGCGCCGAGGCTGTCGGCCTCGGCAGGCGTGTCTCTTATCAGCAGGTGGCGTAATCGGGTAACGTCCCCGATCAGAATTTGACTTGCGGCACCGCGCGATCCGCCTCGTTGGCGATCTCGAAATAGCCGGCCTTCACGAAGCGGAAGGCGTTGGCGATGAGGTTCGACGGGAAGCTCTCGACCTTGACGTTCAAGTCGCGTGCCGCTCCGTTGTAGTAGCGGCGCGACATCTGGATCTCGCCCTCGATCGTCTCCAGCGAGCGCTGCAGTTCCGCGAAGTTCTCGTTGGCCTTGAGATCCGGATAGGCTTCGGCGAGGGCAAAGAGCTTGCCGAGCGCTTGCGACAGGGCGCCTTCAGCGGCTGCCCGCCCCTCGACATCACCTGCTGGAACGGCCTGAGCGCGATTGCGCATCGCGATCACCTCTTCGAGCGTCGACTTCTCGTGCGCTGCGTATCCTTTAACCGTCTCGATCAGGTTGGGGATGAGGTCGGCGCGTCGCTTGAGCTGCACGTCGATACCCGACCAGGCTTCCTCGGCGATCTGCCGTGCCTTGACGAGGCCGTTGTAGACGAAAACGAGATACAGGATCACGGCGACGCCGATGGCCAGACCAATCATGGGATACCTCCAAAAAACTCGGCAGAGATTAGCACCGGCTTTCCAGCTTCAAAGACCTTTCTGCAGCATTCGGGCGGAGAAACGCACTCCTCCCCAAATGCAAGCCGAAGGCGCTGAACACACTGTTCACCGCTACGGCCTATCCCCAGACCAAAACACCTCGATTCCTGTTCCATCGGGAACCGCAGGGATCCGGACGATGGGCGATAGTCGCGCCATCGAACAACCCCGGATACGAAGTGAAGACCATGAAAACGCTCGCAACCCTCATCAACGTGATCGCCTTTTCGGCGCTCTTCGTTGCCTATGCGAGCGTCGGTTCGGCCGAAAGACCGACTGGTGTCCGCCGGGCGCTGCAGACCTACTCCGGTCAGGTTTACACCGGCACCTACCCCACGCTGAAGCCCGTCTGGAAGATCAGCGTCGACGCCAGCGACACGATCTGAGATCTACAGCGTCGCGCGTCTTATTAGACGCGCGACGCTGCAGCACTTTGAATGGCTGCATGTTTTTATCCTTAAATCGAATAGGATTTAAGGAAACATGCAGTAGCCTCGAGCTATCCGCGTCGCAATCGCGTCGGCAGCTTCATCTGCGCCGAGATTGGTGACGTCGAGCTCGATGAGCTGGTCGCATTTTCCTTTCAACAGAGCGTGCCGGCCTCTGAGATCGATCAGCACCTGCGGATCGGTCAGTTTGTGGACCTTGGAGCGGCCGGCGCGCGTCAGCCGCTTCAGGTTTTCCTCTATCGAACAGTCGAGAACGACCGCGACGAAACGGGCGCTGCGCTCGCTAGCCAGCGCCACATAGTCTTCGAACGCCCGGCTGTCGAATGCGTCATCCGACAGCGCATCGGTGAAGAGGAAGGATTGACCGGCATCGGCCTGGCGCACATGGTCGAGCACCGCCGTTCTGATCGTCGCCCGCAGCGACCAATAGAGCGGCGTGCCCCTGGTAAACAGTGCCTCGGCCGGATTGATCAGCGTATGGTTGTCGGCAAGCCTCGCGCCGAGATGATCGGCGAGATGGCGTGCGATGGTCAGCTTTCCGGTGCCCGGCCAGCCATTGATATGAACGATGAGGCTGGCTGGCTCGGCGATCAAGCGGCGTCCCGGTTGAGGTTCGCGCCGCCGGCATCGGTCAGCAGGAACGCCTCGCCACAGGCCTTTGCCAATGTGCGGACGCGCAGAATGTAGCTTTGCCGCTCGGTGACCGAAATCACCCCGCGCGCATCGAGCAGGTTGAAGACGTGGCTCGCCTTGATGCACTGGTCGTAGGCGGGGAAGACACACTTGTGCAGGTGGTTGTTTGTGCCGTTGCCCGGCGCGCCGGCCGCCAGCAGAGCCTGGCACTCTACCTCGGCATCGATGAAGTGCTGATGCAGCATGGCGGTGTTGGCGTATTCGAAGTTGTACCGCGAATATTCCTGCTCCGCCTGCAGGAACACGTCGCCATAGCTGATCTTCTCGTCGCCTTCGCGGCCGTTGAAGTTCAGATCATAGACGTTGTCGACGCCCTGGACATACATCGCCAGACGCTCGAGACCGTAGGTCAGTTCACCAGCAACCGGAGAGCATTCGATGCCGCAGACCTGCTGGAAATAGGTGAACTGCGACACTTCCATGCCGTCGCACCAGCATTCCCAGCCAAGGCCCCAGGCGCCCAGCGTCGGGCTTTCCCAGTCGTCCTCGACGAAGCGGATATCGTGCAGCAACGGGTCGAGGCCGATCGCCTCCAGCGAGCCAAGATAAAGCTCCTGCAGGTTGGACGGGTTCGGCTTCAGGATCACCTGATATTGATAATAGTGCTGAAGACGGTTCGGGTTCTCGCCATAGCGGCCGTCGGTCGGGCGACGGGACGGCTGGACATAGGCTGCGCGCCACGGACGGGGACCGAGCGCACGCAGCGTCGTTGCCGGATGAAACGTACCGGCACCGACTTCCATGTCGTAGGGCTGCAGCACCGCGCAACCCTTGTCGGCCCAATAGTTGTGCAGCGTCAGGATCAGAGCCTGGAACGAGCGCTTGGGGTTCATGTGGTCGGGCAGCGAGGCGGTGGTCATGGGGAACGTCCGAATTCTTCACGAAATGAGAGCCGGACAGGTGCCACGCCGGGCGACAGGGGTCAAGCGCTGAGGCGGCTCTCCGTGCACGCAAAGGTGCACGAAAAATCTCAGTCGTCTTCGCGCTTGAGCCGGTATTCGCCGGTCTCGGGATCCTTGACGAGGGTTCCGCTCGCGCCGGTCTGCTGCTCGCGGCGCGTCTGGTCGCGCTGACGCGTCAGCTTCTGGGCATCCGCAATGAACTTGCGGTAGCCGATCCATAGAACGAAGCCTGCGATCAGGAGCAGGATAAGCTGCGGCATCTTTCCTCCCTACTGCATATTTTTATCCTTAAATCGAAGTCGATTTAAGGATAAAAATATGCAGCCATTCAAAGTGCTACAGCGACATTTGCGCGTCTAATAAGACGCGCGGCGCTGTAGGCTCGTCGCACCGGTCGCGGCTCAAAGCCCGAAACGCGCCCACAATGCCCTTTCCTCTACTGCTTCGGCAAGACCCGCCATCGCAGAAGCCGCGATCGGTGCAGCGATATCGCCGGCAATCGATGCGCCGGTCTGGCGCCGCCCGAAAAGGCTGCGCGCCGGCTGGATCAGTTCGAGCCGCGCCTTCTCGCCATAGCGCTTCTTCACCTCGCCGCGCAGATCGCCGAGGCCGTCGATCAGACCCAGTTCCAATCCGCGCCGCCCAGTCCAGAAAAGCCCGGAAAAAACGTCGGGATGGTCGGCCAGCAGCTGTCCGCGGCGGGCCTTCACCATCTGGATGAAGGTGTCGTGGATATCGAGCTGCAGGCTCTTCAGGAACTCGATGTCGCGTTCTTTCTCTGGCTGGAACGGGTCGAGCATGACCTTGTTCTCGCCGGCGGTATAGACGCGCCGCTCGACACCGATCTTCTTCAACAGTTCCGGAAAGCCGAAGCCGCCGGAGACGACACCGATGGAACCGACGATCGACGTCGGATCGGCGATGATCTCGTCGCCGGCAAGCGCGATCATGTAACCGCCGGAAGCGGCCACGTCCTCGACGAAGACGAGCACGCGCTTCTTCTTTTCCTGGGCGAGATCGCGGATGCGCTGGTAGATCAGTCGCGACTGCACCGGCGAACCGCCGGGAGAGTTGATCGAAATCGCAACGGCCGGAGCCTCCTTCACCGCGAAGGCCTTCTCCAGCAGCGGCGCGACTGAGGCCAGATTGAGTGCCGGACGAAACTGGCCACCACCGGCCATGATTGCGCCGTGAAGCCGCACGACGGGGATGGCAATGCCATCCCGCCGAAAACGCCTCGGCATCAGCCTTTTGAAGAACCCGGCCATTTCAACTCCTGCAATACGAACACTTGTTCCTGCATGTATGCACTGGTCGTCCAAACGCAATGCCGGATACGGTAAATCAACGGCGCCGATAGGCAGCGCGTCCGTTGTTGAGATCGTCGACATCGCCGGCAAAGCGATGGGCGCCCTCCTCGTGCACCATCAGCGGCGCTCGCAGCACCAGCCGCTTGCGGCTCTGCTTGATCGCGGTCACGAGGATGCGCACGGCATTCTCGCCGGTGCGCGGATGCAGCGGCGTAATCTCGATACCGCCGAAGCGGCGGCCACAGGCGGCAATGATATCCGCGATCGATTCCGGCCGGGCGATCAGCGACAATTGTCCGCCCGGCTTCATGATCGCACCCGCCGTCTTGATCCAGATCTCGAACAGGCCGTCGCTCATCGCATGCGCCTCTGCCTTGAGGCTGTCCGGCGTGCGGCGGTCGGAAGCATCGTTGAAAGGGGGGTTCATGATCACGTGATCGAAGGCATCGTCGGGCAAGCCGGCGGCACGGCGCGCCCTGCCGGTAAGCGCAACGTCCGCCTCGATCACCGACACCCGCTCGGCGAAACGCCCGTTTTCGGGAAGCGCGAGGCTTCGGCGTGCAAACGCCGCCATGGTCGGCGAACGCTCCACCAGCACGACCTCGGCCAGATCGAGCCGCGAGGCGACCGCCATGCCGGCCGCACCCGCTCCGGCGCCAAGGTCGGCCACACGGCAGGCGCGGTCAGAAGCAACCAGCGAAGCGAGCAACATCGCATCCATGCCGGAGCGATGTCCCTGCCCCAGCGGCTGCACGACATGGAACCTGCCGCGGTGGAATGCATCGACCGTCTCAGACTCGACAAGCGTCATAGGTCCTTCGCTCATGGCCGATCGTCACACATAGGCGCCGACGAACCGCTGATCATGCCCGCAACTCCGCTTCCAACCCCGCTTCGACGAGGATGCGGCGCGCGGCATCGGCATCGTCGTCCGGCACGAGGAAACGGCGCGGCAGCAGGCCCAGCGATCCCTCCAGAATGCTCATGCCCTGATCGGCGATCAGGCTGTTGATACCGGCGTCCTTCATCAAGCTCTCGGCAAAAGAGAGCAGAACGACGTCGTTGGTGCGGATCAATTCCTTCATCCAGCGGTTTTTCCTGTCCTATTTCAGCAAGCGGGACAATTCGCCTCTTGCCGCACGTGCCCCCCCTTCCTATTGTCGAAAGCGACAATGAAAACAGGAGTCCCGGTGTTGGGCGTAGTGATACCGCTGGAAGACAGCAAAAACAAACTGGCGTCCGTGAAACCGCTCGTTGACTTGACGTCTCCCGACATGGAACGCGTCAACCAGCTCATCCTGTCGAGGGCCGGGTCCGACGTCCAGATGATTCCTGAGGTCGCCAACCACCTGATTTCCTCCGGTGGAAAGCGCCTGCGACCGATGCTGACGCTCGCCTCCGCCGCGATGTTCGGTTACGAGGGCGACGCTCACGTCAAGCTCGCCACCAGCGTCGAGTTCATGCATACGGCAACGCTGCTGCATGACGATGTCGTGGACGAAAGCGACCTGCGCCGCGGCAAATCCACCGCTCGGACGATCTGGGGCAACCAGGCAAGCGTGCTCGTCGGCGACTTCCTGCTCGGCCAGGCCTTCCGCATGATGGTCGATGTCGGCTCGCTCGATGCGCTCGACGTGCTGTCGACCGCTGCGTCGGTGATCGCCGAGGGCGAGGTGCTGCAGCTTTCCGTCGCCAAGAACATGGAGACGACCGAGGACGACTATCTCCAGGTCATCCGCGCCAAGACCGCAGCGCTGTTCGCCGCGGCCGCAGAAGTCGGGCCGATCGTCGCCCAGACCAGCAAATCCGACCGCAATGCGCTCAAATCCTACGGCATGAATCTCGGCCTCGCCTTCCAGCTCGTCGACGACGTGCTCGACTATGGCGGTTCTGCCAGCGATCTCGGCAAGAATGTCGGCGACGATTTCCGCGAAGGCAAGATCACCCTTCCGGTGATCCTGTCCTATCGTCGCGGCACACCGGAGGACCGCGCCTTCTGGCGTCAGGCGATCGAAGGCGGCGACAGCAGCGATGCCAACCTTGAAAAGGCGCTCGGCCTGATCAAGCGATATGGGGGCTTAAGCGATACCATCGCCCGTGCCCAGCACTATGGCACGATCGCGCGCGATGCCTTGGCACCGCTCCCGGTTTCGCCGTGGAAATCGGCGCTGGTCGAGGTCATCGACTTCTGCATCGACCGGGTCAGCTGACGCGCGCGCCCGGCCGAACCTGGACATCCAAGAGGAATTTCTTGCCGCGTTGCGCCAAAAAAGCCATTCTGTTCCTCAAGAGTTGTGCCAGGCAACACGTGGCTGATTCCAAAACAACCCTCAGTCGTGCGCAAGGCCGAGAGATCGGCAATGAAAGGTTTGACATGCGGCAAAAGACGATCCTCCGCCTTCTCAGCGGCGCTGCACTGATGGCTCTTGCCTCGGTCAGCGGCAGCTACCAGGCTTTCGCCGAGGAAAAGGCCGCCGTCGAAGAGACCGAGCCTTTCGACATCACGTCCGTCAACACCTTTGCAGGTGCGTTCCTGGCTGCCCGCACGGCCGACACGGACCGTGACTTTGCCGCAGCCAACGAGCTTTACCGCATCGCCCTGCAGTTCGAGCCGAACAACAACGAAGTCAAGCAGCGGCTGATGATCACCCTGCTGATGGCCGGCAAGTTCGACGATGGCGCCAAGATCGCCGAGCAGTTGAAATCCGATCCCGCTGTCGAGCGCATCACCACCGTCATCCGTGCGATCGAGGCGATCCGCAAGCGCGAATACCGCAACGCGCAGAAGCTCTTGAACTATGAGGGCCCGAACGACCTCGACCGGCTGATGAACGGCCTGCTTTCGGCCTGGGCCAAATTCGGCCAGGGCAAGCCCAAAGAGGCGCTGGCGCAGGTCAACGGTCTCGAAGGACCGGACTGGTTCCGCGTATTCAAGAATTATCATGCCGGCGCGATCGCCATCGCTTCCGGTGACAAGGCCACCGCTCGCGCCAAGCTCAACGACGCGATCCTCGATCGCGAAGGCGGCAGTGCTGCGCCTGACACGTTCATGCGGGCGGTCGAGGCATTGGCGCGCTTCGAGGCGCGCGAAGGCAACAAACAGAAGGCGCTCGACACGGTCGCCGTCGGCGAGAACATGGTCAACAACTACACCCCGCTCGAGGCACTTCGGAAAAACATCGAGACCGGCCTACCCCAGGAGCAGCAGGTTAAGAACGCATCGCAGGGTGCGGCAGCCGTGCTGTTTTCCATCGGCGGCGCGCTCAACCGTGAAGGCGCCGAAGACATCGTCTCGCTCTATCTGCAGACGGCGCGTCGTCTCGACCCTGACAGCGCCGACATTCTCGTGATGCTTGCCGGCATCGCCGAGAACCTGAAAAAGCCGAAGGAAGCGATCGAGCTTTACCAGAGCGTGCCCGAGGCTTCGCCGATGCGCCGCCTGTCCGAGCTGCAGCTTGGCCTCAGCCTTGCCAGCATCGGCAAGGTGGATGAAGCCAAGAAGCACTTGAAGGCGCTGATCGACGTCGACCCGAAGAATATCCGCAACTATCTCGCCTATGGCAGCGTGCTTTCCGATGCCAAGGACTACAAGGAGATGGGCGAGCTTTACGACCGCGCCGTCGACGCGATCGGCCCTGTGCCGAAGCGCAGCGACTGGACCGTGTTCTTCCAGCGCGGCATCGCCTATGAGCGCCAGAAACTCTGGGACAAGGCCGAGCCGAGCTTCCGCAAGGCCCTGGAACTCAACCCGGATCAGCCGCAGGTGCTGAATTATCTCGGCTATTCCTGGGTCGACATGAACATCAATCTGGAACAAGGGCTCGACATGATCCGCAAGGCGGTCGAGTTGAAGCCGGACGACGGCTACATCGTCGATTCGCTCGGCTGGGCCTATTTCCGCATGAACCGCTTCGACGATGCGGTGGTCGAGCTTGAAAAGGCAGCCGAGCTGATGGCCGGCGACCCGACCATCAACGACCATCTCGGCGATGCCTATTGGCGCGTCGGCCGCAAGCTGGAAGCCGTGTTCCAATGGACCCAGACGCTTGAGCTGAAGCCCGAAGAGGAAGAGATCCCGAAGATCAAGGCCAAGATCGAAAACGGCCTGCCGGCGCTTAAGGAAGTGGTTCCGGCCTCTGCCGACGCCAAGGAAACAGCGCCGAAGAAGGTCACCCCGGAGGCGCCTGCGCCGGACAAGAAGTCCTGATCACAGCATGCTTCAAGGCGAGATTGCGGGCTTCGCGCTGACACGGGCGGCGCCCGCCAAGATCAACCTGGCACTGCATGTCGTCGGCCAACGGGCCGACGGCCACCATCTTCTCGAAAGTCTCGTCACCTTTGCCGATCGCGGCGACCGGATCGGCCTGACTCCGTCGGAGCAGGACCGTTTCACTCTGTCCGGGCCATTCGCCGCCGAATTGTCGACGACGGGTGACGACCAGGATGGCAATCTCGTGCTCAAGGCGCGGGACCTGCTGCGCCAGGCTCTGGCATCGCAGGGCGTCGACACCGGCCCGGTCCACATTCATCTCGAAAAGAACCTGCCCATCGCCTCGGGCATCGGCGGCGGGTCCGCCGATGCGGCCGCAACGCTTCGCGGCCTTCTCGACCTCTGGAAGACCGGCATCGAACCGGCGTTGCTCGCCGCCTTGGCGCTGAAACTCGGCGCCGACGTGCCAATGTGCCTAGACGGCAGGTCGCTTATTGCCAGTGGCATCGGCGAAGAGATCACCCCTGCCATTGAGCTTCCCTCCTTCCCGATCGTGCTGGTCAATCCTCTGGTCGCGGTCTCGACGCCGGTGATCTTCCGGACGCTGGAAAAGAAGAACAACCCACCGCTTGTGATCCCGGATGGCCTCGGCTCCCCTGCGGCCTGGCTTTCGGCCATGGCGGCGATGCGCAACGACCTGGAGCCGCCGGCGCGCCGGCTGCAGCCGGTAATCGCCGACGTCTCCGGCGCGCTGGCAACAACCGGAGCCGCGCTGGTGCGGATGTCCGGTTCAGGCGCCACCTGCTTCGGCCTGTTCGACAGCGACGAAAGCGCGCAGCGCGCCGCCTACACTCTTTCTGCCGCCCATCCTGAATGGTACGTTCTCGCCGGCAGAACCGTGGGCAGAGGGAAATAGAATGGCCGGGATCAATGACAATCGCCCTTTCGTCCCCGTCGGCATCGCCATACTGACAGTGTCCGACACGCGCACGCTGGCCGACGACAAATCCGGCGACACGCTTGAGGCGCGGGTGCGCGACGCCGGTCATCGTCTGGAGGCACGCGCAATCGTGCCGGACGATCGGCAAAGGATCCGCGATCAGGTGGAGGCCTGGACGCTCGACGAGACAATCGACGTGGTGATCACCACCGGCGGAACAGGCTTCACCGGCCGCGACGTCACGCCGGAGGCGCTCGAACCGCTGTTCGAGAAACGCATGGATGGCTTCTCCGAAGTTTTTCACCGGATTTCCTACGAGAAGATCGGCACCTCGACGATTCAGTCGCGCGCGACAGGCGGTGTCGCCAACGCCACCTTCATCTTCGTCCTGCCGGGGTCCCCCGGGGCCTGCAAGGATGCCTGGGACGGCATTCTCAAGCAACAACTCGACTACCGGCACATGCCGTGCAACTTCGTCGAGATCATGCCGCGGCTCGACGAGCATCTGAAACGGGGCTGACGCCTCAATCGGCGACCCAATTGTGCCGCGAGACAAGCCTGTTCCCTGGGGAACTGCGAAACCCGCAACCGCCTGCTACAGCTTCCAACGTCAGCTCGCATTGAGGGATCGCAACGAGATCCGAGCAAATCCTTCGACCGGAGCAAAGACGGCCCATCGCCGATGTCCCCCCAAGCGATGGGAACAAAAACATACGACGCGCGGCTCGCCCGGTCGCTCGGACAAGACTTTGCTAGCAAGGAAATTTGGTAGCCGCTTGGAGGTGCCGTCCGCAGGACAGGCACCTTTTTTGTTGGAGCGAATTTACTCTAGGCGCTCTGCCTGCTGTCAACGGCGACCCAGGCGGGGACAAGCTCCGTCGCAAGCTTTCGAACGGCGCGGATATTCGTCATTTCGCCCAGCGGCATCTTCCCGCGCGCGATCGCCAAGGCGTCGCGCTTGTGCACGAGGAAGCCCGCCTCCAGCGGCTTTACGCGCCGCGCGAGACGATGCAGCAACGGCTTGCGGTGCATTCGCGATGGCGAGAAACGGGCCGGCCCCTTGTGAAGCGACACATACTCGACGAGCTCATCCACCCAGCGCCCTATCGGCCGAGCACCGGGCTCAAGCAGCATCAGCCACTCGCCGCGCGCGGAGCGCACGATTTCGCCCAGATCCCAATCGACGCAGAAACGGCAGCCGGCGGCATCTGCCACGCGCACCGACCCGTCCTTCGAGCCATGATCGAGGATGATGACATCGCTGACCAAACCTTCGACGGCGCCTGCCACGAGCACGGACAGCGTCTGTGCCAGTTCCGCCTCGTTGTCACGTGTTTCCATGATGATCGTCAGCATAGCTGTTCCTACCGCATTGCAGCGTAAAATGCTACATCCGCGTGGCATGACCGCGCCCGCGATTTGTCCGATCGCCAAGTCATGCCGGTCGCTCTCGTTTCAGCACGCGCGATTTTTGTTCTTGAATTGTTCTTGTTTTCGCGATAGGAAAATAATCAGAACAAAACGGGATCAAACGGGTGATCCCTCGGAGATTCCGATGAAAGAGCTGTCTCAGATCAGGCAGGGTGCGCTTGCACCCGCCAACACGGCAGAGGTTGCCGAAGCATTGATGAGCGGGACCGGTCTCAGGATCGAGAATGACCGTCGCCGCGGGCGGGGTGCCGGACTGAACATGTCGGGCCGCTTTGAGCCGCAGGCGCGCGAGGTCTTCGACGACGGTTGGGAGAGCCTTGAGGACCTGCCTCCCTTCAAGACCGAGGTGCAGGTGGAAAAGCCGCGCTCGGTGATCAGCCGCAACGATTCTCCCGACATTTCCTTCGATCGCTCGATCAACCCTTATCGCGGCTGCGAGCATGGATGCATTTATTGTTTTGCCCGTCCGACACATGCCTATATGGGGCTTTCGGCCGGCCTCGATTTCGAGGCGAAGCTCTTTGCCAAGCCCGACGCCCCACGCCTGCTGGAGCGCGAGCTCGCCCGCACGGACTACAAGGTGAGGCCGATTGCGATCGGCACCAACACCGATCCCTACCAGCCGATTGAGAAGGAATGGCGGATCATGCGCCAGATCCTCGAAGTGCTGCAGGCCGCCAACCATCCTGTCATGATCGTGACGAAGTCGGCGATGGTGACGCGCGACATCGATCTGCTTGCACCGATGGCAGAAAAGGGACTTGCACGGGTCGGCATTTCGGTGACGACGCTCGACCGAAAGCTGGCGCGTACGATGGAGCCACGTGCTTCGACCCCTTCCAAACGACTGGAAGCGATGCGCGCCCTCACCGAAGCCGGCATTCCGACCGGCGTGCTGGTGTCGCCGATCATCCCGGCCCTCAACGATCATGAGATCGAACGGGTTTTGGAAGCCTCCCGATCGGCAGGAGCGCTGGAAGCGACCTATGTGCTGCTGCGCCTGCCGCTGGAGGTCAGCCCGCTCTTTCGCGACTGGCTGCTGCGGAACTATCCGGACCGCTATCGGCACGTCATGTCGCTTATCCGCTCGATGCGTGGCGGCAAGGATTATGACGCCGAGTTCGGCAAGCGCATGAAGGGCGCCGGTCCCTATGCCTGGCAGATCGGCCGCCGGTTTGAACTTGCGGCCAAACGCCTCGGTCTCAACCTCAATCGTCGACAGTTGCGCGACGACATTTTCGTGCCGCCACTCGGAACCGGCGTCCAGCTATCGCTGCTCTAGAGCATTTCCAGGAAAAGTGCGAAGCGGTTTTCCGTCAGGAAATGCGTAAAAACAAGGAGATAGAGCGTTCCGCGATTCCGTCTAAATCGGAACGCCCTAGCGGCAATCGGTATTGCGTATGTCGCTGGAGAAGTGGAGTTTTCGACCGCTCAGGTCAGGAATGCGAGGTGTGGCCTGAAGGCAAAATAACCTCAATGGTTGGCCGGAATGGGCAGGCATCGGTCTTGAGACGCCCGGTTCCCTGGATCGGCTGCGATTTGGGAAGCAGGTCACGGCGCAAGTTCATGCGAGCAGCGTCCCTCGCGCGTCATATCTGGCGCGCGGCGACAGAATTGAATTCCGGCGTCTCCTCCGTGCCTCATCAGGATGACGCTGGCATACCCCCCGGCTGCCGCCGCACTCAGATCGGGGGACTTGAAGAGAATCGGTCGATCATGCGAGTTTCGCCGCATGTCACATCGCAGATCGACCGATTCTCCCCTTTTCCCGGATATTATCCTTGCGCCCGATTTCAGCTTTGAACTGGCTGCCAGAAGGGACGGCGCCTGGCCGGTCGCTGGCGCCGACGAGGCCGGCCGAGGGCCGCTTGCCGGACCCGTCGTTGCCGCCGCGGTCATCCTCGACCCGGATGCCATCCCCGAAGGCCTGAACGACAGCAAAAAATTGAGCGCCGCTGAGCGCGAACGGCTGTTCGATGAGATCCTGGCAACCGCCACCGTTTCCATCGCCTCTTCCTCGGCCACCACGATCGATACCATCGATATCCGCAAGGCAAGCCTCGAGGCGATGCGACGGGCCGTCGACGGCCTGTCCCTGACCGCGCGTTTCGTGCTGGTCGATGGCCGCGATGTTCCGCCCGGTCTTGGCTGTCACGCCAAGGCGGTGGTCAAGGGCGACGCCCGCTCGCTCTCGATCGCCGCGGCATCGATCGTCGCCAAGGTGACGCGCGACCGGATGATGGAACGGGCCGATGTCGCTCACCCCGGCTACGGCTTTGCGGCTCATGCCGGCTACGCGACAGTGGTGCATCGCAAGGCAATCGATGCCAAGGGCCCCTGCCCGCTGCATCGCATGAGCTTCCGTCCGCTGCGCAAGGATTGACGTTCGGCATCGTTGAAACCTCGCCGTCTGGATCGACACAAACCGATGCCGATGGCGGCCCCCCCGGAAGGTGCGCTTGACGGCGCAGCGCGTCATAGACGGAGACAGACGAGCGGTGACGCGGCAGGCTTTGCTGTAGCCATGTCTCCGCCCCCTGCCGAGCCGCTCCGGTCACCGCATCTGCGGTAATCCGCCGCCCGCCCCTGACCATCGGCCGGCGTTCCGCGGGGTTTCCCCCCTTATCGAGCCCAAACAGGTTCCGGACGTCACGGAAGACATCCCGAACTGGCGCTCGCACGCATCACCCAAGGCTATCCCAAAAACAAAAAGCCCCGCACGTGGCGGGGCCTTTAAATCGTATCTTGCAGCCGAGGCTTAGTTCAGGCGCGACTTGACTTCGCCAAGTGCCTTCTTGAACAGCTCGCTCTGGGCGCCGGCGTCAGCCTTGGCAGCAACAATCTTTTCGGCAGCGCTGATGGCCAGATCGACGGCAGCCGAACGAACGGCGTTGATCGCGTCGCTTTCGGCCTGCTTGATCTTCTGTTCCGACAGCGCGGTCCGGCGGGTGACGAATTCTTCCGTCTTCTGCTTGGCTTCGGCGGTCAGCATTTCTGCTTCGCGCTGGGCAGCGGCAACGATACCGGCAGCTTCCGCTTCGGCATCCTTGCGCTTGCGCTGGTATTCGGCAACGAGGGCCTGGGCTTCTTCGCGCAGGCGCTTGGCTTCCGCCAGTTCGTTGCCGATCTTGTCGGCGCGTCCGTCGAGCGCCTTGCCGATCATGCCCGGAACCTTGAGGTAGGCAATCAGGACGAAGAACAGGATCAAGCCGACGAGGGCATAGAAGGTCGCATCAAGATGCATGGTTCAGTGCTCCTCAGTTAACGGCCGATGCCTTGACGGCAGCGACGATCTCAGCCTTGGTGACGGTGCCACCAATGAGCTGCTTGACGACGGCCGTTGCAGTTTCCTCGGCGATAGCGCCGACGTCTGCGAGTGCCTTGGCCTTGATGTCGGCGATGCGGTCTTCCGCAGCGGCGATCTTCTTGGAAAGATCGGCTTCGACAGCGTTGCGGTCGGCGACAGCCTTGGACTTGGCAGCTTCGCGCGCGCCGTCTGCAATCTGATGACCCTTGGCCTTGGCAGTTGCCAAATCCTGCTCATAGGATGCGATGGCAGCGTCAGCTTCGCCCTTCAGGCGCGACGCTTCGTCGAGATCCTGAGCGATGCGGTCGTGACGGGTTTCAAGAATTCCGCCGATGCGCGGAATGATGACCTTCGACATCAAGAGATAGAAGAGGCCAAACGTGATCGCGAGCCAGAGCAGCTGCGATGCGAAATGGGTCGAATCAAAGGGCGGGAACACGCCGGAGCCAGCCTCGCCTTCGTGGGCCACACCCGTTTCGGTGTGCACCTCACCGGCCGCAGCGGCATCGTGTGCTTCGGCGCCTTCAGTGGTGGTTGACTGCTGGGCATAGGCCGCGGTCACAAACATGCTCACCTCCAGGTGCACTCAAGAATATGCGCGGCCGCGACCCTTTGACAGGTCGCGGCCGAAACTCCAGCCGTTATTAGACGGCGAAGAGGAGGAGCAGGGCTACGAGCAGCGAGAAGATGCCCAGAGCTTCCGTAACGGCGAAGCCGAATACGAGGCGGCCGAACTGGCCGTCAGCAGCCGACGGGTTGCGCAGCGCGCCAGAGAGGTAGCTGCCGAAGATGTTGCCGAGGCCGAGAGCCGTGCCGGCCATACCGAGGCAAGCCAGACCTGCGCCGATGTACTTTGCTGCTTCCGCTTCCATGATTGAACTCCTTCGAATGGTGTTGCGGCTTAGGATTGCGCTTCCGACGGAGGACCGGCCGGAAGCAAGCGACTGTATTCCTTAGTGGCTTCCGGGATGGACAGCGTCGTTGAGGTACATGCAGGTCAGTACCGCGAAGACATAGGCCTGGAGGAAGCAGACGAGGAATTCAAGACCGGTGATAGCGACGGTCATGATGAGCGGCAGGATCGCACCACCGATGCCGAGCGCGCCAAGGGCGCTCAGGGAGGTGACGAAGCCAGCGAAAACCTTCAGCGTGATGTGGCCGGCCAACATGTTGGCGAAGAGACGGACCGAAAGGCTGATGGGACGGGAAAGGAACGAGATGATTTCGATCGACACGACCAGCGGCAACAGGATGCCCGGCACGCCGTGAGGCACGAAGAGCTTCAGGAAGCCGAAGCCATGCTTGTAGAAACCATAAAACAGCACCGTGCCGATGACGAACAGCGCCAAGGCGAAGGTGACGATGATCTGGCTGGTGATGGTGAAGAAGTAAGGGAACATGCCGAGCAGGTTCGCCGTCAGGATGAACATGAACAGCGAGAAAACCATCGGGAAGAACTTCATGCCGCCGCTGCCAGCGCCTTCGCGCAGCATCGAAGCGATGAATTCATAGGACATTTCCGAAACCGACTGCATGCGCGTCGGGATCAGCCCGCGCTGCGATGTGGTCAGATAAAGGAAACCGGCAGCGGCACCCACGGTCGCAACCATGAACAGCGACGCATTGGTGAAGGAAAAGTCAATTCCGCCAATTTCGATCGGGACAATCTTGTTGACCAGGAACTGGTGGGTCGGATCGTTTGACACCGCGCTTCTCTTTCGTTCTGCCCGCCTTTAGAGCGGATACCGTGTTTTCCGGGCGACGCCTCAGGCGTCATCTCCGTCCGTCTTGTCATTCCCAGAACTGCGCTTGACCGAGTCGAGTGTCGCCACCATCCCCGCCGAACGCAGTACATTCAACACACCGGCGCAAAAGCCAAGGAGCAGGAAAATGATCATGCCCCACGGCCCTGTACCCGCAAAGTGGTCCAAAAGATAGCCCAGAAACGCCCCAACCACGATGCCAGCGATGAACTCGCTGGAGAGCTTCATTGCCGCCGCATAGCCTTTGCGGCTTTCAGCGGCTCGGGCTTCAGCACCATCCGGCTCACTGGGTCGCTTGGACTCAATCTTTTCGCCGAGCTGCTTCAGCCTTGCTTCCAGACTTTCTTCGGGTTTCTCCGTCACGTGGCTCTCCCCTTGTTGTCCCACACGGTCACGACCATGATTTCGGCCACACAAAAGGCTGCTGTTCAAGCCACGTTTCAGCCCCATTTGAAGTCGCGCGCAACATAGTTTTAGGCTTCCGCATAGTCAAGGCGTGCAAAGCGCTTCGGCGTGGACAATATTTTTCAATGATTTCATCCACTTGATAGCATTCGACGCCATCATACTGACAGACAAGGCCGGGAATCGGCAGATCGCGAGCCAGAATCTCCGGCCCGCGATCGGTGCTTGTGCGCAAGGGGTCGGCAGCTGAACTGGTCAGCTCCAGCCGCCGCCGTAGGTCCGGTAGAAGACGTGCAGGCCGATCTTGCCGACACGCTTCATCGTCTTTGCCCAGGCCGGGTTTACATAGGTTGCGTGATAAT
Organism: Ensifer sp. ENS11; assembly: GCF_014851895.1. Classification (NCBI taxonomy): domain Bacteria; kingdom Pseudomonadati; phylum Pseudomonadota; class Alphaproteobacteria; order Hyphomicrobiales; family Rhizobiaceae; genus Ensifer; species Ensifer sp. ENS11. The sequence goes on along the minus strand of NZ_JACVAN010000001.1, from coordinate 826,471 downwards.
GTGTTGCTGAGCCGACTTCGGGCAGCCAGATCTTGCCGGCGGTGACCGCCATGGCAACTTCCTTTGCTTCCTTCCAGTGCGAGCGGGAATAGATCAAATCGCGGATCATGTCGCAGGCGAATGAGAACTGGCAGCGATTGCGCCATGCCTTGTTCTGATAGACGACGCCGCAGATCGTCTTCGGATAGGTCGGATTGCGCACCCGGTTGAGAATCACCTGTGCGACGGCCGCCTGGCCTTTCAGCGGTTCGCTGCGCGCTTCGAAGTAGATGCCTTCGGCGAGGCATGTCTGCTCTTCCTTGCTGAAGACGCCCGCCGGTAGCGGGGTCGCGGCCCAGGCGTGGTCCTCGGGAGAGATATCGGGAATGAAACGTCCGGCATTCTTGTCCTCGCGCAGGATCGAATCGAAGGGCGATTCACGCGCATAGTCCGGCTCGGGCCGGACATAGGCAGTCGCAAGAATGTCGGGCTTGTCGTTGGTGACAAGCTTGGCCAGCATCGGCGAGACGCCGGGATCCGTCTTCGGCGGCTTCTTCTTGTAGAAGGCCGTGGCGATCTCGATCTCCTTGCCTTTGATCTTCGGATTGGCGAAGACCATTTTTTCGGCGCCCTCGAAGCCGGGCTCCATCAGCGAACTCGTGCGCTGCAGGATCGAACCGGCGGTAAAATCCTTGGGTGGGGTGACAGGGGTGACGGCGACGATACGGCCCTTCTTGCCCTTGCGGTTGACGCGGTCTTCATCCGGCGTGCCGGCGTGCTTGCTTTCTGCGGTCAGAGCGACGCGGCTGCCATCGGGAAGATCGATACCGGCGCCGCCATCGAGCGCGCCCGTCGTGATCGGATCGGCAAAGACCATCTCGACTTCGTGGATCGATCCCGCTGGCGACGGCGTCATGTACATCCGCCAGCGCTCACCGCCACGATTGATACCGGACAGGAAGGTCGCAAGGTCGGAATAGGCCGCGACCGTGGGGAAACCGATATACACCGCAAGGCCAATGAGTGCCGGAGCCAGCCAGGCGGAGAAGTTAACACGAGATTCGCGACGCAGTTTGCTACTCTTACGCACCAACCGACTCCACGCAACGCTGATCGAAGGCACGGCTCTGCCCTCGCCGGCGATGAGCCAGCGGACAGGTTCCGCGCAGGACGCTAGGACAATGAAGCCGCCGGACGCTGTGCCGACGATGCTTCGTTCGAGCCTTGAAAATGAAGCATTAACCTTGATGTTTGGTTAATGCGTCTTCACTGAAAGGCCGGAAGAGCGGGCCTTGCGGCCCGCCGGCCGTCTTTGCAGCCGGTATCGTCAGATGATGACGTGCGAGCCGAGTTCGACGACGCGGTTGGTCGGCAGGCGGAAGTAGTCGGAAGGGTCGATCGCGGCATTGGCGAGCGCGATGAACAGGCGGTCCTGCCAATGCGGCATGCCGGACTGGGCGTCCGGTACCAGCTTGCGCCGTCCGAGATAGAACGACGTCGACATGATGTCGAACTTCAGCCCCGACTTGCGGAAGAGCCCCAGCGCCTGCGAGACGTTTTGCGTCTCCATGAAACCGAAGCGCATTTCGAGCAGGGTGAAGCGTTCGGAAAGCGGCTGCACGCTGACGCGTTCGGCCTTTGGCACTTTCGGCGTATTGGCGGTGCGGATCGTCAGGATGAAATTCTGCTGATGCAGCACGTGATTGTGCTTGATGTTGTGCAGCAGGGCCGCGGGCGTCGATTCCGGGTCGCTCGTCAGGAACACCGCTGTGCCGGGCACCGAAACCGGCGCATGTTCGCTCTTGCGCTCGATCGACTTGACGAAGCTTGCCAGCGGAATGTCGATATGGCGGGTCTTGGCATGGAGAATTTCCGTGCCGCGTTTCCAGGTCCACATGATCACGATGAAGGTCGCGGCGATCAGCACCGGCACGTAGCCGCCGTCATGGATCTTCAGCATGTTGGCGCCGAGGAAGACGAATTCCAGCGCGAACAGCGGCAGCAGCACGGCGCCGGCCCAGAGCGCCGACCAGTTCCAGCGCGCACGCAGGAACTCGAAGGAGAGAACTGTCGTGACCACCATCGCGCCGGTGACCGAGATGCCATAGGCGGTGGCGAGCGATTCCGACGAGCCGAAGACGAAGACCAGCGCCATGACGCCGAACATCAGCAGCGTGTTGACGTTGGGCAGATAGATCTGCCCCGTGTGTGTCTCCGACGTGTGGAAGATCGCCATGCGCGGCAGGAAGCCGAGGTGGATCGCCTGCCGCGTCAATGAGAATGCGCCCGTTATCACCGCCTGGCTGGCAATGATCGTCGCGAACGTCGCCAGGATGACCACCGGCAGCAGCGCCCATTTCGGGAACATCAGGAAGAACGGGTCCGACATCGCCTCGGGGTTCTTCAGGATGAACGCGCCCTGGCCGAGATAGTTGAGCGTCAGCGCCGGAAAGACGACCAGGAACCATGCCCACTGGATGGGCCGGCGGCCGAAATGGCCAAGGTCCGCATAGAGCGCCTCTGCGCCGGTCACCGTCAGGAACACGGCGCCGAGCACGATGATGCCGACATAGCCCTCATTGAACATGAAGCTGACGGCATAATAAGGATTGAAAGCCTTGAAGATCGACAGGTCGTCGGAAATGTGGACAAGGCCGATGCCACCCATGACCAGGAACCAGACGAGCGTGATCGGGCCGAAGAAGTTGGAGACCGCGGCCGTGCCCTTGGACTGCACGGCAAACATCAAGAGCAGGATGACCACGGCAATGGGAACGACATAGTCCGACAGCGCCGGGGTCACGAGTTTCAAGCCCTCGACGGCCGAAAGCACTGACAGAGCCGGCGTGATCATCGCATCGCCGATGAACAGCGCGGCACCGGCAATGCCCATGAAGAACAGGATGGCCGTGTGGCCATTCCCCGTTTTCATCAGCAGCGCCAGCAGCGAGAGCGTGCCGCCCTCCCCCTGGTTGTCGGCGCGCAGCAGAAACAGCACATATTTGATCGTGACGATGATCGTCAGCGTCCAGATCATCAGCGAGATCAGGCCGATGATTTCGACATCGGTGACGCCGTCGTGGGACACCGGGCGCAGCGCTTCGCGAAACGCGTAGAGCGGGCTGGTGCCGATATCGCCATAGACGACGCCGATGGAGCCGAGGCCGAGGACGAGCAGCCGGCGCAGGTCTTTCGACCCTTGTGTGGAAGGGGCATGCGATTGGGTCATGCGTGTCCTACAGGCTGTTACAGCCAGCCTTTCCAGCGAAAGAAGAAAAACGGTATCACGGCGGATATCACCATGGCAGCCAGCGCCCAGGGATAGCCGAGCGGCCATTCGAGTTCCGGCATGACGCGAAAGTTCATGCCGTAGACGGAAGCGACCAGCGTCGGCGGCAACAATACCACCGAAGCGATCGAGAAAATCTTGATGATGGCATTCTGCTCGACATTGATGAGGCCGAGAGAGGCGTCGAGCAGGAAGGTGATGTTGCCGGAGATGAACGACGCATGTTCCGACAATGTCTGGATGTCGCGCGAGATCGAGCGGCAAAGTTCGCGGCTGTCCTTGTCCGCCTGGACCTCGGGAACGGTGTAGACGAAGGTCAACAGGCGCGAGAGCGACGCGAGGCTATCGCGGGTCTTGGCGACCAGCCGGTGATGGCCGGCGACATCGCGCAGGCGCGCTTCCAGAAAATGCGGCGGACGACGTTTGACGACTGCCTTGTCGCCAAAGACCTGCAGCGACAGATCGTCGATCTTGCCCACGGCCTGCTCGAGAATTTCGGCAGTGCGGTCGGCAATCGTTTCGAGCAACCGGGTCAGCATCACCACACCGTTCGGACAGCCGCCCGGAATCCGATGCATTGCCGCCTTGAAGAGGGCGAAGGCACGCGGTTCGGCGTAGCGAATGGTCACAAGACGCCCGCCATGCAGGATGAAGGCAACGTCGGTGAGATCGGGAATATCGGTTTCCGAACGATAGACCAGCGACGCCGTCATGAACACGGCATCGGCCTCGGTATAGAGCCGGCTCGACGGCTCGATGTCCTTCAGGTCGTCGCGTGTCGGGATCGAGATGCCCAGAAGCTTCTCCATCATCAGATCCTCGGCCTTGCTCGGCTCGACGAGGTCGACCCAAACGATATCTGGCCGCAGGGCAACGAGCTCATCCGCCACCGACAGGGTGACAGTCTCACCGTTGGAGCAATAGCCCGTGATCATTCAGGCGCCCTTCCCGCAGCTGCGGCCCTGGGCAGAGGTGCGAACCCGAGCGAAAGTGAGCAACCGCATCGGCGCCACAGTATTCCCACAATCGAATTCCATCGGATGAAGCGTTCCGCCAGTCAGGACAAAATCCTCAACTCGGTCGTCGCGGGAGGACAAGATCTCCAGCGAGAGGGCGCTAAGTTGGGCACCTTCGCAAGTGCGGCACGGCATATGGCGCAATACAGACGCAAAATCAATGCCCCCTCGATACATGACACAGGCGCCGTCTACTGTTCCGGCGTCACCCTACTGCATGTTTCGCCGAATCGAAATCGGGGCGCGGACAAAATTGTGCCGCTATTCCAGGGGGCTGCAGCAGGCGACCGCCAAGTCGGGCTGCCACCGCAACGATGGCGTCCGACGAAGCTGGATGAAGGCCTATTCGAAGACGATGCTCGGCATTGCACGGCTCTTGTCGTCGCGGGCAGCCAAAACCTCAGCCCAGACCTTGGTCGCGATGTCGCGATAGATGCGGGCGATCTCGCCGTCTGCATCGGAAACGACCAGAGGCGTGCCCGCATCGGATGTTTCGCGGATGCCCATGGTCAACGGCACTTCGCCGAGGAAGGGTACGCCGATGCGCTCGGCCTCCTTGCGCGCGCCGCCATGGCCGAAAATGTCGTAGCGCTTGCCGGTGTCCGGCGCGACGAAATAGCTCATGTTCTCGATGATGCCGAGCACCGGCACTTCAACCTTGCGGAACATCGCCAGCCCTTTTCGGGCATCGATGAGCGCCAGGTCCTGCGGCGTCGAGACGATCACCGCGCCGGCGAGTGGAACTTGCTGTGCCATGGTCAATTGCGCGTCGCCGGTGCCTGGCGGCATATCGACAACCAGCACATCGAGATCACCCCAGGCGACTTCGCGCAGCATCTGCAACAGCGCCGACTGGATCATCGGGCCGCGCCAGATCATCGCCACTTCCTCGTCAACGAGGAAGCCCATGGACATGACCTTGAGGCCGTAGTTTTCCATCGGGCGGATCATCCGGCCCTCGATCTGCTGCGGCCGGCCGGAGATCTTCAGGAGGCGCGGCATCGACGGGCCATAGATGTCGGCGTCGAGCAGGCCGACTTTCAGGCCGTTGGCCTTCAGCGCCAGCGCCAGATTGACCGATGTGGTGGATTTGCCGACGCCGCCCTTGCCGGAGGCGACGGCGATGATTGCGCCAACGCCGGGAATGCCTGCCTTGGCGGGCGCGCCGCCGGCCGGACGCTGGCCATGGGCATGACCGGCATGGGCGCCGGCCGGTTGCGGACGCTGTACCGGGGCTGCCGCTGGTGCTGCCTTGCGGTCGGCCGTCAGAGCGACCATCGCCGCGCTGATTCCCGGGATTTCCCGCACCACGCGCTCTGCGGCTGCGCGCATCGGCTCCAGTTCCTTGGCCCGATCGGCCGGAACGGTGATCGAGAAATAGGCCTTGCCATCCGAAATGAAGACATCCGACACGAGCCCAAGCTCGACGATGTTGCCTTCCATGTCCGGTCCGCGGACCGTTCGCAGCTTATCAAGAACCACGTCTCTGGTGACTTCCGGCATCGCGCCCTCTCATTCTCTGCTATCTCTTGGATAACGTTTGTTATCCCTTAGATAATCGAGGCAGGGCGCTTCGCCAATGCGACATAACGGAAAAAGCAGGGCCGCCACTCACCCTGGTGTCCGTACATCCGGAATCACAAGCGTGATCCAGGGATCACACGGGGTTGGGTGGCGGCCCTTTTTGTCGCGACCTTCTTGGGCGCTGTCTTGTTTTTAGTCCCCTCTGGACATGCATCTAGCAATGCAGGATGCGTGCCAGATTCGAGGAAGAACAAAAAAGCGAATATTTTCAGTGGATTAGATGCGGCGTTGGTTGCCCGAGACCCCGAGAGCATCTGCCCAGTTTATGGGCAATGGTCTCAAATCCGCACAGGATCGGTGCATCTTTCAGCTGTGACCCACGCGGAAGACGGGGCGAAAGGCTTCGGGCCCGTCGCGCCGAACGACGGCTAGCTGATGTAGCCCTTCTTCATCGCCTTGACGACGGCCTGCGTCCGGTTCACCGCGTCGAGCTTCTTGGTGACGTGGTTGAGGTAGTGGTTCACCGTGTGCTCGGAGAGGCCGAGAATGCCGGCAATCTCGGCGCTGGTCTTTCCCGCCGCCGTCCAGCTCAGGCACTGGATCTCGCGCTCGGACAGCGACGCACTGCTGTTCTTCCACACGGAACCGATCTCGGCCAACCGGTTGTAGACATGGATCGCGATCATCTGCAGTTCCATGATCACCGTCATCGGCAGTTCGGCTTCCGGCCCCATCAGGATGACGGCGCCACGGCCGCCTTCGGCGTCATGCACCGGGAAGTAGCTGGCCTGGAAGATGGCGTTCTCGCGCAGCATCGCAATGTATTCCCGGGCTGAATCGGGCTTGCCGCCCTCGCCTTCCCAGGCATCGAGCGTCACCTGGAACGGCGTCGTCGTTTCCCGCAGCCGCTTGACGCCGGTGCTGAAGCGCAGCATCGACAGGCTGTCATATTTGTTGAGCAGCTCTGCCGGCATATTGGAAATGACCGTGGTTGCCGCCAGGCGCTCGACATCAATGGAAGGGATCGAACAGATGAGAAAGGTTTTGAAGCCGAACATCTGCGTGATCCGCCGCATATAGCGGATGATGTCGAACTGGGTCTCCAGTTTTGCGATCTCGGACGCGAAATCACCGCCCCGGGGCAGATCTGCGTCAGTCGTCCCGGTGGTCATCGTATCCTGCATTCGCGCGTTCCATGGCATTCATCAACTATCAAATAGACCGACCTGCAGGCCAATGCCAACAGATGATCGAGATTCCCTGCCCTACGCGCCCAAAAGCCTGTGTATTTCCCTACAAGCGACCTGCGCCATGCCGCAGCATCCAGCTTTGATGTGCAGGATGTGCCAATTCTCAGTTGATCAAACCGGCACGCATGGCCTTGACGACCGTTTGCACGCGATTGACCGAATCCAGCTTTCGCGTCGCCCGGTTGAGATAGTGGTTCACCGTATACTCCGATAGCGCCAGGATGCGCGCCATCTCGCTCGTGGTCTTGCCGGCGGCGGCCCAGCGCAGGCATTCGACCTCGCGGCGCGACAGGCTTCCCGAGCCGCGTCGCCCGCGCTCACGCACCTCGGCCAGCTTGCTGAACAGAATACCGGCCCACAGATTGAGTTCCTGCATCTCGTCGTTCGACACCACAGGGCGGTCGCCGCCAAAGGCAATCGCAGCCCGGTGGCCGCCAGCGTCGTGCACCGGCAGATAGATGCCGCGCGGCATGCCCGCCTGCTCAAAGACGCAGATGGCCGCGTCGCCCTTGCCATCGGCGCGGCGGCGCGCCAGTTGATGGGCATCATAGGTAAACGGTATGGTGCTGCGGCGCAGACGCTGGATCACAGGGCTGCCATTGATCAGGCCAGCGCTGTCGTAGCCTTTCAGGAACTCGACCGGATAGGTCGTCATGATGGCGTTGTCCTCAAGGCTGTTACAGCCGGTATCCGGAACGGCGAGCACAAGGAAACCACGGAAGCCGTAGGCCTCCGCAACCTGGCCGATCACCCGTCTGATATCGTCCTCGCAACAAATCGGCCCCCTCACGGACCGTCCGTCAGGAAGCATCAATGACGCCATATTCGCGCTGAAATCGATCATCTTCCGCCCTTCTCCACATCCAGCTCCGGGGAGGAGCACGGCCGCTGACGCCGCATGAAGATCACGTCAAAATTTCTATCAATGTCATAATCAACTCTGTCCGCGGGAACCGCGAAGCGAGTCTGATATATTAACGTTATCGAGCTTGGAACACTACGTCCAGTCGAAGTTTCTAATTTACCGTAAAGTGAACTCAAGGTCCACCGCGGCCCGGACCGAGGCGAATCGCGGCCTCCTCCCCGATCGCCGCCGCCGCCGTCCGTACCGCCCCCGACCAGGCGGCCAGTTGCTCCATGCTCACCCGATAGGCCGGTCCCGTAACCGAGATTCCAGCCGTCAGATCGCTACCCGAAACACGGATCGGCGCAGCCACGCAACGGATCTCTATCTCATGTTCTTCCCGATCGAAAGCGTGTCCGTCGCGGCGAATGTCCGCAATCTCCGCCAGCAACGTTTCGGCCGAGCGATGCGTATGCGGGGTGAACGCGTGGAACGCCATTTTTGCAACAAGCCGCTCCAGTTCCGGTTGCGGCAACAGCGACAGCGCCGCCTTGCCGATGCCGGTGCAATAGACGGGAGAGGCCTTGCCGATCTGCGAACTCATGCGCACCGTCTGCCGGCTTTCGACCTTGTCGACATAGACGATCTCGGTTTCCCTGAGGATGCCGAGATGCACAGTCTCACCCGTCAACTCGTGCAGGCTGCGAAGATGCGGTTCAGCAACGTCGCGGAAGCGATTGCTGGACCAGGAGCGATAGGCAAGTGTGAGCAGGCGCAGGCCCGGCTCGTAGCAGAGATCGCGCCGCTGCACGAGCAGCCCTTCCTCGACGAGATGGCTGAGCAGCCGATGCAAGGTTCCGCGCGGCTGGCCGGATCGGGCAAGGATGTCGGTGAAACGCTGCGGCCCATCCGCCATCACAACGGCCTCAAGAACGGCCATGGCCTTGCCGAGCGTGCCGGTACCCGCCACCTCACCATCCGCAAACACTGCCAGGTCTTCGCTCATGTCGCTCGCATCATTCCGGTCCCATCAAGGTCCAAGGTCCGCCATCCTATCTTGACAAGATAACCGCCGTCGCCCGATAATTCCATATAATAAAATCACGTTCCACATATTGGAACAAAGAAACCTGCAAGCGTGCCGGGACGGCGCGAATGGGGAGTGCCCGACCGATGCCGTTGCCTGCGGCCCAATTTCACGACCTGAGGGATCGCTGTATCCTTGTCACCGGCGGTGGCGCCGGCATCGGTGCGGCACTCGTCGAAGGTTTCGTTCGTCAAGGGGCGCACGTCGCCTTCGTCGACATCGACGAGGCGGCAAGCCGGGAGCTCGCCGACAGGCTTTCTGTCGAGGCCGGATATAGGCCGCTCTTCATTCATGCCGACCTGCGCGATATCGAGGCATTGAGGACAGCCGCCGAAACGGCCGCGGCGACACTTAGCGCGATCCACGTGCTCGTCAACAATGCCGCACGCGACGACCGGCAGCCGCTCGAAAGCGTCACCGAAGAGAGCTGGGACGAAAGCCAGGCCGTCAATCTCAGGCACCTGTTCTTCATGAGCCAGGCGATAGCGCCGCATATGCGCCGGGCCGGCGGCGGATCGATCGTCAACTTCTCGTCGATCGCCTTCCTGCTCAACATGGCGGAAATCCCCGCCTATGCGACGGCCAAGGCGGGCATCATCGGATTGACGAAGTCGCTTGCCGGCAAGCTTGGCCCCGACAATATCCGCGTCAATGCGATCCTACCCGGCATGATCGTTACCGAGCGCCAAAAGAAACTCTGGCTCGACGAAACGGCGATTGCAGCGATGCTGGAGAAACAATGCCTGAAGCGAAGCCTGACCGCCGAGGACCTCGTCGGCCCATGCCTTTACCTGGCGTCCAACAGTTCCATGGGCATGACGGCCCAAACGATGATCATTGACGGAGGCGCACTTTGATGACCGCAGCCTATTATGCCGCAGTCGACTGGGGAACCACGAGCTTTCGGCTCTGGATCATTGCCGAAGACGGCGCGGTGCTTGCAGAGCGGCGCAGCGGCGAAGGCATGACCACGGCCGCCAAGACCGGCTTTTCAACCGTGCTGGAAGCACATCTGGCGGCGGTGGCCGCACCGACGCACCTGCCCGTCATCATCTGCGGCATGGCGGGCGCCAAGCAGGGCTGGCTGGAGGCCGGCTACCTCGATACGCCCGCCGTCCTCTCGAGAATTGCGGCAAGCGCCGTCGCGGTGCCCGATGTCGGCCGCGACATCCGCATTCTGCCGGGTCTTGCCCAGCGCGATCAGCAGCATCCCGACGTCATGCGTGGCGAAGAGACCCAGCTGCTCGGCGCTGCAGCCAGGCTTGGCGACGGCCGGCACCTCGTCTGCATGCCCGGAACCCACAGCAAATGGGTGCGGCTCGACGGCGGCAAGGTCACCGGTTTCTCGACCTTCATGACCGGCGAATTGTTCGACGTGATCGCCAGGCATTCCATTCTCAGCCATTCGGTCGCGGATGCGCAGGTTTTTTCCCGCGACCATCCCGCGTTCCTCGCCGCCGTCGCGGCGGCCTACGCCGACCCGGCGCTCGCCACCAACCTGCCGTTCGGCGTGCGGGCCGGGCAATTGCTGCACGGCACGACGGCGACGGACGCCAAGGCGACGCTGTCGGGTACGCTGATCGGGCTTGAGATCGCCGGCGCCCTGGCAGCGGCCGGAACCGTCGATAGCGTCTGCCTCGTCGCCTCCGGCTCTCTCGGTGCGCTCTATCGCGAAGCACTTGCAAGCCTCAATCTTAGCCCCCGGATCGTCGACGCCGACGAGGCCGTGCGCGCCGGCCTTTCGACTGCCGCACAGGCAATCTGGCCCCTCTGACCGAAAGACTGCTGATATGAACCGTATCCCCTTTCCGCCGATGAAATACCCGCTGGTCGCCATCCTGCGCGGCCTCAAGCCCGAGGAAACCGAAGGCGTCGTCGGCACGCTGATCGAGGCGGGCTTCACCGCGATCGAGATCCCGCTCAATTCGCCGGACCCGTTCCGGTCGATCGAAACCGCGGTAAAGATGGCGCCGCAGGGCTGCCTGATCGGCGCCGGCACGGTGCTGACGACCGCGCAGGTCGAACAGCTTGCCGATGTCGGCGGACGGCTGATGGTCAGCCCCAATGTCGAGCCGGCAGTGATCCGGCTGGCGGCGCAAAAGGGCATGGTGACCATGCCCGGCGTCTTCACCCCGACGGAGGCGCTCGCGGCCGCTGCGGCAGGCGCAACCGGCCTCAAATTCTTCCCGGCAAGCGTGCTCGGCCCTTCCGGGATCGCCGCGATCCGCACCGTGCTGCCGACCGATGTCGAAGTGGCAGCCGTCGGCGGCGTGTCGGAGGAGAATTTCGCCGACTATGCCAAGATCGGCATCAGAAGCTTCGGGCTCGGATCGAGCCTCTACAAGCCCGGAATGAGTGCCTCCGACGTCGGCAAGCGCGCCGTCGCGACAGTCAAGGCCTACGACGCCGTCTACGGAGCACGATGATGAGCGATAGTATTCCTTTTGCCGGCAGCATCCTTTGCGGAGCGACCTCGATCCTCGGGGAAGGCCCAACCTACGACCCCGGCAGCGGCACCGCCTGGTGGTTCAACATCAAGGGCCAGGAACTGCACGAACTGCACCTCGAAACCGGCCGCAAGGCCGTGCATGCGCTTCCGTTCCTCGGCAGCGTCCTTGCCGTCATCGATCCGCTCCGGCAACTGATCGTTTCCGACCAGGGGCTGTTCCTGAGAGATACGCAGACGGGCGCGTTCAGCCTCGTGACGACGCTGGAGGACAAGCCCGGCAACCGCTCGAACGACGGCCGCGTTCATGCGTCCGGTTCGCTGTGGATCGGCACCATGGGGCGCAGCGCCGAAAAGGGAGCGGGCGCGATCTATCACGTCGCCGGCACGCAGGTGACTAGGCTCTATGACCGGATCACCATTCCCAACAGCATCTGCTTTTCGCCTGACGGAACCGTTGCCTATTTCGTCGACACCGATGTCAACCACCTGATGCGCGTCGACATCGATGCCGAGACGGGATTGCCAACGGGCGAGCCCAGCCTGCTCGTCGACAGCAGCGGCGAGGCCGGCGGCATCGATGGCTCGGTCTGCGACGCCGACGGCTTGATCTGGAATGCCCGCTGGGGCAGCGGCACGGTCGACGTCTATAGGCCCGACGGCGTGCGTCTCACGCGCTATGCGATGCCGACGACGCAGCCGAGCTGCACGGCCTTCATCGGGGCGAAGGCCGACCGCATGCTGGTGACGTCGGCCTGGCAGGATCTGGACGAAGCGGCGCGCGCAGCTGATCCGCATGCCGGCAAGACCTTCGAACTCGGCGTCAGCGTCAACGGCCGGTTCGAGCCGTCCTTCCGCCTCTGATCGGAAACCCTACAGCACCGCGCGTCTTATTAGACGCGCAAAGGTCGCTGTAGCACTTTGAAGTGCTGCATGTTTTTTCCTTAAATCGAATGGGATTTTAAAGAAACATGCAGTAGCGAAGCGCCAATAAAAAGTCATACAATTCATCCACGCGATCAATCGCATGGTGAGGAGGAAGCTTGAATGAGCGACAAGAAGAAAGAACTGCGCAGTCGGCACTGGTATGGCGGCACCCACAAGGATGGTTTCATCCATCGCTCCTGGATGAAGAACCAGGGATTTCCGGACCATGTCTTCGACGGGCGCCCGATCATCGGCATCTGCAACACCTGGTCGGAACTGACCCCATGCAACAGCCACCTGCGCATTCTGGCTGAGGGCGTCAAGCGCGGCGTCTGGGAGGCCGGCGGCTTTCCGGTCGAGTTTCCGGTGTCCTCGCTTGGCGAAACGCAGATGCGGCCGACGGCGATGTTGTTTCGCAACCTGCTCGCCATGGACGTCGAGGAGGCAATCCGCGCCTATGGCATCGACGGCGTCGTGCTGCTTGGCGGCTGCGACAAGACGACACCCGGCCAGCTGATGGGCGCGGCTTCGGTGGACCTGCCGACGATCGTCGTTTCCTCCGGGCCGATGCTGAACGGCAAATGGAAGGGCAAGGACATCGGCTCCGGCACCGACGTCTGGAAATTTTCAGAAGCGGTGCGCGCCGGCGAGATGAGCGTTCAGGAGTTCATGGCGGCCGAGAGCGGCATGTCGCGTTCGCCCGGCGTCTGCATGACCATGGGCACGGCCACCACCATGGCGTCGATCGTCGAGGCGATGGGCCTGTCGCTGCCGATGAATGCCGCACTCCCCGCCGTCGATGCGCGCCGAATGGCGCTGTCGCACATGACGGGCAAGCGCATCGTCGAGATGGTGCATGAGGATCTGCGCCTGTCGAAGATCCTGACCAAGAAGAATTTCGAAAACGGGATCATTGCCAACGCCGCCGTCGGCGGATCGACCAATGCGGTCGTGCATATGCTGGCGATCGCCGGCCGTGCCGGCGTCGATCTCTGTCTCGAGGACTTCGACCGCGTCGGCGGTCAGGTGCCGTGCATCGTCAACTGCATGCCTTCAGGCAAGTATCTGATCGAGGATCTCGCCTATGCCGGCGGCCTGCCAGCCGTCATGAACCGCATCCAGCATCTGCTGCATGCGGATGCGCCAACGGTCTTCGGCATGCCGATCAGCCGATATTGGGAAGACGCCGAGGTCTTCAACGACGACGTCATCCGCCCACTCGACAATCCGCTGCGTGCGGCAGCCGGCATTCGCGTGCTCAAAGGCAACCTTGCGCCGAACGGCGCGGTCATCAAGCCGTCTGCCGCCAGCGAACATCTGCTGGCGCATGAGGGCCCGGCCTATGTCTTCGAGACGATCGAGGACCTGAAGGCCAAGATCGACGATCCGGATCTGCCGGTGACCGAAGACACCATCCTGGTGCTCAAGGGCTGCGGTCCCAAGGGGTATCCCGGCATGGCGGAAGTCGGCAACATGCCGATCCCGCGCCGGCTGGTCGAAAAGGGCGTGCGCGACATGGTGCGCGTTTCGGACGCCCGCATGTCGGGTACGGCGTTTGGAACCGTCGTGCTGCATGTCAGCCCGGAATCGAACGCCGGCGGGCCGTTGGCGATCGTCAGAACCGGTGACCGCATCCGGCTCGACGCGATGAAGGGCGAACTCAACCTGATGATCAGCGAGGAAGAGTTTGCAGCCCGCATGGCCGCCTGGCAGCCGCCGGAGCAGAAATGGACACGCGGCTACTACAAGCTCTATCAGGATACGGTGCTGCAGGCGGACAAGGGCGCCGACCTGGATTTCCTCGTTGGCGGAAGCGGCAGCGAGGTTCTGCGCGAAAGCCATTGAGGATAGCTGTTGCGCCAAGCGACACGGCAGTGGAACCCCGCCCCTTCGGCGGGGTTTTCGTTTATCCGGCCGTCGATCGGCGACCGACCAGCAACTCGGTGGCCGGCGCCAACGAGCGCAGCCGCGACCAGGTCTCATAGCCATAGATGGCGAGACCAACCGCAATGAAGAGTTCCTTGTATTCGGTCGGATCCCAGATGCGCACGAGTTCCTGCGCCTGCAGCACGAACAGTTCCTGGATCGCGACGATCAGGATCGCGCCGGCGGTGAGCACTGTGAATTCCCGCCATAAGCCGCCCCGCAGTGCGAGATCGGCGATCACCAGCAGGATGATTATCGTCATCATCACCATCATCTGGGTCGGCAGCATGCTCCAGTTGTCGCTGTTGAACGCCGCCATCGGTGCGCTTGCCGCCAACACCAAAACGCTCGGCGTGAATGCTTCGAACCGCCCGAGCGCGAAACCCTTGCGAAGGTAGAGCCAGACAAAGGGCGCTAACGTCAAAAGCACGAAGCTGCCGGTATAATAGAGCAGCTCGGTGAAACCGGTTGAGATGTTGTGCAGGTTCAGTTCCTGCTGCTTGTTGAGGCCCAGCAACGCGTCGGGCGTGGAAATGCCGAACACGCGTTGCATCCAGGATATCTCTTCCATGCCGACGATGAACAGAACAAGGCTGAAGGATGCCGCGGCACCGGCCGCCAGCCATGCGACGCGATCGGCCTCACCCCGCGCCGCGCGCAATTGACCCATGGCCGCCAGCGCGAAGAACACGCTTGAGGCAAAGATCAACAGGGCGGAAAGCCACTCGAAGATGTTGTCCTCGCGGGCCAGGGCGCTGAAGATCGCGGCATCGACGCTGAAAAGAAGGGCCGCCGCGGCTGCAAAGACCGGCATTGCGATGCAGATCCACAGTTCGCGGCGTGAGGCCATCCGAAGCGCGGGTGCGCCGAGCCAGGACGCATCGCGCGTGAACCCCTGAATAGCCGCAAGCGACAGACTGAGCGACACCCATGCATGCCAAAGATTGTAGGGTTCGATCTCAGGCATCCGCTCCGAAAAATAGCGCACGCCGAACAGGCTGCGCTCGATCCCGACAAGGCCGACCATCACCAAAACGGAAAGCAGGGAAACGGAGAGAAATCGCCGTGGCAGAAACATGGGGAACCGTCCAGATCAACAGGATGGAATATCCACGAAGAATGCTCCATCCCGTCTTCAGCAAGTATAGGCAAGAACACTCAATATTGTATGAATGTAAAGCAGAACTCAATAAACCACTAAAATACATAGCCGGAGTGATGACGCTCCGATATCTGCCGAAAGGTGAGCGACGACCACCGGCGATATTGATCTGCGACCATAGAAGTTTGGCGCATGACTGCCAGAATTCCGGCGCGATCAGTCGAATTTTTCTGGAACCGTTTCTGCCGCCAGGCGTTGCTTTGGTATCACCGGTGCGGTGGAAACCTGGCGACGATCAGGACCGCGCCTTGATCGACAACGTCAAGGAAAGGCAGTTTGAGATGACCAAGAAACTTGTATCTTCCGTTGCGGCCGGTGCGCTTATCGCGAGTGTTGCGTTCGCGCCGATGACCTTCGCTCAGGACGCCACCCAGCCTAAGCCGGCCGAGCCGCAGACGATGGAAATTCAGCCGGCTCCGGGTGCCGAAGCACCTGCAGACCAGGCGCAGACGACACCGCCGGCAACCACCGAAGCACCTGCTGTCACGGCCCAGTCTGACGGAACGTACCTGACCGAACAGGCCAGTGACCAGATCGCGACCAGCACCTATGTCGGCCAGACCGTCTATAATGCCGGCGACGAAAATGTCGGTGAGATTAACGACCTGATCATCAAGAAGGATGGCGGCGTTGTAGCTGCTGTGATCGGTGTCGGCGGCTTCCTGGGCCTCGGTGAGAAGAACGTTGCGGTCCCGTTCGATCGCATTCAGATCTCCGAACAGGCCAATACGGATGCCTTGAAGCTGACGACGACGGAAACCGCCGAAACCTTGAAGGCGGCTCCCGAGTTCAAGACCAAGGCGCAGCAGGTCGCCGAACAGCTCGCCAACCAGCCGGTTGACACGTCGACGACCTCCTCGACCACCGGAACGGCACCGGCTACCCCGATGCAGCCGGCACCGGCTGAGGGTACCCAGCAGTAAGCTGGATCGTTAGACGACCAGAAGATGGAGCGGCGGTGCTTTCACCGCCGCTCGTTTTGTTCAGAAAAGCACGCCGTAGCGCAGCGCATCATAGATGCCGGCATGGATGTTGCGGCTGGCGACGGCATCGCCGATGCGGAACATGTCGAAGCCGGCGCCCGGGTTGCGCAGTGGGATCGGGTTTTCGCCGCGAAGCAGCGCCTTGTAGTCGACGGCGCCCAGATTGCGAGAAATCGGCTTCAATTCGCGGTAGAGATCGTCCATCGGCACGGTGCCGTGCTCGACCACCACCTGCGCCACCCGGCGTTCGCTCGATGCCGTGTCAGAAAAATCGGAACCGAGCGTCGCCACCAGCCCATTGCCTTCCCGCCGAACCGACCGGAGGCGGGTGTTGATCGTCACACGCACATTGTGATCTGCAAACGCCCTGGCGTAAGGCACATGGTTCATGCCGCCGACTTCGGGCGCGAACATGCGCTCGGGCGAGATGATCTCGAGCTCGACGCCAGCGCGCGCAATCAATTCGGCCGCAGTCATGCCGCTATGGGCGCCGTTGTCGTCATAGAGCAGCACGGGTCCCTCCGGCTTCACCGCACCGGCGATGATATCCCAGCTTGAGACAACCAGTTCGTCCCCCGCCTCCAGAGCCGGGTTTTGGGCGATGCCGCCGGTAGCAACGACGACAAGATCGGGCGACCGCTCCAGAACATCGTCGACGCCGGCAAAGACGTTGTAGTGGATCGGCACGCCAAGCCTCTCCAGCTCCGACAGCCGCCAGTCGACGATGCCGATCAGTTCCTTGCGCCGCGGATTGCGCTGGGCAAGCAGAATCTGCCCGCCCGCCTCGCCGGTAGCCTCGATGATCTCGACCACATGGCCGCGCTCGGCAAGCACACGCGCCGCCTCAAGGCCGGCCGGACCGGCACCGACGACGACGGCCTTTCGCTTCGGCCCTTCGCTTCTGGAGATGACGTGTGGCACGATCGCCTCGCGCCCAGTCGCCGCATTGTGAATGCAGAGTGCGCCGCCACCCTCGTAGATACGATCGAGACAGTAGGTCGCGCCGACGCAGGGGCGTATCTGGGCTTCCCGGCCCTCTTCGATTTTCCGGACGATATGCGGGTCGGCGATATGGGCACGGGTCATGCCGACCATGTCGAGTTTGCCCTCGGCTATCGCGTGGCGTGCGGTGGCGACATCGGCGATGCGGGCCGCATGGAAAACCGGAAATTTGGTCGCCGCCCTGATTTCGCCGGCAAAATCGAGATGCGGCGAGGCGGCCATGCCCTGGATCGGGATGACCTTGGTCAACGGCGCATCATGGTCGATGTGTCCGCGGATGATGTTGAGGAAATCGACCTTGCCGGAGTTTGCCAGGCGGCGGGCGATCTCGATGCCTTCTTCCTTCGAAAGCCCCTTCTCCCAATCCTCGTCTGCCACCATGCGCATGCCGACGATGAAATCCGGCCCGACGGACTTGCGGATGGCGTCGAGCACCATGTGGGTAAAGCGCAGGCGGTTGTCGAGCGAGCCGCCGAAGTCGTCGTCGCGCTGGTTGGTGGCAGGCGACCAGAAGCCGTCCATCAGATGGCCGTAGGCCTCAAGCTCTATACCATCAAGGCCGGCGGCCTGCATGCGGGCGGCGGCTGTCGCATAGTCGCCGACGATGCGCTCGATATCCCAGTCTTCGATCTCCTTTGGAAACGACCGATGCGCGGCCTCGCGCACCGGCGAGGCTGAGAGAACCGGCAGCCAGTCGCCCTTGTTCCAGCCGGTGCGGCGGCCGAGATGGGTGAGCTGGATCATCACCGCGGTGTCGTGCTCATGACAGTCGTCGGCGATCTTCTTCAGCCAGGGCACGATCTCGTCGGAATAGGCGTGGAGATTGCCGAAGGCAGGCGGAGAATCCTCCGAAACGATGGCGGAACCCGCCGTCATGGTCAGCGCCATGCCGCCCTTGGCCTTCTCAAGATGATAGAGGCGGTAGCGATCCTTCGGCATGCCGTCTTCGGAATAGGCCGGCTCATGGGACGTCGACATGATCCGGTTCTTGAGCGTCAGATGCTTGAGGCGGTAAGGCTGGAGCAGTGGGTCTTTCGGCAGCGTCATTTCTGTTCCCTTGAGCACCGCCTGTCCGCTGAGCTGGACCGGTGGCACGGCATCATTCTTGTTATGCGCATTCTCAAAGAAGGCTCGGCGTCGGCTCAGTACCAGGCGTCCGCCATGCCGTTCTTGCGGCGAGAAACATAGTCCGTCAAAGCGTCGTCGATCACCACGTCCAGCGGCGGCGCTTCGTATTCGGCCAGCGTCTTCTTCCAACTCCTGTTGGCGCGCGCCGCCATGTCGGTTCCGCCCTCCTCTGTCCATTTTTCAAAAGGCTCGTTGTCGGACAGGGCCGAATCCCAGAAGGCGGTCTGGTAATTGCGCATGGTGTGATCGCATCCGAGGAAATGGCTGCCTGGCCCAACCTGCAGAAAGGCGTCCATGGCCAGCGTGTTGTCATCGACGACAACGCCGGCGAGGTAGGAATGCAGCGCGCCGCAGAAATCCGTGTCCATGACGAACTTTTCGTAGGACATCGCGAGCAGCCCATCGACGAAGCCGGCCGAGTGCAGGATGAAATTGGCGCCGCAATGCACCGCCGACAGCATCGACATGACGCCCTCCTGCATCGCTTGCGCGTCTGGCAGCTTGGAATTGGAAAAATTGCCGGCGCAGCGCAGCGGCAGGCCGAGGCGCCGTGCCAGTTGGCCGATCACCATGCTGCCGATCGCCGGCTCCGGCGTGCCGAAGGTCGGCGACCCCGAACGCAGCGACATGGACGACAGGAAGTTGCCGAAGATAACAGGCGCGCCCTTGCGCTCCAGCTGGGTCAAGGCGCAGCCGGCCAGCGTCTCGGCATAGGATTGCGCGATCGCTCCGGCATTGGTGACCGGACCCATGGCGCCGCCGAGAATGAAGGGCACGATGACAGCCGCCTGGTTTGCCCGCGCATAGGCGCGCAATGACTTCGTCATCGTTCCGTCCCAGACGAGCGGTGAATTGACGTTGACGTTGCCAAGAATGACGCAGTTGGCGTCGACGAAATCGTGCCCGAAGACAATGCGCGCCATCTCGATCGAGTCTTCGGCGCGATCCTCGGCGGTGATCGAGCCCATGAAGGCTCGGTCGGAATATTTGATGTGGCAATAGACCATGTCGAGATGGCGCTTGTTCACCGGAACATCGACCGGCTCACAGATGGTGCCGCCGGAATGGTGCAGCCAGGGGCTCGACTGCGCCAGCTTTATCAGATTGCGGAAGTCTTCGATCGTGCCGTAACGCCGGCCGTTGTCGAGATCGGTGACGAAAGGAGAGCCGTAGGCTGGCGAGAACACGACATTGTTGCCGCCGATTTCGACGCTGCGGACGGGGTTGCGGGCATGCTGGGTAAACTGGCGCGGCGCCGAGCGCACGATCTCCTTCAGCATGCCGGGCTCGAACGTCACCCGCACGCCGTCCAGCTTGGCGCCAGCGCGTTTCCAATGATCAAGGGATGCCGGGTCATCGCGAAACTCGATGCCGACTTCGGCAAGAATACGGTCGGCGACCTTCTCGATTCGGAGCAGGTTTTCTTCGCTCAGGATATCGTAGGTCGGAATATTGCGGACGATGTAGGGGACGCCAAGGCTCTTGGCGCTGACACCGCCGCGTTGCGGCCTTGATCCTCGTGTCCGTCTCGGTGCTTCGCCCGCTTCCACAGCCACCATTTCCATCGCCGTCCTCCCATCATTTGAGGTGATGGTATTGACGAAAAATCACGTTGTAACGCTGGAAAAAATTGAGCCATGCGATAAGCCTAAGTTATGGAAAATCTACGCCGCCTGCTCCCGTCTGCAACCAGCCTCATCGTGTTCGAGGCTGCCGGCCGTCATCAGAATTTCACCCGAGCCGCCAACGAGCTCGGCATGACGCAGGCGGCCGTCTCCTACGCCATTCGCGGGCTGGAAGAGCAGCTGGGTGTACCGCTCTTCCACCGCGTGCATCGCGCCGTCGAATTGACGGAGGCTGGTGAGAAATTCCACGCCGACGTATCCGTCGGTCTGTCACGGATCCAGAAGTCGGCGGAAGACATTCGCTCCAAGGGGCGCGAGACTAATGTGACGCTTGCGGCATCGACCGCTTTTGCCTCGATGTGGATGCTGCCGCGCCTCAACCGCATGCGCGAGGATCTGCCGGAGATCGATCTGAGGATCCAGACGAGCGTGCGCGATCTCGACCTCGACGAGGAGCCGATCCCGCTCGGCATCCGCGGCGGCGATCCGAGCCATTGGCCGCGCTACCATGCAGCACTTCTGGCCGAGGAAGTCGTCAATGCGGTGGCGACGCCCGCCTATATCGAGCAGCATGGACTGCCAAGCAAACCTGCCGATTTGCTGCGCCACAACCTCATTCATCTGGAAGAACCGGTCCGGCGCGCCTGCGACTGGACCGAATGGTTCGCCAGCGCCGGCCTTCCCTACCCGCCTCAGGCGCGTCGTCTCGCCATCAACGACTATGTCCTGGTGATCCAGGCGGTGCTATCAGGCGAAGGGGTGGCGCTTGGCTGGGAGCACCTGACCGATCCGCAGGTTCGCTCCGGTGCACTGGTGCCGGTCTGCGGTCACGTGCTGAAGACCGGACTGGCGTTTTACGTCGTCTGGCCGCGCTCACGCGAGCTGAACAGTCAGGCGCGACGGGTCAGGGATTGGCTGCTGGCGGAAGGTACGCGAAACCGGGCCGAGAGCGCCAAGGACTGAAACCCACTATTGCGGCAGGGTCTAAAGCTGAGCTGCAACGCCGCGATAGCGGTCCGAGAGGTAGCGCATCGTCGCGACAGCGTCGGCCGGCTTGCCGTAGAAGTAGCCCTGGCCCATGCCGCAGCCGAGCGCCTTCAGCTTCAACGCTTCGGAAAAATCCTCGATGCCTTCGGCGACGACCTCAAGTTCCAGGCCTTCGCACATCGACACGATCGCCTTGATGATATGCTCGGAGGCCCGGTCGGCGGAAATCCGCGACACGAAGGCACGGTCGATCTTGACCTTGTCGAAGGAGAAGTCGCGAAGGCGCCCAAGGCTCGACTGACCCGTGCCGAAATCGTCGAGCGAGACGCGCACGCCGGCTGCCCGAAGCTCAGTCACGATCTTCTGGGCAGTCTCCGCGTCAGCCATGACGGCCGTCTCGGTGATCTCCAGTTCCAACCGTCGCGGGTCGAGACCGATCTGGTTGATGATCGTCAGGAGACGCGTGCTGGTCGCCGGGTCCATCAACTGTGCCGACGACAGGTTGAACGACAGGAACAGCTCCTTCGGCCAGGCGAGTGCCGCATGGGCGGCCTTGCGCAACAGCGTCTCGGCCAGCGATTCGATGAAGCCGCGCTCTTCTGCCAAAGGTACGAACACGGCTGGAGAGACATAGCCGAGGTCGGCGTCGCACCATCTGGCCAGGGCTTCGAAACCGACGACCGCGTCGTTGCGCAGATCGACGATCGGCTGGAAGTGCACGTCGACCTCGTTGGCGATGATCGCGTTGCGCAGCGCCTGTTCGAGCTGCGTCGCGCGCTTCATCTCTTGGGCGATTTCCTGGGAATAGACGGTGATCTGGCCGCGGCCGCGGCGCTTGGAACGATAAAGCGCCGTATCGGCGCTCTTCAGCAGGTCTTCAAAGACCTCGCCGGCAAAAGGATAGACGGCAAAGCCGAACGAAGCGGAAAGGCGGACGTTGCGATCGCCGAGATCGAAGGGCGCCGACAGCACCTCTTTCAACATCTGCCCGACTTTCTCCGCACCCTTGCGCTCGAAGACGAGCGGCAGGACGAAAGCGAATTCGTCGTTCTCGGAGCGAATGATTGTCGCGCCTTCAGGTGCACAGGCTTGCAGCCGATGGGCAACCTGGCAGAGGATCTCGTCGCCGGCTCGCGGGCCGAACAGATCGTTGATCGGTTTGAACCCATCGATATTGGCAAGACCGATGGTAAAGGGAGCGGGATCGCTGGCGCGCTCTTCAGCCAGATCGCAAACGGTCTTGCGGAGTTGGCGCGCGTTGCCGAGCCCGGTCAACAGATCGACCGAGCCGCCGATAGCCGGAGCCTCCCTGCCGATGCGATGATAGGGAGTTTCGCCCGACATCATCGGCCAAGCCCCTGGATCTCAAAAGAACCCGCCCGTCCGTGCCGGTCGGCCGACAAGGCAAGCCGGTCCGCGAAGCGGCGGTGCGCTTCCGGCGAAGTTCCGACGTTGACGGCTGTGGGGCTGCGATGCATTCCGGAGGGGCTCTACACTTTTTGGCAATACGGTGCAGAAGATCGCAATCGGGGGTTAACAATCCGATATCGCCTCGCTCCAAGATCTGCCATCGACATCCCCAATTCTAGCGAGTTGACACGAATTCCGTTCAACCTGCCGTTCGCATGGCCATTACCGGCATGAATTTTCGCAGCACGGCCTCGATCATGTCGGGGCTAACCGGCTTCATGATGTGATCATCCATGCCCGACCTCTTGCACTGCTCCAGATCGATATCGAGGGCCTGAGCGGTCACGGCGATGATTGGCGTTCTGTCGTTTCTCGCCTTTTCCGCTGTTCGAATGGCAACGGTCGCATCGAAGCCGTTCATGACAGGCATGGACACATCCATGAGGACCAGTGCCGGCTGAAGCTCATGCCAGAGTTCGACGGCCTCGCGACCGTTGGCAGCAATGCGATGGGAGACGCCGAGCCCTTCCAGGATCTGCGTGAAGACGAACTGGTTGATCTGGTTGTCTTCGGCAACGAGGACGTCGACCTGTGAAACCGGCACGGACGCTGTGCCCTCGTCCTCAAACGAGATCGACCAGTCCGATTGTAGGAGCGGCGAGGCCTGCGGGCGCTCGGCACAAACACGGAAAACCTCGGTCAGAACAGCGGCAGCATCCTGATCGGATTCGACGGTAACGACCGGGCAATTGCGCCAGGCCCCCGGAATATGCTGCCCATCCGGAAAAGCACCATCCAGCAGCAGAATGTCGAGCTTCACGCCGGCGCTTTCGGCGGCCATGCCGAAGGCGGTCAACTCATCGAGGTTGCGCACCGCACAGGCTTCAAGGCCCGAGCCGCGCAGACGCGCAACCAGCCGATCTTCCGTCAGCCGATCGGCAGAGGCAAGCAGAACGCGCAAACCGCGCGCCGGAAGGGTCTCGATCATCGAGCCCGCCTCGACCAGTTGCTGTACGTTCAGCGCGCGGAACGGATCGTAGAAATTCTGGGCCGGCGCAAAAATGCTGTAGTCGTTGATCTGGAGACCGCCGGAGGGAGCGGAACCATCCTCGGAGCCATTGTACCAGCCGGCGATATCCGTCACGTCGCTCATGCAGGTCACGACGAAATGGCGGCCTGGCATGCCAACGCGATACTTGCGGGTGAGAACCCAGAGGTCGCTGCCATCAGCGCGGACAATATGTTCCGCTTCCGAATGCGGCTTGCCGGTTTCAAGCACGCGCCGATCGGAGTGCTCGAAACGTTCGGCAAGTTCGCTGTCGACCAGATCCCAGGCCGAACGACCGAGGATCGCGTCCTGCGAGAGATCGTGAATTAGGCAGAACGCCTTGTTGACCGCGATGTAGTTGAGGTTGCGATCCTTGACGCAGATCGGATTGGGCTGGACATCCAGGATCTCTTCGGTCAGTTCGACCCGCTCGAGGTCCGTCTGCAACTGCTCGTCACGCTTCCTCTGGTCGGAGACATCGGTGATCGAAAGGATGCCGATACCGTTGGAAAGACGACGCTTGCGCATGGAAACCCAGCGCGTGCGGCCGGCGCGCTCGACATTCTCGTAGCGCTCGCGCCAGTGCAGCGCCATATGCTCGGCAATCCAGTCTTCGCGGTTCGTCCGACGACGGCTGTTTTCGGGAACTGTGCCGGGGCGAACTCCGGTGTCGTAGACGGCGCCGAGGAAATCGCGCAATCGCGTTCCCGGCAACAGCATCTCGGAGGGAACGGGGAAGTACTGCAGCATGGTGCGGCTGGCAAAGAGGATGGTGTCGTCCCGGCCGCAGACAACCATCGCTGAGCCGAGCGCATCGCAGCTCGACTCAAGAATGATCCTGTTGATGTCCGCGCCGTTCGGCGCCCCATCGTTCATTGCGCTGTCCTCACTCGCCCCCTGCGGCGGTTTCATTTCGGGACATGCTGGGATGGCCTTGGAAGGCGTCTCTTCGAGCGGGGGTGACACGACGTCCAGCAACGCCGCGGTGCTCCAAAGACAAAACCCGTGATCATTCAGGTTGTTGTGGAAAATCGCAGCAGAATATTAAGGGGCAATTAAATCTCCGTCTCATTTTTTGGTGCACCAATGGGTTGCACAACCAAAGCCCAATAATAGAAGGCACGAGGCGGGGACAGAGCTGTATTTCCACTTCCGTTCCGTCGCCGAATCCGGGAAAATAGAGCATGGCCATCAAGCAGCTCTCCGAGACCCTCATCAATCAGATCGCCGCCGGCGAAGTCATCGAACGCCCGGCCAGTGCCGCCAAGGAACTGATCGAAAACGCGCTCGATGCCGGTGCGACCCGGATCGAAATCGCCACCGCCGGTGGCGGCAAGACGTTGCTGCGCGTCACCGACAACGGCGCGGGCATGCAGCCGGCCGATCTGGAGCTGGCGGTCAGGCGGCACTGCACGTCGAAGCTCGACGACAACCTGTTCGATATCCGCACACTCGGCTTTCGCGGCGAGGCTCTGCCGTCGATCGGATCGGTCTCCCGGCTTTCGATCACCACTCGAACGGCAGGCGCTAGCGAGGGTGCCGTCATTTCCATTGCCGGCGGCAGGACGGACCCCGTCCGCCCGTCGCCCGCCAATACCGGCACGGTCGTCGAAGTCCGCGACCTGTTCTTTGCGACCCCCGCCCGGCTCAAATTCATGAAGTCGGAAAAGGCCGAGGCCTCGGCGATCTCGGATGTGGTGCGTCGCATGGCGATCGCCTTTCCGAAGGTGCGTTTCGTGCTGTCGGGATCTGACCGGACGACGCTGGAGTTTCCGGCGACGGGCGACGACCGGCTCGCCCGCATGGCGCAGGTGCTCGGCAAGGATTTCCGCGACAACGCCATCGAGATCGATGCCGAGCGCGAGGACATTCAGCTGACCGGCTTTGCCGGGGTGCCGACCTACAACCGCGGCAACTCGCTGCAGCAATATGTTTTCGTCAACGGCCGTCCGGTTCAGGACAAGCAACTGCTTTCCGCCATTCGGGCAGCCTATTCCGAAACGATCCCGCATGGCCGCTATCCCGTGGCGGTGCTGTCGATCGCGCTCGACCCGGCACTCGTCGACGTCAACGTGCATCCGGCGAAATCGGATGTTCGCTTCCGCGATCCGGGCCTCATCCGCGGGTTGATCATCGGTGCCATCCGCGAGGCCCTGGCCCGCGAGGGTGACCGGGCATCGACGACCGGAGCGAGCGGAATGATGCAGGCGTTCCGCGCCGAGCAGTTCCGGCCGCGTCAGCCCTGGAGCGCGGAAACCTCGCCCTACCGGCCGACGCATTTCGAGACCATCGTGCGCGGCCTGTCCGAGACGCCGCAGGCAAGCTTTTCTGCCTTCTCCGCACCCTCGGCCCGCACGGCGTCGCCTTTGGCAGAGCCTGACCGGACCGTTGCGGACGCGCTGGCGCCGCAATCGTTTCCACTCGGCGCCGTGCGCGCCCAGCTTCACGAAAACTATATCGTCGCGCAGACGCAGGACGGCCTTGTCATCGTCGACCAGCACGCCGCCCACGAACGTCTCGTCTTCGAAACCATGCGAACGGCGCTGCATTCGAAGCCTGTCGCCGCCCAGGCGCTGCTGATCCCGGAAATCGTCGATCTTTCCGAAGACGATTGCGACCGGCTGATGACGCATGCGGAAGAACTGGGTCGCCTCGGCCTCGGCATCGAGCGCTTCGGACCTGGCGCCATCGCAGTGCGGGAAACGCCGGCCATGCTGGGCGAGATGGATGCCGCCGGCCTCGTGCGCCAGCTCGCCGACGAGATTGCCGAATGGGACACGGCCAACGGGCTCGCCAGCCGGCTTGAATATCTCGCCGCGACCATGGCCTGCCATGGATCCGTCCGCTCCGGCCGCCGCATGCGGACTGAGGAAATGAACGCACTGTTGCGCCAGATGGAAGCAACGCCGGGCTCTGGCCAATGCAATCACGGCCGGCCGACCTATATCGAGCTGAAGCTCTCCGACATCGAGCGACTGTTCGGCAGGAGCTGATGCCGGGAGCGGTCCGGCGCGGCGAAATGCACTGGCATTTTACCGGGCGTCGGGCTAGATCAGACAGCAGACCACGAAGACGGAACAGGCCCAGAAAATGATGAACCGGTTTGAAGGAAGCGCCTCGCGCGAAGCGAAGGTCCGTTATCTCGACGGCGACTTTCAGATCGTCCTTGCTGGCTCGCATGTCATCTGCGCGATGACGGGCAAGACCATTCCCGTGGACGAACTGCGCTACTGGAGCGTTGCCCGTCAGCAGCCCTATGTCGACGCGGAAGCCTCGCTCGAAGCGGAAAAGCGCGCAGGCGCCCTGCCGAACCAGCGCCGCTAACGTTTTCCGTCAGGAGGGCCTTCCCATGGCTCCGCTGGCGACAAAAACGCTCTAACGGCCAAATCCAGCCTTACTTCTGTTCCGCTTCCCGCAGCTTGCGGGTGCGCGCGGCCGACAGCGCGGTTGTCACGATCTTTGCCGGTGCCGACGGATCGTCGAAGTGCACGTCGATTTCGATCACCCGGCTTGCCCGAGCCAGTTCCGCTGCCCGGCCGTGGCCGGGCTCCAGGCGAACCATGTCCTTGGCCGTGGTCACGAGCGTGCAGCCGAGTGCTGCGGCCCGGTCGAGAAGGTCCGATATCTCGTCCTCTGAGAAATGATGATGGTCGGGGAAGCTGCGGGTTTCCTCGATGACGGCGCCGGTTTCCCGTACGGTGCGATAGAATTTTTCCGGGTCGGCGATACCGGCCCAGGCCAACACTCTCACGCCGTTCAGCGAGCCGTCGTCGAGCCGCACGACCTCCGCCTGGTAGACCTGCTTGCCGGCCCGGGCGGCGCGACGGATCAAGGCATCCGCCTCGGCGCCGTTGCCGATCTTCAACAGCGCGGTCGCATGGCGCAACTGATTGGAAATCGGCGCGCGCACCGGGCCTGACGGCACGAGGTAACCGTTGCCGATGCCGCGGCGGGAATCGATGACGAGCAGCGCAAAATCGAAGGCCAGCCGCGCGCTCTGGAAACCATCGTCCATGATGATGATATCGACGCCTTCGGCCACCAGCCGGCGGGCACCATCGACGCGGCGACGGCACACAACCGTCAGCGCCTCGCGCGCCAGCAACAACGGCTCGTCGCCAACATCGCGTGCCCTGTGGTGTTCAGGCTCGACGATCGTCGTCACATCAAGCGAACCGCCATAGCCGCGGCTGAGGAAACCCGGCTTCAGGCCTTTGGCCCTGACGGCGCGCGCAAGCGCGATCGCCGTCGGCGTCTTGCCGGCGCCGCCGACCGTGAAATTGCCGATGCAGATGATCGGGACCGGAACGGACGCTCGGCGAGCGCGGTCCATGCGCAGGCCGGCGATACGTCCATAGATCCAGGAAAACGGCCACAAAGCCCGCGCACGCCAATCCGCCTTTGTCCACCAGAACGGCGGCGCTTCCGATACCATCTTTGTTTCCGTGGCCCCGTCTGGTCCTTCCGGGAAGGACGATGCACATCTTGGCTGCCGCTGGCCAAAACCGGCGACGGCGTAACTGCCGACAAAAAACGTCAGAACGCGGAAAAAGGCAAGCGGCACAAGACAATGCCTGTTGCGTCAGACTTGTCGTCTAGCTGAGGTCCCGGCTTTCCACAGCAAGGCCGGCTGCTTTCCAATCCGGGAACCCGCTCTCAAGCCGGCGGACGGTAAAGCCGTTGCCTTGCAGAACCCTCACCGCGTCAAACGACAAGGCGCAGTAAGGCCCGCGGCAATAGGCGACGATCTCGCCTCCTTCAGGCAGTTCGGCAAGGCGTCGTTCGAGTTCCGCAATCGGAATATTGATCGCACCGGGAAGATGACCCGACAAAAATTCGTCCTGCGGCCGCACATCCAGCAGCGTGACGTCCCCTCCCCGCATCCGCAGCAGCAACTCTTCGCGCGAAATCGCCTCGAGGCGGTCCGGTCGGTCGAGGCGATCGGCGACGAGTTCGCGGATCTGAGCGCGATTGTGCTCGGCATATTGACGCAGGGCCGAGAGCAGGCCGATCACCGGGCCGGCACCCAGCCGATAAAGCACGCGCTTGCCATCCCGCCGGGTCTCGACAAAACCGGCGCGGCGCAACTGCTGCAGATGCTGCGACGCGTTGGCGATGCTCAGGCCGGCGAGCTCAGCAAGACGCTCCACCGAGCGCTCGCCCTGGGCGATATGCTCGAGCAGGAGCAGGCGCTGGGGGCTCGCAAGCGTGCGGGCAAGCTCGGCAAATTCCTCGAAGATATGGAGTTGAAGGTCGGTCATTGACAGAAGCCTAGCATTTCTCCATGACTCATTCAATTACTCAATTGAATGATGCTTTGACTTGTCAGATGACAGATCGAACGCCCGCATGTGCGCGATCTGTCGATGCAGCGGCCATGAAGATGATGTGAGAGGATACGAATATGGAAAAGGATCTGGTGTTGCAGGCCATCCTGATCGGGATCGGTGCGACTGCGGTCATGGATCTCTGGGCGGTGGCGGTGAAACGTTTGCTCGGCATACCTTCCC
Organism: Ensifer sp. ENS11; assembly: GCF_014851895.1. NCBI lineage: Bacteria > Pseudomonadati > Pseudomonadota > Alphaproteobacteria > Hyphomicrobiales > Rhizobiaceae > Ensifer > Ensifer sp. ENS11. The sequence continues at coordinate 797,328 of NZ_JACVAN010000001.1, read as the reverse complement.
TGGACTACGGCATGGTGGGCCGCTGGATCGGACATTTTCCGCAGGGCCGCTTCCTGCACCAGCGTATCGCAGCAGCGGCACCCGTCCGTAGCGAGCGGCTGATCGGCTGGACTGCACATTATGCGATCGGCGTAGTCTTCGCCGGACTTCTGTTGCTGATCTGGGGGACTGACTGGGCGGAGCGGCCGACGCTTGTCCCGGCACTCATTGTCGGCCTCGCGACCGTGGTCGCACCGTTCTTCCTGATGCAGCCGGGTATGGGCGCGGGCATCGCGGCCTCGAAAACGCCGAGCCCCAACATTGCCCGCCTGCGCAGCCTGCTCGCACATGCGGCATTCGGCTTCGGGCTCTATCTCTCGGCGTTGACTTTATCGGTCCTCTGGCGATCATAGGACCATGCTTGAAACTCGTGAGAGCGGCAACGAAGGAAATACAGCTCGGCAAAACCTAGAGAACGGCTTCAAGCTCGGTGATATCAGCCAGGCAATGGTCAGAGGCATCGGCGAGCGATTGGCGCGAGCCGGTGCCCGTCAGCACTGCGACGGTCATGCCGACGCCGGCGTTGCGGCCCATGTGCATGTCGTGATTGTTGTCGCCGACGACCACGACCTGCTGCGGATCAAGCCCCGTCGCGGCACAGAAGCCGAGCACCATGCCGGGCTCGGGCTTGACACCGTAGCCGCTGTCGTAGCCGGCGACGTAATGCAGATAGCCGTCGAAACCAAAGCGTCTGGCGGTTTCGCGGATCGAGCGCTCGTTGTCGCTGGATGCGACACCCAGGCGATAGCCCTTGGCATGCAGACCGGCGAAGAACGACCCGAGGTCGGTGACCGGTACCGCGTACTCGGCAGAACGGGCAAACAACCCGTCAAGCAGCGTCGTCAACGCTTCCACGGTAAACGGCGCACCGGCGGTGACGAACCCGGTCGAGATCTCGACGGTGTTGCCGGCGGCAAGCAGGCTGTCGGGCAACACATGGCCGGTGTCCGGATCCATGCCGCCGGCCTTGAGCAGGGTGCGGGCCAGGCCCTCGTCGCCCTTGGCTGCGATCTTCGCCAGTTCGTAGTTCACCGGCACCCAGCTCTTGGCGTAGTCGAGCAGCGTTCCGTCCTTGTCGAACAGGATACCGGCGATGGCTGTCGGTGCGCTCATGGTGATCTTGCGTCTCCCGGTGTGGTCAGATGTCGTTGCGCGGTTCGAGCCGCGCCTTGACGACGAGCGGATTGATATAGGGCTCGAGCCCCTTCATCGTCGCCGACAGCGCTCCGCGCATCTCTTGCACGGTTTCGAGGCCGGCATCGATCATCGAACGACGCATGTCGTCGTTGGCGAGCAGGTAGTTGACGCCCTTTGCCAGCATCTCGGTATCGCGGACGATCTTGGCGCTGCCGTTCTTGGCGAGCATCTGGTAGGTCTCGCGGAAATTCTGGACGTTGCCACCCGAAAGAACGGCGCAGCCGAGCATTGCCGGCTCCAGCGGATTCTGCCCGCCTTCGGCAAACAGCGAGCGTCCGACAAAGGCCACCTCGGTCAGGCGCAGATAGAGCCCCATCTCGCCGATCGTGTCGCCAAGGAAAATATCGACGTCTGATGTCAGCGGATCGCGACGGGTGCGACGCGCAACTTTCAGCCCCTTGGCCGTTAGCGCCGCCTCGATCGCATCGCTGCGCTCGGGGTGCCGCGGCACGACGATGGTCAACAGACCGGTGCGCTCCTTGAGGGCACGATGCACGACGCCGGCAGCATTTTCCTCGCCGTCGAAGGTCGAGATCGCCGCCCAGGTTTTGCGCGTGCCGATCTGCTGGCGATATTCCTTCAACGCCTGCGGGTCGTGCGGCGGCGCGTCGGTATCGACCTTCAGGTTACCCGATACCATTACCGGCAGAGCACCGAGCGTGCGAAACCGCTCGGCATCGACATCCGATTGGGCGATGACGAGCGCGAGGTTCTCAAACAGTGCATCGGCGAGCGCCGGCCGTTTCTTCCAGCGGGCGAATGTGCGGTCGGACAGGCGGCCGTTGACCAGAACCTGCGGGATATGGCGTCGCCCAAGTTCCAGGATGGTCATCGGCCAGATCTCGGATTCGGCGATGATGGCCAGATCCGGCTGCCAGTATTCGAGGAAACGATTGACCGCCGGCTTGAAATCGAGCGGCACGTATTGGTGAATGACCGCCTCGCCCAGACGCCCAGCCGCGACCCGCGCCGACGTCTTCGTGCCGGTCGTCAGCACGACATTGATACCGCGGCGATGGATTTCCTTGATCAGCGGGATGACCGCATTGGTCTCTCCGACGCTTGCAGCGTGGAACCAGACGAGCGGACCTTGCGGACGCGGCACGCTGGCATGGCCGTAACGCTCGCGGCGGCGCGCCGGGTCCTCCTTGCCCTTCGCAGCGCGCAGGGCAAGATAGGACCACACGAACGGATAGATCGCCGAACCAATCCAGCGATAGCTGGAGAGCGCCAGCCGGGCGCGAAAGCTGCTCATGGCCTCAATCCCCAGCCCAATGGAAAGCTCGGGCGAAGGTCAGACGCAGCGCGCGCGCGGGAACGCGCCACGCATGCCCAAGGCATCGGCATCAATCGTTTTCCGGATCGAGCAGGCGATGCATGTGAACGATGAAATAACGCATATGGGCGTTGTCGACGGTCATATGGGCCTTCGACTTCCAGGCAATGTGGGCGCTTTCGTAGTCAGGATAAATGCCGACGATATCGAGCTTGTCCAGGTCACGGAAATGAACATCGGTGAGAGTGGTCAGTTCACCACCAAAGACCAAATGCAGACGTTGTTTCTTCTCGGAGTCGTGAGCCATTGGAGTTCCATTTTTTTTAGGGTATGGGCGTTGGTTTGCGGCATTCGGCCAGAAAGGTCAATGGCCCTCAAGGGTCCTTGAGGCAGCAAGCAATCCCGGCAACGTCGCCTTCGACGCCGCGCAAAGAAGCCCATGAACGACATTGGGGCGATTGTAGGACAGGGCCCGAGATTCAAGCGTATTGAGCGCCCCGCCCGCCCTTTCGAGGATGAGGTCGGCGGCGGCGAGATCCCAGTCATGTGAGTTCTTCTTGACCACCGTGCCGTCGATCCGCCCGTCCGCAACCATTGCCAGCCTGTAGGCGAGCGAAGGCACATGCGGTACCCGCACGATGCCGTTGCGATAGGACGGTGCTAGGGCCGAGACGACGTCTTCGGCGACCGCCACATGCAGCGCTTCGCCATCGTGGACGTCGCGCACGCGAATGCCCGCACCGTTCTTCAGCGCCGGACCATCCACGGTTGCCTGAAACAGCTCGTCGAGCGCCGGCGCATAGAGCACACCGGCAACCGGCAGGCCACGGTGGACGACAGCGACGCTGACGCACCAGAGATCCTTGCCGGCGATGAAGGCGCGGGTACCGTCGATCGGGTCGATGACGAAGACCGTTTCGCGGGTGAGACGGCTCTCATCGTCGTCCGTCTCTTCCGACAGCCAGCCGTAGTGCGGCCGGGCGCCCAGCAGGCGGTCCCTAAGGATGTCGTTGGCGGCGATATCGGCCTCGCTGACCGGCGAACGCCCCTCGTTTTTCCAGCGCACATCGGGCTCGTTCCGAAAGTAAGTCAAAGCCGTTTCGCCGGCGGCGATCGCGGCGGAAAGGATCAGATCCAGATCCTCCTTCCACGTCGCGATCGATGGTGCTTTGTCTGACATTCAAATCCTTATGCGTCGGCATACGGCCGAACGTTTTTGTCATGGCATCGACGTCAGCAGCTCAGAGGCCGGCGAGCGTCATGCCTTCGATGGCGAGTGTCGGTGCGGCAACGCCGAACTTCCTGTCGATGTCGTCGGCCGGCGTGATCGCCATGAACATCTGCTTGAGGTTGGACGCGATCGTGACCTCGGACACGGCAAAAGTCAGCTCACCGTTCTCGATCCAGAAGCCTGAGGCGCCGCGGCTATATTCGCCGGTCACCATATTGACGCCCTGGCCGATCAGCTCGGTCACGTAGAAGCCGGTTCCGACACTGCGGATCAGGTCTTCGCGTGAAACCGAACCCGGTTCGAGCGCCAGGTTGGTGGAAGCCGGATTGACCGTCGGGCCGCCGCGCACGCCGCGGCCGTTGGTCTCAAGACCGAGTTCGCGCGCCGCGGAGGTCGACAGAAACCAATGGTTCAGCACGCCATCCTCGACCATCGTCAGCTTGGAGCCGCTGACGCCTTCGCCGTCGAACGGACGCGAAGAGGAGCCACGGACGATCAAGGGGTCGTCCGTCACCGACAGGCCGGCCTTCATGACCTGCTTGCCCATCATATCGCGCAGGAAACTGGTCTTGCGCGCGACGGATGCGCCGTTGATGGCGCCGGCGATATGCCCGACGAAGCCGCGCGCCATGCGCGGATCGAAAACAACAGTGACATTCCTGGCAGTCGGCACCTGGCGGGGGTTGATCCGCGCGACGGCACGCTCGCCCGCAAGCCGGCCGATTTCTTCGGCAGCACGCAATTCGTCGAAGTAGATGCGGCTGTCGTAGTCGTAGTCGCGCTCCATCTTCGTGCCTTCGCCGGCAATCGCGCTCACCGAACGGCCGAAGCGGGTCGCCATGTAGGAGCCGGAGAAACCATGCGAGGTCACGAGCACGAGCCCGCCCATGCCGGCGGAGGCACCTGCGCCGCTGGAGTTGGTGACACCAGACACCGCAAGGGCAGCCTCTTCCGCGGCGAGTGCCGCCTCGGTCAGGGCGTCCGTCGAAACTTCGCGATCGTCGAAAAGCTCGAGATCCGGGTAGCATTTCGCCAGCCGGTCCGGATCGGCAAGCGAAGCGAAGGGATCTTCGGGCGATGCCTTGGCCATCGCCACGGCCCGCTCGGCGAGCACCTTCAGGTCGAACCCGGGATTGGCCGAAACGCTGGCGACGCGGTTGCCGACAAAGACGCGCAGCGAGAAGTCGTCGCTTTCGGATGCTTCGGTTGCTTCGACCTTGCCGAGGCGAACCGAGACGGAACGGGAGCGCCCGCGAACGACGACGGCGTCAGCGGCGTCGGCACCTGCCTTGCGGGCAAGATCCACCAGTTCGGCGGCGCGTTTTTCGAGGGAGGCGGAATCGATCGTTTCTGACATGATGTGGCCTTTCATTCCTGCCCCATTTATTGTGCACTGAAGCATGCATCAAGGGCATTGGCATGATTCCCGCCCATACACTGCCCCATACACTGCAATGACACTCCCGCCGAAACCTCTGCCTGCCTGGGCAGGACGAGGCCATATCGAAAGCAATCAGCATGACGACGACCCCGATCATCTACTCCCAGGCGTTGATATTGCTCGGGGGCGCAGTCATCGCGGCGCCACTGTTCAAGCGTCTCGGGCTTGGCACGATCCTCGGCTATCTCGCGGCCGGGATCCTGATCGGCCCGGTTGCCCAGAGCATCACCGATGGCGAAGAGATCCTGCACGGTTCCGAACTCGGCGTCGTCTTCCTGCTCTTCATCATCGGGCTGGAACTGAAGCCGTCGCGGCTTTGGCAGCTGCGGCGCGACATCTTCGGTCTCGGCACGGCGCAAGTCCTCATCACCGGTGTGGTCCTGTCCTACGGGATCGCCCTGACCGGACTGCTCGATCATGCCGGAAGCATCGTCGCCGGCTTCGGCTTAGCGCTGTCGTCCACGGCCTTTGCCATGCAGATTCTCGATGAGGGCAACGACCGCAATACGCGCTTCGGCCAACGCGCCTTCTCGATCCTTCTGCTGCAGGATCTGGCGATTGTCCCGCTGCTTGCGCTGATCCCGCTTCTGGCGGCGCAAGCGCCGGAGGATACGACGCCGCCACTCGAAGACTTTGCCATCGCCATCACAGCGGTTGCGGTCCTTGTGGCCGCAGGCCGCTATCTACTCAACCCACTGTTCCAGATCATCGCCCGAACCGGCGCGCGCGACGTGATGATTGCCGCCGCCCTGCTGGTGGTCATGGGAGCGGCAACGCTGATGCAGATGGCCGGCCTTTCCATGGCCATGGGCGCCTTCCTTGCCGGCGTGCTCCTGGCAGAATCCTCCTATCGCCATGAACTTGAGGCCGATATCGAGCCCTTTCGCGGCATCCTGCAAGCCCTGTTCTTCATGGCCGTGGGCCTGTCGCTGCAACTTGACGTGATCATCGACAATTACCTGGTGATCATTGTTGCCGTACCTCTGCTGATGCTGGTGAAGAGCTTCATCCTCTACTGGCTCTGCCGCCTGGCCGCCTCGCATCACAACGATGCGGTGCGCGTCAGCTTGCTCTTGCCGCAAGGCGGCGAATTCGGCTTCGTCCTGTTTACTGCTGGAGCGGTCGCTGGCGTCTTCTCGCCGGGCAGCGCATCGCTGCTCGTCGCCATCGTTACGCTTTCGATGGCGCTGACCCCGATCGCCTCCATGCTCGCCCCGCGCCTCATGCGCGAACAGGACGAGATGGCCGACGAAATGGAGGAGGACTTCGAAGGTGCTGATGCCGACGTGCTGATGATCGGCTTTTCGCGTTTCGGCCAGATCGCCGCGCAGATCCTGCTTGCCGGCGGTCGCGACGTGACGATCATCGACCACTCGGCCGCGCGTGTTCGCCAGGCGGCGACCTTCGGCTTCCGGATCTACTTCGGCGACGGCAACCGGCTCGACGTGCTGCGTGCCGCCGGCATCGAGCGGGCGAAGCTCATCGCCATCTGCACGCAAAAGAAGGAAACGACCGACCGGATCGTCGATCTGGTTCAGGCCGAATATCCGGACGCCCGTATCTTCGCGCGATCCTACGACCGGCTGCATACGCTCGAACTGAGGGCGAAGGGCGTCGACTACGAGCTGCGCGAAACCTTCGAGTCCGGCCTGCTCTTCGGTCGAAAGACGCTGGAGGCGCTGGGCGTCGGCAACGAAGAGGCGCTCGCCATCATGGACGATATCCGCAAGCGCGACGAGGCCCGCCTGGTGCTGCAGGAGGCAGAGGGCATCACCGCCGGGCGCGACATGCTGCATTCGCAGCCCGTGCGTCCCGAGCCGCTGGTCAAGCCCAAGCGCGACGTCGATCATTCCTCGGAAACGGGCGAGAGCATCCTGCCGGGATTGCCGGCTGACGAGCGGGAAAGCGCCTAGAACATTTCCAGGAAAAGGCGAAGCGGTTTTCCGTCAGGCAATGTGTTAAAATAGGGAGATAGAGCGTTTCTGCGGCTCTGTCGCTCTAACAGAAACGGCGACCGGCCGACAGCCTTATCCGGAGACGCCGGCCACCTTCATTCGCTCCTCAAGCGTCCGCTTGAACTGATCCTTGATGCCGGCGGTCGCCGCCAGGACTTCCTTTGCGCGCAGAAAATCCATCACCCGATAGCGGCCGACATCCGGCCGCAGCAGGATATCCGGCGCACCTTCCTTCAGTTTCATGGCGATGATCGACTGCATCATCAGCTGGCTGGCGCCGAACAGGCTGTCGATGCGGCTGGGGATCGTCTCGCCATCACCGTCCGGGCCGCCGACGACATCGACGCCGACGACGATCTCAGCAAGGCCGCGAAGATGATCGAAGGGGATGGGATTGTAGATGCCGCCATCGATCATCACCCGGCCGTCGATCTTGACCGGCATGAAGACCGCAGGCAGGGCTGCGGACGCCGCCAGCGCCTTCTGCAGGTCGCCTGTCGCGCAGATGTGCTCGGTCTGGCCATAGTAGTCGGTAACGACAACTTTGAGCGGAATATCCAGTTCTGAAAACGTCGCGGGGATGGCTTCGGGCAGGAACGCCTTCAAGACGCGCTCGATGTTGAACTGACCGAAACGAAAGCCGTTGGTCATCGCTTCCGACCAGCTAGCCGGTCGCAACTGCCACAGGCGATTGACGACCTCGCGGCGGTGGCCAACCGTCGCAAGCGTGTGTTCCCGGATTTCCTTGCCGCTGAGGCCCGCCGCCATACCGGCGCCCATGATGGCGCCGATCGACGAGCCGGCGATGACAACAGGGCGAATGCCCAACTCGTCGAAAGCCTCGATGACATGGATATGGGCGAGCCCGCGGGCACCGCCGCCGCCAAGCGCCAGCGCGACCGACGGTTCGCTCGCGCTGACCGGCGAAATATCCGCGGTGGAAACGTCCTGCTTCATCGACCTGCACCTCAGTTCAGCCGGCAGTCTAACTTTGCAAGCGAATCAAAAGTGTGACGTCAGACGCCACGGAAGCGGTAGAAATGCATGCGTGTATCGCCGAACACCCTGACGTCCAGCCGCTCGAAAACGGCTGTTGGCGCAGGCTGAACGTCGGCACGCTCCTCCAGCACGACAAGGGCATTCGGAACCAGCCAATTGCCGAGAGCCGCCGACGCCAACGCCTTCTCTCCCAATCCCATCGCGTAGGGTGGATCTGCAAAGACCAGGTGGAACGGCTCCATCGTGCCGACGGAACCGAGGCTGGTCGCATCCCTGCGGAAGACCTTGGCGCGACCTTGCAGGCCGAACGCCTCGATATTGTTCTGCAGGAGACCCCTGCCCTCGACGCCCTGTTCGACGAAGAGTGCCTGACGGCACCCCCGCGACAGGGCCTCGAGGCCCACGGCTCCGGTGCCGGCAAAAAGATCCAGCACCCGGGTGCCATCGAGAGCCTCCGGATACGAATGGCTCAGGATGTTGAACAGGCTTTCGCGCGTCCGGTCGGTGGTCGGACGGATATCATTCGACTTGGGCGTAGCCAGACTGCGGCCACGGAACTCTCCGCCGACAATGCGCACGACCGCTTAGTTTCCTCTGCCGCGCGGCTTGCCGCCGGCCGGGCGCCCACCGCCACCGGGACGGCCGCCACCACCGGGCCTGCCGCCGCCGCCAGCCGGTTTTCCGCCACCGGGCTTGCCGCCACGCGGACCACCCGAGCGTTCACCAAAGGATTTGCCGCCGGATGGCTTGCCACCGAAGGACTTACCGCGAGGCTTATCGCCGAACGGGCGGTCACCGCCTTCGCGGCGTGGCGGACGATCGCCCTCGGCGCGCGGGGTTCTCGGCTTGTCGGAATAGCTGCGCGGACCACCTTCGGCGCGGGCAGGCCGATCGCCACGTGGGCGGTCGCCATCTTCGCGACGTGCAGGCCGGTCGCCTTCAGCGCGCGGGAACCGCGGCTTGTCGGAGAAGCTGCGCGGTCCTCCTTCTGAACGGGCCGGCCGATCGCCGCCTTCGCGACGCGGGGGACGATCACCGTGATCGCGCGACCTGCGGTCTCCGGCATCGCCCGACTTGCGCCGGCCGAAGCCGCCATCACGGCCTTCATCCTTGCCGCGGCGTGCGGGTTCGCTGGCGCTGATCCATTCGCCCTCTTCATCCCGGCGCTTGACCGGTGCGGCGGAAGCCGGACGGTCGAAGTCCCTGGGCGCACCGCCCTTGCGGTCGGGATCGAACTTGCCGGATGACTTCGTCGCAAATCCATCCTTCGTGCGGCCGTAGCGTTTGGTCTTCGGAGCGCCATCCGGGCGCTCGCGACGGGCCGGCGTTGCCGAGGCATCGCCTTCAGCGGACTTCGGCTTCTTCTCGGCCAGCGGACGCGCACCGGGCGCCATCCACACATTGGCCGTGCGGGCGCGTTGCGCCGGCGTGCGCTTCGGCCGATCCTCGAACTTGGCGTCGCCGCGCTCTTCGCGGGGGCCACCCTTGCCGCGGGGACCTTCCTTACCACGCGGCCCATCCTTGCCACGGCCACCGTCGCGGCGGTCGTCACGACGGGTATCAAGACGGGAAAGCGCGCGCTCGCGCTTGTCTTCCGGCTTTTCCCAGCGGTTGGCACGCTCGGGCTTGCGGGTGTCGGAGGCTTCGCCTTCCGGCGCTTCGCCAGGAAGGGTTGCCGACTGATCGTTGTAGAGCGGCGCGTCGAAGTTCGCCTTGGCGTCTTCGATCAGGCGCGGGCCGAGCTGGTCGCGCAGCGTCCGGCCACGGATTTCCTGCACATGGCCTTCCGGCAATTCGCCGAGCTGGAACGGGCCGTAGGAGATACGGATAAGGCGGTTGACGTCGAGCCCGAGCGCGCCGAGCACGTTCTTGATCTCACGGTTCTTGCCTTCGCGCAGACCCATCGTGATCCAGACGTTCGAACCCTGCACACGGTCGAGCGTCGCTTCGATGCCGCCGTAAAGCACGCCGTCGACGGCAATGCCGTCCTTCAGCTTGTCCAGTTCGTCCTGGTCGATTTCGCCATGGGCGCGCACGCGGTAGCGGCGCAGCCAGCCGGTCGACGGAAGTTCGAGCACGCGGGCAAGCCCGCCGTCGTTGGTCAAAAGCAGCAGGCCTTCGGTGTTGATGTCGAGGCGGCCGATCGATAGAACGCGCGGCAGCTCGTCCGGCAGGTTGTCAAAGACCGTCGGGCGGCCCTCCGGGTCGGCATTGGTGGTCACCAGTCCGGCCGGCTTGTGGTAGAGCCACAGACGGGTGCGCTCGATGCCGCGGATCGGATTTCCGTCGACTTCGATGCTGTCGGCCAGTGTCGCGTTGACAACAGGCGTGTCGAGAATGACGCCGTTGAGCTTCACCCGACCTTCCATGATCATGCGTTCGATATCGCGGCGCGAGGCAACGCCGGCGCGCGCCAGGATTTTGGAGATGCGCTGCGGCTCGTCGCTGCTTGCGGCGGCGGGCTTCGGGCCTGCCTTGGGCGGCCGCGAGGCACCGGCTTCAGGCGCTGCCGCCTTCTTGCCAGCGAATTGAGGTTTCTTGTCCCGGCCAGCGGGCTTGCCGCCAGGCCGCGTGGGCTTGTCTTTGGATGTCATTTGTGTTGCCTGCCTTTTGCGGCTGTCCTATCAGGTCGGAGCCCGTGGGTTAAGAGAAATTATTGTTTGAGCGATGGCTGATACGACACGCTTCATGGATGCGGCCCTCGAAGAGGCCAAAAAGGCGGGCCAACGTGGCGAGGTGCCGATCGGCGCCGTCGTCGTTTTCAACGGCGAGATCATCGCGCGCGCCGGAAACCGAACCCGCGAACTCAACGATATCACCGCCCATGCCGAGGTCGTTGCGATCCGCGAAGCGTCCATGGTGCTCAACGACGAACGGCTGACGGGCGCCGACCTCTATGTCACCCTGGAGCCCTGCACCATGTGCGCGGCAGCGATTTCCTTTGCCCGCATCCGTCGCCTCTACTACGGCGCCGAAGACCCCAAGGGTGGCGCGGTCGATAGCGGCGTGCGCTTTTACGGCTCGCCGACATGCCACCACGTGCCCGATGTCTATTCCGGGCTTGCCGAGCGCGAAGCCGCTGACATTCTCAGGGATTTTTTTGCCGGGAAACGCTAAGTGAGCGAACTCTCAGCCGGCTGCGAAAGACTCTAGCGCCGCACCCGCAAGCCGGTAGCGCGTCCACTCCGACATCGGTTCGGCGCCGACGGCTTCGTAAACGCGGATTGCCGGCTCGTTCCAATCGAGCACGCTCCATTCGAAACGACCACAGCCTTCCTCGACGGCGATCTTGGCGAGATGCTTCAACAGCATCTTGCCCGCGCCGGAGCCGCGGCAATCCGGCGTTACGTAGAGGTCTTCGAGATAAAGCCCCTTGCGCGCCTGCCAGGTGGAGTAGTTGTAGAACCACATGGCAAAGCCAGCCGGCTTTCCGTCCTTCTCGCAGATCACCGCACGGGTGAGCGCATCCGGGCCAAAGAGCGAGGCCTGCAACTGCTCGACCGTCGCCTCGACTTCGTCGGGCGCCTTCTCGTAGGTGGCCAGTTCTGTGATGAAGCGCAGGATGGTTTCCGCGTCTTCCGGTCGCGCGTCGCGAATGCTGATCGTCATGGTTTAAAAGGGCCAGTACCACTTGCTGCCGGAATTCTTGATCTGCGCTTCCTTCTTGCGGCGGCGCTCCTTGAGCTTTTCCGGCTCACCAAGGTCGGCTTCCGAAGCTTCCGGAAGGCGGCGGTATTCGAGCGGCGGATCGCTCAGGAAGCGGCGCTTGTCGGCGTAGGCACCCATCTCGATCTTGCGCGCGTCGCGATAGGCTTGCTGCTGCTCCTTGGCCGAAAGGCGGCGGCCATTGGCGCTGGCCTTTGCGAGTGGCGAGACGTAGTTTGGGTTGTCCTTGTTGGCGTCGGCTTCTTCGCGCAGACGGTTGCGCGCCTCTTCCGGAGATTCGACCCACTCCGGATTGGCTTCGCGACTGGCGAGCGACTTCTGCGGCTCCACGAGGGCGGTCTGCTGGCCGGTAGGCGGCAGCACCAGGCCGGGGCGCGGCTGGTACTTGACCGGATCACGCTTCGTCGGGGTAAAGCTCACAGCGCTTCCGAGATCGTCGATCAACTGCTCGCCAGCCGATTTGTCGGTGCCGTAGGTCGGACCGCCGATGCAGCCGGAAAGTACCAGGCCGCTCGTCATAATGGCGGCAACGCTAGCAAACAGTCGCAACTCTCGCGTCATTTCCATGAAATTCCTTCTAGCCGGCCACCGTCACGTGCGCGGCCACTCAGCGCCATGGCGGATAAATCCGCCAAATTTCGGGCAGGTTTTACCGGATGAATGCGGTAAGCGCAATTCATCCGGTAAATGATCCCTTAAGCCTTGAAGCCAAGTTCCCGCAGGGCGGCGGCATCGCGGGCAGACACCTCAGGGTAGAGTGCATCCGAACCGACATCGGTCGTGATCCGCCAGGAGCGGGCGCACTTGCGGCCAACGGCGGCCTCCGGAACGACGCCAACCTTGGCGACCTCAGGCAGACGGAAGGCGTCGGCAGGGCCCTCGCCCGCCTCGACGGTGATCGCCGACGTGATGCAGATCTCGGCGAAGTCTTCGCCTTCGAGCGCCTTCAACAGCTCCGGATCGGCGATGTAGACGACGGGAGCCGCCTCCAGCGACGAGCCGATACGCTTCTCGCGACGCTCGATTTCAAGCGCCCCGGTCACGACCGTGCGCACCGCGCGGATCTTTTCCCACTTCGCCTCGAGGGCGTCGTTCTTCCATTCCGCCGGGATCGCCGGGAACTGCTCGAGATGGACCGAGACAGCGTCAGGCTTGCGCGACAGCCATGCTTCTTCGCAGGTGAAGGGCAGCATCGGCGCGAGCCACAGCACCAGGCAATCGAACAGCTTGCGGATCACCGCAAGCGCCGACCGGCGACGAAGGCTCGACGGTGCGTCGCAATAGAGCGCATCCTTGCGCACGTCGAAATAGAACGCGGAGAGTTCGACGTTCGAGAAATCGATCAGAGCGCGGGCGATCCTCTTGAAGTCGAACGCGTCATAACCTTCACGAACGACCTGGTCGAGTTCGGCCAGGCGATGCAGCATCAGTTTTTCCAGCTCGGGCAGCTCGGCGTGGGCGACTTCCTCGCCCTTGTCGTGCGCCAGCGTGCCCAGCATCCAGCGGATGGTATTGCGCAGCTTGCGATAGGCGTCGATGTTGGTCTGGATGATCGTCTTGCCGAGGCGCTGATCTTCCCAATAGTCCGTCGTCATCACCCAGAGGCGCAGGATGTCGGCGCCGGCATCCTTCATCACTTCCTGCGGCGTGACGGTGTTGCCCTTCGACTTCGACATCTTCTCGCCCTTCTCATCCATGGTGAAACCATGAGTGACAACGGCGTTGTAGGGCGCACGGCCGCGCGTTGCGCAGGATTCGAGCAGCGACGAATGGAACCAGCCGCGGTGCTGGTCGGAGCCTTCGAGATAGACGTCAGCCGGCCACTTCAGATCCGGACGATCTTCGAGCGTGAAGGTATGCGTCGAGCCTGAATCGAACCAGACGTCGAGAATGTCCATGACCTGGTGCCACTTCTCGTGGTCGTGGTCATTACCGAGGAAGCGATCCTTGGCACCTTCGGCGAACCAGGCATCGGCGCCTTCCTGCTCGAAGGCTTCGAGAATGCGGGCGTTGACGGCCTCATCGACAAGGATCTCGCCCTGCTCGTCGGCAAAGATCGCGATCGGAACGCCCCAGGCACGCTGGCGCGAGAGCACCCAGTCCGGACGTCCCTCGATCATCGCACGCAGGCGGTTCTGGCCGGCGCCGGGGACGAAGCGGGTATCGTCGATGGCCGACAGGGCGCGCGAGCGCAGCGTCGTGCCGTCGCCGAAGCCCTTGTCCATGTAGACGAACCACTGCGGCGTGTTGCGGAAGATCACCGGCTTCTTGGAACGCCAGGAATGCGGATAGGAATGCTTCAGACGGCCGCGGGCAAACAGCGCGTGACGGGCGATCAGCGCCTTGATGACGCGATCATTGGCATCGCCCTTCTTGCCCTTGTCGTCGAGCACGCGGCCGGCGCCACCTTCGGCGTCCGGGCCGAAGCCATGGGCGTCGGCGGTGAAATAACCGGCGTCGTCGACGGTGAACGGAATTGCCGAGGAGATGCCGCGGGCTTCAAGCGCGCGGGCATTGTCCATCCAGGCGTCAAAGTCCTCGCGGCCGTGGCTCGGCGCCGTGTGCACGAAGCCGGTGCCGGCGTCGTCGGTGACATGGTCGCCATCGAGCAACGGCACCTTGAACGCGTAACCGCCACCCAGCCCATGCAGCGGATGGGCGCAGGTGACGGCGGCCAGTTCAGCGCCCTCGATGTCGCGGACGAAATTGAAGGTGAGCTTCGCCTTGGCGGCGGACTCGTCTGCCAGACGTTTGGCGAAGATCAGCTTTTCGCCGGGCTGCGGACCGAAATCGTTCTCTGCAGTCGCAACCTCGTAGAGACCATAGGCGTAACGCGAGGAGAAGGCGATGGCGCGGTTGCCGGGGATCGTCCAGGGTGTGGTCGTCCAGATCACGACGAAGGTGCCTGCAAGATCTGCCGAGCCTTCGGTGACCGGGAACTTCACCCAGATCATGTCGCTTTCGACGTCGGCATATTCGACTTCGGCTTCGGCCAGCGCCGTGCGCTCGACGACCGACCACATCACCGGCTTGGAGCCGCGATAGAGCTGCCCCATCTTGGCGATTTTCATCAGTTCGCCGGCGATGCGGGCTTCGGCGTGGAAGTTCATCGTCGTATAGGGGTTGTCGAAGTCGCCCTCAATGCCGAGGCGCTTGAACTCTTCCGCCTGGATCTGGATCCAGCCCGCAGCGAAGTCGCGGCATTCCTTGCGGAACTCGTTAACCGGGACCTCGTCCTTGTTCTGGCCCTTCTCGCGATACTTCTCCTCGATCTTCCATTCGATCGGCAGGCCGTGGCAATCCCAGCCCGGCACGTAGTTGGCGTCGAAGCCGCGCATCTGGAACGAGCGGTTGATGACGTCCTTGAGGATCTTGTTCAGCGCATGGCCGATATGGATGTTGCCGTTGGCGTAGGGAGGGCCGTCATGCAGCACGAATTTCTCGCGACCGGCGGCCGAGGCACGCAGCTTCTTGTAGAGACCCATCTTCTGCCAGCGGGAAACCGTTTCGGGCTCCTTCTGCGGCAGGCCGGCACGCATCGGAAACTCCGTCTGCGGCAGATAGAGGGTGGAGGAATAGTCGATCTTCTCAGCGGTATCTGTCATGGTCTTTGCAATCGTCTTTTCCGCGCGGATCATCGCGCATGCGAAAGGGTTCGGTATCCGGCGCATAACCCTGAAATCGGGATCGATTTTCGGAAAAGGATCATGCGCAGCTTCAAAGTGTTCGAGCTACCTTAGCGTGTCCAAGAGACGCGCGGCGCTCCAGAGATGACTGAGGCGTTGGAAACGCCGAAATCCCGGACCTTCCGGCGGCCTAGTGCGCGCGGAAAGCCGGGCCAATAATTCGCTGATCGATGGTCAGTCGACGGTGCCGGGTCATGGTGGCCGGTTGTTTAAGGCGTTTTCGGCCTTTTGAAAAGGTCCGCCGCTTCGGCGCGACGGATTTCTTTAGGCGAAGTTGATCCGGCGATCGATATCGCTCAAGGGCGTGACGCCGGAGAGCAACGCCCTCGCCTCGTCTTCGTCCTTTCGGATCTGCGCCACCAGCGGGTCGAGCCCGTCGAACTTCAGCTCGTCGCGCAGGTGGCCGAAGAACGAAACCGAACAGACCTCGCCGTAGAGATCGCCGGAAAAATCGAAGACGAAGGTTTCAAGCAACGCCTCGCCGTCGCTGTCGACGGTCGGACGCCGGCCAAAGCTGGCAACGCCATCATAGAGCGAGCCGTCAGCCCGGCGGAAGCGCACGGCATAGATGCCGGTTCTAAGTTCGACCTCGGGCGGTAGACGCATGTTGGCCGTGGGATAGCCGAGGGTCCGCCCGAGTTTTTTGCCGTCGATTACTTCGGCCTCGACCGTGTAGCGATAGCCGAGCAAGCCGGCCGCGTGAGAAACGTCGCCCTGGCCGAGCAGCGAGCGAATGAAGCTCGAGGAGATCACCGAGGCATTCTCATCGCGGAAGGCGTCGACCAGGGTGACGCCGAAGCCGTTTTCGCCGCCCGCCGCCATCAGAAAGGCGGGACCGCCTTCGCGCCCCTTGCCGAAATGGAAATCGAACCCGGTGACCACATGCGAGGCATGCAGCCACTCCAGGAGCACCCGATGGATGAAATCGGACGCGGAAAGTTCGGAGAAGGTGCGATCGAACGGGTATTCGATGACGGCGCCAAACCCCATGCCTTCGAGGATACGGGCTTTCAGCGGTGCGGGCGTCAGCCGGAAGACCGGCGTGTCTGGCCGAAAGACCGTGCGCGGATGCGGCTCGAAGGTCAACACCAGTGCGGGAACGCCGCGTGCCGCGGCTTCTTCCAGCGCTCGCTCCAGCACGGATTGGTGGCCGCGGTGAACACCGTCGAAATTGCCGATGGCGACAACGCCGCCACGCAGACGCTCGGGCAGCGGGTCGCGGGTTTCGTTGCGATGAAAAACCGTCATCTCGATCTTCCCGTCAGGCGAGCCTGGGCATCCACCACTTCGGCGAAGCACCTTCCTTCCTCAGGAAGGCAGTAAGCTTCGCCTCGTCGGTGCGGCTTTCGTTCATGTATTCTTGCGCGTGAATACCGGCACTGATGTAAAGCAGATCGAAGCCGGCATCCTGGGCGCCCTTGACATCGGTCGGCATACCGTCGCCGACGGCGATGACACGCGACAGATCGAGTGGACCGCGAACGGCCTTGGCTTCCGTCAGCGCGGCACGGTAGATGGAGATATAGGGCTTTCCGGCGATCCGGGCTTCGCCGCCGAGCTCCTCGTAAAGCTTGGCGATGGCGCCGGCACAGGGGATCAGCCGGTGGCCGCGCTCGACCACCAGGTCCGGATTGGCGCAGATGAACGGGATCTTGCGCTTGGCAAGTCCGGTCAGCGTCGCGCGATAGTGCTCCGGCGTTTCGGTTTCATCGTCGTAGAAGCCGGCGCAGACGACGGTCTCTGCATCTTCCGACGAGACGATCTCGGTGCCGAGCCCTTCGAGCAACGGCAGATCGCGTTCGGCGCCGATGAAGAAAATCTTCTTGTCGGCTGCGGCGATCAAGGTGCGGGTCACATCGCCCGACGTGACGATGCGATCATAGGCTTCATCGGGAACGCCCAGCCCGCGGATCTGTACCTTGACGCTGGGGCTTGGCCGGGGAGAATTGGTGATGAGGACAACCGTAAGCCCTGCTGCACGCGCTTCCGCCAGGGCCTCGCAGGCCGACGCAAACGCCTGAACGCCGTTGTGGAGAACACCCCAGACGTCACAGAGCACGACGTCATAGCGCCCTGCGATTTCCCGAAAACTGTTGATCCTTGCGGCCATGCGGGCTTCCTGCAAACTCGGTTTCCGGCTTGCATGGCAAGGAAGGGCCGAGAATACAAGCCTCGCGCCTAGAAAATCGCCGCCATTCCCAAGGATTCGGCGCCCGCCCCTCCCTCATGCCGAGGAGACGGTCCACGGGACATCAGCGTCAGGGCCTGCCGACCCCGAGGCTCATGATAACAACCGGATCGGGCAGCGAGACCAGGCAAATCCTCGATATCGGATCTGCCCAAATTCCGACCGCTTCATGCAATAGGCAGGCAAACGTTCCGGCCCGGCCGCCGTTCGTTGCCTGTCATCAGCCGCCGATAATCATGTCGCCTGAAATTTTTTGAACGGCCAATCCTTGACTCGTCCCGGACCCAGCCTTATCTCGGCCTCGCTAGCACTCGACAAAAGAGAGTGCTAACACCCATCCATCGGGTCGTTGAGCGATCCGTAGTGTCATTTGATCGAGGGATTAGACTAATGGCAAGCACCAATTTCCGCCCGCTGCACGACCGCGTTGTCGTCCGCCGCGTCGAGTCTGAGGAAAAGACCAAGGGCGGCATCATCATTCCGGACACCGCTAAGGAAAAGCCGCAGGAAGGCGAAATCGTCGCTGTTGGCTCGGGCGCCCGTGACGAAAGCGGCAAGGTTGTTGCTCTCGACGTCAAGGCTGGCGACCGCGTTCTGTTCGGCAAGTGGTCGGGCACCGAAGTCAAGATCAACGGCGAAGACCTTCTCATCATGAAGGAAGCCGACATCATGGGCATCATCGGCTGATCTGCCGTCGTCCACACCTTTTCATGACAACCAATGGGCAATGAGCCCGGGAGTTTTCTCAAATGGCTGCAAAAGAAATCAAATTCGGCCGCACCGCGCGCGAAAAGATGCTGCGTGGCGTCGATATCCTCGCTGACGCCGTAAAGGTCACGCTCGGCCCGAAGGGCCGTAACGTCATCATCGACAAGTCCTTCGGCGCTCCGCGCATCACCAAGGACGGCGTATCAGTTGCCAAGGAAATCGAACTTGAAGACAAGTTCGAAAACATGGGCGCCCAGATGGTCCGCGAAGTTGCTTCGAAGACCAACGACATCGCCGGCGACGGCACCACGACTGCAACCGTTCTGGCCCAGGCGATCGTTCGCGAAGGCGCCAAGGCTGTTGCTGCCGGCATGAACCCGATGGACCTGAAGCGCGGCATCGACCTCGCTGTCACCGAAGTCGTCAAGGATCTCCAGGCCAAGGCCAAGAAGATCAACACTTCGGAAGAAGTCGCACAGGTCGGCACGATCTCGGCAAACGGCGAGCGTCAGATCGGCCTCGACATCGCAGAAGCGATGCAGAAGGTCGGCAACGAAGGCGTCATCACGGTTGAAGAAGCCAAGACCGCCGAAACCGAACTCGAAGTCGTCGAAGGCATGCAGTTCGACCGTGGCTACCTCAGCCCCTACTTCGTCACCAACCCGGAAAAGATGGTCGCTGACCTCGACGACGTCTTCGTTCTCCTCCACGAGAAGAAGCTCTCGAACCTCCAGGCCATGCTCCCGGTTCTCGAAGCTGTCGTTCAGACCGGCAAGCCGCTCCTCATCATCGCTGAAGACGTCGAAGGCGAAGCTCTTGCTACGCTCGTCGTCAACAAGCTGCGTGGCGGCCTGAAGATCGCTGCCGTCAAGGCTCCGGGCTTCGGCGATCGCCGCAAGGCCATGCTCGAAGACATCGCCATCCTGACCGGTGGTACCGTGATCTCCGAAGACCTCGGCATCAAGCTCGAAAACGTCACGCTCGACATGCTCGGCCGTGCGAAGAAGGTTTCGATCTCCAAGGAAAACACCACGATCGTCGACGGTGCTGGCCAGAAGAGCGACATCGAAGGCCGCGTTTCGCAGATCAAGGCTCAGATCGAAGAAACCACTTCTGACTACGACCGCGAAAAGCTGCAGGAACGTCTTGCCAAGCTCGCTGGCGGCGTTGCCGTAATCCGCGTTGGCGGCTCGACGGAAGTTGAAGTGAAGGAAAAGAAGGACCGCATCGACGACGCTCTCAACGCGACGCGCGCTGCTGTTCAGGAAGGCATCGTACCGGGCGGCGGCGTTGCCCTGCTGCGTTCTTCCGTCAAGATCACCGTCAAGGGTGTGAACGACGACCAGGAAGCCGGCATCAACATCGTTCGTCGCGCTCTGCAGGCTCCGGCCCGCCAGATCGCTGAGAACGCTGGTGACGAAGCTTCGATCGTTGTCGGCAAGATCCTCGACAAGGACCAGGACAACTTCGGCTACAACGCCCAGACCGGCGAATATGGCGACATGATTGCCATGGGCATCATCGACCCGGTCAAGGTTGTTCGCACCGCCCTTCAGGACGCGGCTTCGGTTGCTGGCCTTCTCGTTACGACGGAAGCCATGATCGCCGAACTGCCGAAGAAGGACTCGCCGGCGATGCCGGGCGGCATGGGCGGCATGGGCGGCATGGACATGATGTGATAGGGCGCCAGCCCAATCGCAGCATTGTCCATAGAGCTTCGCCCATGCACCAAGAGCAGTTCAGCGCGTCAAGCGCGCTGAACGGGCGGCATGGACATGATGTGATAGGGCGCCAGCCCAATCGCAGCATTGTCCATAAAGCTTTGCCCATGCACTAAGAGCGGTTCAGCGCGTCAAGCGCGCTGAACGGGCAGCATGGACATGATGTGATAGGGCGCCAGCCTTATCGCGGACCTGTTCAAGCAGATCCACGATGATCCATTCGGATCGGAAAGGGCGACCCTCGGGTCGCCCTTTCTCGTTTTTGCGATAATCCTGCGGTTGCATCTAACGTGCACGTCAAAGCTGTCCGCAGGAAAAATTACCCGGTAGCTGCGGCGGCACTAAAAAAGCGTTGAAGTCGAGAAAAAACGAACTATAACACCGCCCCAAGTGGACAGAGATTCACGAGAGACTGGATGGTGGGCCTAAAGCGAGCGAAAAATCGCTCAAACTTTTCATATTAACTGTGTGTCCAAGCTCTCTTTGAGAACATCACGCAAAGCATATAAGTATTTCATCGCAAATTAAGCCGGCCTTTCCTGCGAAATCATTTCGCTTGGCGAGCTACGTCACAGTTTCGTGACCTTTCCGTACAGAAAGACGCAACCGACTATCGTGCGTGTTCTTCCTGCTATGGGTCGATGGCTGGCGAGGGTTGTATATTGGGGATGGGCCTGCCTGGTGGGAAGACGACATTCGCCAGGGGTCGTGCTGGGGTAGACCGTGTTTAAGATCACGAGAACAAATTCAGTTCCCCTCGGTGTTCCGGGACAGATGCATTCCGGTCTCCCGCATCAGGAATTCCTGGAACAGTTCTGCGTTTCCGAAGGTTGGTCGGGCGACCTGTCGACGGGCCTGTTCCGGCTTGGCGAGAAGGCGTCCGCGATCCACGGTCTCAACGAGAGCGAATGCGGGCTGCTCAATTTCGTGCGCTGCTACGACCTCGCCGACCGCAACCACGTGCTCGAGCTTTTTGAGCAGGCGGCAACCACGTGTTCGTCCTTCTGCTTCTCGACGACGATCAGCCTCGAATCCGGCCACAAGCAGCCGGTGTTCTGCATCGGCGAATCCTCGGGCCTCGAAGAACGCTATTCCGGTACGATCCACGGCATCTTCTTCTTCCCGCGCTTCCTTGTCGAAGGTGCGGGAAAGATGCTTCTGCGCCAGTAGGTGCATTCCCGCCTACAGAGCGCTTCCGCGCTTAAACAGAGTCCCAAAAGCGTTCCAGCTCGTTGTCTTTACGCGTTTCCTGGTGGAAAATCGCATCGCACTTTTCCTGGAAATAGCCTCAATGATGTTTGCCGGGCCGCCGTGTCGTGCAGGCGGCGGCGACCGTCAGGCGGCCGCCACTTTCACCTTGCCCATGGCGAGACTTGAGATCGGTGCTGGTCTGCCGAGCAGGTAACCCTGCGCTTCGTCACAGCCTTCCGCCTGCAGGATATCGAGCTGCGTCTGCGTCTCGACGCCTTCGGCGAGAACAGGAACCGAGAGGCTCTGCCCGAGTGCGAGGATGGCGCGCACGATCGCCTTTGCCTGCGGACTTGCTTCCACCTCCCACATGAAGCTCTTGTCGAGCTTGATCTTGTCGAACGGGAAGGACCGCAGCGTCTCGAGCGACGAATAGCCGGTGCCGAAGTCGTCGATCGCGATGGTGACCCCAAGCTCCTTGATCTGGCGAAGGGTCAGGAGCGCGCGCTCCTTGTCGTCGATGATCGTCGATTCCGTGATTTCGAGTTCCAGCCGCTTCGGGTCGAGCCCGGTCTCGGAAATCACGTCCTCGACCAGGCTGACGATGTCACCATTGGCAAGCTGCACCGGCGAAAGATTGACGGCGATCTTGTGGGTGCTCTGCCAGCCCGCGGCTTCGCGGCAGGCCTCGCGCAGAACCCATTCGCCGATCGGCAGGATCGCGCCGCATTCTTCCGCCAGCGGAATGAACTCGTTCGGAGGCACCATACCGCGCTCGGGATGGTGCCAGCGCAGAAGCACCTCATAACCGATGACGTCACCTGACATCACCGACTTCTGGACCTGGTAGTGCAACGCCAACTGATTCTTCTCGATCGCATCCCACAGATCGTTGGCAAGGCTGCGGCGCTGGCGTGCAGCCTCATCCATCGACACTTCGTAGAAGCAGACGCTCTGGTTCAGCGCGGCCTTGGCGCGGTACATCGCAAGGTCGGCATTGTTGATCAGCGTGTCGGCCGTCTCGGCGTCCTGCGGATAGATCGCGACACCCATGCTGCCACCGGACTTCAACTCGAAGTCGCCGAAGCGCATTTCTTCATGCAGGCTTTTCTCGATGCGGCGGAGGAAGTCGTTGAGTTCGGACAATTCCTCGAAGCGCTTGACGGCCGCGAACTCGTCGCCGCCGAAGCGGGCCACGAACTCGCCCTCCTGCAACAGCGACTTCATCCGCTGGGCAATCGTCACCAACACGAAATCGCCGGCAGCATGGCCATGCAGGTCGTTGACTTCCTTGAACTTATTGAGGTCGAGACCGATCACCGCGACCTTGCGCGAGAACCAGGCGGCCGCATCGAGTTCCTCCTCTAGATAGCTGCTGAACTGCAGCCGGTTCGGGAGGCCCGTCAGGCTGTCATGGCGAGCGAGGAACGAAATCTGCTCCTCGCTGTCCAGGCGCTCGGTGATGTCCTCGTAGGTGCTGACCCAGCCGCCATCCGCGAGGGTGCGGTGCTTGGTCAGGATCGAGCGACCGTTCGGCAGCTTTTCGACGATGTCGCCACCGCCCTTGCCGACCATGTCGACGCGGTGCCTCTGATAGAGTTCTTCCGATTTCGCCCGGGCGATGACCGGATCGGAATAGGTTCGGGCAAAAACCTCGTCGAGGATCTGGCGGAACGTCAGGCCCTTTCCGGCCAGCGTCTCCGAGAAGCCGAAGATCTCGCGGCAGCGCCGGTTGGATAGCAGCAGGCGGTCGCCGCTGTCGAAGAGGCAGATGCCCTGCGACATGTTCTCAAGCGCAATGTCGAGATTCTTGCTCACTTCGGCGATGCGGTCGGCGTCGACCTTTTCCTTGGTGATGTCCTTGACGATCTTGATGAAGCCCGCATGCGTGCCATCCTCATGCAGGAACGGGTCGATCACGACATGCGCCCAGAAGCGCGTGCCATCCCTGCGATAGCGCCAGCCTACACACTCGAACTTGCCGTTGGCATAGGCTTCGTCGAGCGCCTGTTGCGGTACGCCTGCCCGCTGATCCTCGGGAGAATAGAAGCATCCGAAACTCTTGCCGACGATTTCGTCGGCAGTATAGCCCTTGTTGGCTTCGGCTCCGGCATTCCAGCTCGCGACGCGGCCTTTTGCGTCGAGCATGTAGATGGCGTAGTCCTTGACGCTTTTCACGAAGCGGGCGAATTCGCGCTCGGAGGCGGCGGCGGAAAGCTCGGCATGGTGCGCAAAGCCTGCGGCAAGCAAGACCATGGTTAGCAGGAAGAAAGCGGTTCCGGCGATGACGAAAGCAAGAAAATGCGGCTGTATCATCCCCTCGGGCGACGGCAGCAGCAAATCGGCTTCGATCGTCACCGCACCCATCGCCGTGAAGTGCAAGGCGACGATACCGAGCGTCATGAACAGCGTCGCCAGAATTTTGGCTTTCAACGGCCGATCGATGTGTGTGATGGCCCGCAAGGCGCCGATATCGAACAGGGAGCCGGCAAAGACGGAGGCGACGACGAGCGTCCAGTCCCAGCGGATGGTACCTGGAACATCGAGCGCCGCCATGCCGAGGAAGTGCATGCAGGCGACGCCGAAACCGAGGACGATGCCGCCGGCGATCCAGGCGACAGGTCCCTGCGCATAGGTCGCAATCAGCAGTGCCATCGTCGTCAGAACGACCGCGACGGCAAGCGACAGGGCCGTCAGATCGATCTGATAGCCGAGCACGACGCCTGGGTCGTAGGCAAGCATGGCGATGAAGTGGGTCGCCCAGATGCCGAAGCCACTGGCGATGCCGGCAGCCACGGCCCATATCGCCCGCGCCTTGCCTGCGGATGCGCGTCCTCGCTGAAGCAAGGTCACGGCACCGTAGCTCGACAGGAAGCAGATGAGGGCGGCGAGCACGACCAGCTTTGGGTCATGCTCGACCACGAGGCATGTAAGAACCTTGAACATCGCCAAACGCCTAAATGAAATTTCTGGTCCGGAAATGGAACGCCCACTTCCGGTTCATCGCTTCTGTTGGCGTCGTGCCGTTTAAGGAATTGTGAAAAGTCAGGTCGCAACGTCCGTTTCGAAACAGGACGTTGCTTTCGTCCTTAACGAAGGCTGAAATGCCAACGCCTTGTAGTTAAAGATTTCGAAGCGGCCCAATGACGCTGTGACGGTCACACCGCTAAAGCGCATCGGGGTCTCTACTGCATGTTTCCTTAAATCGTCTTCGATATAAGGATAAAAACATGCAGCAATTCAAAGTGCTACAGCGACCTTTGCGCGTCTAATAAGACGCGCGGCGCTGTAGAATTCGCTTGGTGCGCTTCAAGCCCCTGTTTTCGCCTGTCGATGTCGCAAATCCGCTACGCACTTTTGCGCGACAGGCTCTAAGCCTGGGCCAGAAGCGCCTTCAGATCCGATTGCGGATCGGCAATGACGGCCCTGTCCGGATGAATACCCGTCTCCAGCAGCTTCTTGCCGGTGACATAGGCCTTGGCGTCGTTGATCGCGTCGACGGCCAGAAGCTTGCCCTCGCGGAAATACCAGACCGAAACGCTGCCCTCGCGCTGGCCGGGGCGAACGATGGTTTCGTCGTGGCCGAGGCCAAAGCCGGCGATCTGCAACTTCACATCGTACTGGTCCGACCAGAACCAGGGCTTGGGCGCATAAGGCTCGACACCGCCGGCAATGACGGCGGCAACAGCCTCGGCCTGATCCACGGCGTTCTGAACCGATTCGAGGCGGATGCGCATGTTGCCCCAGGGCTGAACGGCGCAATCGCCCATCGCGAAAATCGCCGGGTCGGAGGTGCGGCCGTGGCTGTCGACGACGATGCCGCCGGCGGTTTCAAGACCGGCGTCGTGCGCCAGGTGGTCGTTGGCGGTCACGCCGATACCGACGATGACGAGGTCGACCGGAAGCACCGACCCGTCGGAAAGCTCGACGCCGGTAACGCGGCCATTCTCGCCAACCAGCCGGTTGAGCCCTGTTCCCTCGCGAATATCGACACCGCGCGATCGATGGATTTCTCGAACGATGCCTGACGTCGCCGCGGAGGCGACGCGTTGCAGGATGCGGTCGGCCATCTCGATGACCGTCACCTCAAGCCCGAGCGTTCGTGCAACGGCCGCGGCCTCAAGGCCGATATAGCCGCCGCCGACGACGAGCGCCCGCCTGCCCGGCTTCATCTCTTCAGCCAGCAGATCGGCATCCCTGAAGTCGCGGACGGTGAAAACGCCGTCGAGATCGCCGCCGACCGAGGCTGGCAACCGACGGGGGGTGGCGCCGGTTGCAAACGCGAGCGTCTCATAGTCGAGCGACGTGCCGTCGCTCAGCATCACGCGGCTGGCATCTCGGTCGAGATCCGTCACCGTGGTCGACAGCCTGATGTCGACATCATGCTCGCCGTACCAGGCTTCCGCCCGATAAAGCAGTCGATCAAGGCTCATCTCGCGAAGCAGGTATTTCTTGGAAAGTGGCGGACGCTGATAGGGCAGGCTTGCCTCGGACGCGACGATGGTGATCGGTCTTTCGTCCTTCAACGCCCGCAGTTTGGCGACCAACGCAAAGGCGGCCTGACCGCCACCGATAACAACAAGCTTTCCGGACACGCTCTCACCCGTCATTTATTCGTTTGTACAACAAGGCGTAGCCTTTCCGCCCGAGCCTCGTCAACTCGAACGACGGCCACGCCGGCCGATCGTCAGCCCTTGGCCGGGATCTCCATGCCCTTTTGCGCTGCCGGACGCGCCAGTCCTCGGTCGACCCAGGCCATCACATTCGGGAAGCTCTTGTAGTCGAGCACATCGGCGCCGCCATAGAATTTGCGCGCACCTTCGACCCAGGGATAGGTGGCGATGTCGGCGATCGTATACTCATCGCCCATCAGCCATTACCGCCCCTGGAGCCGCCCCTCCAGCACGCCCAGCAGCCGTTTCGATTCGTCGCGGTAGCGCTCCACCGGATAGATGTTGTTGGCGACCTTGTCGGCAGCGAATTTGAAGAAGTGACCGAACTGGCCGAGCATCGGGCCGACGCCGCCCATCTGGAACATCACCCAGCAGATCGCTTCATAACGCGCGGCCGCATCCGAAGGCAGAAGTTTCCCTGTCTTTTCCGCGAGATAGAGAAGGATCGCCCCAGACTCGAACAACCCGATCGCCTTGCCGCCAGGGCCGTGCGGATCGATGATCGCCGGAATGCGGCCATTGGGGTTGAGCGACAGGAATTCCGCCGATTTCTGGTCGTTGGTGTCGAACGAGATCCGGTGCGCCTCGTAGGGCAATCCCAGTTCTTCGAGCACAATGGAGATCTTCACGCCGTTCGGCGTCGGCAAGGAATAGAGCTGGGACGATGTCCGGGTTCTTCGCAGGCCAGCGCTTGGTGATCGGAAAGGCGGAAAGGTCGGCCATGGAATGCTCCTCGAAACGAATGGCGCGAACGGCACCCGCCGCTTGCGCCGCGCAGATACCAACCTGCGCTGCGCCCGGCAGAGCGCCTGAGCGGCGGTTCTTAAGTTTCAAAGCGCGTCGCGCACCGCCGAGAGAATGCGACCGACGATCGGGTCGCCGTCATGCGCCGGCTTGCGTGCACGCACCAGGCAGGCCTCCGACCGCAGTATGACGCCGTCGGCAAGGGTCTTCAGGTGGTTGGCATGCAGGGTCGAACCGGTCGAGGTGATGTCGACGATGATGTCGGCAGAGCCGGAGGCCGGCGCACCCTCGGTCGCTCCGAGGCTTTCGACGATGTGGTAGAGCTGGATGCCGTGGCTGCCGGAAAAGTGGTTCTGCGTCAGCCGCCAGTATTTGGTGGCAATCGCCAGCCGCCGCCCGTGGCGGGCGCGGAAGTCGGCGGCGACGTCGCCGAGGTCGGCCATGGTGTCGACGTCGTACCAGATCTCCGGAACGGCGACGACGACATCGGCATGGCCGAAGCCGAGGCGGGCGCAGAACTCGACGCGAGCGTCGGCATTGGCAAGCCCCTCGCGCACAAGGTCTTCTCCGGTGACGCCGAAATCGATCGAGCCGTTGCCGAGCTCGCGCGAAATCTCCGAGGCCGACAGGAAGGCGATCTCGACATCGTCCCAGCCTTCGACACGGCCGCGATAGGAGCGGTCATTGCCGACGGCGACGATCTTCATGCCGGCGCGCTCGAAGATCGCCGAGGCGTCGTCCTTCATCCGCCCCTTGGACGGCAATGCGATGGTGATGGTCATGCGGCACCTCCGCTGGCGGCGATCGCCGCTTCGATCCGGTCGAGCCAGAGCGAGAAGCCGACGGCGGGAATATGTTCGCGCGCGCCAAGCAGGGTTAGGAGCCGGTCGAAGCGCCCGCCACCGGCAAGCACCGCCGGTGTCCCCTCGACTTCGACTTCGAAGACGAGGCCGGTATAATAGTCGAGCGGGCGGCCGAAGGCGGCACGATAGCGAATGACATCGACATCGGCGCCGATGCCGGCAAGCGCCGCCACGCGCGCGTCAAAACGCGCCAGCGCTCCATCGAGCGTCAATCCGGTCTTCTCGGCAAAGCGGAAGAGTGCGGCAGGCGCTTCGGCAAGCGGCATGTCGAGCGCCAGGAATTCACGCACGAGATCCAGCGTTTCCGGATCGAGCCGGGTATTCGCCAGTTCCATCTTTTCCTTCAGGCGGCGGGCGATGTCCTGCGGCGAGCGGCTGGCATTGGTGGAGTAGCCCGTCGCCTCCATGGTTTCGCCGATATGGGCGACAAGCCGCACCTCGTCATCGAGCATGCCGGCGATCGCCAGCCGCTCGACCTCGGGGCCAAAGACGCCGGCAGCCTTTGGATCGGCAAGCTCGGCAAGCAGCTTCTGCAGGTGCTTCTGGTCGCCGAAGGCATGGATCAGCCGCTTCTGCCAGCCGCCCGGCAGGCCACAGGCACCGACGACCGCTTCGAAGACCGACTGGTCGCCGAGCGTGACCGCCAGGCGCCGGCCAGGAAGACGATTGGCAACCACCCGCATGGCATTGCCGACCGCACGCGCGTCGGAGGCGGCGATATCGGTATCACCGAGATCTTCGATGCCGGCCTGATAGAATTCGTTGCCGCCTTCGCGGCGCTGACGAAACACTTCGCCGAGATAGGCATAACGCTTGGGCGTGCCGGTTGCCGTTTCGATGTGGCGAAGGCAGACGGGGATGGTGAATTCCGGCCGCAGACAGAGGCTCTCTCCGGTCTCACTCTCGGTCATGAAGATGCGGCGGCGAAGATCCTCGCCAGCCATGGCGAGAAACGGCTCCGCCGGTTGGATCACCGGTGTGTCGACCCGAAGCGTGCCGAGACTTTCGAACTCGGCAAGCAGATCTGCGGAGAAGGCGGGAAGGTTGATCAGAGGCATCGCCGTCAGCCTGCCCTTGCCCGGTCCTCGGCCTGTGCCGCGAGCATTTCACGCACCTTTTCGACAAGGTCGCCTGCGGGCACGGAGACCTGCGCCACCCGCGCCTCGCGCCATGCCGCATTGTCCTCGATTTCGCCCGACAAGCGCTTGCCCTCGATCAGATCCTTGATCTGCACCAGACCGGCGGCGCGCTCGTCGCCGCCCTGAATGATCGCGAGCGGCGCACCGCGACGGTCGGCGTATTTCAGCTGGTCGCCGAAGTTCTTCTTGTTGCCCTGGTACATCTCGGCGCGAATGCCGGCATGGCGGAGCTGCTGCACGAAGCGCTGGTAGTGGCCCATGCTGTCGATGTCACGGTCCATAACGCAGACGACGACCGGTGCCACGACGTCCGACGTGCCGAGCTTGCCAAGGTTCTTGAGCGCGGTCATCAGGCGCGAAACACCGATCGAGAAACCGGTGGCCGGCACCGGCTGGCCCATGAAGCGCGAGACGAGACCATCGTAACGTCCGCCGCCGCCGACCGAACCGAAGACGACCTTTTCGCCCTTCTCATTGGTGACGGCAAACTGCAACTCGGCCTCGAAAACCGGGCCGGTGTAATATTCGAGACCGCGAACGACCGAAGGGTCGATCTTGATGCGATCGGCCTCGTAGCCCGCGCTCACGACCAGGCTGCGGATGGTGTTGAGTTCCTCGACGCCCTCGCCGCCCTTGGCTGTGCCGGCAACGAGCGCTGCGAGTTCGGCGGCACTTTCGGCGTAGTCCTGGATGCCAACGAAGAACAGGACCTTGTCGATCTGCTCGCCGTTCAGACCGGCGCCCTTGGTGAAGTCGCCGCTCTCGTCCTTGCGGCCTTCGCCGAGCAGCAGGCGCACGCCTTCGGGACCGAACTTGTCGAGCTTGTCGATGGCGCGCAGCACCGTCAGGCGGGCATTCGCCTTGTCGTCGCCGCCGAGGCCAATCGCCTCCATGACGCCATCAAGAACCTTGCGGTTGTTGACCCGGATCACGTAGTCGCCGCGCTTGATGCCGAGCGCTTCCATCGTGTCGGCCATCATCATGCACATTTCGGCATCCGCCTGGACGCCGGCGGCACCGACCGTATCGGCATCGAACTGCATGAACTGGCGGAAGCGACCCGGGCCCGGCTTTTCGTTGCGGAAAACGTAGCCGGCGCGATAGGTGCGGAAGGGAAGCTGGATCTCGTTGAAGTTCTCGGCGACGTGACGGGCAAGCGGCGCCGTCAGGTCGTAGCGCAGCGACATCCACTGGTCGTCGTCATCCGTCAGCGAAAACACGCCCTCGTTCGGGCGGTCGCTGTCGGGCAGGAATTTTCCAAGCGCATCGGTGTATTCGAACAGCGGCGTTTCGACCGGATCGAAACCATAACGCTCATAGACTTCGCGGATCTTGACGATCATGTCGTCGGTGGCGCGAATATCGGCGGCCGAACGGTCGACAAAGCCACGCGGAAGGCGTGCCTTGAGCTTCTGCGGTTTCTTTTGTTTCTCGGTCATGGGGAGCATTCCGGACTGTCAGCGGGTTTCGAGCTTTCCCTATCGGATAGAGGCATGGGCGGCAAGGGTTAGCACGGCGCAAAGCGGCTCCAGGCGTGCGCGAAGGCAACGATCGGACCGGCAGCGTGCCGATCACGTCTTCTCTTTGCCACGGGCCATCCTAAGTAAAGGGCATGCGTTTTGCCGCCGTCATACTCCTGTTCGTTGCAGCCCTGTTCTCAGGCGCGCCTTCGGCGATGCTGCAGGCCCAGGACCTGGCGGCCGGTGCCGCACAAACCGCCGCCCATGACTCGTCGCAAAAGCAAGCCGTTCACGCTGGCCATGCGATCTCCTGCGAAGATATCCGGGCATGCAAGGACCACTCGAAAAAACAGGCGCATCCTTCGTCCTGTTCGGCCTGCATCGCGATCGAGCCAATTGCCTTGATGTTCGATCCGGCGACCACGACATCGTCGCGTCTGGCGGCAGCGACATATCCCGCATTGCACGCGATCACGATCGGGCCGCGCTCGCCACCACCCAAGTCGTTCCTGCTTGTGTGACCGTCATCGTGGCTCACCTTCGGGTGTATCGGCTGCGCTGACGAAACGAAATTCCATATGACCGGCCGCAACAACCGGCCGACATTTCGGCGATTGCACGGCGCTGCCTCAGTCGCGCGAGATGATAATGAGATGAAGAAGGAAACCATCATGTCTTTGAAAACGATCATAGCAGCCTCAGTCCTGATCGCGTCACTTTATGCTCCCGCTATGGCCCAGGACCACGGCAGCAGCATGCATCACGGATCGGCTGAGGCGGCGGCGCCGGCCGGCGACACCTCCGCCTCCAGCAAGGCTTTCGCCGAGGTCAACGCCCGCATGCACAAGGGCATGGACATCGCCTTTACCGGCAACGCCGATGTCGACTTCGTGCGGGGCATGATCGCCCATCATCAGGGCGCGATCGGCATGGCCAGGGTCGAACTCGAATACGGCAAGGACGAACAACTGCGCAAACTGGCGGAAGACATCATCAAGGCCCAGGAGGGCGAGATCCAGATGATGAAGGATTGGCTTGCCAAGAACGGTGGCTGAAGCCGTTCCTGGAAAGATGCAAATTCAGGGTTGCGGGCGCGTCAGCGCCCGCCGCATGTCCTCGACCGTCGCGCGGCAATGGCAGCCTTCGATGTGGTCGTTGACAAGCCCCATGGCCTGCATGAAGGCATAGATCGTCGTCGGGCCGACGAAGGTCCAGCCGCGCTTTTTCAGATCCTTGGAGATCAGCGTCGAGGTCGGAGTCGTCGGATTGGCGGCGATCGCTTCATAGCTGACAAATGCCGGCCGCTCGTCCGGGCCGGGTTCGTGCGACCAGAAATAGGCAGCAAGCGAACCAAACTCGGCTTTAAGCTCCTGGGCGCGCTTGGCGTTGTTGATGGTCGAGACGATTTTGCCGCGATGGCGCACGATGCCGGTATTGCCAAGGCAGCGCTCGATGTCAGCATCGCCGAAGGCGGCAACCGCATCGACGTCGAAGCCGGCGAAGGCGGCGCGAAAGGCCTCGCGCTTGCGCAGGATCGTCAGCCAGGAGAGGCCGGATTGAAACCCCTCCAGACAGATCTTCTCGAAGAGGCGCCGGTCATCGGTAACCGGCCGCCCCCATTCCTCGTCGTGATACCGTCTGTAGTCATCGAGATTGCTCTGCCAGGCGCAACGCCCAAGGCCGTCTTCGCCAATCATTATGCCCTTGGTCGTCATTACCAGCCCCGTTTCATCGTGCTCTTCCGCATTTACCATTCACAAACCAGATTCCTAAAGCGACGGATAACCCTACCCAAAGCTTTATCGGCGCTTCCTCCCTTTCGCGGGCTGCCGTTTACCATTCCGTGGCGCCGCGATGACACGATCGCCCCATTGCCAAGGCGCATGCCGTCCGTCCTGGAGACCCGTTCTCCGGCTGGCCGCGCCCCATTTTGATACGTTTCGGCGAAAGGTAGCGAGTCCGTCCGATGTTGAAAAAATCCCTTGTTGTAGCCGCATCCATCCTCACCCTCGTCGCCGGCCAGGCGCAGGCCCAGGACCGGTACCAGAACCGGCCGCCGGTGATCGTCAGCCCAGACCTGACCGCCCCGTGGGTGATGCAGCTCGGCGGCCAGCCGCAACAGGCGCGCCGGGTCATCTACCGCCAGCAGATACCGACCACCACCCGAAAACAGTATTATCAGGGCCTGACCGTGAAGCCGCAGGCAAAACGCCGCGTCGGCGCCCCGCTGGTACAACCGGTCAACGCCACCCGCGCCCAGCGTCCCGTCAAGTCTAAGTTCGACCCGCAGTATCTGCCGCAGACAGTTGCCTACGACGGCAAGGAAAAGGCAGGCACGATCGTCATCGATACCAACAATCGTTTCCTCTACCTTGTCGCCGGTAATGGTCAGGCACGGCGCTACGGTGTCGGCGTCGGCAAGCCGGGGTTCGAATGGGCCGGCGCTCATAAGGTCACCCGCAAGGCGGAATGGCCGAGCTGGACGCCGCCGACGGAAATGATCTCGCGCGAAGCCGCCAAGGGGCACTACCTGCCGGCCCGCATGGACGGCGGCCCGGAAAATCCGCTTGGCGCACGCGCCATGTATCTCGGCTCGACGCTTTACCGCATCCACGGCACCAATGCGCCCTGGACGATCGGTTACGCGGTCTCCTCAGGCTGCATCCGCATGCGCAACGAGGACGTCGTCGATCTCTATGAACGGGTGAATGTCGGCACCAAGGTTATCGTCATATAATTGGCGCCGGACATAGAATATTTCCCTCTCCCCATACGTTTTGCTGTTGCCTGGTCGTGATCTTCAGGCAACAGACGGGCTTAAAGATACAAAATCCGTGACCATGTTCGGTCTATCGGATGTATCCCGGGCTTGAACTTCGGGCCAATTTGCATAGCCTTGATGTAACGAGGGCTTAGAGGGAATCGTATATGAAACGTCATGCCAGCAAATTGGTCGCGATCGCCATCGCGACCAGCGCTATTCTTGCCGCCGCCAATGCCCAGGCTTTCACGCCCGCGCCGACATCCGGAACCACTCCCAAGAGCAGTGATATCGTCCTTGTCGCGACGCAGAAAAAGCCGCCGAAGCAATTCTGGCGCACCAAGGTTCGCTTCAGCACCGACGAAGCCCCCGGCACGATCATTGTCGATACCAACAACAAGTTTCTCTACTACATCGACGGTCCGAACCGCGCGACCCGATACGGTATCGGCGTCGGTCGTGAAGGCTTCGGCTGGTCAGGCGTGGTGAAGGTGGGCCGCAAGGCTGAATGGCCGACCTGGACGCCGCCGGAAGAAATGCGCCGCCGCGAAGCCGCCAAGGGCCGCATCCTGCCGATCACGCAGGAAGGCGGCATCGACAACCCGCTCGGCGCGCGTGCCATGTATCTCTATAAGGGCGGCCGCGACACGATCTTCCGCATCCACGGCACCAACCAGCCGTGGACGATCGGCCAGAATATGTCTTCGGGCTGCATCCGCATGATGAATAACGACATCGAGCACCTCTACGACCGGGCCGACGTCGGCACCAAGGTGATCGTCATCGGACCCGGCAGCAAGACCGGCGATACCTACTTCAACGATCGCGGCGTCGATATCTTCCGCCAGATCTTTGGCGGCTGATACGCTCGCCAGAAATAGCCCAGAAAAACCAATGCCGGCGCCATCGCGCCGGCATTTTTCGTTTCACAATCCAGCCGGTTTCGCGCCGCCATAGGCCCAGTCGAGCAGTTCGACCGTGTGGACGATCGGGATCGCCGTGCCGGTCGCGATCTGGGTGATGCAGCCGATATTGCCGGTGGCGATCACGTCGGGCTTCGTCGCCGCGAGGTTCTTGACCTTGCGGTCCTTGAGCTTCTGCGAGATCTCCGGCTGCAGGATGTTGTAGGTGCCGGCCGAGCCGCAACAGAGATGGCCTTCTGCGGGATCGCGCACGACGAACCCCGCCTGTTTTAACAGTTGCTTCGGCGCCATGGTGATCTTCTGGCCGTGCTGCATGGAGCAGGCGGAATGATAGGTCACGGTCATGCCGCGCGGATCCTGCACTGGAAGATCCAGAGTCGACAGGTATTCGGTGATGTCCTTCGCCATGGCCGAGACCCTTGCTGCCTTTTCCGCATAGGCGGGGTCGAGGCGCAGCATGTGGCCATAATCCTTGATCGTCGTGCCGCAGCCGGATGCGGTGATGATGATCGCATCGAGACTACCTTCGTCTGCCACGCTCAGCCAGGCATCGACATTGCGCCGGGCCGCGTCGAGCGCCTGGCCCTCCCGCCCCATGTGATGCACCAGCGCGCCGCAACAGCCCTCGCCTGCCGAGACGACCACCTCTATGCCGAGACGGGTAAGGAGGCGGATGGTTGCCTCGTTGATCTCCGGCTTCAGTACCGGTTGCGCGCAACCGTTCAGCAGCGCAACGCGGCCGACGCGCTTGCCGCTGGCGGCATGGGTGCCCGTGATCGCGGTCGCCGAGGGCTCCGGCACCGCCTTCGGCGCCAGATCGAGCATCACTCCGAAGGTCTTGAGCGCCGCCACCTTTTTCAGAACCCTGGCAAAGGGCCTTCCGAAAGCGGCCGCCTTCAAGGCAAGGCGAAAACGCGAGGGATAGGGCAGGACTTGCGCCAGCACGGCGCGGGCCAGCCTATCCTTCAATGGCCGCTTGTAGGTCTTCTCTATATGAACACGGGCATGATCAACGAGATGCATGTAGTCGACGCCTGACGGACACGTGGTGGTGCAGGCGAGACAGGACAGACAGCGGTCGATATGCGTCACGGTTTCGGTGTCGGCCGGCCGACTGTTCTCCAGCATATCCTTGATGAGATAGATGCGGCCACGCGGGCTATCGAGCTCGTCGCCAAGCGTCACATAGGTGGGACAGGTGGCGGTGCAAAAACCGCAATGCACGCATTTGCGCAGGATGGCCTCGGATTCGGCCACATGCGGATCGGCAAGCTGCGCGGGCGTAAAGTTCGTTTGCAAGCGGCTACTCCAGTATCGGGGCTCTGCCCCTCACGCGCGTTGCGATCTCTGATCGCTTACCGCATTTCAAGCTCTTGTTTTCCCATGTCGCTGTCGCAAAACCGCTACACACTTTTGCGCCACACGGTTTAGATCATCCAGCTTTCCGGATTGCTGATCGGCTCCTCGCGAGCGGCGCGTTGCAGGCCGACGACACAGCGCACGACGATCCAGACCGCGGTGGCGATAAACCCTAAAAACCCGATCAGCAACACCATCAGCAGCGCCGAGATGAGACCGAACAACAGCGCAATCCAGAAGGTGCGGATCGCCCAAGTATAGTGTGTCTGGACCCAGGGCGCACCCTTGCCGCGGTTGAGATAAGCAAGCACGACGCCGATGACAGACGTGATCCCCACGGCGAAAGCGACGAGATAGAGCACATAAATGACCTGGACGTTGACCTTCCCGGGCTCCAGCCAGCGATCGGTCTCTCTGGGAGGCGGAGCCTGCGGACCATTGTCACTCATCGATACCTCCCTCTCTCGTCATTTCCCCGTGCCTCAGGAGACGGCCTGCATCCGGCCCGGATTGAAGATCCGCTGTGGATCGAACTTTTCCCGGACGCGCTCGCTCAACAGCGCCACCGGCGCGGGTTGCGGCTCGAACGATGGAATGGTCGCGCGAAAGCCGTCAGCTGCGCGAACGAGGCTCGCATGGCCGCCGCCAAGCGCCTTGATATAGCGGCGCACCAGCGCCGCCTCCGGATCGGCCTCCATGCGCAGCCACACAAGTCCGCCCTGCCAGTCATAAAAGGCATCGACACCCGTTTGCAGGCGCAACGCGGCAACCAGTTGGTGGCCGGCCGAAGGCGCAACCGAGACACGCCAGAGCGGGCGATCCGTGCCATCTGCATAGGGCTTCACATCGCGGATCTCCAACCAGAGCGCCGCCGTCTGCTCCGCATCGAGCCGCGATACCGGACCGAACTTTTCGAGCGCCTTCGACAGTTTTTCCGCGCGGATCGAGACCGAGGCCTGCAAGCCTTCCAGCCGAAGAACGGTTGCTGCGCCATCGGGCAGGCCGCCGGCGATGAACCGGCCGCGGACGCTCTCGGCCAGATGCGCCGCACCTGATACCTCGACCGTTTGCGCCATGGCTTCTGCCATCACGGCCGCCGCCTCGGCATCGTTCAAGCCCGAGACCACGACGGTTTCGCAGGCTGGCGGCTTCGGCAGCACGCGGAATGTCACCTCGGTCAGAATTCCAAGCGTTCCGTGCGAGCCCGCCAAAAGTTTTACCAGATCGAGGCCGGTGACGTTCTTCATCACCCGGCCGCCAGCCTTGATCGCGTCGCCCCTGCCATTGACGAAACGGACGCCGAGCAGGCTGTCGCGAGCGGCACCGGCGATGAGGCGCCTCGGCCCCGAGACATTGGCCGCGAAAACCCCGCCGATCGTCGGTTCGCCGGTCGTTGCAAAGATCGGGCGGTGGTCCATCGGTTCGAATGACAGCATCTGCCGGTTTTCGGCAAGGGCCGCCTCGACCTCGGCAAGCGGCGTCCCGGCGAGCGCGCTGACGGTCATTTCCGCCGGGTTGTAGCTGACAATACCTGAGAGACGGCGGGTGGACAGCACCCGGTCGGCGCGCACGGGGTTGCCGAGGCCGGAGCGCGTGCCGCCGCCGATGACGGTAAGCGACGCCCTTTCCGCGGCCATCGCCCGAACCACGGTTGCGATCCCCTCTTCGCTCGCAGGCTCGAAATGCACGATCATGCGGCGGGGCGTCCTTCGAGCGGAAAGACCTTGGACGGGTTCAGGATCCATTGTGGATCGAAGGCGGCGCGCGCCGCCATCTGCTGGTCCAGATCGGTCTGGGTGAACTGATGCAGCATGAGATCGCGTTTCTCGATACCGACGCCATGTTCGCCGGTCAGGCATCCGCCGGCATCGACGCAAAGCTTCAGGATGTCGTTGCCGGCGCTTTCGGCGCGTGCCGCATCATCGGGGTCGTTGATGTTGTAGAGGATCAGCGGATGCATGTTGCCGTCGCCGGCGTGAAAGACATTGGCGACGCGCAGACCGTAGGAAGCGACGATCTCGCCGGTGCGGCGCAGAACGTGGGAAAGCTGGCTGAGCGGCACGGTGCCGTCCATGCAGATATAGTCGGCGATGCGTCCGGTTGCGCCGAACGCCGATTTGCGGCCCTTCCAGATCAGCGCCGCCTCGAGCGCCGATTGGCTTTCCTTGATTGTGGTAACGCCGTGGCGCCGGGCAACGTCGATGATGCTTGCGAGCATCGCGTCCATCTCGGCCTCCGAGCCCTCCACCTCGACGATCAGTAGCGCCTCCACATCCAGCGGATAGCCGGCATGGGCAAAGGCTTCGCAGATCTCGATTGCCGGCTTGTCCATGAATTCCATGGCGACGGGGATGATGCCGGAACCGATGACGTCGGCGACGCAGGCGCCGGCGGCTTCAGAGGAGGCAAAGCCGAACAGCACCGGGCGGGC
The DNA here is from genome assembly GCF_014851895.1 of Ensifer sp. ENS11. NCBI lineage: Bacteria > Pseudomonadati > Pseudomonadota > Alphaproteobacteria > Hyphomicrobiales > Rhizobiaceae > Ensifer > Ensifer sp. ENS11. The sequence goes on along the minus strand of NZ_JACVAN010000001.1, from coordinate 759,680 downwards.
GCCCTCGGGCTTGGCGATCAGCCGCACGGTTGCCTCGGTAACGATGCCGAGCTGCCCCTCCGAGCCGCAGACAAGGCCGAGCAGATCGTAGCCGGCCGCATCGAACGCCTTGCCGCCGAGATCAATGATCGTGCCGTCGAACAGCACCATCTTCACGCCCAGCAGATTGTTGGTGGTGACGCCGTATTTCAGGCAATGGGCGCCGCCGGAATTCATGCCGATATTGCCGCCGATGGTGCAGGCAAGCTGCGAACTCGGATCCGGCGCGTAGAAGAAGCCATCGGCGGAAACGGCTTCGGAAATATTGAGATTGGTCACACCGGCCTGGACCGTCGCGGTGCGGTTGAAGAAGTCGATATCGAGGATGCGCGACATCTTCGAGAGGCCGATTACCACAGCGTCTTCCTGGGGGATGGCGCCGCCGGACAAAGAGGTGCCGGCGCCACGCGGCACGACGGGAATGCCGTAGCGGCTGCAATATTTAAGCACCGCTGCCACCTGTTCGGTCGTCTCGGGCAGGGCGACGGCAAGCGGCATGCGGCGATAGGCGATGAAGGCATCGGTCTCGAACGGCTTTAAGCCGCGCTCGTCGCTGATGAGGCAGCCTGATGGCAGCAGGTCTGCCAGGTCAGCAGCGATCTCGCGGCGCCGGGCGATGACGGCCGGCCTTGGCTGCAGAAAGCCGATCGTTTCCGCCATCAAATCCTCCGCCCATATGTCAATTGGTTCATTTTCTTTACCACTAGGATAGCCCCCTCGCAAATGCTATCGAGCTTTTCCATTTCGGAAACAATGGCAACGATTGATGACGAATTTAGGCGATCTTGAGATTTTTGCACGCGTCGTTTCCTCCGGCAGTATGTCGGCAGCAGGGCGGGCGCTCGGATTTTCCCCCGCGGTCATCTCCAAACGGATCAAGCGGCTGGAAGACCGGCTGGGCACGCGCCTGTTGCAGCGCACCACCCGGCAGATCTCGCTAACCGAGGCGGGCCAGGGCTTCTACGACCGCGTGCTCGGCATCCTCACGGGCATCGAAGAGGCGGAAGCCTATGCCTCAGGACGCTCGTCGCAGGCGCAGGGCGTGCTTCGCATTTCGGCGCCGACCTCCTTTGGCCGCATGCATATCGCGCCGCATCTGACCGGCTTCATGAAGGACCATCTGGATCTCAAGCTGCACATCGTGCTCACCGACGACTTTACCGATATCGTCGCCGAGGGCTTCGACATGGCCGTGCGCATCGGTGAGCTGACCGATTCGAGCCTGGTAGCGCGCAAGCTCGCGCCGGTCCGCAGGCTGCTCTGCGCCTCGCCGGACTACATTGCCAGCAACGGCGCCCCGAACGAGATTGGCGACCTCGCCCGGCATTTCTGCCTGCCCGCCCACAACAACGACAACTGGAAGCTCGAAGGGCCGGAGGGATCGCTCGTCTGGCACCCCGAAGGGCCGCTGGTGACCAATTCCTCTGAAATCGTCCGGGCGGCGGTGATCGCCGGCGCCGGCATCGCGCTCCGCTCCACCTGGGATATCGGCCCGGAGCTGCGCAGCGGCCAGCTGGTGCAGGTGCTGCCGCAATGGGAGGGCTCGAAGAACCTGACGCTATCGGCCGTCTACCCGAGCCGCCAGTTCCTGCCGGCCAAGGTGCGCCTGTTCATCGATTATCTCGCCGGCCTCTACGGGCCTGTCCCCTATTGGGAACGATAGGCGCTATTTGTGCTCGCCGTCGCCGTGATGGTGGCGGATGCGGCGAACGATGAGCCAGACGCCGGCGACCGCGAAGGGCACGGCAAGTCCGGTCAACAGACCGGGATCGATCGGCAGCTCATGGCTGACCGCCTTGGCGAGATAGCCGAACAGACCGACGACGTAATAGGAGATCGCGGCAACCGACAGACCCTCGACAGTCTGCTGCAGCCGCAGCTGCAACTTCGCGCGCCGATCCATCGAGTTCAAAAGGGCGCTGTTCTGCCGCTCCAGTTCGACATCGACCCAACTGCGCAGGAGCGCGGTGGCGCGGGCGAGCTTGCGCGACAGGTTCGCCTGCCGCTCCTCCACCGACTGGCAGGTGCGCATTGCCGGCGCCAGCCGACGCTCGAGAAAGGTGCCGATCGTCTCGTAGCCGGGGACCGCCGTCTCGGCCAGGGTGCGGATGCGCTCCTGGACGATGCCGTAATAGGCGCGGCTGGCGCCGAAGCGATAGAGGCTGAGTGCAGCACCCGCCTCCAGATCGGCCGCAAGCCGGGTGATCTCCGCCAGCATGTCGTCCGCCTCTTCGCGGACGTTCTCCTTCATGCGCTGAGTGATCGCCGTCAGGCCGTCTTCGGTGCGGCGGATCTCCGGCGACAGTGATTGCGCCAACGGCAGGCCGACCATCGCCAGCGTCCGATAGGTTTCGATATCGAGCAGACGCTGGATCAACGCGCCGGTGCCGGCCTCGGTCATGCCGCGGTCGATCACCAGGATCTGCGTCAGACCGTCACCGTTCTGGCGAAAGTCAGTGACGAGGATCGCCTGGCCGTTCTTCGTCTCGCTGTAACAGAGGCTGGTCGGGTCGAAAGCCTTGATCGCCTCGCGGGTCTCCGGTGAGTCCGCGCGGATCTCGAGGCGGATGCCCGAAATGAGCGAGCCGGGCGGCGAAAAGCCGTCGCCGAATGGGTGGATCGCCACCTCGCCACCGAAATGCTCCGGCGCCGGGCCGTCCCAAAAATAGGTCGAAAATTCCGTATGCCGTTCCCAGCGCAGCGTGCCCTGCCCCCAGGCCATGGCATGATGGTTGGCATCGCGTCCAGGCGGCGCAATGCCACGCGAACGCGACAATTCCGACAGAACGGCGTGGTCGACGATCGAGCCGCCCTCGGTCATGAAGGCGAGCTGAAAGATCACGCGCGGCGTCGCCACCAGGGCGTAAGGCCGCGAATGGACCTCGCCCAGCGCCTGCGCTCGCATCGGCGCGACCGGAAATGCAAAACTTCCCTTTGCCATGAAGCGCTTTATCCCCCTCACGCGTTCATCATGACTCTCTTATCAACCGAATGAGCAAAAGCAAAAGGACGCATTGCCGCAGTTTGACTTTTGTCAGGGCGGCCAAAGTGGACAAGGAAATTGACCAGTTGGCTGCCGATGCCTAGATTGCGGCGCATGGGAGACCCAAGCGTGACCGAAGACCAGATCGACCTCTATGCCCGCATCAGCCACAGCCGCACGGCGGACGAGGTTGTCCAACAGATCGAGCTTCTCATCCTCGAAGGCATCCTGCGCGACGGCGACAGGCTGCCGGGCGAACGGGAACTGTCGAAGCGTTTCGACGTGTCGCGGCCGATCCTGCGCGAAGCGTTGAAGGAACTGGAGGCGCGCGGCCTCGTCGAGAGCCGCCACGGCGGCGGTACCTTCGTTGCCGATGTCGTCGGCGAAGTCTTCTCCAAGCCGCTGATCGAGCTGATCGGCCGCCACCACAAGGCGACGCAGGATTATCTCGAATATCGCCGCGAACTCGAAGGCTTGACCGCGGAACTGGCGGCAACGCGCGCAACGGATTTCGACCGCGATATCCTCACGCGCATTATCGAGCGAATGCGAACCGCCCACCGCAGTGGTGACTTCAACGACGAACTAGCCTCCGACGTCGAGTTGCATCAGGCGATCGGCGAAAGCGCCCACAACATCATCCTCATGCACACGCTGCGCGCCTGTTACCGGCTGCTGACGCAGGGGATCTTTTTTCACCGCAATTCGGTCTTCGACGCGCCAGGGGCGCGTGACCGGCTGCTCGCGCAACACGAGGCAATCTACGACGCGATCATGGCCGGAGACCCGAAAGCGGCCAAGGCCGCTGCCCAAAGCCATATCGATTTTGTTGCCGCCTCCACCCGCGAGGCCGAGCGCACCGGCGAGTGGGCGCGCATCGCGCGGCTGCGCCTCCAGCAGCGCGATCAGGCGAGCTGAAGCCGGGACCAACGCCCGGTTGCCGCCCCGCTGGCAAAACAGGCGCGAAAGCACCATATTCTGTCGCATCGGGACCACAGTTTGCAGCGAAGCTGACCGCATATCCGGCAGCCGACACGGTGCGACGTTTACACGCAACGCGACGCTGGCATACTGGCTGGAACGTCCAACGAACACTGATTCGCTAAGAGGAGAGCAAACGACCTTGAACTTCCTGAACCGGCTCGCATCCGATGTGCAGCTGATGCTGCGTCGACCGGCGCGCATGCAATATGCAGCGCTCTGTTTCCGTGTTCGCAAGAAGTCCAAGGCGCTCGAGATTCTGCTGATCACCAGCCGTGATACCGGCCGCTGGGTCATTCCCAAGGGATGGCCTATGCAAGGCAAGCGTGCCCACGAGGTGGCCGAGCGCGAGGCCTATGAAGAGGCAGGCGTCAAGGGCCGAGTGCAGAAGGCCCCGGCCGGCTTCTATCTCTACAAGAAGCGCATGGATCACGGCCTGAAGATCTCGGTCAAGGTCCAGGTGCATGCCCTCGAGGTAGACGATCTCTGCAAGCACTTCCCCGAGGAAGGTGTGCGCAAGCTGGAATGGGTCAGCTGCGAGGAGGCAGCCAGCCGTGTCGCAGAGCCGACACTGAAGGAGCTTATCCTCGCCTTCGGCCGCCGCGTGGCGGCACCGCCCTCGCCGGTCCCCAAGGCCGTCACCGGCTAGCCACCGCGGGCGATATCTTCGGCCATCTTTTGCACAGCTTTGCAGACATCATCAATTCCGCTTGAAAGCATTTCGCGGTGGCAGTAGTGGCCATGGTGAAAAGGGAGACCGCCATTGCCAAAGTCGCGCACGCGCCTTGAAAAGCAGACGCTCGACAAGGATCTGGACAAGTTCAGCCTTGCCGAGGAGGCATCGCAGCAGGTGATGCGTGGTCTGGCAGCCCCGGGCCTCGCTCTCCTGTTCCTGCTGCTCAGCATGGCATTTGCCGCAAGCTTCGTGACGAACTCGGCGACCGCGCCGATCATCATCGCCGCAGCCGCGATCGCCGGCTACATGGCGATGAACATCGGCGCCAACGACGTCACCAACAACGTCGGCGCGGCCGTTGGCGCCAAGGCGATGTCGATGGTAACGGCGCTGACAATCGCCGCCGTCTTCGAAATCGCTGGCGCGATGCTCGCCGGCCGTCAGGTGACACTGACGGTCGAGGCGGGCATCATTTACGGAGAAGACATTCTCGGGGCCCAGACGATCGTCTGGGTGATGATGGCGGCGCTCGCCTCGTCGGCCGTCTGGATCAATATCGCCACCTATTCCGGCGCGCCGGTTTCAACGACCCATTCGATCATTGGCGGCATCGTCGGAGCGGGCATTGCGGCTGCAGGCGTCTCCAGCGTGCAATGGTGGGAACTTGCCGGCATCACCGCCAGTTGGTCGATTTCACCTGTTCTCGGCGGCGTCATCGCCGCTGCCTTCCTTGCGCTTCTCAAGGAATTCATCATCTACCGCGAGGACAAGATCGCATCGGCCAGGCGCTGGATGCCCGTGCTTCTCGGGGTGACGGCAGGTTGTTTTACCGCCTATCTCGCGGTGATCGCCCTGGTGCAGGTTGCCTCGATCTCGCTGGTGACGGGCCTCGGCCTCGGCCTGATCGTCGGCATCGTCGTCTATTTCCTGAGCAAACCGTGGATTCGCCGTCAGTCGGAGGGTCTCGACAACCGCAATCAGTCGCTACGCAAGCTGTTTCGTGCGCCGCTGATCCTGGCGGCTGCGCTGCTTTCCTTCGCACACGGCGCCAATGACGTTTCCAACGCCATCGGTCCGCTGTCGGCGATCGTGTCCGCGCTCGACGGTGTCATCACCACGGAGAGATCGCCAACACCGCTTTGGGAACTTGCGATCGGCGCCATCGGCATATCGCTCGGCCTGCTGCTCTATGGCCCACGGCTGATCCGCGTCGTCGGCCAGGAAATCACCCGCCTCAATCCGATGCGCGCCTTCTGCGTTGCGCTGGCAACCGCGGTAACCGTGCTGCTCGCCTCCGCCCTCGGCCTGCCGATCAGCTCGACCCACACGGCGGTCGGCGCCGTCTTCGGCGTCGGCTTCTTCCGCGAATGGTATACTCGGCACTCGCAGCGTCGCCTGGAATATGTGCGCCAGAAGACCGGGCAGGCAGACTTCATGGGATCGACCGAGACCAACTTTGCCGAGGTCCGCCGCCGCCGACTGGTGCGCCGCTCGCATTTTCTGACGATCGTTGCCGCCTGGGTCATCACCGTTCCGGCCTCGGCCCTGCTTTCGGCCGTCGTCTACTTCATCCTTTCCAGCCTGTTCATCTAGAGGTAATCGACATGCGCGCCAATTTTCGCATGCAGCGACTGTTCGTGGAACATGCACTCCATGCCGGTGCAACCCAGGAGACGACCAAGGAACAGTTCAACTATTTGATCAACGTGCTCCGCTACGAGGAAGGCGGGTCCGTCCTCGTGTTCAACGGCCGCGACGGCGAATGGCGAGCCGAGCTTTCGCTCCCGACCAAGAAGCGCCTGATCCTGACTGCCGTCGAGCAGACACGTCCGCAGCCGGCACCTTGCGATCTCGTCTATCTCTTTGCACCGCTAAAGGTCGGCCGCCTCGACTACCTCGTGCAGAAGGCCGTCGAGATGGGCGCCGGGGTGCTCCAGCCGGTGATGACGCAACATGTTCAGGGCAAGATCGGCAACCTCGACCGGGTGCGCGCCAATGTCGTCGAGGCCGCGGAACAATGTGGCGTGCTCGGCATACCCAGTGTCGAAGAGCCCCGCCGGCTTGAGGACCTGCTGCAAAGTTGGCCCGCGGATCGGCGCATCATCTTCTGCGACGAAGGCAGCAACAGCCAGAATCCGCTACCGATCCTGAACGGCATTAAGGAAAAGAAGCTGGCACTGCTGATCGGGCCCGAAGGCGGTTTTTCCGACAGCGAGCGAAGCCTGCTGCGCAGCCTCGATTTCGTCACCGCCATTCCTCTTGGCCCCCGCATTCTCAGGGCCGATACCGCAGCGGTTGCGGCCATGGCGGTCATACAGGCAACGGTCGGTGATTGGCACTAACCGGTCGTTCGCACGCAAGCGCGGCGCATACTTTTTTTGAACAGATCTTGAAAGAAATTGACTTGCACCGCACCTGAATACGGTTCAAGCAGCCCCATCCACTTCCGCTGACCGGCGGAACCGCTCAAGCAAAAGAAGACGCTCATGGCCCGAGATACCACCGACCAGACGCCGGTAACCTCTGTCGCTGACCTGACCGCTTATCTGGCGGAGGGCTCGAAACCGGAGGAGCGGTTCCGGATCGGAACGGAGCACGAAAAGTTTGCCTTCTTTAAGGCGGACAACAGCCCCGTGCCCTATTACGGCGACGCCAGCATCCAGGCGCTGCTCAACGGTATGGCTGCAAAGAGCGGCTGGGATCCGATCGTTGACGAGGGCAATATCATCGGTCTTGCCGAGCATTCCGGCAACGGGGCGATCTCGCTGGAGCCGGGCGGTCAGTTCGAGCTCTCCGGTGCGCCACTCGAAAACCTCCACCAGACTTGCAAGGAATCGAACCAGCACCTCGCCGTCCTGCGCGAAGTGGCCGAGCCACTCGGCATTCGCTTCCTCGGCATCGGTGGCAGCCCGAAATGGACGTTTGACGAAACGCCGCGCATGCCGAAATCGCGCTATGGCATCATGAGCCGCTACATGCCCAAGGTCGGCACCAAGGGTCTCGACATGATGTATCGCACCTGCACGATCCAAGTGAACCTCGACTTCTCCTCGGAAGAGGACATGCGCCGCAAGATGCAGGTGTCCTTGAAGCTGCAGCCGCTGGCGACCGCTCTGTTTGCAAGCTCCCCCTTCACCGATGGCAAGCCGAACGGGCTCCTGTCCTGGCGCGGCGATATCTGGCGCGACACAGACAACCAGCGCTCCGGCCTTCTGCCTTCCGCTTTCAAGCCGGACTTCGGCTTTGCGGACTATGTCGAATGGGCGCTCGACGTGCCTATGTATTTTGTCGTTCGCGACGACCACTATCACGACTGTACCCATGTCACCTTCCGTCAGTTCATGGGCGGAGCGCTCAAGGGCGAGATCGCCGACTGGCAGCCGAACATGGGCGACTGGACCAATCATCTCTCGACCCTCTTCCCCGACGTGCGCCTCAAGCGCTTCCTGGAGATGCGGGGCGCCGACGGCGGCCCCTGGCGTCGGATCTGCGCTCTGCCTGCCTTCTGGGTCGGCCTGCTTTACGACGGCGAGGCGCTCTCTGCCGCCGAAGCACTCACGCGCGACTGGACCTTCGAGGAGGTCGGCTCACTGCGTGACACAGTGCCCGCCCAGGCGCTCAACACAAAATTCCGCGCCGGCAGCCTCTACGACATCGCCCGCGAAGTCGTTTCGATCTCGCGCGGCGGCCTGAAGCGACGCAACCGGCTGAACGGCGACGGCATCGACGAAAGCCAGTTCCTCGCACCGCTCGACGAAGTGCTTGCCAAGAAGGCAACGCTCGCCGAGGATCTGCTGTCGCTCTACAACGGCCGCTGGAATGGCTCCGTCGATCCGGTCTTTGCCGAGTACCAGTACTGAGCCGGTAAGCCTGCCATTACAGCGCCGCGCGTCAGGCATGACGCGCCCAAGGACGCTGTAACCGCTTAAACTTGCTGCATAATTTCGTCCTTAAATCGAGCCGGATTTAAGGAATTATGCAGTAAAAAGCGGTTTCCAGCCTCCAATTTCCCGGTATAGTGCAACGATATGCGTCGCTTGCAGCGCCGCGCATCAGACATGACGCGCAAAGGACGCTGCCACGCTTTACACTTGCTGCATCATTTTCCCCTTAAATCGTTCCGATCTAAGGAATCAGGCAGCAGCCGAAGGGAACCGGGGATGGCACCGCTTTTTGACATGTTCACGCAGGCGCAGAACGGACAGGCCACGGAGCTGATGGCTCGACAATTCGGGCTTGCGCAGGAGCAGATGGCGAAAGCTACCGCAGCGCTGCTCCCGGCCTTTTCCGCCGCCTTCAAGCGCAACACCACAAACCCCTACGATTTCGGCGCGCTGCTGACGGCGATGTCCAGCGGCAGCTATGCCAAATACTTCGAGGACGTGAGCCAGGCATTCACGCCGCAAGGCATGGCCGACGGCAACGGCATCCTCGGCCAGCTCTTCGGCTCCAAGGAAATGTCGCGCGCGATCGCGGCCCAGGCAGCCCAGGTCACCGGCATCAGCCAGGAGATCTACAAGCAGATGCTGCCGGCCATGGCCGATACGTTGATGGGCGGGCTGTTCAAGCAGGCGACGGGCCAGTTTGCAGGCGCGAACGTCGCCTTTGCCAACAATCCGATGGCAACGATGATGCAGCAGTGGATGCAGGCGGCCGGCCTTGCCAGGAAGCCGGAGCCGCAGGCCAACCCCTTCGACAATCCGTTTACGCAGGCGATGCAGGACTTCTTCGGTGCCGGCAAGAAAGAAGAGAAGGCCAAGGCGCCCGACCTCTTCGCCGATAATCCCTTCATGAAGGCGTTCCAGGACATGATCCAGACCGGCGCCGGCACGACAGCCAAGCCGGCTGCTGACAATCCTGCCGTCGCCCAGTTTTCGCAGATGATGAACAGCATGTTCGACAGCGGGCTGGAAATGCAGAAGGAATATCAGAAGAACATCGAGGCGCTGTTCGACAGCTACAAGACCGGCACCGGCGACAAGGCCTGAGCTGGATTAGAGCATTTCCAGAAAAAGTGCGAAGTGGTTTTCCGCCTGGAAATGCGTAAAAACAAAGAGATAGAGCGTTTCTGCGACTCCGTCTAAACCGGAAACGCTCGACGACGCTACCCTCACCAATCCGGCACCTGCTGGAAAAGAAAAAGGCCCGGTACATGTCTTGGTTCATGTACCGGGCCAAGCGGCAGGGTCTATTGGCTCTACCCTGCGGGGAACGTTTGGGCGCGCGATAGAGGCAGCAGCACCGAAACTTCGAAATTCGTAGCATGACCCGCGTTGGCGGCAGCTTGCGCGGATCATGCTCGACTGGCGCATCTCAAGCGGCGGGATGCGCCATAGGGAAATCAATCGTGACGGATCCCCTTGTAGAAGAGGCTCACGCGGTTTCGCGACGCACGCGTCAGATAGCTGGCGGGATTGTCGAAGAAGGGCGAGGTGATCGCCTCGTGCACATCTTCGCGCCGTAGCCCCATATCGAGCAGTTGGCGGTCATCCAGCTCATTCAGACGCGCAATCTGGCATCGGCTTCGAAGGCGCCATGCAGCCGTCATCACGCCGATAACGCCAGCGGCGCGGGAGGCATAGGCCTGCTTTCCGGCAACGAGGTCGAGGACGTGGTCGGTCGTGCGCATGACGGTACTCCTTTTTTCAGGCACGAAGGGACCCGTCCCCTGCGCGAGGTCAAACGCAGGGGTGGGCCAGGGAAGTTGGGATTAGCCGGCACCTGTGCCGGCCGGGATCAATGAAATTTGCCCCTGATAGATCGCAAATCCTTATTGATCAGTCCAACGAATGTTTTTAATGATATTCATCAAACAATCTTATGGGTGTATCACGGCCATGTCCGCACCGCTTGACATTGATCAGCTGCAAACCTTTGTCGCGATCGCCGACACGGGCAGCTTCACCAAGGCCGCCGACCGGGTTTTCAAGACACAGTCGGCCGTATCCATGCAGATGCGGCGCCTGGAAGAGCGCATCGGCAAGCCGTTGTTCATGAAGGACGGGCGCGGCAACCGCCTGACCGTCGAGGGTGACCGGCTGCTCAACTTCGCCCGCCGGATGATCCGTCTCAACAACGAGGCGATGGCCTCCTTCGACGACAATCGCCTCGAGGGCACGCTGCGCATCGGCACGCCTGATGACTATGCCGACCGCTACATGCCGGAGATCATCGTGCGGTTTGCCAAGACGCATCCGAACGTCGAGCTCTACATCATCTGCGAACCTTCGGTGGATCTTGCGGAGAAGATGGCCAAGGGCGATCTCGACATCGCACTGGTTACGCACAATCCACGTGCCCGAGCCTCGGACGTGGTGCGCACAGAGCCGCTCTGTTGGGTAAGTTCGATCAACCATCCGCTGCCGGAAAATGCGCCAATCCCGCTTGCGGTCGGCCGACGCGACTGCCAGTGGCGGCAGGCGGCCTGCGCCGCGCTCGATGCGACCGGCAAGGAATACCAGATCCTGTTTACCAGTTGGTCCTCGACCGTGGTCGCGGCCGCCGTGCTTGCCGGCATGGCGGTTTCGGTCCTGCCGGAATCGGCGCTGCGTCCGGGCATGAAGGTGCTGACGCTTGCGGACGGCTTCCCGGCGCTGGCTCCAGTGCAGATCGGCATCATGAAGCGGCCGGGTCTGTCGCCATCGCTATCGAATGCGATCACCAACCACATCACCGCCTGCCTGGACAACATCACGCCGATCACCGTCAACGACGACATCGACGGCGATATCAAGGGTTTTCCGCGCTATCCGCGGCTGCGGCAAAGCCACATGCTGCCGGGCTGGTAAGCATTTTTCGACACTTAGCAAAAAGGCCGCGCTTCCCGTGGGAGGCGCGGCCTTTTTTATGCGAAACGAGACGGGAGGGAAGAGGCGGACCCAGTGCCCGCCTCTTCTCCCCGCTTACAAGGTAGCGCTGCTGATCGCGCCGCCTTCATAGGCGTGAGCGGCTAGATCATTTCACTGTTTCATCGAAACAGTGAAATGATCTAACTCGTTGAAATAACGCAATTCCGGACGGGAAACCGTTTCACACTCTTCCTGGAATTGCTCTAGCCGAGCTTCGCCTTCAGAAATTCGACAGTGCGGCTCCAGGCAAGATCGGCTGCGGCCTTGTCGTAGCGGGCGGCCGACGTGTCGTTGTTGAAGGCGTGGTTGACGCCGTCATAGACATAGATCGTCGCGTCCTTGCCATTGTCGGTCAGCGCCTTGCGATAGGCTTCGATACCCGCATTAATGCGTTCGTCGAGGCCGGCATAATGCAGCAACAGCGCCGCCTTGATCTTCGGCACGTTCTCGGCCTTGGGCTGCGCGCCATAATAGGCGACACCCGCCTTGAGATCGGGCGCATTGACCGCAAGCCGATTGACCAGTCCACCGCCCCAGCAAAAGCCGATGGCGCCGACCTTGCCGGTCGACTGCGCGTGCTCTTCGAGGAATGCGACGGTTGCCACAGCATCCGCATTGGTTTCGGCGGCATCGAGCGCGCCGATCATCTCGCGTGCCTTGTCCTCATCCGCCGGCGTGCCGCCCGATGGCGACAGAAAATCCGGGGCGAGCGCGATGAAGCCCTCGAGCGCCATGCGGCGGGCGACATCGCGAATATGTGGATTGAGCCCGCGGTTCTCGTGGATGACGATGACGGCCGGCAGCTTTCCGGTCATGTTTGCCGGGCGGACCAGATAGCCCTTCATGTCGCCGTCGGCGCCGGGATAGGAAATGTCCTCGCCGATGATGCGATTGTCGGTATCTGCGATCATTTCGGCCTTGGCGCTGCTAGCAGCAAGCAAGGGGGCAATTGATGCTGCGGCCGCGGCAGAGCCGGCAAGTGCGGTCAGCGTTTCCATGAAACGGCGGCGATCAAGACTGAGATGGGTGTACTCGTCGTAAGCGTCGATCATTGCCTGCGTGATGACGGGTTTGTTCATGACGGCCTCCTTCGGTTTCTTCTCCTCAACAGCGCCGCGCGTTAGATATGGTGCGCCAAGGGCGCTGTAAGGCTTTAAACTCGCTGCATGATTTCTCCCACAAATCGGTTCCGATTTAAGGAATTATGCAGTGGCGGCAGCGCGAAAGATTACCGCCCGCGACAGAATAGGTCAGCGGGCGGCATCGAACATACAAACTTGCGTTACCGCTTGGCGGAAAGGCACACTTCGCAGCAGGCGGATCAGCCGGCGAGATCAAGCACAATGCGGCCATCGATCTTGCCCTCTTCCATGCGCTGGAAGATGGCGTTGATGTTCTCGATCTTGTCCCAGGTGAAGTGGGAGGCGACCTTGCCCTCGCCCGCAAACTCCAGTGACTCCTCGAGGTCCTGGCGGGTGCCGACGATAGAGCCGCGGATGGTGATGCGCTTCAGGACCGTATCGAAGATCGGCACGCACATCTGGCCAGGCGGCAGACCGACCAACGCCATCGTTCCCTTGGAGCGCAGCATGTTGAAGGCCTGCTCCATCGCCTTGGGTGCCACGGCCGTCACCAGCGCGCCGTGCACGCCGCCGGTCGCCTTCTGCACCTGCTCGACCGCATCCTTGTCGCGCGCATCGACGACGAGATCGGCGCCCAGCTTTCCCGCCAGCGCCAGCTTGTCGGGGAAGATATCGACGGCTGCGACATGCATGCCCATGGCCTTGGCGTATTGAACCGCCATGTGACCGAGACCGCCGATGCCGGAGATCAGCGCCCATTCGCCGGGGCGCACTTCCGTTTCCTTGAGACCCTTGTAAACCGTGACGCCGGCGCAAAGGACGGGCGCCGCCGGGCCGAACTCGAGCTTATCAGGCAGCCGGCCGACAAAGTCCGGATCGGCCAGGCCATACTCCGCGAACGTGCCGTTGACCGAATAGCCGGTGTTCTGCTGGCTGCCGCAGAGCGTCTCCCATCCGGTCCGGCATGGCGTGCAACCACCGCAGGCGGTGTGCAGCCACGGCACGCCGACGCGGTCGCCTTCCTTCAGCCGCTTGACGCCGGAGCCGAGCTTGGCGACATAACCGACGCCCTCGTGGCCGGGGATGAATGGTGGATTGGGTTTTACCGGCCAGTCACCGTTCACCGCATGCAGGTCGGTATGGCAGACGCCGGTCGCCTGAAACTTGATCAGCACCTGGCCGGGACCGGGCACTGGTATCGGCATTTCCTCGATCACGAGCGGCTTGCGGAATTCGCGCACCACGGCGGCTTTCATCGTTGCGGTCATATCGATCTCCGATGCTGTCTTGTTCGACGTCGGCGCAAAGGCCTTTGCCGGGCACGCGAGGCGCCAGCGACAAAGCTACGCTAACGACAGCCAGACTATCCGCAAAGTCGTGACGGGTACTTGATACGCATCAAGGCGCGAAGTTCATGTCGGAAAGTGTCGCAGATTTGCGTCAGTCGTGCCGGAGCGGCACCCGACCCAAAGCGCCGCGCGTCTTACCAGACGCGCAGAGGTCGCTGTAGCGTTTTGAATTGCTGCCTGTTTTGTCCTGAAACCGGCTGCGATTTAAGGAAACACGCAGCCATCAGTTCATCGCCATCCAGACGGAAAGCCAGATCCACATCCCACCGAGTGCAGCCACGCCGACCATGAACAGCGGTCGGCGGTAGCGGATGCGGTTGCTGGTGACATGGACGAAGGCATGCAGATAGCGCGAAGCAATGAACACCCAGGCGAGCGCCAGCGAGACGATATTGTCAGCCTCGGTGATGTAGAGAAGCACGCAGCAGACGTGGAAAAGCACCGGCAGTTCGAACTGGTTGGCGATGCTGTTGCGGACGACCAGGCTCTCGCCCGGCTCGTCGCGGTTCTCGCGAAACTGCGAAACCGAAACCTTGCCGGCCCGCACGAGACCGACGCGGCGGATCGACAGCAGGGCATAGAGGACGAAAACGAGCAGCACATGCGCCACCATCGGCCGGAAGATCTCGAAGCCCGTCACCGCTCTTACTCCACTCGACACAACCAAACAGGAAAACGGGGGCGCCGGATGGCACCCCCCATCAGGAAAAACGGGGGCGCCGGCCGGCGCCCCCGGGAGGACTCTTAGTGCGAGCCCGGATAGTTCGGGCTTTCGCGGGTGATGGTGACATCATGCGCATGGCTTTCCCGAAGGCCGGCGCCGGAGATGCGCACGAAGGTGGCGCGCTCCTGATAGTCCTTGATCGTCGCGCCGCCGACATAACCCATCGACGCCTTGAGGCCGCCGGCGAGCTGATGCAGAACGCCGGACACAGGGCCCTTGTAGGGAACCTGGCCTTCGATGCCTTCCGGTACGAGCTTCAGCGTGTCGCGCACTTCGGCCTGGAAATAGCGGTCGGCCGAGCCCCGCGCCATCGCGCCAACGGAACCCATGCCACGATAGGCCTTGAACGAGCGGCCCTGGTAGAGGAACACTTCACCTGGGCTTTCGTCGGTACCGGCAAGCAGCGAACCGACCATGACGGCGGAAGCGCCGGCGGCGATCGCCTTGGCCAGGTCGCCCGAGAACTTGATACCGCCGTCGGCGATGACGGGAATGTCCGCGGCCTGAGCGGCTTCGACAGCAGCCATGATCGCGGCCAGCTGCGGAACGCCGACGCCGGCCACGATACGCGTGGTGCAGATCGAGCCCGGACCGATACCCACCTTGACCGCATCGGCACCGGCGTCGATCAACGCCTTGGTGCCATCAGCGGTGGCGACGTTGCCGGCCATGATGCGAACCGAGTTCGACAGCGTCTTGACGCGGGTGACCGCATCGAGAACGCGCTGCGAATGGCCGTGCGCGGTATCGACAACAATAAGGTCGACGCCGGCGTCGATCAGACGTTCGGCGCGCTCGAAGCCATCATCGCCGACGGAGATGGCGGCGGCGGCGCGAAGACGGCCCTGCGCATCCTTGGAGGCGTTGGGGTTCAACTGCGACTTCTCGATGTCCTTGACGGTGATGAGGCCGACGCAACGGCCGTCGCCGTCGACGACCAGAAGCTTTTCGATGCGGTGCATGTGCAGCAGGCGCTTGGCCTCCTGCTGGTCGACGCTTTCCTTGACGGTGATGAGGTTTTCACGCGTCATCAACTCGTAGATCTTCTGGTTCGGATCGGAGGCGAAACGCACGTCGCGATTGGTGAGGATACCGACGAGACGGCCCTGCTTCTGGCCACCGTTGCCGCCGTTTTCAACGACCGGGATACCGGAAATGCCATGGATCTTCATCAGGCCGAGGGCGTCCGCCAGGGTGCCATCGGGACCGATCGTCACCGGATTGACGACCATGCCGCTTTCGAACTTCTTGACCTGGCGGACCTCTTCGGCCTGCTCGACCGGCGTCAGGTTGCGGTGGATGACGCCGATGCCGCCGGCCTGTGCCATGGCGATCGCCAGGCGTCCTTCGGTCACGGTATCCATGGCCGAGGAAAGGATCGGGAGGTTGAGGTCGATATCCTGCGCGATGCGGGTAGAGATGTTCGTCTGTCCCGGCATGACTTCGGAATGCCCGGGCTGGAGCAGAACGTCGTCGAAGGTCAGAGCCTCCAGACCGGTTGCCGTTTCGATGATACGCGCCATGGCCAATTCCCTTCAATAAACGAAAATCCCCGGGAAACGGGCTGCGATTTGCCCACCGGGTGACTTCAAAGCTTTTCTTGGAAGTTGGCGAGGGCTCGTAACACGGATATGTCAGGATGAAAATAGCAAAGCCCGGGAAATGTCCCGGGCTCGACCCATTGTTGTTGCATGGCAACATTTTTGCCCGTCCGCAAAGCTCAGATATCGAGCTGGTAGCTCGCCGGCACGAAGCGATAGCCCTGGTCGTGCACTTCCACGAAACCGACGGCCGGGAATGGCATGTGGTAGCCGATGAAGGGCAGTCTTTCGTTCGCAATCATGTCGAAGACCTTGCGGCGCGAGACGGCAGCCGCTGCCTTGTCCATGTCGAAGCGCACCTCCCAGTCCGGCCGCTGCAGCGACAGGACATAATGATTGGCGGTATCGGCCGTCAGCATCATCGCCTTGCCGTCCGATTCGAGACGGAACACCATGTGTCCGGGGGAATGGCCGAAGGCAGCCATCGCCGAAATGCCCGGCGCCACGTCGGCGCCGTCGCCGATGAACGTCGCCTTCTCGGCGAGCGGCACGACCTTTTCCAGCACACCCTTATGGCCACCCTCGGCCGGCGTGCCGACCCGGGCCGGGTCCTTCCAGAAGGCATATTCGGCCTCGCCGATGATATAACGGGCATTGGCAAAGGCCGGCTTGCCGCCCTCCATCAGGCCGCCGATATGGTCGCCGTGCATATGCGTCAGCACCACCACGGAGACGCGCTCGGGCGCGTAGCCAGCCGCGCGGATGCCGTCGATGAGGCGGCCGGAACCCGCTTCCCGTCCGGCTTCGCCCAGGCCGGTGTCGAACAGGATCACCTCGCTCCCGGTATCGACGAGAACAGGCGAATAGCTGTTGAGCAGCGCGTCGGTTGGAAGAAAATTCTTGGCCAGCAATTCGGATACGGCCTGTTCCGACTGGTTCGTGCCGTAGGTCTCATGCGGCCTGGCAGAGACGCGCGTGCCGTCGCTGATGACAACAACCTTGAGCGCGCCGAGTTTGAGAGCCCGGATGGGCGTTTGTGCTGATTGCATGTTCCGGTTGTCCGCTTTTTCCTGCGCTGCGGCAGATCCCACCATGATTGAGGGTGCCGCCAATACACCCGTTGTCCCCGCCGTCATCAAGGTGCGGCGGTTCATCGACATGTCGCTCGTCATCATTTTCTCCCGAAATCGCAGCTTCGGTTCCATCACCCGGCCAGAACTAGCGTCTTGACAGCAACGGACAGGCGGGATCACAGGCTTTTGATCCACAATCGTCGGTTTGGTCCCGACAAAGCCATCGCAAGCGCTAGCTTGGAGCCGAGCTGACGCTGACCACGCCCAAGGCAAATTCGCATGAACCGTATCGTCCCGATGATCCTAGCCGTCGCGCTCTTCATGGAGCAGATGGATTCCACCGTCATTTCGACATCGCTGCCGGCTATCGCCCGCGACATCGGCGTCGGGCCGATCACGCTCAAGCTGGCGCTGACCGCCTATATGGTGTCGCTGGCGATCTTCATCCCCTTGAGCGGCTGGATGGCCGACCGTTTCGGCGCCAAGAAGATCTTTCGCGCGGCGATCCTCGTCTTCATCGCTGGTTCAATCCTTTGCGCCATCTCCGACAGCCTGCTCGCCTTCGTGCTGTCACGGTTCCTGCAGGGCATGGGCGGTGCGATGATGACGCCCGTCGCCCGCCTCGTCTTGGTGCGCAGCGCACCGCGCAGCGAGCTCGTCTCGGCCATGGCGCTGCTCACGATCCCGGCGCTGGTGGGGCCGCTTGCCGGGCCGCCGCTCGGCGGCTTCATCACCACCTATTTCTCCTGGCACTGGATCTTCCTGATCAACGTGCCTGTCGGCATCGCCGGCTATATCCTCTCCGGCATCTACCTGCCCCACATGGAACCCCGCAATCCGCCGCCGGTCGACATTGTCGGCTTCCTGCTCGGCGGCATCGCCGCATCCGGCGTCGTCTTCGGCCTGTCGGTCATCAGCCTGCCGGCGCTGCCGCCGATCATCGGTATCGGCTCGGTCATCACGGGTGTGATCGCCACCCTGCTTTACATCGTCCATGCCCGAAGCCATCCGCACCCGATCCTCGACCTCAAACTGTTTCAGGACAGCGCGTTTCGCGCCGCCCAGATCGGCGGCACGGTATTCCGCATTTCCGTCGGCGCGGTGCCCTTCCTGATGCCGCTGATGCTGCAGGTCGGTTTCGGCCTCAACCCGTTCCAGTCCGGGATGATCACCTTCATCGGCGCGGTCGGCGCGATCACCACCAAATTCTATGCGCGCCGCGTGCTCGCCTTCGCCGGCTTCCGCACGACGCTGATCATCGCCGCCATCATTGCAGCGGTCACCACCTTCGCCAACGGCTTCTTCACGCCGGCAACGCCCTATCTGGTGATGGTCACCATTCTCTTGATCGCCGGTTTTGCCCGCTCGTTCTTCTTCACCAGCGTCAACGCACTGTCGTTTGCCGATATCGACGATGCGGATGCCAGCAAGGCGACATCGATGAGCGCGGTTCTGCAGCAGATCAGCCTGGCGCTCGGCGTGGCCGTTGCCGGCGCGATCCTCGAAATCGAGACCTCGCTCAGCGGCGGGCCGCTGCAACTCGACAACTTCCATACTGCCTTCATGATCATCGCCATCGCCAACCTTCTGGCGGCAATCCCGTTCCTGACAATGGCGAAGAATGCCGGCGCATCCGTTTCCGGCCACAGGCTGCCCGTGCGGGAAATCGAAACGACGGCAGGAAAGTGAAAGATTATTCCGGCCGTTCGCAGACGGCAGACAGCTTGTTGCCATCCCGGTCGCGCACGAAGGCCGCGTAGAAATGCGCGTGGAACGGCCTGAGGCCGGGGGCGCCCTCGTCCGTGCCGCCGTTGGCAAGTGCTGCCGCATGGAAGGCATCGACCGCCGCGCGCGTTTCGGCTTCAAGCGCGATGGTCGCTCCATTGCCAAAGGTCGCAGGCTTGCCATTGAACGGTGTCACCACCCAGAAGCGGCACCTGATATCGCCATCGGCGCTGTAGCCGATTTCGGTCTCGTCCTGGCGCTGACGGCGGTATCCGAGCGTCGCCAGAACCGGGTCGTAAAACACGCCCGCGCCGTCGAGATCGTTGGTGCCGACCGTCACATAAAGCAGCATGATTTAGTCCGCAGCCTCGTCTTCCATCGGTTCGTCCGTGTCGGTGACGCGGCGTCCCTTGAAGCCCTTGGCGAGCAGGAACATTTCCACCGATTCGGCACGCGAAGACGCCGGCTTGATGTGGATGACCTGGCGGAAATTCTGTTTGAGCATGTTGAGCAGATCGCGCTCGGTGCCGCCCTGGAAGGTTTTTGCCAGGAAATGCCCACCTTCTGCGAGAACGTCGACGGCGAAATGGGCTGCGACTTCGCAGAGATGCATGGTACGGAAATGGTCCGTCTGGCGGTGTCCCGTCGTCGGCGCCGCCATGTCGGAGATGACCAGATCCGGCGTGCCGCCGATCGCTTCCATCAGCTTCTCAGGCGCCTGCGGGTCGAGGAAGTCCATCTGCAGGATGCGAACGCCCGGCAGCGGATCCATCTCCAGGAAGTCGATCGCTGCCACACGCGGATCGCCATCCGTCGAATTGGTCACCTTGGCGGCGATCTGCGACCAGCTGCCGGGAGCGGCACCCAGGTCGATGATGCGACGGGTGCCATTGAGGATCTTGTGCTTCTCGTCGATCTCCAAGAGCTTGAAGGCCGCGCGCGCCCGGTAGCCTTCGAGCTGGGCGCGCTGGACATAGGGATCGTTGATATGGCGCTCGATCCAGCGGCGGGACGAAGCCTTGAGCTTGCCCTTCTTGACCTTCTGACCAAGCTTTCGACCGCTGCGGTTGCCGCCAACAGGAGGTTTCGTCATGTCTTGTTTCCTTCGTGGCGGCGACTGCCGCACATCCCTTCGGACGCACCGGGCCTGCCGTATCTGCAGAAGTTATCGCACAATTGCCTAAATCGTTGTCCGATTGAAGGAATTATGTGGTTGAGCTGCGCTGATGCCGGCGCGGTCGCGAGCGCCGCCAGGCGCCATCATCCGCCATCATGTCGGTCAGCAAGCCTTCGCGCAGCCCGCGATCGGCAACACGCATGCGCGTCGATGGCCAGCGGCGACGGATCGCTTCGAGGATTGCGCAGCCTGCCAGCACCAGATCGGCGCGATCGGGGCCGATGCAAGGGTTTGCCGCCCGCGCATCAAAATCCCACGAAAGCAGCCGCGCTTGCATGGCGGACACCTCGTCATCGGAAAGCCAGAGACCATCGACGCGGCGGCGGTCGTAGCGCGGAAGATCCAGATGAACGCCGGCAAGCGTGGTCACCGTGCCCGACGTGCCGATCAGGTGGAAGCCGCTGCCGGCAATGCCCGTTGCCAGCGCTTCGACCGGCGGGCTGTCGAAACGCGACAGCATGCCCTCGACTTCCTGGACCATGGCTTCGAAGTTTGCCGGGGTGACATGTTGGCCGCCATGGCGTTCGGAAAGGGTCACGACGCCGACCGGCAGCGAGGTCCAGTGGGTGATGTGATTGGCGAGCCGATTAGACCTGCTATCGCCGATGCGGATGACGGCGATCTCCGAGGAGCCTCCGCCGATATCGAAGAGAACGACCGACCTTGTCTCGCGATCGACCAGCGACGAGCAGCCCGACACGGCAAGCCGCGCCTCGGTCTCGCGGTTGATGATCTCAAGCTCGAGCCCGGTTTCCTTGGCCACGCGCTCGAGGAAGCTTTCGCCGTTTTCGGCGGCGCGCGCAGCTTCGGTGGCGATCAGCCGGCGGCGGCGAATCATCCGCGCACCCAGTTTGGTAGCGCAGACTTTCAGCGCCTCGACGGCGCGGTCCATCGCGTCCTCGGACAACCGGCCGCTGGCACCCAGCCCTTCACCCAGCCTGACGATGCGCGAGAAGGCATCCACCACCCGGAACTGGCCGGGGCGGGTCGGCTGCGCAATCAGCAGACGGCAATTGTTGGTACCGAGATCCAGCGCCGCATAAAGCGGCGCCGGCGGCTCGCTGGCGGCAACGAACGGCGCGCGCGGCTGGTCGCCCCGCGGGGCAGCCTGCCCGCCGGACTGAGGCGCTCCGGGCCTAGACGTGGTTGCGCCCTCGCTGGGGCGCGATTGTGCTTGCTGCTGACGCTCGCCCGAGGTGAGCGGCCGTCCCTGAATGCCACGGCGATGCCGCGCCTTCTTGTTGCGCTTGTGCCCCTTCCTGTCGCCCATTGCCGGGTCGACAAGCTGCACGTCGCGACCGCCCGCGGAAGCGGGCGCGGCCTGAGCCTGCTGTTTTGCGGATTTCGAACGACGACGCCGTTTGCGCTTGCGCGCCGGTTCCGCATCGTCTGGTCCTGCGGGACGCCCTGCCATGCCGGCACCGCCGGGTTGGCTGGCAATTGCAGACGGCAAAGCAGACGACTTGCGCCGTTTCCGCTTGCCCTTGCCGTTGCGCGGACCCATCTTGGGTCCATCGCTACGGCCTGCTGCCGACGCCCCGGATTCGGACGGCTTTTCGCCGTGATCGGGGTCTTTCACTTGTCTCAACCATCGCGCCGCGCAAAGCCTTTCGGCCGCTCAAGGCGCTTTCTCGATTTTTCGTTGGGGCGACTGTACCAGTGCAGTCCCCATTCGCCAAACTTTTTTTGAGAAACGGCTTGTGCACAACAAAGTGGCTGCGCGGCTTTCCCCTGCCCGACACCAACGGACAGACCGGGGTTGCCGGTTCGCCGGCCTGTTGACATCGCCGCCAAGCACACCATCGCCGCCGCCTGTGCGATTTTTTTTGCAAAAGGTATTTGCATCGGCCGCTGATTTGTTTATAAGCCCGCCAACCAACCCGACGGGCTTCGCCCCGACGGCGGCTTTGGGGAATAGGTTAACGGTAGACCCACGGACTCTGACTCCGTTAGTCCTGGTTCGAATCCAGGTTCCCCAGCCAATTCTCCCTAAAATCCCTTAATTCCTTGATTTTCCAGTCGTGCCGGATCCCGTTTTGGCGTCATTGGCGACCTGATGCCCAGAACTGATGCCCAAAGGTGATGCCCAAGCGCTAGTGCGCCGCAGCCGACCCTTCGGGCGAAGACAGGGTATTCGTCATGGCCGTGCGCCACGAGGTCGAGAATCTGGTCCGTCGCGGAAACATCTTCTATTGGCGGGCGCGCGTTCCGGCCGTCTTCGTCCATTGCCGTCCAGGCAGTCGCCTTTCACTCAGCCTTCATTGTTCCGACCATAGAAAGGCTCAGATCATCGGCCGGAAGCTCAATATGCGACTGGCCGAACTGAAGATGAATTCGAAAGAAGCAATGTCTACTAAGAAGCAGCTCCAGATCCTGTTCGAGCACGTGCGGGATGCGGAAATCGAGAGGCTCGATGACATCAGCACGATGGCCAAGCGCAACGGCCGCGGTGGCGATGTCGTCGAGATGGAGCTCGATCTCGAGGTTGGCTGGGCCTGCCAACTCCTGGCAAAGTTCGGGACCCGGTCGGAGCTCAGCCTCGAAGGCGATTGCCCTGGTCTCACCTACCTCCTGAAGAACGGCGTCCCAGCCTCGCATGTCGATGCCATCCGGACGAACTATCGCGGCGAACTGAGCACGGCGCGTAGCCCTGGATTCGAAGACGGCATCAGACGACTGATCTACCACTTCGAGATTGAGGACACAGCGCTCAATCGCGAACGCGCCATGTCGAAAATGCTCGAAGGACGCGCTGCGGCCCTCCTGGATATCGACGAACGCCACGACCTCGTCGACCGCAGCTTAAGCGAATTCACAGGTGGCGGCAGAGCGAACGCTTCCGTGACCGCGAAGAAGCCGGCCGAGGTCGAACCTGCCGCCCCTGTCGCATTGATAGTAGCCAACGAGAGCCAGACGGAACCGACTGCAACCGATATCCGGGAGCGCGAGGAAATCGCCTACCTCAACCTCTCGCCACGCGAGGCGCCAACACCCGAGAAAGGCACGCTCGACGCTCAACATCCCAACCAAAGAATTGTCGCAGTCGCGGACTTTCAGCAAGAGTGCGAAAAGCTCATCGCCAACATGGGAGAAGACTGGACAGTGGAAACTGGGCGAGATGCCATGGCGCTGGTGCGAATGTTCAAATCAGTGCTCGTCGAACATGGCGTGGAGCATTCCGGGCAGATCGAGCAATATCACATTGGCCAGTTGCGTCAGCACTTCAATCACATTCCGACGGACTGGGGCAGAAGCAGCAGGATGCGCGTCATGTCAGCGCCGGAACTTCGCGCCCAGGGCGACGAGCTGCGCAAGGCTGCGGAGGGTTTAGAAACTAAGGCGAAGGTTGGCCTGGCTGCCGGAACGATCCGAAAGCACTTCGGAAATCTACAGCACTTCCTGAAGCATCTGAAAGGCCACGGGTTCGAAATCGAAAACTGGACCTTTGAAGGCCTGCGCCCACGAAAGCCCAAAGCAGGAGACATTCGTCACCAGCAATACAAACCGAAGCCTGAAGACATTGCTCCGATTTTCGCAAGTCCGATCTATACGGGCTCCCAGGATCATCTACGCGGAAAACGGAGAAAACCGGGCAAGCATGTCTTCCACGATTCGCTTTACTATCTGCCGATCCTGTTCACTTACCTGGGCCCTCGACGCAAAGAGTTCGCAGGGCTCGCAGTCGACGACATCGCAAAGGACGAGGACGGATATGTCATCCTCCTTCGCACGAATGGCATTAGGCGATTGAAGACCGCGCAATCAAAACGACTGCTACCCATGCCCGACGAGTTGGTTCGATTGGGCTTCCTCGACTATTATCAGGCGATCAAGGGACTAGGATACGAAGCTCTCTTCCCGGACCTGTTCTCGGATAAGACAGAGAACGATCCGGGAGATCGTTTCTACGACACTTTCACTCCTGTCATGCGGGGCGCGCTCGGCGAAAAAATGTGGGAGCGATCCATTCATGCCCTTCGCCACGGCATGGCAGACACACTGAAGCAGGCCGGCGTGTCGTCTGAAGTGATCGATGACATCTCGGGGCGATTGAGCGAAGGCAGTGAAACGAACACGCGATACACAAATCCGGCCGGCCTTCCATTGATGCGAAGCGCGCTCAAGCACTATCCGATCATTACGTCGACCGTCGAACCGAAGCCGCTGCAACTTCTGCCATGGATCGAGAACAAGCAGCCGCCGCCATGGGCGCGAGAAGGCAAGAAATGAAGCCCGGGGCGGAAATGATTTCCGCCCCGGCATGCTGCGTGACTAGGCTGCTTCCCAAACCTGATTGAGAATTCGTGCCGCCAATGCCGCCTTGTCCTGCGGAAGGAAACGGCCGTAGTGCTTTGCCACCATGTCCGCCGTATCCTGGATGGCATAGCTCGCCTGCTCGTATGAGCCGGTCTGCTTCAGGATGTGGGTCGCCAGCACATCACGAACGTTGTGAGGCCCATGGGGCAACAAACCTTTGATCGCCCCACGGCCGGTGTATGGATTGTAGATGCCGTAGCGCTGGATGGTGAGCCGCCATGCCTCATAGAAGCTGGTGATGTCGTAGGCGGCGTCGGTACTTGTTGTCTTGACCGTCTTCACGAAAAACGTCCCGGGATCGGCAGCACCTTTAAGAAGAACCGAACGGTGCCGCTCGACGTAATCATCAATGTGGCGGTAGAGGTCGAGCAGATCGGGCAGCAGCAGCCGAAATGGTTTGTCTCCAAAGAACGACGAATGGGCGTTCTTGAAAGCCACCGCCGGGATCAATACCTCCCAGCCACCATCTCGGTCACTCCAGCGGAGTTCACCGCGCTTGAGCTTTTCGAGCACGCGTTCCGGACGCGGCATCTGTCCGCGTGGGCATAGCATCAATTGCCGAAGATTTTTCTGGCGAAGCCCGAGATGCAATCCCAGCCTCAACATGAGGAACGAGCGAACCGCCTCGGCGGCCGGACGCGGATAGCGCTCCTCATCAGGCATCAGCCTGATGATCTCCTCGGTGATCTTTCGATATTCGCCGACAGGACTGTCAGCTTCGAGGACCGGCATGATGGGCTCGAACGGATCGCGATGGACCCGGGCGATGCGCTGGATTTCCTTCACACGGTGAGAGGCATGTTTGTGAAAATCCTCGCAGGCGCCGTGCCAATCCTCACGGGCATAATCGATTTCGTTCTGCGAGACGAGACCGGCAATCGGCTGCACACGCGACAAGAGTTCCGGATGCTGTCGAAGCCACCCGGTGCTTTCCTTAGTGATTGCCAAGGCTATCCGCAGCATGTCGACTTCCCACGCCGTGTAGAAACCCCGGCGGCTTTCGCGCCATTGCAGATACCAATCCCAGACACCCGGAAAAATAAGAAGCCCGAAGGTCAGTTGACGCAGCGGCACCCCATATCCCTTGATCTCTCCCGCCTTTGACGCCGCAAGTGCGCCAAACATTAGACCGAGATGCTCGATCTTTTGGGAGGCGGTTTCCTCGCCCCAGACACCGTTGCGCTGAAAGCCGATCGATGTCAGTGCCGATGTTTTGAAGCGGACGAGGTCGGCCATTTCCATGGCAAGCGCTGGTGGCGCATCGATGACGCCGGACAGCAGATCGGGATCCTCGATCCAGGTTTCCTCGTAGTTCGCCGGTACATTGATCTTTCCATCGCGTGGCGCACGTCCGCCGTAGGATACGCCGGGAAAGCGGATGGCGTAGCGCTGCTTCGCCGCGGCGGCCTGAAATTTGCGGTAATCCGTCGATCCGCTGATGATCACGCGACGGACCCAATCCAGAATCTGCTCGCGCTTGGCGAACGGAAGCGAATTGAAGTCATCTGGTAGATGCCACGCGATCCTGCGTCGCTCCGCAGGCTCGATGCCCGAGAGATTGAACCCGGATGCCGATCGCGACTGATGTGGCAGCTTCGTTTTGAAATAGCCTTCCGGGAGGCGGTAACGGCGCTCGATACGACCAAGCACGTCGAAGCTATCAGTGCTCCGCGGCACACGCCGGCCTTCGATCCAACTCAGCAGCGTATTCTTGTCCATGGGCTCATCAGGTCGCACCACCGATCGATAGAGAACCCAGTAGGTCTCACCGTGGCGACGCATGTGAAGCAGGAGCGCGGCAGCGAAATCGGCGGGGTCATCCCACTCGCGAACCAAGGGCTCTGGAAACTCGACTTTCACGCCAGGCCTACGCTCCGCTGAGGCAAGGTGAGGACGTGTCGTCTTCGAAGGCGCGGGCTTGACTGTCGGCTTCGTCTTCTCGGCGGGGGCCTTATTTGCCCTTGTCGCGCCTTGAGGCTTGCGGGAGGCCGCTCCTGCCTCTCCGGCTGTTTTCCCGCCGTCCCTGTTCCAACGAATGATGGCGTCAAACCCAGGGTCGATTAAACGGTGATGCGAAGCAAGCGATCGCGCATCGATCCCGGTCATCCGAGCAACGACATCCCATTCGGTGCGGCCTGCCGTCCGGGGTGGTCCGCACCTTCGCTCGATAAGTCGCCGCATGTAGGCCTTGAGGGCTTCGGCTTCGTCGCTAGAAAAGGCGGTCGAGAGACGCAGCTCGCAATAGGCGTCGATCTTACATTGGAAGGTTTTGATTGCAGTTAGCTTGGTCATTTCACTTCATCATGTTCGTTACTCGGACCCTCTATGCGAGGGGCCGGCCGAGCTAAGCGAAGCGGATTAAGGAACGATTTGAGCCGTCCGCATCTCCGGAAATCCGATTCAGAATCAAACGGCGTTTTCGGGAGTAATGGGGGGAGAAGTCGTAAAGGAAGCAAACGCCGTTAGGCGTTGATCGGCCTCGTCGATCAAGCAGATCCGGTAACAAAAGACCAAGTGGACACGGACGCGCTCAGGCGTCCTGGTCGGGGCCGTTGGGATAGATCAGGTGGATTTTCCTGCGAAACGGCGAGCCGCCCGCGCGATACTTGTAGACCAGATCGTCGAACACAGCGTCGGATTCGCGCTCATCGAAACCCTGATCCGTCAGCATCGTGACGATCTTGTTCTGGAACTTTTCAAGCTCCACTTGCTGACCTTTGTCGATCGCCCGCCGGATCAGCCAGAACAGCGCCACCCGAGCCACGTCATCTCTGTCAGGCCGCTTCGCCCTTCTGTTGGCATCGCGAAGTGCCTTCTGTCGCTGCCTTGCTGCCTTCTGGTTCATGATGCTCCTCCCGATCCCGACCTCTTCAATGGTCAGGGGACCGACCTGCCGGCGCAAGCCTTGCCCGGCTGAATCGGAAATTTCGGACTTTGAATCGGCGGTGCAGAACCATGAATCAAATGACCGCAATTTGTTTCGAGTTGCGGGCACGTTATCTCACATCAAACGACCCGCTCGACCGCGAACGGCGTTGGTGAATCGTCGTATTCGAGTTCCGAATCAAATATCCGGTGTTCGGAATCAAATGAGCGCAATTTGTTTCACGTTGCCGAAGACTTGATGTCCGTTGCCAACAACGTGCCGTACATCATATCAAGTCACGCCACATCATCGCGATGGTGTCCGAGGATCCAGCCCTCCCATTTGCGGACGGCATCGATTGCCGGAATGCCTTCCGCCCGCCGGCCATCGACCACATCGAGCATGCCCAGCAGCCCAACCACGGCATCGAAACGATCCTCGCCTGCCTTGTCCGAGCCGAAGCCATCGTCAATGAATGGCTGAAGCAGACCGGTATCGAGGTTCGGCCGCGCTGCAAGCCAGGACAATATACTCTGCCCCATCCGTGTGCGGTCTGCCTGGCGCCGCTTGCTCCAGCCACTTCGTGGCATGCCGATCTGACGGTACACGTCGCCAGGATAAGTTTCTGCAAGGATGACCGTCTTTCTGTTGGCGAGCTCAGCCAAGCTTCCATCGAACGGCCACAGTCCAATCTCGGCCAGTCTCGGCACGATGATTTCCCGCCATCCCGAAATCGCGCCCTTGCCGACCTGATTGCCGCCGAGCGTCCAGAACAACATGCAGGCGGCCTGCCGATCGGCGGTCGCCCGTTCGCAGACACGCAGGAGTGAAGACGCGTCAGCAATCCCAAGGGCATCGAACAGATGGGTACGCGCCGTGCCACCGGGGCGGAGGGGATAGAACGGGCGCTGCAGCGAGATATGGTCGCGGTGATCAGCGACATTGTACCAATCCGACCAGACCCCGGAGCCGAATGATGTCAGTGCCTCCCGGAAAGATCCGAGGCCGGCTGCTCGCGCATAGACCTCCGGTAAACCGATCGGGAAGTCGAAGCCGATGAGAAGCGCGCCGGGATCGACGGCGCGATGCTGCAGCCGGTCGAACAAGCTCGACGTGTCACCGACGAGCTCCGGAGGCTGAACATGCCATCGTCCGCGGCGCTTGATGGCTACTGCCATCCAGCGCTTTTTCTGCTCCATGCTCCAATCGCAATGGGCGACGATCGCGACACTCATCCTGCACTCCGGTTCTCCTCGTCGCCCGCATGACTATCAGCTTTAGAGCGTCAGATCACCGTCCGTCAGGATTTGCAGAACGGCCTTTTGATCCATTGCCTGGGCCTCGAACAAGGCCTTGGCGAGGGCATTGAAGGTCGGCCTGCGCCTCCTGAGGATCGCTGCGGCCCGGTCGAGTGCCGCGCCCAGACTGGCATGAACGCGAGCTGCCAGTTCGGGTTCACGGTCGAGAACGGCGCCCGGATCGCGATGAGGACGATAGAGCAGCGGATGCTCGCTGCCGAAGCCAAGGGTGCGTTCCATGTCGAAGGCCATCCTTGTCGCCCGCGCCAGATCGCTGTCGTCGCTACCGCCGGAGCCGCCTGAGGCGCGCTTCAGCACCAACGTCTCGGCGGCACGCCCTGCCACCAACACAGTGAGCATGTTTTCGTACCAGGTGTGGGTATCGGTTCCGGATGCATGGAAGCCAAGCAGATTATAGGCGCCCTCCCCGGTGTCGATATTGAGACCCCGGACGGGGCCGAGATCGAGGGCATGGTGGACGACGGCATGCCCCGCCTCGTGGAACGCGAAGCGCCAGCGCAAGTCGTAAGGCACGGGGGCGCGATGGCCGCGGATACCATCCTCGATATCCTCGTAGCGGATCGCCCGCTTGCCGCGGCGCGCCTTTAATCGCGCCTCCCGAACGACGCGCTCGATATCGGCGCCCGTCAGTCCCATCGCGCGCGTCGCCAGACGCCGCAGGATCGCGTCGACCGGATTGCCCTGCTGCGTGGCTGCCGGTGTTGCCGTCGTGGTGTTGTTCTGCGGCTCGGTCATCGGCCTGCTTCCTTCCGTTCGTCTTCGGCCTCTTCCTTCAGATGCTCGGCGACGATCTTTCTCAGCGAGAACCCGGCATCATCTTCTGACTGGACGTCCGTTGCCGGCGCCCGGACCAGCGCCGTCACATCGTCGCCGAGATGATGGGCGAGAATTTCCGCAAGTGCCGGCACATCGGGCTTGGGGATCTCGATATGCGTCTCCAGCCGGCCTGATCGTTTGATCGCGTCATCGATATCGTTTGGACGATTGGTAGCGCCGACGATGATCAACCCCTCGCTTTTCACGGCGCCGTCGAGCAGTTCCAGCGCCTTGTTGACGAGGGCATTCCAATAGTCCGAGTACTCCCGCTCCGCCGGCTGCCGCTTGCCGATGCCGTCGATCTCATCAATGAACAGGATCGCCGGCGCCATGGCCCGGGCCTCGACAAACGTCTTGTTCATCTTGTCGATCACGTCATTGAGATGGCCGCCCTGAAGCCAGGTCGAGACGGAGGTGACGACCAAGGGAACCTGCAGGCTGTTACACAGCGCCCGGGCAAATGTCGTCTTTCCTGTGCCGGGTGGACCAGACAGCAACAGCTTGGTGCTCATCTCCGACCAAGCGAGGATGCTCGCCCGGTAGTCGTCCAGATCAGCCTTGAGATCGAGCGCCCAGTCCTTCGCCCGGCCGTATCCGGAGAGGGTTTCAACGGTCACCGGAGATTTCCGTCCGATTTCGGCGGGCGTCGGTAGAGGCTCCGGCTGGATCACTTCGGCACCCGACGGCTTGTCCTTTTTCCAGCGACCGTTGCTTTCGGTGTCGGACGGCTTCGACTTCTCGTCCGGTTTAGAGGTTTTCTCAGTGGATGTACTGGAAGTACCCGAGCCGGATGCCGTGTCGCCACTCTGGCCGCCATCTCCGTCCTCTTCGTTGGAGTCGCCGCGATTGCGTTCGATCAGCCTGGCCACGACAGACAGCGCATCCCGAACATGGCGCCCCGAACGGAAGGCAAGCACCAGATCCTCGATCGACAAGGAGCGCGCATCGGAATCAGACGGCAGCCACAGTTTCTCGATCGACGTGTCCGGATAGAGCACCTTGACCAGATCGATGACAAAGCTCTGGTCAAGCTTGCCCGCTTCCAGCGACAGGTCGGCGGAGATGCGCAGCAGGGAGGGAATGTCCGACCGCTTTTCGGCGACGGCAAGGATGGACAAGTCACGCGAAAGCGCACTGATCATCCGCCGGCGCAGGGCATTGCCCGTGACGCGATGAACGCCGGCGCCCGAGAACGTCATAAGACGTTTGCGAACCTCCCCTTCGTAAGCATCGAAGTGGTTGTCGTCGAACATGTGATCCGCATCGATGATTGCGAACGGACCTCCAGGCACCAGCCGGGATTTCTCAAGGAGCCTCAGTACCTCCCGTTCGAAGCCGTCGAGCGGCGCATGGAGCGTGAGGACCGGGGTCAGATGGATCAGAGTGTGAAGGATCTCCCGAAGCGACCGTCCGCTACTGCGGACCGCGCGCGCCAGGACCAGGGCGGCCACGACATGACCGACCGGCGGTTTGGCGGCTGCCCGATCGACAAGGCCAACGGCATAGGCACGCCGGTCGATACCGTTTCCCAGCGCCACGCCTTGCACGATTGCGCTGCGGCGCTTGCGGGGAAAGGCAACCAGCGACGAGGCTGGCGTCAGATCCATGGTGTCCATTGTCACGACAACATCGCGGCCAGTGTCGGAACCCGGCTTGCTCTTCTCCTTCGGCGCGGCAAGCCCCGCACCAAAGCGCCGCCGGAACCAGGCACCATCCCGAACCGGGTCACCGGTCAGCGCTGCCGTGTCGAAGGCCGGGGTGTAGCGGCAGAGCAGATGACCATCGACATCGACGATCTTGGCCTCGAGCAGGCCGTTGCGCAGCGCGATCCGGCGCGCCTCGCGGAGCGCAAGATGACGAAGCCGGTGGATGAACAGAAGGGCGACCTTATCCATCGGCGCGCCCTCCCGTCCTCGCGGCAATAATTGCCGTTTCGGAGTTCTGCACCGGATCGCGTGGCCGTGTCCGGAGCCGCTTTCGACCGTCGTGACGACCGGATTTTGCAGAAGCCGCCAGCACACGCTGGCGCGGTGAACGACGCAAACGATGGATTTGTACCGACGCGGCAAGTGGGACCGGTTGGGCCAGATACCCGCTCCCTGAGCGACCAAAGTTCCGGTTGCGGTTCCGCAGCCAGTCAAGCAGCACGCGGCATGCCGCGTTGCCGCCGTCTGCCAGCGCATTCAACCGGAGCATCAAGGGTTCGGGCACGCGGCCATCCAACAGAGGACCTTGCCGAACGAAGCCGAGAGCAAGGCCGATCAGAACGGCGGGATCGTCGGGATGGCTCGCGGCACATTCAACGCCGGCAGATTTGGCAGGGGTAACATTCGCCAACCTGCCGCGGGTGCAGGGCGACGGGGCGGTATCGGCCGTGACCGCTTCGCAACGGAAGCCGGCCACAGTCGGGCTGTGAGTCTCGATGGACATAACTGTCTCCTCGCCGGAGCGCATCGGCATCCGGCGTTCATGGAATGGGAGATGAGGGAAGCCGGCCACGCGCTATTCGGCGCGGCCGCGATCAGTGACGTCGGACTGGCGGCTCGTTAGTGCCGACGTGGACGAGAGGCAAAGCCAACCCGGATACGGACAGGTTCAGGCTCTTCGTCCTGCTCGTCGCCGAAGCAATCGACGTCATCGGTGCCATGATCATCGTCCTGCAGAACATCCAGTTCCTCTTCATAGCTGCGCGCCGGACCGTTCAAGGCGATCAGCGGCTTCCCCGGCACAGTCGAAAGATGAACCGCATCCGCGACACCGAGCGCCTTGCGCGCTTCCGCTTCGAGGAGTTGCTGAACACGGCGGCCGAAGCGCAGGCGCAGTTCAGCCATGCAGGCGGCGACACCGTCGATTTCAAGGAGATCGTCGATCTCGGACAGGGCCCAGATTCCGGTGGCATGGTCACTCGGGCGGCTGGCGCCATCCACGATGGCAACCTCGACGGTGTCGACCATCATCCGCTTGTGATGCTTGTACAGCCAGTCCGGCAGCACCATCGCCGACGCCATCATCTTGAGCTTCAACTCCTCGAGACGGCTTGTGTCACCGTAAGAGGCGAGCGAACGCTTGAGGTCGAGGATGTAGGCCGTATGCCGGGCGCGGTTCACAAGGATGAGGTCCGGCGTGTACGATCCCTTGGCCGGTGCCTCGCAATCGAGCTTCACACCATCGAGGTTCGACCAGTCGTTTCCAGAGACGGCTTCAAGCGCCGCCTTGACCAGCGGCAGTTTGAGCGACTGCGTCAACACGGTGATGTTCGGATTGGCCTTCGCCAGACGCTCGACCGCCTGTTCCAAGAGCTTGCCTTCGCGGAACGAGACGGCACGAACGAGCGAGGCGATGTGAACGTAGTGGCCGAGGATTTCGTCCTCGACCGGTTCGCCGTCGGCGATGGCCGCGATGGCGCGATCGATCAACAGATCGAGATCGGCTTCGACTTCGGCGAAGCGAACGATATGCGGATGACGGCGCAGAGCTGCCGGTTCGCCGATGCCGATCCGGGGGCCGAACGAACGGTGGGAGAACATGGATGCCGCGGCTGCGGTCGAACGGAGAACTTCCCCGCGAGGGGTCGAAGAGGTAATGGTGGTCATAGCCCGATTCCTTTTACGTGAAGGCTGAGGGTCAGGCCCTTGTCGATGTTGGTAGCATCGGCTTGGGCCGTTTTGTGTCCGGTCTTCCGAACGACCCCAACCTGGCAGGACCGGGAGCCGGGCTCAAGGACCCGGGAGAGAAAAAAGGAACAAAGCCGGTACAAGGTTAACAGTGGGCTCACGGAGCCTTGGTCCGGCGAACGCGTCAGTCGATCGGCATTGCCCGGAAGCGTGTCGCCGCTCGCGATCACCTGCGAAAAGAAAAGGGCCGACGTGCGGCCCCTTCGAGTTTGGTGGGAAGGTCAAGAGTCCGGCCGTCCAGTCTTGAGCCAAGCGCCTCATGCGGCGGCGTTCGGTGGCGTTGCCGATTTCGTAATGATGCCCGACTCGGACTTGATCCGGCCGACGATCTCCGCACGCGTCGGGCGCTTTTCAGGCTTGGCAAGTGCTTCAGCGACGGAAGGAACGTCAACGTCCGATGTGCGCTCGGACTTGGGCGCCTCGATCGTGGCAGTGGCTCCAAAAGCCGCAGCGATAGACTCCATCCTTTTTTCCGCAGAGGGTATGCCGGTGACTACCGAATTAGGGCCGCCGCTGACATCCGCAGAAGTCGGCCCGTCCGCGCCAACCTCGACAGCAACGTTCGCGCTCGGCGCTTCACTGGTTTCCACACCTGGCCAGACCAGGGCACTTGATTTGGAGGTGGCCCATTCCAGGATCGGCACGACTTCCGCTTCCAACCAGGTCCTAAGCTCGCCTTTGTCCGGCCAGGTCGTCTCGCTGCCCATCTTGTAGAGAAGCGCGCTGAGCGCCGCCCAGCCCGTCTTGCCCGGAAGAGAGGTGGGCGAGATCACGTATGCCGCAGTTGGATAGGGTCTGACGAACTGCGCCAGACTCTCCAGTTCCTTATGGGCAAGGCGTGCCACCAGATGTGTCTTTCCGGAGAGCGTCTTCTTGACGATGTTCTTCTTCGGCAACGCATCACGGACATGCGCGCGAATCTCCTCAAGGTGCCCGACGAAAGATTTGATGCCATCCCGGACCTTGATCGCAATGATCGCCTTGAGCCCGTCAAGGCCGCCGACATAGTATGGATCGATCTGCGGCCCTGCCTCTGTCTCGTTTTTCGAGCCGGCCACAATAGCTGCGACATCCTGTACCCTGAGTCTGCCGTTCTGGGCGGCAAAGCCAATGGCCTGCTCGATCTGCTCGGGCTCGACGGCACTCAACTTTCCAAGAACCGTCGGACCGACGGCCAGTTCCACCAGAATATCCTTGTAGCGAGCCAGGTTGCGGAACACCGCACGCTGGGTCCGGACATGGCGCGCCGTGTAGCCGCAGCGCTCCACGGCCCATTTCTCCAGTGTTCCTTCCGGGAGCAGCCCGGCTGCGCGCTCAAGATGCTCGCCCAATTTGAAAGTCTCTTCGGTCGAACGGCGCGAAACGCCGATGAGGAACATGGCCGTCTCTTCGAGCTGGCTCTTGGTGTCCTCGGCAAGCGAGTAGGCTTCGTAGAACGTGCGGGCGGCGGACGGGAGGGTGAATGCGTCGGCAGTCTTGGCCATGGTTATCTCCATGTAAGAGGAATGACAGCAAAAGCACAGTCGCTTTTACTCCTCTATTATCTCAGAACAACGCACCAAGTTAAAGCAATCGTAAGTTTTGCAATAAATTATGCCCAATAATACCCATGACAAATACATCAAACAATTCTTTACAATACTATAAATTACCTCAAATATGCGGCGAATCAAAAAAATTTCATTTCCGTGAACACAAGCAACGGCCACAATTAATACGTGCACGCTTTCAGCTAAAACGAGGGCTGACAAGTCGGGAGTGTCCGGGCCTTTTCAAGTCAGCCTTCCGCCTGGTACCAAGATGCCGGCAACCTGATTGCCGGAGTGAGAGCGAGTCCATCCGATGGCGAAGGCCATACTTACAACCAAGGTCGATCCGACCTACGACGACCTTCCGGAACAGCGGCGGACGATCAGAGGCCCAGGCAGCCCACATTCGTCCCGTCGCCGACGGCGGCCCGGACAGTGTTCGGAACGGGCTTGCGCTTTCCGGCACGGTGCACTGGATCTTCGACCGTGGGCTGATTTCGGTCGATGACGATTACGGCCTGCTGATCGCGAGCGGCGGCGTGCCGGACACGATCACCCGGCTCATCAATCCCGAGCGGCGCCTGCTCGTCCCTTCACGGCCGGACGAGCGGCCGCATTCGCGATTCCTCCAGTATCATCGCGAGCACGTGTTCAAGGGGTGAGGTAACGGAAATGATTTCCGAAGCAGCACCTTGCTGCTGATACATCCAAGAGAGAGTGACAATCTCTGCCTTGCAATCACTCGATGAGTCGGGAATGTATTCTCGCTGAAGAGGGGAATACGCATGACCAAATCATGGATGGTTCGTGCCGAGCGCAACGGCCGTTTGTTCGACGCTTTCAAAGAGAAATCCGTCGTTGCGATCGGCTGGCCGGCACTCGGTGATCTTTCTGGAACGAAAACCCGCAAGGCGATCAGTGATGCGCTTGCAAAGGTCTATCCCGGAGGTAAGGCTCAAAGCCAGGCCATGGCCGCTGGCCAGCTTCATCGATTTGTCAACGAGATGAGCGTTGGCGACATGATCGTCACCTACGATCCGTCACGCCGGGTGTACCTCATTGGTGAAATTTCCGGCCCCTATCGCCACGATGCGTCGATAGACCCGGAAGATACCCAGGTCCGATCCGTGCAATGGCAGGGCGAAGTCAGCCGGGATCTTCTCTCCGTAGAGAGCAGAAACAGTCTCGGCTCGATTTCTACCCTGTTTCGCCTTTCAAACGAGGTTGCGGCAGAATTGAAGAAAGCCCTGTCGGGCAACTCATCTGCGGCAACGGACGCATTGGCCTCAGTCAGCGAGGGTGCAGAAGACGATGTTTTCGAAAACATGGCCAGCCGAGCGCATGAGTTCATCAAAGACAAGGTGAACGCACTGACTTGGGAAGAGATGCAGGAACTTGCTGCCGGCCTCCTACGCTCCCTTGGCTACAAAACGCGGATCTCCGAAGTTGGTCCCGATCGCGGCAAGGATATCGTTGCCTCGCCGGATGGCTTCGGGTTTGAAGCGCCGCGCATCGTCGTTGAGGTCAAGCATCGCAAGGGGGCCATGGGTGCGCCAGAGGTCCGTAGCTTCCTCGGCGGCCGCCACCCTCAAGACAAGGGTCTCTATGTCAGCACAGGTGGCTTTACCCGGGAGGCCCGTTACGAAGCCGAACGCGCCAACATTCCTACCGCCTTGATGGACCTCGATGATCTGGTGAAGAGCCTTCTCGAGCAGTATGACAAGCTCGATCTCGAAACTCAGCAGCTCGTTCCTCTGAAACGCATTTTCATTCCGGCTTGGTCCTAACAGGACTGCCTGCAACGATAACAAGAAGCCTGATCCTTCATGATGAACCCCACCGAAATTGCAGACGCCCTCGATACCATTGCCAAGGCCAAATTCGATGCAACAGAGTTCGGCTATTCCTTTGCGCAGGCGACGGACAATGCGCAGGCCACAGTCGCCAAGCTGAAGGCGGGCGCGACCAACAAGTCCGATATTCCGGGCGGAGTTCTGCTGAATGGTAAATTCCACTATGCCCCTGCCCTTCCGGGCATGGCCGCCGAAATGCTGGAGGCTCTGCGCGCCTCCAAGCGCACGGTCAAGGCCAAACCCGCAATCTTGATTGCTACGGATGGCGAGATGATCGCCGCCGAGCATCCGAAATCTGGCGAAACGCTGCATTGCTCCTTTGCTGACCTTGGTACGAATTTTTCCTTCTTCCTTCCTGCCGCGGGCAAGGAGCGGTACCGGGCGGCAGAAGAAAACCCGGTCGATATTAAGGCGACCGGCAAGCTGGCAAAGCTTTATGATGCCCTGCTGAAGGCGAACCCGGACTGGGCCAAGCCCGAACGCCGCCATGCCATGAACCTGTTCATGACGCGGCTGATCTTCTGCCTGTTTTCCGAGGATGTTGGCGTCTTCAAGGAGAGCCAGTTCTCCTTCGCCGTCTTTTCTTTCGGCGGCAACAAGGGCGAACACGCGCGCGACGTGCTCGTCCAAGCCTTCGCCGCCATGAACCTGCCGCAAGGGCAGCGGGATGGGCTGCCTGCCTGGACGGAAAAGTTTGAGTACGTCAACGGCGGCTTATTTGCAGATGTCATCGAGGCGCCGGAGTTTGATCCGATCTCCTTTCGCTATCTGCGCGATGCCGCCGAGTTGGACTGGAAGCTCATCAATCCGGACATTTTCGGCTCGATGATCCAGTCGATTGCCGATCCCAAGGCCCGCGCCGAACTCGGCATGCACTACACCTCGGTGCCCAACATCATGAAGGTGCTGGGGCCACTGTTTCTGGATGACCTCGATGAGGCGCTAGAAAAGGCCTGGGACAAGCCGGCGGCACTGAAGGTTCAGCTTCACCGACTGTCGAAGATCCGGGTTTTCGATCCCGCCTGCGGTTCCGGCAACTTTCTGGTGGTCGCCTATCGCGAGATGCGTGAACGCGAAATCCGCATCTTGAAACGGCTCGGCGAGCTGGAAGCCAACCCGCAGAACGTCATGTTCTCGTCGGTGAGCCTCAACCAGTTCTACGGCATCGAACTGACGGACTTTGCAGCAGAAACGGCAAAGCTCGCGCTTTTTATTGCGGAGTATCAGGCAAATGCGCGCTTTGCGGATGTGTTTGGACGTATGCCTGCCCTGCTGCCGTTGCGGGATGGTGGGCAAGTTACCCGAGGCAACGCGCTACAGTTAAATTGGGTGGATGTGTGTCCGCCCCCAGTAGAGGGTGAAGAGGTCTATATTGCTGGCAATCCGCCCTTTCTGGGAAAAGCTCAGCAAGAAGAGGAACAAAAAGGAGACATGGATCGCGTATTCAGCAGCCACCTGAAAGCGTACCGCGCTTTCGACCTTGTTGCCGCTTGGTACTTTTTGGCTGCGCGATACATTAAGGGGCGCAATGCTGAGGCAGCATTGGTCTCCACTAACTCGATATGCCAAGGAGCGTCTGCGTCTAGTCTTTGGCCGGAAATTTTCAAGCTCGGCGTGGAAATCGGCTTTGCCCACCGATCATTCAAGTGGCGTAACAACGCTGCCGCGAATGCCGCGGTCATTTGCATCGTGGTTGGAATCAGGAACTTGAGTTCGAAGGCAAAGCGCCTGATCGATGAAGACATTGAGGTGCGCGCGGCAAACATCAATGGATATCTCGTCGATGGCCCAACGGTGACCGTTTCTGCCTCATCCAAGCCCGTCAATGGCCTACCGGAAATGACTTTCGGAGAGATGCCTAGGGACGGCGGGAATTTGATCTTGAACCAGACCGAGATGGAAGCGCTCGTTGAGGCCTATCCAGAGACGAAGAAGATAATTCGAAAATTCCTGGGATCAGAGGAAGTTGTGAATGGTCTCGATCGGTACTGCATTTGGATCGATGAACGAGCGGATCCAAAATTATTGGATTTTGCCCTATCGATACCACCCATCAAGCAGCGAATAGAAAATGTAGCTGAGAACCGGAAGAGAAGTACGAACAAGTCGACGGCCGAATTCGCCGCTCGACCTCACCGTTTCGTCGAGCGTAGGAGTCCGGAGATGTTCGGTCACGCAATCCTCGTGCCCCGCGTCACATCAGAGCGTCGCCCTTACCTCCCCGTTGATCGCGTCGGCGCCGACGTTATCTCGTCTGACCTGAACCAGGTTCTTTATGATGCGCCAGACTGGTGCATCGCGCTGATTGCTTCGCGCCTGCACCTGGTCTGGATCGCAACCGTCTGCGGCAAGTTGAAGTCGGACTTCCGCTACTCCAACACGCTGGGCTGGAACACCTTTCCGGTGCCGAAATTCACCGCCGATCAGTTGGAACAGCTTTCGGCATCCGCACGCCGTATTCTGAAGACGCGCTACCAGCACTACCCCAAAACCATTGCCGACCTTTACAATCCGGACAAGATGCCGGACGACCTGCGCGCGGTGCACCGGGAGAGTGATGAGCTGCTAGAGAGCATGTATGTTGGCCGCCCCTTCCGCAATGATACCGAGCGGCTGGAAAAGCTGTTCAAGCTCTATGCGGCGCGGGTGAAGCAGGAGGCGAAGTAAATGGTCGAGATGGTCAATGTGCGCTATGCCGGCACCGGGCAATCCAAGGCCACCAATGCGCTGGGTCAGCGGCCCATGCAAGCCCGCGCCTATGCCGCCCGCAGCGCGCAATTCATTCTACTGAAAGCGCCGCCTGCCGCAGGCAAGAGCCGCGCCCTGATGTTCGTGGCGCTCGACAAGCTGAATCATCAGGGACTTGCCAAGACCATCGTCTGTGTGCCGGAAACATCGATTGGCGGCTCGTTCCGCTCAACCGACCTGAGGAGCTACGGCTTCGACGCCAACTGGGAGGTGGAGGACCGCTGGAACCTATGCCTGTCCGGAACCGAGGATGGCTCCACGGCGCAGAAGGTGAAGGCCTTTTCGGATTTCATGCAGTCTGACGCCCGTGTGCTGGTCTGCACCCACGCCACCTTCCGCTTCGGGTTCGAGGCGGTGGAACGGTCGCACGGGATTGAGGCCTTCGACAACGTCTTCCTGGCCATCGACGAATTCCACCACGTCTCGGCAGCGGACAACAACCGGCTCGGCGAGATTCTGCGGCAGATCATTGCGCGCGGCCAGAGCCATGTGATGGCCATGACCGGCTCCTACTTCCGCGGCGACGCCGTGCCGGTGCTGCGCCAAGAGGACGAGGCGCGCTTCACCACCATCACCTATTCCTACTATGAGCAGCTTGAGGGTTATGAGTATCTCAAGGCGCTCGGCGTCAACTACAGCTTCTATCGCGGCCAATATATCAACGGCCTGCCTGATGTGCTCGACACGACGCAGAAGACGATCATCCACATTCCCCATCGCGGCTCGGCGGAAGCCTTTGGCGAAAAGAATGATGAAGTGGGCCGCATTCTCGATCTCATCGGCGAACACATCGGCGTCGAAGAAGGGACCGGTTTCGATCTGATCAGGACAGCGGGCGGCCGCGTGCTGAAAGTTGCCGACCTTGTTCATGATGGCCCGGAGCGCGAGGGTGTGAAGGCGGCGCTGTCCCGCGAGGTCAAGGGCCCGGATGGCAAACGGGATGACGCGGCCGATCGCGCCAAGGTTGACATCATCATCGCGCTTGGCATGGCGAAGGAAGGCTTCGATTGGGTGTGGTGCGAACACGCGCTGACCATCGGCTACCGGGCGTCGCTGACGGAAATCGTGCAGATCATAGGCCGGGCAACGCGCGACGCGCCAGGCAAGCCGAAAGCCATCTTCACCAATCTGGTCGCGGAACCGGGTGTCGAAACGGCCGCCGTGAAGGATGCAGTTAACGACATGCTGAAGGCCATTTCCGGCTCTTTGCTGATGGAGCAGGTGCTGGCGCCGAACTTCAAATTCTACCGGCGGGAAGACGGCGACATCCGCGAACCGATCACCGATGACGGCCAGGGCAATATCACCATCGGCATCAAGGGCTTGATGGAGCCGCCAACGGACCGGGCGCGTGAGATCTGCGAGAATGACATGGCCGATCTGATGGCGACGGCCTGCCAGGCTGTCGATGCGCGCATCGTCGCTCCGGACACGGCACCGGAAGTGGCAGCCCAGATGCTGCTGACGGACATCATCGAGCATCGCTACGAGAACCTTAGCGACGACGAAACTGAAGCCATCCGCCAGAATCTCGCCGCCCGTATGAACCTGCTGACACTGGCACGTCAGGAAGCCGAGCGTGGGTTTCAGGAAGCTGGCGCACCCTTCATCGGCGCCGATCAGTCTGAAGGTGCCGCGCAGGCAGCCGGCAGCGTCTCCGGGGAACCGGCAGCGGACGGCGACGACGACGACATGAGGGCAGCGCCCAACACATTGCTCGCCATGGTGCGCCGCTTCATCAATGTCCGCGAGCTGGATATCGACCTGATCGACAGCGTCAATGCCTTTCAGGAGTGCTTTGAGGTGGCATCGCGCAGCTTCGACGCTCCGCTTCTGTCTCAGGTGCAGTCCGCCATGGTGGCGATGCGCGTCCAGATGACCGAGGAGGAAGCGCGCACCCTCTGGCCCCGGATCAAACGCTTCCGGGCACAGGAGGGTCGCGAACCGAATGTGCATGCCTCCGACCCGCTGGAGAAGCGGATGGCTGAGGCCTTGGCCTGGCTGAAGAACCGCAAGGCACAGATGATGCGCGAGGCAACAAACTGATGACCCGACCGACATTGGAGGAGATCTTTGCGGAACCGGATGATTTCGGGCTGCTTGCCGTCAAGCTGAAGCCGAAGGCTGCGTCATCCAGCACCAATTGCGTGTCAATCACGAACGACGTGACGCGCTTTTATGAGCAACACGGACGCTTGCCCGACGCCAATGCGGCCAATCACGAAGAAATGCGGCTCGGCACGATCTGGGAAAGTCTCGTTAAGGCGCCAACCGATGAGCTCCGTCAAGCAGACAGGCTTGGGCTGTTGAGTATCAAAGAGAAGGTAGCCGTAACTTCATGGCGGGATGAGGTGGAGGAGAATGATGTTCCGGAATCGCTCGATGACATCTTTGCCGATGATGGTCTCGATGTTCAGCCAGAACTCGTGCAGCTCAGGCACGTGACGCCGGCTGCGGAACGCCACGTGCCGGATCACCGAGCCGATTTCGTCCCCTGCAGGGACTTCGATCAGTTCGCCAGCCTGTTCGAGACCATGCAGCAGGCCCTCGACAGCGGCGCACGGGAAGCGACTCTGATCGAGAAATGGGCCGTCATCGAACCGCTGGAGGGAGACTTCTTCATCCGCAACGGTCTTCTGGCCTATATCGCGGAAAAGAGCGAGAGCACGCAGCGCGGCGGAGCACGCGATCATCGTCTTCGGGTGATTTTCTCCAACGGCACCGAGAGCGACCCGTTGATGTCGTCATTCCGCAAGTCGCTCAACGACGACAAGACAGCGCGTGTCATTCAGCGCCTCGGGCTCGGTCCTCTCGATCCGGACTGGGAAACCGACAAGGTATCGCTGTCTGGCACCATTTATGTCGCGCGCAGCCTCTCCGAGGAGCCTGCAATCAAGCCGCAGCATGACATTCTCTACAAAATCGGTGTGACGTCACAGGATGTCCGGCGTCGCGTAGCTGATGCCCGAAATGACCCCACCTTCCTTCTCGCGTCCGTGGAAATCGTGGCGACCTACGAATTGCAGAACCTGTCCCGCTCGAAAGTCGAGAATCTGCTCCACCGCTTCTTTGATGTTGCGAGACCTGGCGAACTCTTCATCATTGATCGCTTCGGCAAGAAAATCAGGCCGCGTGAGTGGTTTTACGTGCTCCCTGAGCACGTTGGCCAAGCTGCTCAACTCATCAAGGACGGACAACTTCATTTGTACCGATATGATCGCGAGACGCAGCAGATTGTGAAGAGAAGTTGAGCTAGCCTACGGAAATTATTTCCGGTCCGGATAGCTATGGCCCGCA
This sequence comes from Ensifer sp. ENS11, assembly GCF_014851895.1. Classification (NCBI taxonomy): domain Bacteria; kingdom Pseudomonadati; phylum Pseudomonadota; class Alphaproteobacteria; order Hyphomicrobiales; family Rhizobiaceae; genus Ensifer; species Ensifer sp. ENS11. Next base: position 717,063 of record NZ_JACVAN010000001.1, on the reverse strand, counting down.
CCGCGCAGGCAGAAGGCGTCGGCTGGCTTTTGCTGGATGTCTATTTAGGGGCCGGTGGCGGAATGTCAGCTTATGGACGTGGGCCATGCTGAAGCGGAATTCCGCCGCCGACTGTTTGCAAATGCCAACCGTTTCGATGATATGCGCACAGATCACGTCACGTCGAAGAGTTTGGCTTCGGCGCAGATCCTGCTTTTCAACGCCGATCAAATTCCTGCCCGACCGCAGACCTCAGCAACTCGATTAGTTCGATACGATTGGACGAAGCGGACGCAGATCGGAGCAAATAATCGTAATTAATTAGGAGTGCCGCGTTGCGCCGTGGGTTCAGCAAAAGGATTTCCGACCACATCGCACCTCCGTTCTCAATCGTTCGCGCGTAACGCAGGAGCCAATACATCAGAACCTGGCGGAAATCGCCCGCGCCGAAATTGCGATCGGTGTGCTTGACCTCAATGAGCGTTGAGCCGATCGCAAAGTCCCCGTTGCCAGACGCTACCCAGCCGAGGCCGGGAATGAGAGGTGCGTGCTCCAAAATGGCTGATGGCCGTTGAGCTTGAACGCTCTTCAGCATCGTCACAAGATTGCGAGAGGCGTATTCGGCAACGAGAACGTCGTGCGGCTCGAGTTTCTCTGGAATGCGCGAATCGAAATGGCGTCGCTGGCGCTGCGATGCAATCTTCAGGCATTCATCCCACGACGCCACTGCTCCGCACAGTAACTCGCTTTCGGCGCGCGCCATCGACAGTTCGAAAACCATCGCCTTTTGAAGCCGACTTTTATCGATCACCTCGGACGGGATCGAGCTAATACCGGCGAAAGAAAACATCTTCGCGTTCAGGGCTTTGACCAGGCCGCCGGTCAGTCGCGGGAAAAGGATATCGAGAACGCCGGGAATGTCCCGCGCGACTGTCCTCGGGTCTCGGGCCGGCAGTCGGTTAAATGGCATGTTTGACCCAGTCTTCATAACAAGCCGCAAAGCTGCCTGACGCGCTGTTCTCGATCCCGAGTTGCCACGCCTGCGCAAGCGAACCGCGCAGTTGGTCCCTTGTCTTCAGACCTTCGTCTCCGAACGCACCAGCCGCGAGCCACAGCATCCGTTGCTCGCCAGCGCCCAGATTTTGCCACTGGTTGCGCAAGCGTGTAAAGTTTGTCCGATCCGCCCAATGTCTCCAGCAGTCGATGCAGGCCCGCCGGACCGCGGCGGACGTTGTCGAGTCGTAGGTCTGACGAACGAAAGCACCGCGAAGGTCGGTTCTGACGAACCGAAGCGCCCGTAGGAAATGCAACATATTGGCTTCGGGAACGAGCAGATGCCCCCCGGCACTGGGAATTTTATCGAGCAAAATGTCGATCGCGGCGAAGATCGATGCGAACTCGTCGTTCGACCGGACGGCATATACCCCGCGCATAATTTTTGACCAAGACGAACGGAACGAATCCAGATTTTTTGGGTCGAGGAGCGTTGCGCACAATTGAACTGCAACACCCGGCTCTTGAAACTTGAGCGCACGACCGATCTGCGCAAGCACAAAGGCATCAGGCTGCGACTTCTCCCGCTCGAGGTCGAGGAGGAAGGAGATGTCGATCTTGTCGAACGACTGTTTGAGTTTTTCGTACTCGGCGCTCGCATTGTCCGAGTATGGATCGAAATGCAGGTCGAGTTCCCGTAAAGCGAGACTGGAATCCTCGCCCTCTCCCAATTGCGCTGAAACGAAATCCTTGTAGTGTTTGGCGGTCAGGATGGTTGTCTTGCTGCGATTGAGCGAAAGGCCATAGTCAGCCAACGCATGCGACAGTTCAGAGAGCGCCTTGTAGGCGTCTTGCTGCGAGCGGCAAATCAAGGTGTAGTCGTCAACATACCGGTGCCAGATGAGCCCGGCGTCGCTCAATGACCGGTCGATCGGCGTCATCATCACTTCAGCTAGAATACGCGCGCATTGACCGCCGACCGGTAGGCCGAAGGAACGGCCCGCCGCCAACTTGCTTAGGATCCGATCAATCTGCATCGCCAGGGTGGACCCCGGCGCCAAGTCCTTAACGACGTTTTCGAGCCGATGGTGATAGATGTGCTCATAGAAGCTCGCGACATCGGTCTGGATAACCACCGCACGGTCCTCCCCCAGATCGGCCTCACATAGAGTCGCGAGCTTGTAGGCACGCCACGATCGGGTTCGATCGAAGAGGCCGGGCCCCTGGGAGGCGAGCCGATAAGAATGCGCCCGAAAGCTCCGCTGTCCTTCGTTCGCCTCAGCAATCGCTAAACCTAGTCCATTCAGATAGAGGTTCCAAAAGGGATGAATCTTGGTAGTGATACGAAAGCCATGCGGCCCGGACGGGACGAGTAAACGTTCTGCGGCAATCGAGAGCCCGTTCATGAAAGTGGCTGGCTTACCCACGGCGCCAGTTTCGACGGCCTGGAACAAATTCAGGCAGAGCGCCGCGAGATCGGTTGCCTTTTCCTTGATGAACCCCGCATCCAGATCGTAGGGCAAAGTATCGTTGTCGCCGCTGTGACCAATCTCAAGCGCAGCTCTTAAAAAATGATCTCTCTTAACCTTGATCATTTACGCCCTTTTCTTACTCGATATAGGCAGCAAAGGATGCAGCCCCCCGGCTTCGAGTGTGTTTGCAGATAGTGCATCTGTCTGTCTAGTGGCGGCGGCACGCCGAACTTGAACCCCTGCCGGATTTGAGCCTGCCGCGAGCAAGCCGCTGCTGTCGCAGCATGCCGCGCACTTCCCTTTTGCAGTATGCGTGCGCTGATGGTCAGCACCTCAACGATAAAGACATGACAACTGCCCCATCAGGCATCCGCCTTCGGCCAACGCAATCTGCCTCTCCCGATACGCAGGGCCTCCACCAGCCTCGTGTTTCCTGGCAACCGGCCTGAAAAGACGCTGGGCTTGGGATCGACTGCCGGTTTCCTGAACGCAGCGATCCGCTGATAGTCAGGCCTGGCTAGCCAGGTCCGCCCATCGCCCTCATCGGTGATGATTCGATAGAGACCGGCAGTCGGGGCGGCCGCAACGTCGAGCAGACGACTATAGTGTTCAACCGACCACTTCTGGATGCCGCCACTGAGGGCCTCTGTCCGGAACCGAGCCCAAAGTGCGGCCGTCTCAGATGTCGGCCAATCGCCGGCGTCGGTGTAGGCCGTGATCTCGTCGGATTCGAGCCAGGCTCGCATCTCGGCTGGAGTGACAAAGACCGGCTTGGCATCCTCGATCGCCGCCATGGCCGCGCGCCGCGACGGAAGGCCGGCGCGGATCAGCATCGACATCATGAGTTGCGGGACGCCAGTTTCGACGGATGCTGCGGCGCCCCCCGCTACGGTCTCCGGCGACCAACCGAGCGACATGCGGCGGGTGCGTACGGCTTCCAGTGCCCAGACCAACCGGTACGTGAACGCCTCTTCGACAGCCCGCATATTCTGCGATCCTATCTTGGCCACCTCCTCGCCGGACACCCAGCTCCGAAGGATAGCTTTCCACTCCGCCGGCAGCGCGTTCGCCTTGTCCGGGATGAACGGCCGCATGTACAGCAGGCGTTCTCCGAGACCACCGAGGGCATCGACAAGTTCATCGACGTCACCACTCAGCGCTGCGGCGTCGGCACGGTCCAGCAGTTCTGCCAACTCGTCGGCCATGGCGTCGATGGAAAGGCCAGCCTCAAGTCCGACGCCCATAGCGAAATGTCCACGCCGCGCCTGCGCTGTCGTGGTCTTCCAGATGAGATCGGCGCGTGCCTCGAACACCTTTTTATGTAGCGGGGCAACGTCCTCGTCCTCGCGGGCGATCTGGCGGGCCCAGAGCGATCCTTTGAGCGCTTCGTCCAAGAGCTTCGGTAGGTCCGCGCGTTCGGCGTCCAGCGCTTCGATCAGGCCGAACACCGTCGCGTCGAGACGTTCAACGATCTGCGAAAGCGGCTCCTCGTCGATGGATTCCTCTTCCTCATCGCCGCCTTCTTCAGCATCGTCGCTACCGGTGTCGTATTCCGCGCCGGCAACCAAGCGCTCTGCGACCGCAGCTTCTTCTTCGGGCGATCTCCAGGCTTCCCGAGCATTGGCGAGATATTCCCAGGCATCATCGCGATCCAAGACGCCCTCGTTTGATAGTCGCTCAAGAATCTCGGCGACGATTTGGATGAGGCCGCTCTTCAGCGTCCGTGCCTTGGTGGAGGCGATCAGCTTACGCCACTCCTTCTTCCGCCAATCGATCTTATCGAGCATGACGTGCACGATAAGCCCCTCCACGTCCACGAAGGCGCGCCCAGCACGCCCGGCGACGTTCGCGAACTCCTCTCCCTTGATTTTCTCAGACGCCCGATACAGCGCTGGGACGAGGAGTACTGCGGCATTGAGGTTGAGGCCCTGTGACAGCGTCGGCGACGCAACGATGACCTTCAGGACTCCATCGGACAGGAGGGCTTCCAGCTCACGCAGGAACGGACTCGGCAAACGGCCGTGGTGGATGGCAACGCCCACCTTCAAACAAGCGACGGCGGGATGGTTCTCGCCCAACCACTCTTTTCCGACCTCCAAGGCTCGAGCGATCGGCGCTTCATCCTCCAGCAGCGAGCCTAGATAGCCGCGCACGCAGAGGTCCACGACCTGTTTGCCGTAACTTTCGACCCAATTCGCTTGGGTAGAGAAGATCAGAGTCCGCTTGCCCTTGGCTGCAAATTCCCACGCCGCGAACAAGGCGAGATGCGAATTCTTGCGCGGATAGGGCTTCTTCTCTTTTCCCCGCGCCGGTTTCTGCAACACGAATTTGTCGAGGAAGGGACCATCGTCGTCAAGGTCGAGCCGGAGCAGCGCATCCTTGCCGCGCCAGGCGAGCGCCCCGAACCGCTGCCGCGTGGGGCGCCAGTCGGAACGCACTGGCTCGCCAGGCTCGTCGGAGCGTATCCATGCGGTGAGATCATCGAGTTCGTCGCCGCTGGGAAGGATGGCGGAGAGACAGACGATTCGTCGTCCGCCTGCGTCCGCGCGCCGGAGCAAGCGTTGCACGAGCGTCTCGTAGCGGATTTCTCGTTCGCTCGGACCGATCATATGTCCTTCGTCGAGCACGATCAGGCCGACGTCGTCGATCAGCGAAGGGTCGCTTCTCAGCGCGAAGTCAAGCTTCTCGGGCGTCGCGATGATGATCTCGCGCGAGCGAAGCGCGTCTTCATCTCCGACAGAAAGGCCGCTAGCACCATAAAGCGAGGAGACGCCAAAGCCGAGGGGAGCGAAGGTCTTTCTGAAGGATCGCTCGGTCTGCGCCGACAGGGCTCGCAGCGGCGTGACGATCAATACCCGGCGGGCCGACGCCAGAGTCATGAGGGCGGCGATTTCTGCAACCCGCGTCTTGCCGGCGCTGGTTGGTAAGGCGACGACAAGATCGTCGGTAACATCCGTGGAGCGCTGAGCCGCTTCACGCTGAGATGGCCATAGCTCCACCTCGGAAGTTTTTCGAGCGTAGAGCGACGAGATGAAAAGCCTACGCAGGTCCGGGTATTTTTCCTCTGTGCCCTCGGGCGGTTCCGTCGGCAGATTCTGGTGTAGCGAATGCTGCCAGAGGTCATCAATCAGGTGGCGGCAGAGGTTCGAGATCCACCACAGCGGAACATTCTCAGCATTGTCCGCCAAGCTGACAGCGGTCCCGAGCAATGATCTTGCATTCTCGATCGGCTCAGGTTCACCCGTCTCGAGCGCGAAGTCGAAATGCGCCAAGGCTCGGCAGATTGTCGTATTGAGGATGCTAGACAGGACATCGTCAATATCCGGTTCCTCGCCCCGCAGCGCCTCGGCGAACTGCTCGTCGTCGTGAGCCCCGTCGTCCAACCATTCGCGAACGAAGGCGCGCAATTGGCCGAGATCACGCAGGATCAAATGTCGGATAGCCGTCTCACCTGGCGAGGCGTTGAGGTCGTCCGCGCTCTCGTTGAAGAGCGAATAGGCGACCGCTGAGAAACCGGCGAGATGATAGGCTGCGGCCGCGATAGTGCGACGGAAGCCGCGATCCGGCGATTCCGGATCGCCGTTCCGAACAAGGGCTTCGAAAGCATTGGCGGCGCGCTCGAACGCGTTGCTGGTCAAATCCGAAGCGCCAGCCTGAGCACGCAGGGCCATTGCGCCCCGAAGCAGCGCAAACCCGTGTTCGGCGAGGTCGGTTTCGATTGTCGCCCCGAGTGGTGGTGCATTCTGAGGCAACACACCTTCTTCGCGCATCAGCGACCACGCCGCCCCGCGGTAGAGGAGACGCCCGAAGATTCCATCGGCGGTCGCAGTTTCCAGAAACGTGGTCAGCTCGTCAATCGTCTCCAAGATCTTCCGCCTCCTGATACATGGCCGCGATGAAGGCCTGGTGATCTTCGACGTGGACGTTCACGACATAGTGGTCCCGGTTGGTTCCCGCGGCGTCGAGATCGTCCTTCAGTGAAGCGTGCGGGCCGTTGCCCGACACAGTGAAGAGCATGTGGTCGATGCGATCGGTATGAAGGGACTTCAAGCCCACCTCGTCGCGTAGGCTGCGGCCAAGCGCATTATCGTCCGGATCGGTGCTATCCAACAGGCGGTTGGCGACGAACAGCAGAGAGTCGGGCGTGCAGCGGCCGTTGTCGCGGTCGAGCACCTTGCGGGCGCTCGTGACCGTGGCCTTGCCGAGTTTTTCGTTGCTCTTGGCTTCGCCTTTCAGGAGCCAGAGTTTCTCACCGGCTCCGTCATATCCCGCGCCGATGAAGTCGTCCCCTCGCATGGCCATGTTGCGGCCATCCTTGTAGCGGAGGCGGCGCACTGGGACGCGCAGGCCAATCTCCTCCTCCACCAATTCGGTCGCTAGAATTTCGCCGAGATCGCCGGAACGGCCTTTCGGCGTTTGAGGCATCGTCTCGCTGAGAATCTTAGCAGCGACCTCATAGCCGAGCCGCTTTACATCATCGGCAATGCGATCCAGCCGGTCGTAGTGCGAGCGGATGGTCTCGGCGAGGTCGTCACGAATTTCATCGCGGCCGCCGTCTGTCTCGATGTAGGTCCAGTAACGCTTGCGTTTATCCTCTTCCCTGGTGGCGTCGCACCAACGCTCGTATAATTGCCCCACGCTTCCCTCGAAATGCTACTTCTGCCCTGCCGTACGTTCGATACTCGATGTCTACGCATGCTCGCTTAACAAGCGTTTTGAAACGGCAACCTACCTTCGTCTATGCGAACGTTGTGCGTACGCGGTATCAATGCTCAGACAGAACAATGACACCTATTGTAGCAGATCGAGCGTGATTCAATCATAAATGTCAATGCCACCTAATATCCTTACTCGCGCCAGAACAGTTGGCTGCTTTTGGAATTCAGCCAGCGGCCTTTCGACGACAGGGACGAAGGCGCCAAGCCGCCGTGCCGCGGTGGTCGCCAGTTCGATAGCTTCGGCGCTCAGCGCGGAGATTATTTCCGCTAACCCCGCCGGTTGACTGGTACCCAAAGCCCCGGCACAAAGATGGCATCCATGGTCGCTCGCGGCAGCAGGTTCGCCGACCAGTTGGCGTGGCTCGTCGCCAAAGCTAGGCAGCAGCAGGAGGCCGACCACCGACGACGCCATCGTCAACGACGTTGAGGATGTGCTGCACAGCCATGGCATCCATCTGTTCAAACAGATTACCCTCTAGCCAGCTACGAATGGGGCATATTTTGTAGGCCGCTCGTGAGCGAGGCTAGCGCTTTGTCGAAATCTTGGTCTTGCCTGTGCAGGCGGGAAAACGGACACAGCTCAGGAAAGCACCATAACGTCCAGATCGTTCAATCAGCCATCCGTCCTTGCATTCCGGACAGGTTGAATAGCTGGCAGCGCAGGTACACCGAACCTCGCCCGATCCGTCCAGGCGACGCGGAAGGCCAGCACTACAGGCCGGGCAGGCAGGCAGCAGATTCCCACAGTGCTGGACATGTTCGCAGCGATACCAGGTTCGCCCATCCTGGCCCCGTACATCCAGCAACCGTCCACCGCAATCTCCACATTCGTACGCAGTCTGTTCGCTGCCAACACTCGCAGCGATGCCATACTTTGGCTCTTTGTTGAGTTCGGTTACAAATGACGACGGTCTCGAGTTCGAGGCCATGATCGTCAGCGTGTGGCGGGCTCGTGTCATCGCGACATACATGACCCGCCGCTCCTCCGCGTTTTCGAACATTTCTTCGTCTGGCGACACCAACGCTAGCAAGGGGTCGTCAACAATCTCAGACGGGAAGCCCATTCGACCGCTATCCGCATTCAGGAGGATCACATGATCGGCTTCGAGGCCCTTTGATGCATGGATCGTCTTGAAGCTCATGCGCAAACGGGGGAACCTGCGTTGCAGGTCTCTCATGTCCGGCGCGAGAAAACGATACCGCCCCAGCAGCAACACGCTTGTGGTGTTTGCGTCGGCAATCCTGACGGATATTCCTGCCAAAACTTCGCCGAGCTTTTTCTCTTCCTCATTCTTCGGCGTCATCACGATACTAATGGCCGGCTCGATTGCCTTCCCTGCGGGAACGATCTGCTTGGAGATCTGAGCCGGGTTTTTCAGCACGAAGTCACGCGCCGCGAATGCGATCTGGTCGATCGATCGGAAGGTGCGACCAAGATCAACCGTCCTGTGAACTCCGGTTTCCCCGTTGAAGCTCCCACCGAATTCGTCGCCGAAGTGACGCATCAGATGGATGTCCGATCCTGCAAAGCGGAAGATCGATTGCCAGTCGTCGCCGACGGCAAAGATACGGACATCCGGGTGCTGAGCTTTCAACGCCTTCACCAGCCGGGCACGGCTCTGTGAAATGTCCTGAAACTCGTCCACGAGGATGTGGCGGAACGGGCCTACATATCGGCGAGTTTCGGCATACTGGGCGGCTCGCAGGATCATATCTTCGAAGTCGATCCGTCCGCCCAGACGTTTCTGATATTCCTCGAAAACAGGCCTAAAGACGGCGAGGAATGCCTTGGCGCGACTACCCAGCTTCAATCGTTCGGACTTAGTCTCGCAGTCAGCGACGCTGTAGCCCCCGCTCTTGAACTTGCGCAGGAAGGTGCCGAGCAGTTGTGAAAACGCGTCGACCTGATTTAGCTCAACCACGCGATCGAAGATCGTGTCGGCAGGGCGAGGTTTGAGTGTCACATGCGGTGCGAGCTTTTCTGCTAGATCGGTGAGCAGACGCCCCTCCTGCCGCTCGTAGCTATATGTCTGGATGAGCATCGTTTCATGAGCCGCGTGAACCTCGCGCTTCCATTCCATGCCCGCCAGATACTCGTCACGATTGACGAAGGGCGCTGTGATCAGCCGCTCGCTGCCATCAGCCGCCTTTTGCCGCCGCACACCGAAATGTTCGATATACACACCGCTTTGGGTCAGGCGAAAGTCCGGGCAATAGTCCCGACGTCCAGTCTCCTGGATCTTGTACTCGTAGTCCGGCTCATATTCATATTCGACACCGTTCCCGTAGAGCCAGTTGGCAATCTGCAGTTCTTCATAGCTCTTGACCTTTTCACCCTGCAGGGTTCGGAGATCCTGCTTTTCCATATGAGTGTAGAAATCGTGCTTAGTTTTGAAGTCCCATTCGGTCTTCGGCTCGACCAGAAAGTGCGCGAACCACTGGATGATCGCCTTGGACACTTCAGACAGTGACCGAACGAGATCCTTTAGGATCTGTTTGATCAAGTTCGTGAACTTCACGTCATCAGTGGCGTGATCGGCCAGTGCGGGCTTCGAACCCTCGACACTCCCGATTATGTCATAGGCAAGCGCGTGGAAAGTTCGTGCAACGATCGGCACCCCGGAACGCGCCTCGACCCGTTCCGACATTTCCTCAGCAGCGTTCTTCGCAAATGCCAATAGTAGGATTTCGTCCGGCTTACGGATTCCGGCCTTCACGAGATAAGCCGCCTTGGCCGTGATGACACTTGTCTTTCCGGAGCCGGCACCGGCGAGGACCAGTGTTGCGTCCTCGTCGACGACGACGGAAAGTCGCTGTTCCGGCGTCAGAGGCTTGCTCTCGATCGTATCGAAGAAATCCTTCCAGCGTTCTAGCTCGGCAGGGACAAAGGTCGCGATGGCGCTCGTTCTCATCGTGTCGGGCTCGACGGCGTACTTCCTCACAAGCGCAACACGCTCGGCCTGGTCGGGTCCGACGGCGCCTGGCTGAAGTTTCGATAGCAGCGAGGTGTCGAGTGCCCTGGCGTCGCTCAAAAGCGGCGCAAGTTGGCAGGCCGCGGGATAACGAGTCGGCCTGGCAAGTTCGGCAATCGCTTGATGAACGCGCAGGAAGCGATCTGCTTCACGTTCCAGCGCCGAAAGATTGAACCCTATCCAGGCACGTTTGACTTCTTCGGCAAACATGTACGCATCATGATATCGTAGTCCACGCATCACTAGGTGGCGCTCTGCCGTGGCAACTGTCATCGTCGCACCAGCAGTCCCCTTCCGCACCAACGGAGCAGCAGATATCGCTTCGAGGTACACAGACGAGGTTAATCGGCGGCGAGTAACCCGCAGGTAGTCTCCGTCGAGCTCCATGGCCTGAAAGGTCGTCCCGAACGGGTTCACAAGCAGTCCAAGCAATGGCCGTTGTTGCAGTCGATTCAATGCAGCAGCCTCGTGTTGCGAGCGACGGCGCCACCTGGCCGTGCGGTTGCAAATAACCCGCAAATATCTCACCACTGGTAAAGAGGATGCGCGGCGCCCCATGGCCAAGGCTAGCGCATGCGTGCAAGAACGTCATCGCCCGGCGCAACAGATCGCATTTATTACCATGCATGCCCAGTTTGAACCATTCCGAGCTCTTCCGCCGTCCGGCGCTCTTGGCACGAAGTGAGGGGATATCCGCAGTTGGGGCTCGTCCTGATAGGATTTGGCCTGCGGCAATGGATTGCGGATCGACTCAGGTGATCGCATCATTTTCCGACTGAGCGGCTCAAAGGATGCCCGCGTCGATCAAAGTCGGCACCGGCAGTTGCGCACCAGTATCGCGCTCCGCCCTCATCCATTCGATCAGACGCTGATGGAGCCAATATGCTACGGCCGAATAACGGCGGCCCTTCGCGGCGTAAGCTTCGATCGCCGCAAGAGCGGCCGTCGATCTACCCGTTGCTGCATCCTTCGCAGCCTGATCTGGCGCAGTCTCTGCTTCGTCGATGCTGCGCTCCAAATCTAGGACATGCTTGCGCAAATCCATGAGAAGAACAGTTCGTTCGCGCACGAGCTGATAGCGGTTCAGCGCGGTAACATTGATCGTTGCCAAGCCGTATTCGTCTGGACCAGTTAGAGTCTTGTGGGGAACGGCCAAGCTAATTCCGGTATCGGGAGGGAAATATAGGTGCTTCTTGGGGTCTTGTGTTGTTGGATTGATGAGAAGGGCGTCCTCAAGATTCAGCGCATGGCTCATGGGGAGCCGGCGTTTGCCCCGGATGGGGAATTGCGAGCCTTTGCCGTGTGTGGGCTTCACGAGCGTCTCGCGGTGAAGGCGCGTGGCCTCTTCCATCGACATTCCGGGCGTGACGATGATCTGACCGCGGATTTCGTTACAGTGCTGGCAAGTCGCTAAGAGATTTTGCCACTGAGCGGCCAACCACCAATACCCAGGGTGGTTCTCAACAACGAGCCGTCCCTTGGGCCGATAATGCTCCACTCCCCCGTCGCTGTCGGCCATAAAACGGGCTTCGCAGTAGGCACACTTGGCGTCAAACATAATCTCTAAGGCCATTTTGACGTCGGGTCGCCTGTAGGCCGCGAAGTTGAATTTGTCGGTCGGGTTGGCGTTAAAATGGGCTTTGGCCAAGGCGAATTCCTTGCGCCCGGCAGAGTTCGCCCCCCCCAGAGACACTGGTACTTTTTTTGGCCTGGCTACGAAGATCATTGTGGAGTTCGGCCCGCTCCGATCGCGGCGAGCACAGCATCTATCGCTTGCCTACGGCTTTCAGAAACTTCTTTGCCTGTGCGGGAAGGGCGGTTGTGAAGATATTCGAGCATGGCGGCATCAGCTATCTGTCGCTGCGGACTGTCACCGATCATCATGCCTTCAAAAATCTCCCGATTTTCCCTGGCTACGGAAACGTCTCCCCGACCTAAGGCATCCGCATTGCGCGCGAGACGGATATCGAGCTCAGGATCCGAGGTCGTGGACAGGCCAAAATAATCTGACATCAGCAACTGCTCAGCGCTCATGCCACGGAAATCGGGAAGGTCCGTAACGAGATCGAAGCGTTGGAGTGAGGAGCGCTTCATGACGGCGACTTCGCCTGGGCCCATGCCGCGCAAGCACAGCGGGTCGTGCGTAGTCGCTATAAACTGCACCTGTGGCATGGCTTCGCGAAGTGCCCGCATGATCTGCAGCTTCCAGCGGGGATGAAGGTGCGCGTCGACTTCGTCGATGAGAACGACACCACGAGCCGTTTCCAACTCTGGCCAGTCCGCCAGCAACCAACGAATTGTATCGACCGCCATCGCGATGACCGACCGATATCCATCGCTCAACACCTCGACAGGCGTGGGCTGTCCGTAGGTCTTGACGAAGATGTTTCCTTCCACGTCCCGAACCAGGCCGTCATCCGCTTGGAGGACAAGCACTTCGGCCAACGCCCTCGCAATCGGCTCAAACGGGATATTGTCTCGTGCGAGCCACGCTTCAGGGTGTCCGACGGTGGCCTTACTGTCGAAGAGCGTCGCAACGCGCGCGGTCGCCCGGTTGCCTCGACGAATGCGATCGTCGAGAAGGCGATGGGCGCCGTAGGCAATCAGGGCATCGGGATATGGGCTATGGCCATCGAATTCTAGGGTCACGGGATCAAGCGTAATTTCAGAGTGGTCTCCGGAGTGATAATCCACACGGACCCGGGCCGGTCTTTTAGACAGAATACCCCATTCGGTCTCGCCGCTATTGCGCAGCAGGCGGTCTCGCCTGATCTTGAGGCTGTTGGCCCGCTCGGCGCCCATCATCGCAAGGGCTATAGCCTGAAGCACGCTGGTCTTTCCGGCGCCGTTGTCCGCTAGGAGCATCATACCGCCAGCGGATATTTCTTCGGGCCCAACCTCGGGAAGCTTGAGTTTTAGGTAGTTGATTCCCTTGAAGTCCTCAATTAACACGCGTCGGATGCCGCGATTGAACCGATGTCGTCCGATCGGAATGGAGCGCCCGACTGCGTATTCGTATGGCTTGTCGTCGGTCCGGTCTGCTAAGTCCGACGAGGCGGAAGGGCGCATGACCTTATCGAAATCGTCTTGCGGCAAACGCGACAGATTCTTTACGAAAAATTCAAGCTCGCGGGCTCGTGGGGGCACATCCATATAGAGGATCCGCGCGAGTGCCGCTACCGACCGCCGGGCGAAGTTCTCGAAGGCGCCGATATGTGGCAAATGACTGTCAAAAATCTCCTCTGCCGAATCAGCGGAACGGCTACGCACTCTATCGATATAATCCCGGAAGACGTAGAAACGAGATCTGACGAGGTCATCGCGATTCAGGTCGAGAACATCGATCGTTGTTCTCCCAGCCTTATCGCGAGCATGACAGACGCCATCTAGGAAAAAGTCGAGGCTCTTTGCCGGGTCATCTTCGCAAGGGTCGATGAGAAGTGACTTCTCACGGTCACGGGCCTCGTCGAGCGGTGCAAGAAGCGGAAGTCTTGGGCCGGTCACAGGGAAGCGATTGCGCTTCGCCATGTTGCACGCATGGCAGCTTAGGTAGAGGTTGCGCCAATCATAAGCCAACCAACTATAGTGATGCAGTGACGTTTTGCGCTCATGTTGGTCGGCTGCCGCGCCAGTGGGGCGGAAGTGATCGATGGTGATATCGTGGAGGCCCTGCTCACAATAGGCGCACTTTTCCAAAAAAAGTTGGCGGAGTGCCTCATGGACGTCGCTGGTCGAGTAGATTTCACGATTCACATTAACTCGGCGTGAAAATGTTATGCGATCAGCACTGATGGAATTGGCAATTTCGTTGTAGGCCTCGATCGCAATGCGACCTAATAGTGAGGCGGGTGTTTTGACCGATGATCTGGCTATCTTACGCATCGCTCTTTCAAACCGGTTCTGCAGATAAACTCAAGCACGAAAACGTCAAATCGACTCTACTTGCGACCTGTCGGCACAAAGGGACCTCCCTCGGGTCGACAATAGAATGTCCGATCTTAGAAACGGCGGTGTCCGATGTGGACGGGCGATAATCAGGGCGCAAAGCGGTCATGCACGCGGTGATCACCAGGCGGAGACTTCATCCCCATAAGCGGAAATTATTGCCGCTAGAAACCTCCTGTTGACTGATGCCCAAAGCCAGGGCACAAAGATGGCATCCACGGTCGCTCTCGGCAGGAAAATATAAGGGATTCAAAGGAAATCTCACTAAGCCATTGAAATCATGTGAGAATCCAAGGTCCCTAGGCAAGCCATTTTTGGACCTATTTCCTTCGTCTACGGCTGATATTCCCCAACGGGAAAAGTGACGTCTTTACAGCCACTTGTCACAATCTCACGTAAAAGCCGTGTGGCGTCCTTCAGATTCCGCAGGTACCGGAACACTGTAGAAAGACGGCTGGGGACCCCGTTCGCCTTCCTCAAGACAAGCCTTGCCCAACGATGTGTTAGGGCCGGCGGCAGACACGCAGCGTTTAGCACAGCAGCCATTGCCACGTCATGGCGTTACGGCGAGTGCCGACCCATTCCCAGACATTGGCGTCTCCGGTCCAGCCGACTCCTCCGCGAACGCGTAAAAATTGCTTCGTCCCAGCACATCTGTGAGTAGTACCGAAATTCCCGGAGGAGCAGGCGGAAGTTGTCGCGAAGCGAAGTCATAAGAACCACCCGATAACCGCAAGCCATGCCCAAGATACCCACGTCAATACTAGGGCGGCGAGCGCGACCATCAGGCATACGCCAACTACCCGGACTCCCCCCCGGATGGGTGCCCACATGGGCCGCCACACCTCTGGTTGGAATAACTTAGGGTCGCCATCGAGCGCGCTGGGGTGACGACGCAAAAAACGATCCCACAAACCTCCAGGTGCGAGGTTTGCCTCCAACTCTTTGAGCTCAAAGCAGCCGCCGTGCCCGTAGTCCTCGTTCATCACGTTGATCGCGGCGACGTCTCTGAATCCCTTGCGTGCAGCGGGCCCCGTCCCCGGAATGAAGTATTGCGCGAAAGGAACCGCCCAATCCTTGCCGCCGCAATGACAGAGCACGGCCTCCAGACGGCCTTGAGAGACCCGCTCCGCCCAATTATAGTTCGGTTGGATCACGGCGCCGGTGGCTATTATGCGTCCGAACTTCAGATCGTCGAATTCGGGCATAGCGAGCAGTTGCACGAATAACTGGCTCCCAAAGCTATGAAGAATCACGTCCGGCGGCTCAGGTATCCGGTTTGCTTCGGCATGGGCTATAGCCGAGCGGATAACCGTCCCTAGCTGTTTTGCCAGTTGGAGATGACGCCACCGGACGAGAACACTGAAGCGAATAAGGCCGTATTTGTAGATCAGGACTGGGGCACTATATTTGAGCTTGTTCCCTATGCGCCAACTGAAATCTTGCTGCCATTCGCCATGGGTGTTAAAGCCGTGGATCACGATGACCCAAGGGATCGCGCGCGGGGGATTTGCCTCCACCCGATACGAGACCTTCGTCAGGACCTCGCCGTGGTCCAAGAATGCCTTTTGGCAAAGTGGGCAAAGTTCAGCCTCCGGGTCCAGTGCCTCAAGCCTTTCTTTGCAAGCGGGACAGTGTTGAGTCTCGCGGCGCTCGACCAAACCAGCCACGGAGGCGGCCTCCAAGAGCTCGATCGCTGTCTCCTCTTGAAGACCGAAGTGGGCCGCTGAGAGCTTTGGATCGATTTCCGGCGACGCTCCACTCCATATCCGATCCAGCAGCGCGTCAACTGCCCGGCTGCCGAACTGTTTCCGTAGTTCTGCCTCGCTCATAGATTGGCCCAAATCACGCCGAGTACCAGATAGACATCCTCGCGTTTACACTGCACCCACACGCGCACGCGGCTCTCAACGCCGTAACCCTGCACCTTTACGTTTCGGCTGAGTTCACCGTGCTTGGTCTGGAGGAAATGGAATTGCCCATCGGCGCCTGCAAAACTCCGGTCGTTAACGCCACGGCGCGCCTCAAGGAGCGCTTCAACATCCCCGATGCCGCCCTCGGTCAATGTAGAGACGACATCGACGTGGCCACCGTCCGTCATCATTCGGGTCGATTGGACTACCGTATCGTTGTGTAGGGTCATGTTCTTGAATGCTTGACTCAATGGGATGCGCTCGGGATTCGCATCGAAAAGGCCGATGTGCTTCAAGTCCTCCCGCACTTGTATATGGATAGCTGTATGTGCGTCCCCCTCGACGGGTTGCTGGATCATGACTGCGCAGAATGGGTCCGTGAAGCGCCAGGCGAAGCGCACGACGGAACGATCAAACCGCTCTCGGTAGGCATGATACCTGAATCGCTCGTCTTCTTCGATCCGTTCGAAGTCTTTCGACGGCATCCGTTCCCACCCGCCAGCACCCTTGTGCCAAGCAATGAACAGGTGATCAGCGGTCAGCGAAATGGCGCTAAGCTCCAGGCTTTCTGGAAACCCGTAGCTGACGGCCGTGTCAATGAGCTTGCCGAAGTCCGAGGCTTCCAATTTGCCGTTGATATCAGCCTTTGGCAGGGTTGGCGGCTTAAACAAGTATATGTGCTGATTGCCCCAACCCTCCACCTCCGCAAGCCAATCCTCGATCATCTGCCTCGTCAAAGTGCCGGCGTCGATGGCGGCCAAGATGTTCTTGGAGAAGTCGGCCTTCTTCGTGCCGATCTGAATCTTGTGCTTGCGCAGTAGCTCCTTGATGAACTCGTTGCCCTGCGTGAGAATGATGGAACGAACGGCGTCCTTTAGCTGTTGCTTGTCCTTCTCTGCATCCACCATTCTACCTATCCCCCAAAGATGCGAAATTACTCCGCCCGGAAACAATTATTTTGTCATGACATAGACCGACACTAGCGATAGCGCGGGTGGTTAAGGCTGCCTTCACCCAGCGGCCGGTCGAGGCGTTGCTGTCAAGGATCATTTATTAGCATGGTGTCTTCCTTCAGAAATACTTTGCGCGTACGAACATGCAACCAAATGATGTATCTCACCAGTTAGGGCTGCGCCATGAAAGAACTCGGCAAGACGCTTGTTGAGTTGAATGCCAAAAATTTGGGCGCGCCTTACGCGCGCGACCAGGAGTTGGTGAAACGGCTCGCGGCCGAGCAGCAAGCCACTAGGTATCAGTGCCGTATCGATGAACGGGTTGCACAAACCGGAGCCTTTGACGACATCGTTACGCTGCCTGAGGCGGCCAATCCGCGGCTGGATTTTGACCATCGCTTTCGACCAACAGCACTTCCGAACACGCCTGCATTGACCCCAGTCGTCGAACAACTATCCGAGCGCTCGGCAGAACAGGATGCTGCACGTATCCGGGAAGAGTCGATTGCGTTGCGGCAGGGGCGCCCGGTTCTGGCGATAAAGGATGGCGATACCGTTCTTGAATTTTCGCAATCGGCTTCCACCGCGTGGCGGGAAAAGCTAGTGGCCGCATCGTCACAGCTTCGGCGCACAATCCCGTCGGTTGGACGCGTCGAACTGACAAACTATGTCGCGGCGCCATCCATCGGAACAGCTTGGATGATCGCGCCCGAGGTCGCGGTGACGAACCGGCACGTGGCAGAATATTTCGTGCAGCGATCGGCCGGCGGCTTGCGCTTTCTGCTGGGGGACGATCGGCGCATTCCAATAGCGGTTGACGTCGACTTCGCCGAAGAATTCGGCTCCGACGTGGAACGCGAATTCAGTGTCGAGGAAGTGATCTATCTTGCACCGATGAACCTGCCCGATATTGCGCTTTTGCGGATCAAAGGCAGGTCGGGGCTAACCCTACCACCCCCATTGCCGCTGTCGAAGACGTCGAGCGTCGGAAAGACGGTCGCTGTCATCGGCTATCCGCACCGCGATCCGTTCCTGCCTGAACAGAAGCTGATGGACGAGATCTTCTTCAAAGGCTACGAGCGCAAGCAGATCGCGCCCGGTTTCGTCATGAACGAACTGACAGCAGACATCGAGCACGACTGCTCGACGCTGACAGGCAATTCGGGGTCGCCCGTCATCGATCTGGAAAGCGGCGAGGTCGTTGGACATCACAGAGCGGGAATTTTCCTGTCTCGCAACTTCGCCGTCACGCCGGCGGGCATCACTCAAGCCCTCGACTTTGCGCGCCGACCACCGATCATCGAAGCTAAAGCAAGGCCGCCTATTCAAAAACCGGACGTAGCAACTGTGGGAGGAGCCGCGATGGCAAACAACGAGGTCCAGATTACGATCCCTTTGACAATTACGGTCTCACTTGGCGATCCGAGCGGAACGTTTAACAGTGCCACGATGGCGGCAAAGGCCGGACCGGCCGACATGAGGGCCACACCGCCCCGCACCAGCTTGACTTGGGAGCAGATCGAGGACGCTCTCCCGGCAATTCGCGCGGCGCTCGGCAGTCGGCGTGACGTGATCGCCGTCAAGCCGGGGTATAGGGTGACCGGAGGCGTAATGACCAAGGAACCGGTCGTCGTTGTTTCCGTCAGGCAGCGCTACGAACCGAACCAACTCACCGCGATGGGTCTGTTGCCGTTGCCCGGCTCGATTGACGGCTATCCGATCGACGTCGCAGTGGCGACGCTATCGGAAAGCTTGGGCATCGACGTGGAGGCGGCATCGGAAGCGCCCTGGCACTCTGCTTACAAGAAGCGTAAGCTGAAGCCCGTCACGGACACCATGTCGATAACGCTTTGTGCGAGCCCGGATACGGGATGGCCGGAGCTCAAGTCGTTCCTCAAGAAGGTGAATAGCACACTGACCGTTGCCATGTATGATTTCGGCGCGCCGCATGTCGTAGAGGCTGTCCGGGCCAGCGTGAAGGCACCAGATGCGACTATGACGCTCGTGTTGCAGGAAGGCGAGTCGCTCAAAAAGAAGGGACCGAAGAAGGATGATTTGAAGGACGCGGAGGTTGTCGACCTGCTTGCGGGAGATCTCAAAGACCGGTTCGCGTTCTCTCTGGCTTCGGTCTATCGGCCGGTGGGTTACAAGAGCAATGCATTCGGACTTTTCGAAAGCAGTTATCACATCAAAGTGGCAGTTCGCGACAATGACGGATTCTGGCTGTCGTCGGGAAACTGGCAATCGTCCAATCAGGCGCCTATCGGTGAAGGTGAAGACTTAGGAACGCCCACCGGAATGTGGAATGCCTTTAATCGTGAGTGGCACGCGATCGTTGATCACCCCGGCCTTGCCAGAACTTTCCGAGAGCATATCGAACAGGATCTAGCCGATGCCAAGCAGACTGCGCGGCCGGAGGCCCCTATCATCGAGCGATATGTCTGGGTTCCAATCGACTATCTGGAGCCCGATGTCGCCCAGATCGAAGCACCTTATGTTTTGCGTAAATCGGTCACCATCAACGGCAAGATTAAGGTTCATCCGCTGCTCACACCGGACAATTATTCGGACGTCGTGTTGGATTTGCTGGAGCGGGCGAAGCGGCGCATCCTGTTCCAGAACCAGACGTTTAAGCCCTCCGGAGACGGGAGCGATCGCCCAGGCTTCCGCGAACTGATCGAGGTCATGCTGCGCAAGCACAACGATCCTGCGATCGAGGATCTCAGAATTATCTGGCGAAATGGTTTCGACACGGACCGGCAAGTGGCGACCAATATTCAGCGACGGGGCTTTGACCTCGAACGCGTGCGCGTCAATCGCCACTGCCACACCAAAGGCATTATCATCGACGACGACGTCGTCGTTATTGGAAGCCATAACTGGTCTAGCCAAGGTGTGACGACCAATCGTGATGCAAGCCTGATCATCTACGACACGCGCGCAGTGCGATATTTCGAAGATCTATTCCAGGCAGATTGGGTGCGATCCAAGCCCCCGGAATTTTATGAGAATGCAGCGCCTGTCGCCTTGGTAGAGCCCGGCGATGAAAGTGTGAGGCCGCGCATGATCAAAGTTCCTTTGGCCGAGTGGCTGGCTGAACAGGAGAGCTAGGCGGTTGTCTGGCTCCGACGGCGCAACAGGCGCGCGTTGGGCGAGATTAGCGGTTGGAAAAAGAGCGGTAAGTGCCGATTACATCGAGGCGGCGATCTTATCGGTTGTCGGCGGGACACACACGTCGGCTGTTCGCGTGATCAAGGACAAAAGGACTAGAGAGCGTCCGCTTCTGGTGTGTTGTCTCTTTTGGCTGAACGGCGGACCTCAGGAGGGTATAGCGGCCATGCGCGCGGTGGTCTTAAGGCGGTAAACTTCGGCCGCGAAGCGGAAATTATTGCCGCTCGCCCGTCCTGTTGACTGATGCCCAAAGCCAGGGCACAAAGGTGGCATCCACGGTCGCTCGCGACAGGAAAACAGAGGGAATTTCAGGGGCTTTCCGTTAAGCAATTGAAATCATGTGAGAATCCAAGGTCCCCAGGTAGGCCGTTTTTCGGAGCTGTTTCCTCTTTCAATAGTTCCTATTCCCCACCAGAAAACGTGGCGTCTTTTCAGCTACTTGGCGCGATTTCCCGTCAATTGGAATGTGACGCTCTCCAGATCCCAAAGAAGCTTAGAGCTCTCAAAATGACGGCTGGGGATCCTGTTCGAGTGCTTCAAATAGTCTGTGACTAACGACGGCTTTGGGGACGGAGGCAAACCGGCCGCTGCTAAGGTGCTCTCCGCGAAAGCTGACATCGAGTCGTCTGACGATGTGGTCCGAGTTTGGCCCTTGACGATCATCGACCAAGTCTGAGAGTCTGTTCGGCACAAAGCGGCCGAATGCTTGACAGGACGTGCTGCAAAGAAATTGACGGGAGCAGGTGTAGCCAGATCGATCGGTACGTTTACTTGAGGAGGTTGTAGTAGTACCGGCGCGGGAGATTTCCTCGCGTTAACGCGGCGGTCTTTTCCGTGACAAGGAATGCGCGCCGACCATGATATCTGCACGCTAAAACTTACCCGCGTCAGTATCTATCTCATGCGGTGGCTTGACCTGCGCGAATAGCAGATCGGACAAGCGATCCGTCAAGGGGGCGCCTCGACCATGAGGCTTCGCCGCTGATCACAAGACTCGGTCGCCGCGAGCTATACCGTCGAAACTGGCAGTTCTGACAGGATCTGCCCATCCAACGTTACTGTGAAGTGTCAGAGCTTCGTCGTGAGGATGCCGATAGACGTTGGACGCACCATAAGAGATTACATAACTCGACCGTCCAATTGGAGTAGGCGGCATTGAAAATGCGCTGTGAGCGCGTCCTCCGTGATGGGTAGCCACAAGGCCGTCGAATTGCAGCGTACCAAACGGCAGACTGTTATAGTCTGCATCCCCCGCCAGCAGGATACTACGTCCATCGAGAAGCGAGGCGCGCATTGCCAAGCCCGTACCGTTCCTGCCCAAACCCGTGCATTCGCCGAGGTCGCCGACATTGAATGACGAAGATCCACCGCTCCACACGTACAGGCGACGCGCATCCGCCAAACCCCTGGCGAGCCTTGCAGCTCCAGGCCCAAGGATCTGGTCGGGCACTATCCATCTACAACGCCTGAGCGATTGGATTTGAAATGCAGCGTGGAAATGGTCCCAATCCCAGTGCGAGAGAACGATCGGGACACGCGCGTCTAGGTCCACTGTAAAAGGTACAGACCTTGCGCCCTTCGCATTGAAAGCCGTTGGAGCGCCGACGTCAAAGTGAAGGCAGGGTTGACCTTCCCTTAAAAGCGTCGTGAAGCTCCCCTGCCCAACATCATGTACCAATACCTTGTCCGCCTGCGGAACGCGCGTCAACACATCCTGAGCGCTTAACCGCGACAAGCGCTGCGGTATGCGGCAGACGGCGGCGATTGCTGACGGCAGCGCTAGGGCAGGCACGGAAGCCGCGCCAAGCGACGATGGACGAGGCGCTGGATCAATGCTGGAAACGAGCCGTTCGCCTTTTATTACACGCCCCTTCGAGAATGCAGTGAACCCCAAAGGAGTGCTCCCGGCAAACCATGCACGCATTCCCTCTGCTGATTGATCGGGATTCAGCTCCAGGTGAAACCAAAATCCCGGTTGCACATCTACAATGTCGTTGGCGAATTTAGCGAATTTACTAGGTGTCGTGGTTAGACGGAGTAATCCGAAATCAGCGTCGTGCTCGGGAGCCGCACTTTTAATCCAGTCAGCAGCCTGATCACCTGCGTCCGCAGTCACCGTGTCGAACTCGATCACCGATCTCGCAAGCGGGCCAGCACCGATCTGGTCTATTCGACTGACTCTTGCGAATACATGTCGTTCCGGGAACTCTCCCAAGCCAAAAAAGAAAAAGAAGAAGGCTGCCTCCTGGAAGCTGAAATCGCGCTCAGGCGTGGACATTAATCCAAGCGTCTAAAGAAAAGCTGCCCGCCCGGTAGATCTCTCATGCTTAGCTGGTCCATGGATCCGGTAGTTTCGCATCAGAAGTCACGCCTTGAGGTTACTCGGGATGAACGCACGGCTAAAATCTGCTGCCGGCGTGAAGGCGACGAAAGCAGAGGGTCTTCCATGAGAGACCGGATTGACTGAGTCTGTCAGCAGATTCCCTCTACGCCAATCAATGTCGCACTCGAAAATGGGTGCATTGTGCAGGCCAACAGAGACCCGTGTCCTAACGCTTTGACCTTGTCGTCCGGACACCAGTCTTGTTGGTCGAAGTGGTAGCCTTGCCTGTGCAGATGGGATAGCGGACGCAACTTAAGAAGGCACCATAACGCCCGGATCGCTCAATCAGCCAACCATCCTTGCATTCGGGACACGAAGGATAGCGAGCGTCGCAGGTGCACCGGGCCTCCGCTGCCCCCTCCGGACGCCGCGGAAGTCCAACACCACAGGACAAGCAGGCAGGCAGGAGATTTTCGCAGTGTTGGACATGTTCACAGCGATACCAAGTTCGACCATCCTGGCCCTGTACGTCCAATAACCTTCCGCCACACTCTCCACACTCGTGCGCCGGCTGATCGCCGCCAGCCCCCGCGGCAATACCATACTCAGGGTTCTTCCCGAGTTCGGTCACAAAGGACGACGGTCTCGAGTTCGAAGCGATGATCGTCAGGGAGTGACGGGCTCGTGTCATTGCGACATACATGACCCGACGCTCTTCCGCGTTCTCGAACAATTCCTCCTCTGGCGATACCAACGCAAGCAAGGGGTCATCGACGATCTCGGACGGAAAGCCCATCCGGCCGCTGTCCGCACTCAGGAGGATCACATGATCGGCCTCGAGACCCTTCGATGCATGGATCGTCTTGAAATTGATGCGTAGCCGAGGAAACCTTCGCTGAACATCGCTCATGTCTGGCTGGAGAAAGCGATACCGCCCCAGCAGCAACACAGTCGCGGTGCTTGCGCGATCAATCCTGGCGGAGATTCCCGCAAGAACGTCATGGAGCTTTCTCTCGTCCTCGTTCTTCGGCGTCATTACGATCCTGATAGCCGGCTCGGTTGCCTTCCCTGCCGGAACTATCTGCTTTGAGATCTGAAACGGGTTTTTCAGTACAAATGTTCTTGCAGCGAATGCGATCTGGTCGATCGAACGGAAGGTCCGACCAAGGTCCACTGTTCGGTGGACCCCGGTCTCTGCGTTAAAGATCCCACCAAATTCAGCGCCGAAGTGGCGCATCAGATGGATGTCCGATCCTGCAAAGCGGAAAATCGATTGCCAGTCGTCTCCTACCGCAAAAACGCGGACGTCCTGGTGCTGCGCTTTCAATGCCTTCACCAGGCGGGCACGGCTCTGCGAAATGTCCTGAAACTCGTCCACTAGGATGTGTCGAAACGGGCTCACATATCGGCTTGTTTCGGCATACTGGGCAGCTCGCAAGATCATATCTTCGAAGTCGATCCGTCTGCCCAGACGTTTCTGGTACTCCGCGAAAACTGGTGCGAAGACGGCAAGGAAAGCCTTGGCGCGACTGCCTTGCTTCAACCGCTCCGAATTTGTCTCGCAATCGGCGACGTTGTAGCCCCCGCCCTTGAACTTGCGCAGGAAGGTACCGAGCAATTGTGAAAACGCGTCGACCTGCTTCAACTCAATCACTCGGTCAAAGATTGTATCGGCTGGGCGAGGTTTCAGCGTCACATGCGGTTCGAGCTTCTCTGCCAAGCCAATGAGCAGACGCCCCTCCTGCCGTTCGTAGCTATATGTTTCGATGAGCGTGGTTTCATAAGCCGTGTGAAGCTCGCGCTTCCATTCCATGCCCGCCAGGTAATGGTCACGGTCGACGAAGGGTGCTGTGGTCAGCCGCTCGCTGCCATCGGGCATCTTTTGACGCCGCACACCGAAATGCTCGATGTAGACACCACTTTCAGTCAGGCGAAAATCCGGGCAATAGTCTCGGCGCCCCGTCTCTCGGATCTTATGCTGGTAGTCCGGCTCATATTCGTATTCGATGCCGTTTTCGTAAAGCCAGTTGGCAATCTGCAGCTCTTCGTAACTCTTGACCTTCTCGCCCTGCAGGGTGCGGAGATCCTGCTTTTCCATATGCGTGTAGAAATCGTGTTTGGTCTTGAAGTCCCACTCGGTCTTCGGTTCGATCATAAAGTGCGCAAACCACTGAATGATTGCCTTGGACACTTCAGACAGCGCGTGAACGAGATCCTTCAGAATCTGCTTAATTAAGTTCGTGAACGCCAGCTCGTCCGTAGCGTGATCCGCCAGTGCCGGCTTTGACCCCTCGACGCTCCCGATGATGTCATAGGCAACTGCGTGGAAAGTTCGCGCCACGATCGGCACACCGGATCGTGCCTCGACTCGTTCCGACATTTCCTCGGCGGCATTCTTTGCGAATGCAAGCAGCAGTATTTCATCCGGCCGACGTATACCGGCTTTGATCAAATAGGCGGCCTTGGCAGTGATCACGCTGGTCTTTCCGGATCCGGCGCCGGCCAACACCAGCGTTGCGTCCTCGTCGACAACCACGGAGAGGCGTTGTTCCGGCGTCAGAGGCTTGCTTTCGATCGTATCGAAGAAATCCTTCCAGCGTTCGAGCTCGGCAGGAACAAAGGTAGCGATTGCGCTCGTTCTCATAGTGTCAGGCTCGGCGGCAAACTTCCTCACAAGCGCAACACGCTCGGCTTGGTCGGCCCCGATGGCGTGTGGCTGAAGTTTCGATAGCAGCAAGGTCTCGAGTGCCCTGACATCGCTAAGAAGCGGCGCGAGTTGGCATGCGGCGGGATAACGAGTGGGCTTGGCAAGTTCGGCAATCGCTCGATGAAGGCGAAGCAAGCTATCTGCTTCACGTTCCAGCGCCGAAAGATTGAACCCGATCCAGGCTCTTTTGACTTCTTCGGCGAACATGTACGCATCAGGATGTCGGAGGCCGCGCACCACGAGATGGCGCTCTGCCGTGGTAACTGTCATCGTCGCACCAACAGTTCCCTTCCTTACC
Organism: Ensifer sp. ENS11; assembly: GCF_014851895.1. NCBI lineage: Bacteria > Pseudomonadati > Pseudomonadota > Alphaproteobacteria > Hyphomicrobiales > Rhizobiaceae > Ensifer > Ensifer sp. ENS11. Next base: position 691,619 of record NZ_JACVAN010000001.1, on the reverse strand, counting down.
AACGGAACAGCAGATATCGCCTCAAGGGACACGGAAGAGGTCAATCCGCGGCGAGTAACGCGCAGGTAGTCCCCATCGAGCTCCATTGCCTGAAACGTTGTCCCGAATGGGTTCACAAGCAGTCCAAGCAATGGCCGTTGTTGCAGTCGATTCAATATAGGAGCCTCGTATCGCGTTCGGCGGCGCAGCTCGGCTTTGCCATCGGAAATGATCCGACTATACATCGCGAGTGGTAAAGAGGATGCACATTACCAATAACTAACGGCCATGTTGATTGAGCCCACTAAGGAGGATGGGGTAAGGCGGATTTAAACGAAGAATCTTGCGCCCCAGACTGCCGACAATGAGGGCGCTCAGTCTCGGCAAGTTGACCGGGAAGTCATTTCCGCACAGGCGCACGTAGACCGCCGCCTAGTCAATCCAGCGTTCTGACGCACTTAAAGGCGCCAATAGTTCAGACCTTTAGTTGTGACAGAAGCGTCGACGGCACCGCCTCACGTAGTCGCCACGTCACGGTAATCGGCATCTCGCCTGTCCAGGTTTCGAAATCCACTTCGCCACAGTAGATGAATGGTGCCGGTTTGGGTCCGATCTTCTTCGTCTTTCGGACGAGCAAGTGGACGTGAAGACCCAGGGCTTGATGGTCACGGATCATCTCGCCATGCTTCGATTGTTGCTTGGTCCTATTCTGACTCTGCCATGAGAATTCCGTGGCTGACGTGAAGTGATCAGCATAGCGGTGCTCGTCCATCATCCCCTCCTTCTCCAAGGTGACGAGCAGAAAGATGTGAGGCGGTTTTGGCACAAAACCGGCGTTCCACGTTGCCTGGTCGAAGGTTAGCCCGAAAGCTGGAGGGATAACCTCGCGAGAATAGCGTTCCCAAAGCCGAAGACCCGCCTGTGCCTGGGCCTGTACACCCATCGGCTCCATGCGCCAGATATCGCTCTCGTATCGGAATCGGACACGATCGCCTTTGCCCGGAAGTCCGGCTTCGTCGCCGAACCATCCGCGAAGAATGGTGGACAAGCGGTTGGAGGAATCGTCGGCTCCCCGCACAACGTCAATTGCGATCTTGGCAACTGTAACCTCCATCGGCTGATCGTCTACGATAACGTGCAGGGGACCTTCCGGTAGCCGCCCTGCGCCCGACGTCGTCGGGAGGAATAAGATAGGTTGTCCGCTCGTGTTTCGGGCGACGCGGCAAACAGCTTCCGCCGGCTCGTTGGGAACACCGCTTCTGCTCAAATATTGCGCAAGACGCCAATCGAGGATTTCCCGCAGAAGTTGGCTAAACGTCGCCCTATCCCGTGGGACTCTCACTAAGCCGAATTGATTTTCTCGCAAAACAAAATACGGAGCGCCGTCGCTATCCCGCAGCTTCGTTAGGACATCGATCGGAAACTTTAGCACGAGCGATCTGAGCGCCTTCCGATCCGCGAGATCGACGGAGAAATCCTGCTGAAGCTTATGGACTCGAGAGGCCAACTGCGCGACACCCTCGACGAGCTCATCGACGGTACAGCGGTCCCGCACGGTCTCCTCATCGAACAGTGCGAGAAGCGTCACGAGCTTGTAGCTTCGGGTTAATTCGGTCTTCTCCATCTCCTGAAAGAAATCTCGCTGCTCCAACCAGATCGTTCGCTCCAGATCGTTCAATCCGCGCATGCGTTCAACGAATCCAAGCCATGAACGCTCGCTGCCACTTCTAGGATTGTTGCCCGAGTGAAAAATCTCCGAGGCCGTGGGCCGGACACCATGCCGCTCCAGGAAGTCGCGGTAAAACTCTTCTAGAGCATTCTCCGTACTGGCTGGTTTCGCCAGCATACGCAGTATGTTGATTGCCTCGAGATCGTAGGTCACTTCACAGCCGGTGGGCAGATTGACTTGATCGCGTTGCAGTCTTTCCAGAAGCTCTCGGATATGACCGCTGGACGACGCCTCGACATTCGCAATCGATGCGATCGCACGCAACTTCGTGAGGAAGATACGATGGTTGCCGATGTAGTCTATGACGACGAGACGGTTCTTGTTTGTTGATTTTCGCAAACCGCGGCCGAGCTGCTGCAGCCAGATAACAGTCGATTCCGTTGGCCGTAGCATCAACACGGTATCGATGCTTGGGACGTCAACACCTTCGTTGAACATGTCGACGGCAAACACTATTTCGAGTTCGCCCGCTTCCAGTCTTTGCAGGGACGTAGCCCGAGGCGCCGAATTGATGCCGGCATGAACGGCGACAGCCGGTACCCCATGGCGATTGAAGAAGTCGGCCATGAAATCGGCATGTGTCTGGGAGCAACAGAAGCCGATGCACTTCGTCCCGCCGCGCAGTCGGTACTGTTCGAGCGCGTTTTGCGCGCGCGCTTCTGTGGCGACAGCAGCGGTGAGTTCTGTCAGGTCGAACTGCGCGCTACGCCAGGGGATGTTTCGATAGTCTACATTGTCCGGGACGCCGAAGTAATGAAAGGGGCAAAGAAGCCCGCCCTCTATCCCCAGATGGACACCGGCCTGGAAAACGAGGTTCTCTTGGCAAAGACCGAGCAGATCAGCTCCATCGCTCCGCTCGGGCGTCGCCGTGAGACCGAGGAGGAACTTCGGTACGAAGTAATCGATGATGCGTCGGTAGGTGCTCGCTGCTGCGTGATGAAACTCGTCGATGACAATATAATCGAAGGAGTCCGGCCTGAATTGCCTGATCTGGTTCGCCTTGCCGAGGGTCTGAACGGAGGCGAAAAGGAGATCGGCATCCGTGTCCTTGTAGTCGCCCGACAATCTTCCAATCCGACCTGCCGGCCGCACGCGACGAAAGGTCTCGATCGCCTGGTTCAGTATTTCTTCGCGGTGGGCGACGAATAGGATGCGACGAAATTCGAGACGATCGCTGTCGAAGGCCGCCAGCCAGGTCTTTCCGAGACCCGTAGCGAGCACAACGAGGCCCGCAGTAAACCCATCCTGCCGTGCCTGCTCGAGCGCTGCGAGAGCCTGCCGTTGAATGGCGTGGGGTTCGGGAGGGGGCAGCGGCAGCTCGTATGCTACGCCGGCCTCCTTGAAGCCCAGCGGATTTCTTCGGTTTTCATAGCGGTCTATCCACTCCGGCGTGACGGAGACGGCGCTATAGGAATTGAAGAGATCCTCGAAGCCATTGCTGATCTGGGGGAAGGCCATTCCGTCGTGGCTCGAGATGACCTTGTAATTCCACTCGATGGATGTCGTCAGTGCCGCCTCCGACAGGTTGGAACTGCCGACGAATGCCACACCCTCCTTATCCGACAGAAAGATATAGGTCTTGAGGTGAAATCCCTGCGCCGTGGCCTCGAAGACCCGAAACGTCAGGTCGCCGTCCAGATCGGCCAAACGCCGCAGTGCCATCGGCTCGGTCACGTCCATGTAGTCGCCGACAAGAATGCGGGCTCGTCCGCCGCGGGCCAGAAAATCTTTCAGATGCTCGACGATTAGTCTCGCGCCGCTATCCAACAGAAATGCTACTGCAATGTTGCAGGCGTTCGCTTGGTCTATATGCATGATGAGATGGGGCAGAAGGTGGTCGCTTCCACCAGTGACCAGGCGCTTTACCTCTTCGGCGCTGCTTACCTCTTGAGCTAGGTAGTTGGCCTTTTGCGGGATAACGTGTCTGACGCCGCCCCTCGGGTCGTCGACGTCACCCAGGTAGCGTGGAATGACATGCAGGTGGAAATGGAAGACCGTTTGTCCTGCAGCTTCAGCCAGATTGAATCCGACGTTGTAGCCATCCGGCTTGTGCTTCCTTTCGATCTCGAATTTTGCCCTGGCGATGTTCTGCCAGATTGCCTGCTTCTCGTCCGCTGAAAGATCGTCCCATGTCCCCGCATGCCGTCGTGGAACGATGAGCAAATGTCCTGGCGACACCGGGAAGGCGTCCCACAGGGCGACGACTTGATCGTCCATAAAGGCGATGCGGCTCAGTTCGGCGGTGCAGAAAGGGCATTGGATCATCGGCAAACTATGGGCTGTATCGCTGAAGCATCCCAGGATGGCTAATTCTTTTCCACACAATGATTTTTAAGAACCCCCTGCGTTTTTGGCACCTGGCTGAGGCGCCATCCAATGTGGAACCGTGAGGTGGAAGCGCGTTTAATCTAAGGAAGAGAATTGGGGCGGCTTCAGACGATCGCGATATATACGTCCCTTGTGATGGTGGTTGGCATCCAGTGCTTCCGAAAATCATGGCGGAATCCTCTGCCCTAGAGCTGCCATTTGATCAGCGGGCGGCAGCTACCTGGGCCCTCCTGGAAGCCGACCGCGTCAAGGACGCGAGCGCGTTAAGGTATTGACAGGAATGGAGGCGCAAAGCAGCCGGGAGCCCTATGGCCGCCTCGTCGCAAACGTGAGGTCGGACAGCGGAAATTATTTCCGCCAGCCCGCCCGGTTGACTGAGACCCAAAGCCAGGGCACAAAGGTGGCATCCACGGTCGCTCGCGATGGGAAAACAGAGGGAATTTCAAGGGCTTTCCACTAAGCCTTTGAAATCATGTGAGAATCCAGGTTCCCCAGCCAAACTCTTTCACAAACAAATTCAGTAGCGTAAACACCTCGGCACGCGTGACTTTCGCACGCCTTGCGCCGATGCCTAGAATGCCCCTTTCGAAAGACACGGTCGCGTTCGACACCCTCACATCCAGATGCCTTGCAAACGGAATTCGCGTTGAGATTGCATTAACGATGTTTGCTTACTCTTTGCTAGGGTTTTCAGGGGGTGGGCAGATGTTTCGGACGAACGGTTTTCTTGTTTTTCTCTTGTCGAGCGCATCGCTCGCAGCGGCCGCCGATATGGATGGGCCATTGGTCGGGGCGGCCGACTACTATGAAGCGCCGGTCGAACAGGCATCGCTGGGCGTAACGGGATATATCGAAGGCGCCTACGGAAGCGTCGTCGATTCTCCCGGCGACATTGATGCCGACGCATGGGCGCTGCGTGGCGCCGTCAACTTCGATGCAGGCGGCGGCTTCAATCTCCAGACGGATCTCGGCTACGCCCGCGCCTCGATCGGGGACGCCGACACGAATACTTATAACGGCACCCTGCACGGTTATTACCGAGACAACCTCTATGCGGCGGGTGTGTTCGTGCAGGCGGCGCGTCTCGATGCAGGGTTCGACAGCCACATCAACGATTATATGGGCGGCATCGAGGGCGCCTATTTCCAGGACACATGGACCATCCACGGTGCGGCCGGTTATGGCCAGGCGGGATGGGAGGGTTTCGACGCCGACCATTACATGGCCGCGCTCGGCGCTCGCTTCTATGCTACAGACAACGTACGCTTCGATGTCGACGGCGCTCTCGACCGCATCACCGACAGCGGCATCGACTACGACATCCGCAGCCTGAAGCTGACGGCGAACTATCGCTCGGTATACTTCCCGGTCACATTGTTCGGCGGATACAAATACGCCGACGAGGAGGTATCCGGTTTCGGTTCGTCGGTGTCGGGCGACAGCAGCACGATCTTCGGTGGCCTCCGGTTCTCCTATGGGTCGAACAGCATCAAGGAAGAAGAGCGCCTGGGACCGGTCTGGTCCAACAACAGCCGAGCGTTTTGATCACGAGACCTATCTCGCAAATAGCGGTCGGGTCGCTGTGTGCCGGCAAATCGCATACCGAACACCGCGCCGGCTCTCCCCAGACCTCGGCGTGGCTGCGCCCGAATGTCGAAGGCTGACGCAGTCTGCCGGCAGACATACCGCGAAGATCAGGCTCGCAAAGTTCGGCGTGGAGATCGTCACGAACGCCGGAGCCGCGGCCCGACATGTCATCTCTTGCGCGCGACGATATAGGGACGGCTGTCGTTGCCCTTGGTCGCGTGGTTTTCCGTGGCAAGCACGTCGAAACCGGCAGCATGGATGATCTGACCCAATTCAGCCGCCCGGAAGATGCCGGCGTAAGGCGCCTGCCCGAGCGCTCGCATCGCGGGCAGCAGGACAAGCCGAATGAGCGGGTTCATATCCCCGACGCAGGGCGTCTTGGAAATGAACAGACCCTGCGGCGCCAGCAGGGCGTGAATGTGGCCCAGCGTGCCGGCCAAGTCGCGAACCAGATGCAGATAGTTGAACCCCATGATGACGTCGAACTGTGTTTCTTCGGGCGTCAGCGCCTCGACGGTTGCGACCCGGAAGGCTAGCCCCGGGATGGGATCGGCGGCACACCTTTCTTCGGCAATCGCTACCATTCCTTTGGAAATATCCGTCCCAAGATAGCTTTGCACATGGCTCGCAAGCCGGAGCGCCGTTGTTCCTGCCCCGCAACCCACTTCCAGCACCCGGTCGCTTGGTCTCAAAAGGGCGCGGGTTCGCTCCAGCGTGCGCTCATATCCGGCTTGATCGGCAATCTTGCCCATGGCGTATTTGCGCGCGCTCCGGTCCCAGAAGCGGGCGTCAGTCTCCATGCTCATGGTGGGTTTTCTGCCTTTCCAGTGCGGGGCCGGTCCGCTGTGTGGGAAATTGCTCCATCGTCCATACGAGGATCAAGGTCAGGTGAAGCGGACGTGTAGATTTGAATGAGACCGCCGACATCTTGTCAACGCCGCTTGCAACTGCCACGCTAGTCCCTGCGTGATTCACGATTACATATGGGAGGGCACATGGCTCATAAGTTCGAGATCTACAAAGACAAGGCTGGCGAATATCGGGTTCGCTTCAAGTACAACAGCGAAGTGATGTTTTCGACCGAAGGCTATTCGAGCAAGGCAAGCGCTCAGAACGCCATCGATTCGATCAAGAAGAACGGACCGAACGCGCCTGTCGAAGACAACAGCCAAGCTTAACTAAATTCCATGAGAGGCCCGCCGATGAGGATCGGCGGGCCTCTTTCCTTTAAGGCGGGCACTTGCCTAGCGCGCAATCCGGGCGCTTATTTCCGGCTGATGAGCCGCGGCTAAATCAGACCACGGCTGGCGAGATTGCGCATCAGCGCGGCCATGCCGAACGTCCAGGGCGGGCAATCCGTCGACAGGCGCACCACGTTGGTCAGGCTACCAAGTTCAGCATTTGAAATCGTCACCAAATCGCCGATCCTGTGGGTGAAGCCCTGCCCCTTCTCGTCGCGGTCTTCGACCGGGGCAAACAACGTGCCCATGAACAGCATCAACCCATCGGGATATTGATGGTGTGGCCCGATCGTCTGGGCGACGAGGTCGAGCGGGTCACGACTGATCTCCGCCATGCTGCTCATTCCCTTCAGGCGGTAGCCATCGGCGCCTTCGACCAGCAGCTCGAGTTCGGCCCTGCGCACATGATCGACCGTGTAGGTCTCGTCGAACAGGCGGATGAACGGGCCGATCGCACAGGAGGCATTATTGTCCTTCGCCTTGCCGAGAAGCAGAGCGGACCGGCCCTCGACATCGCGCAGGTTGACGTCATTGCCGAGCGCCGCGCCCTTGACGGCGCCGTCAGAGGCAACGGCCAGCACGATTTCCGGTTCCGGATTGTTCCAGCGCGAAATCGGGTGGAGGCCGACATCGGCACCCGAACCGACCGATGACAACACCTGTGCCTTGGTAAAAACTTCCGCATCCGGACCGATGCCGACTTCCAGATATTGCGACCAGACGCCCTCCTCGATCAGCGCGGCCTTGACACGGGCTGCCTCCGGTGAGCCGGCCTTAAGGTTTCGCAGGCTGTCGCCGATGACGGCAGTGACGCGTGTGCGGATCGCCTCGGCGCGGGCGGCATCGCCGGCCGCCCGCTCTTCGATGACGCGTTCGATCATCGAGCGCGCAAAGGTGACGCCACAGGCCTTCACGGCCTGGAGGTCACAGGGCGCAAGCAGGCGAAGGGTCGAGATCTTGCCCTCCCCCGTGAGTACGTCGGTCACCGACGCGAGACGTTCGCCATCGAGCTGACGGATGTGGGCAACCGGGTCGGGAAGCTCCAACAGATCGCGCATGGTGGGCGCCATTTTCGAGGTGATGTCGACAATCGCGCCGTCCCTGACGGTCACGAGCGCCGGCCCGTCAATATCAGATCGCCAGACGCGCCCGACAAAGGTTCCGCTTCGGTATGCCTCAAGCGTCATGATCGCTCCCCCAAAGAGATGATTTTCTTGCAGCGAAAACAGCGGGCTGTAAAGCGCATGCGATTTGGGTGGGTTGTACCCGATGGAACATTGCAAGTTTTCGCGCGTTTCCTGTTGCAGAGCGCGTCCAGTCGAGCATGCGAGGTTCGCAACGTTAGTTTGCAACCGCACAACCCGGTCCTCTGCCTTTGCCGAGGCCGTTCCGGCCGGCAAGACCCGTAGGCCGGAGGACGCCCAGAAAGGATGTGAACGCGATGAATCAACGTGAAGAGTTCAAGGAAAAGCCGCTCATCGACCCGGTGACAGGTCAGCCGACACCCATGCCGACAGATCCGGCACCGGTCCGCTCCGGGCGCAGCAGCTGGCCGCTCGTCATCATCCTGCTTGCCGGCCTCGTGCTCGCTTTGATCGCCTGGCTCCCGGCAGAACTGACGCGGGATACGACCGAGACGGCAACGCCACCGGCCACCACCGACCAGTCGACATCAGGGCAGACGGCGACACCGCCAGCAACGGATACGACGGCCACGCCGCCGGCCGATACGACCACCGCACCTTCCGGCGGAACGATGACCGCCCCGGAAACGACGCCGCAGCAGGGCACGACCCCGCCGGCAACGAACGGAACGACAACACAGCCGGCACCGGCCCAGTAACGGTATTGTCGCAATGGCTTGCCTTTGCCGGAAGAGCGTTCTTCCGGCAAAGGTCGAGTGTTGATCGCACCAGGACGTGGTTGTGCCGAAGAGCGCGCGCATTGGGGCGACCGCGATCAATTGAGACGACGCTTATCGGCCGTCATCGACAGCAGATCTCGTCATTCTCTCGTCGATGACGCCTTGACCATCGCGTCCCACCCCGCCGCGCAACAATCGGCGATTGCCATCAGGGTCTGACGCGAGGCTCCGTCGCGGGCGTGGATCGACATTCCATGCTGGATCGACGTGACATAGGCGGCGATGTCGTCGCAGGCCGTTCCCGCGGGCAGATCACCTTCCGCCACGCCACGCTCGAGACGCTGCTCTAATGCCGCCTGCTTTTCCAGCCGGCGCGCCTTCAGACCGTTGCACACCGCCGGGTCGACCCCCTCCATCTGCGGGGCAGAGAGCACCACCATGCAGCCGCGTGGCTCGGCCCATTGGGTAAAATTCTCGGCCGACCGGCGCAATAGGTCGTGCACCGCCTCCTTTGCCGTCGGTGCGCTGTCCAGAAACTCCCAGATACCGGCGCCATCGGTCCGGCCATAGAGGTCGACGGCCTCGAGGAAAAGCTTCGCCTTGCTGCCGAAGGCAGCGTAAAGGCTCGGCGGATTGAGCCCCATCACCCGCGTCAGATCGGCAAGCGAGGTGTTGTCGAAACCCTTGTCCCAGAAGATTTCCATCGCGCTCCTCAGCGCTTCCTCACGCGAAAAATTGCGCGGCCGGCCACGGCTGGACATCGCATGAACTCCTTTTTTTGTATCGATCAATACATAAATGACTTGACAGCGGGAGGCAAGTCGCCGCGTATATATGTATCGATCACTACAAATACGGAGCAAGAGCGTGTCGAATCTGAAAAACAAGGTCGCGTTGGTGACAGGCGGCGGACGCGGCATTGGTGCGGCGATCGCCAGGCGGCTGGCAAGTGAGGGCGCCATTGTCGCCATCACCTACGGGCAGTCGCAGGCAAAGGCCGATGCACTGGTCGCCGAAATCGAGCGCGCGGGCGGCAAGGCGCTCGCCGTACGCGCCGACAATCGAGATGCAAAGGCGGTGGAGACCGCCGTCCAGACGGTCGTCGAGCGGCACGGCCACATCGACATTCTGGTCAACAATGCTGGCATTTATGAAGCAGCCGCCATTACGGACGTGACCGCGGACGATTTCGACCGTACGGTCGATGTCAATGTGAAGGCGGTGGTACTGGCCACGAGCGCTGCGGCAAAACATATGCCGGAAGGCGGACGCATCATTTCGATCGGCAGCAATCTGGCGCAGCGCGTTCCCTTTCCGGGCATCAGCCTCTATGCGCTCAGCAAGTCGGCGCTCGTCGGCTTTACCAAGGCGGTCGCGCGTGACCTCGGACCGAAGAGCATCACCGTCAACATCGTCCATCCCGGCTCGACCAATACTGACATGAATCCGCAGGACGGCGCGCATGCGGATCCGCAACGCGGCTTGATGGCAATCCCCCGGTTCAACGATGCGAGCGAGGTGGCGAGCCTCGTCGCCTGGCTTGCCGGGCCCGAAGGCCGGGGCGTGACCGGCGCCGAATTCACCATCGACGGCGGCACGAACGCCTGACCGGCGACCAAATGCAGAAGAGGCCGGAAGCGATGCTCCCGGCCCCTTTTGGCGATCGGATAAACGATCAGGAGAAGAAGCGCTCCGGGCGATAGGGGGCGATGTCGATCACCGTCTTCTCGCCGGTCATGGCTTCGGCGAGCGCCCGGCCGGTGACCGGGCCGAGCGTCATGCCGTGATGGGCATGACCGAAGGCGAACCACAGGCCCTGGTGACGCGGCGCCTTGCCGATGATCGGCATCATGTCAGGCGTGCACGGGCGAGCGCCCATCCACGGTTCTTCGTCGCGGCGCTCGGCCAGTGGGAAGAACTCGCGCGCTACACGCTCGGCGCGGGTGAGCTGAACCGGCGTCTTCGGCGCATCGCGCCAGGCAAATTCCGCCCCCGTCGTCAGGCGGATGCCGCGCAGCATCGGCGCCAGGAAATAGCCCTTCTCGGCATCCAGTACCCAATTGTTGAGCTGGGCGCCCTCCTGCATGCCGTAATGCATGTGATAACCGCGCTTGACGGCAACCGGGAAATGGTAGCCGAGCTTGCGCGTGACCGTATCGGCCCAAGGACCAAGTGCGACGACGACTTCATGCGCCTCGAGCGGCCCTTCCGGGGTCGCGACCCGCCAGCCCGGACCTTCGAGAATGTGTTCCACCGTCGCCGCGTCCCCGGAAACCAGCCGGCCGCCGAGCGACTGGAAATAGGTGAGATAGGCCTTGTTGAGGCTGTGCGGATCGCGGATCGACCATGGGTCGCTCCAACGCAGGCCACCGACGAGATCGGCCCTGATCGAAGGCTCCAGGGTCTTCAATTCGCTGGTCGAGAGTTTCTGATGATTGACGCCGAAACCGGTCGACAGCTTCTCGGCATCCTTGTAGGCCGCGTCGCGCTCCTTCTCGGTGCGGAAGACCTTCATCCAGCCGTCCTTGCGGATCAGGTCGCCCGCGCCGGATGCATTGATGAGATCCTCATGCTCGGCGATCGAATTTTCGATCAGCGGCGCATACATGTTGGCGATGCGCTGGTGCTGGGTGAAGCCGGAATGCCACCAGTAGCGCGCCAGGAACGGCACCAGCCCCGGCAGCGCGCGAATATGGTAGTGCGCGTCGATGGTGTTGTTCAGCGCGTAGCGGAACAATGCCCCGAAATCATGCGGGAAGCCGTAGGGAAACACGCCCTCGCGCTGGATCAGGCCGGCATTGCCGTAGGATGTCTCTTCGCCCGCACCGCGACGATCAAGCAGCACCACCGACTTGCCGCGCCGCGCCAGATGGATGGCGGTCGATATGCCGACGATGCCGGCGCCGAGAACCACTACGTCAGTCTTCATGTCCAGTGCCCCGCTACTCGATCAAGACCATCAGCAGCGATGCACGCCGCTCGGCCCAAGCTACTTCTTCTTCAGCCCATTCATGATCTGCTCGAGATAACCGAGCAGAACCGCCGAAACCACGAAAGCGAGATGCATGATCGTCGCCCACATCAGTTGCTGGCTGGTATATTGCTGCGTGTTGAGGAAGATCTGCAGAAGATGGATGGACGAGATCGCGACGATCGACGATGCGACCTTGATCTTCAGGCTGCCGGCGTCGAGCTTGCCGAGGAAGGAGACCTCGGCATCAGCCTCGTCGAAGCGGCTGACGAAGTTCTCGTATCCTGAGATCATCACCATGACGATCAGGCTCGCCACTAGGGCGGCATCGATCAGGCCGAGCATCGACAGGATCATCTGGGCATCGTCGTAGACGAAGACCATGCCGGCGATCTTCAGGAACTTGTACATGAACGAAATGCCGTAGAGCGCCAACGCTGCAACAAGCCCGAGATAGAAAATGACCAGCAGCCAGCGACTGGACAGAATGATCCGCTCTACGAGGAGCTCCAGCGATTTCATGTGTTCCGCATTCCTTGGTGCGCGTCAGATCCGTTTCGGCATGAATAGCCAAGCACACCTGGGAGGGCAAGGGATGTAACCGGAGCATCGCGACATGCGAAAGGGACGAAGTCTTTCGACATTCGTCCCTTGTTGATTTCCTACTGCATAAATCCTTAAAGCTGAATCGATTTAAGCAGATAATTATGCAGCAGGTTTAATGCGTTACCAGCGCCTGGATCAGGTTCTGCGCATGAGCCCCACGACCAGCGAGATCACCAGGAAGGCGAGGAATAGGAAGAACAGGATCTGTGCAATACCTGCGGAAGCACCGGCAATACCGCCAAAACCAAGTACACCTGCGATAATTGCTACTACCAGAAAGACGAGAGCGTAGTAAAGCATAGGATATCTCCTTGTATGCGTCGCTGGAAATGAAACGTCATGACCGCCTATTTTGTTCCAGCACCGACGCAAGCAACGATGAAATCTTCAATCCCGCCCCGGAGGTTCGAAACCATCTGTTAACCATGATCGCCAAAACAGTCTCGATTTGGCACAGCCGAGGCGAAATTCGCCAGGAACCTTCGTGATAGTCTTACGTTGTTCCCTCAAGGAATGAAGCGGGTTCGACATGAAGATGCCAATGTCACATATTTGGAAGTCCGCAGCTGAAACAGCGCACCGAAACGCCGAAACGCCGGACAGTAATCTTCACATCGGTAGAACGATGCGTGATCTCTACGCGCACAACACAGACAAACCGAGCCAGAACTTAAACAATCTTCTCGAAAAACTGAAAAAGACCGAGCCGAAACCGAAGAGATAATTGCGCAGCGCCGTTCTTCCGCTACTGCCTGTTTCCTTAAATCCTATTCGATTAAGGATAAAAACATGCAGCAATTCAAAGTGCTACAGCGACCCTTGCGCGTCTAATAAGACGCGCGGGGCTGTGGGGGCTCAAAAACCAAAAGCAAACGCCGCGACGGTCGATCACCACGGCGGCGTTTGCTTTTGGCCTTTCGGCTCGGTCGGGTTCGCCTCTCAGTGGCGGGAAGCCCAGTCGTCGATCTGGCGTTCGGCTTCATCGCGGGCGATGCCGTAGCGGGCCTGGATACGGCCGGCAAGTTCCTTGCGCCGCCCGTCGATGACATCGAGATCGTCATTGGTCAGCTTGCCCCATTCGATCTGAGCCTTGCCCTTCAACTCCGCCCATTTGCCCTGAATGATGTCCCAGTTCATGCTTTGATCCTTTCAGCGCGGCGACGGAGAATCGCTTCGCACTTTTCCTGGAGATGCTTTAGTTGCGGAACTTCGGCTTGTCGTCCGTGCGGGCAGCAACAGCGTAGGTGCCGTCGTCAGCGATCACATTGACTTCAAGCTGACGCGAAGGCGTGATCCACCATTCTATCGTCGCATCCTCGACAAACAGGGCGGGATCGACTTCGGCACATTTGCCATAGGCGCTCTTGAACGCCTTGCCGACCTCCTCGATCGACGGCGAAAGCAATTCATGAAATTCCTCGACAGTCTCAAAACCGACGACCGGTGTCGGGACTTCACGGCAGGCGGCGTCGCCCTGCATGCAACCGACGAGGACCATGATGGCAGCGATATGTTCCATCCGCATGCTCCTTCCATCAAAAACGTGAACAGCAAACGGTTATGAACGGCGCGAAGTTCCATGGGCCGAATCAAATTTCGTCGATGCCTTCGCTGGAGCGAGCACTCGACGCGGTATTTCATGCCCAGCGCGATGGTTGCGGCTGGCGAAACAGGTCGCAGGCGCACGTCGGAGCAATTGCCGCTGGCGGCCCTTCAAATCCCCGGATCGACGACAGGTCTGGGAAGAATTTGCCCAATGGAACAAATCGGCGTGATCGTCGTTTCCACAGCAATAACAAGCGCCGCACCCGTGGCGATACCACAAGGGAGACATTGATGAGCGGTGCGGATCCGACCGTTGCGAGCATTCCAAAGGTGGTTAAGATAGGCGCGAAGCCAGGGTCAGGGCTGGCGTCGGCAAGGCGTGTTCGCTTTGGCGAACGGCCTCATTGTCGTCATTCTGTTCGTCATCAGTCCCCCGCAACCGGTCTCGGCCGAATGCATCCTTCAATGTTCAACAAAGCAAACCTCGGATAGGAACGCGTCATGAAGAAGATACTTATCGTAGCAAGCCTGATCCTCCCCTTGGCGGCATGCACGCAAACGGAGAAGGGCGCGGCGATCGGCGCGACCGGCGGCGCAATCATCGGCGGTGCAGCCACGGGCAATGTCAGAGGTGCTGCGGTCGGTGCCGCCATCGGCGGTGTCGCCGGCGCGCTCGTTGGCAATGCCAATGAGCCGGGACGTTGCATCTATCGCGACCGCTACGGCCGCCGCTACGAGGCCGCCTGCTAAGGCGCAAACGTCAAGAGGTCCAGGGAAGCGGGCTTCGGCCCGTTTCTCATGTCTTGCGCTTACAACTCGGGGAGAACTTTTTCGTCGGCACGGCTACTGCATAATTGCAGCAGGTTTAAAGTGTTACCGCGTCGTTTGTGCGTCCTGTTTGACGCGCGGCGCTGCAAGCGCCTCGGCGTCATCCAGCTTTTGCAGAAGGTCGATGAAAAGGTCAGGCACCGGCTCCTGCTCGATCGCGCGGTAGAGCGCCTTCAGCTTCGAGCCGATCAAGCCGTTCGGATCTGAGCCTCTCGCAGCCTTCGCCGTTTCCTCTTCCCCTACGCCACGCTCGTCCACAGGATGCTCCATCCCACAACCCCTAAGCCAGACAGCGCTCGAAACACCTCGAGCACGCATCGCTGTTGCCAGCTTCCCATAGGCCGAAAAACGTGTTCAAAACATTCACGTCTTTCGCAGGATGCTCATTGTCCTCAGAAAACAAGCGAATCACATCAGACCCAAGGAAGTACTTGATGTCACTTTCGACCCGTATTGCACCACACCTTCCCTTTCTCCGCCGTTACTCCCGCGCCGTGACCGGTTCGCAGGCGGCCGGAGACGGTTATGTGGCTGCAATTCTGGAAGCATTGATCGAGGACATCAGCCTTTTCCCGGAGGGTTCCAACGACCGCATTTCCCTCTACAAGCTGTTCTGCTCGCTGTTCGAGAAAGTCTCCGTCGACCGGACGGAGAACGTCTCTCCATTCGCCTGGGAACAGCAGGCTGCCGCCAATCTTTCGCTGATCGCGCCCGCGGCACGGCAGGCCTTTCTGCTCGTTTCGGTCGAAGGTTTCTCGATTGCCGATGCCGCCGAGATCATGGGGCAGAGCCAGGCGGCGTTTTCCAAGCTGCTGACGGTGGCCTCGGAAGACATTTCGCGCCAGGTGGCAACCGAAGTCCTGATCATCGAGGATGAGCCGCTGATTGCGCTCGATATCGAAGATATGGTGACGAGCCTCGGCCATCGCGTGACCGGCATTGCCCGCACGCATAAGGAAGCGCTGGATCTTTACCGCAAGACGGCGCCGAAGATGGTTCTCGCCGACATACAGCTGGCCGACGGCAGCTCCGGTATCGACGCGGTCAACGAGATCCTGAAGGATGCGGCGGTACCGGTGATCTTCATCACCGCCTTCCCCGAGCGGCTGCTGACAGGCAAGCGGCCGGAGCCCGCCTTCCTCGTGACCAAGCCGTTCAACCCGGACATGGTCAAGGCGCTGATCAGCCAGGCCCTGTTCTTCGACGAACACGCCCGCTCGACACGCGGATAAGCGCACACGCCTTAGGCCGGCAGCTGCCGTTCCGGCTGCTGCTCGCGCACCTCCTCGAAGATCGTCATGGCGATCAGCGACAACGGCAGCGCCAGCATCGCGCCGACCGCGCCCCACATCCATGTCCAGAAGATGATGGCGACGAAGACGAGGAACGGGTTGACTTCGAGCCTGTTGCCCAGGATCGACGGGATCACCAGATTTTCCATGACCAGATGCACGACGAAAAAGACGGCCGCCGGCGCCAGCGCCAGGAGGATGGCTTCGTGCGTCATCAGCCCGCCGACGAGCAGGGCCAGCGTCATCATGGTCACGCCGAGATAGGGTATGAAGCTGGAGACGAAGGCAAACAACCCCCAGAGCGGTGGCATGGCCAGGCCGCCGACCAGCGCGATGAGCATGGTGACGACGCCGAGCGCCAGATAGATTAGGCTCGCGATCGAAAAATACTGCGCCAGTGCGGTTTCGATCGCGTTCATGATCCGGATCGTGCTCAGACGTCGCTCCCGGCTGTTGAAGGCAAGGATGATGGTCCTGCGCAGATGCAGGCGACCCAGCAGGAAGAGCCCGAGTGCTGCAAGGAAAATCAGCGTCTGGACCAGGGCCGGCGTCAGCCCGGCGGCGACAACGCCGAGAACCGGACCAGCGTTCTTCATGACGGTGTCGGCAAGGGCTCCGTTGCCGGTTCCTCGCGCCACCGCCAGGCGCAGCCATTCGAAACGCTCGATGAAGGGTAACACACGTTCGACGACCCCCTCCGCCAGGGCCGGTGCCTTTTGCGCCAAGTCCGTCATTGGTCCGAGCAGGGCGCTGACCACCGAGGCGAGCCCAAGCACGAAGAACAGTGCCAGCAGCAGCCCACCCATGATCGGCGGCAGGCCGAACTTTGCCAGGCTGTCGGCCGCGCGTCCGAGCACGATGCCGACGACGACGGCGAGCGTGATCGGCATCAGGATCGTTTCCATCGAGTAGACGGCGGCTGAGCCGGCGATCACGAAGAGGCCGATGATGCTCCAGGCCACCATCAGGTCGATGCCGTCCCGCTTCGGCTCGGCGGGAAGTGCCGCCTCGACCGAGGCCTTTTCCTCCTCGGCGATGCGCTTCAGCTTGTAGTAAGCAGCCGTGTGCCCGGATGTGTCCAATGCCGTCCCTCGCCGTTGTTTGTCATGCGTCACGCCTAGAGCATTTTCGAGGAAAAGTGCGAAACGGTTTTCCGTCAGGAAATACGTAAAAGGAAAGAGATAGAGTGCGTCTGCGGCTCCGTCCAAACTGGAAACGCTCTACAGCGCCGCGCGTCTTATTAGACGCGCAAAGGTCGCTGTAGCACTTTGAATTGCGGACCGGATCACTCAGTGCCGTTCAGGCGGAAACACATGCAGGGTCAGCGACAGAAGCCCCAGGCCGAGGACGATGATGAGCAATGTGTGCGCCACGCCGACGGCTGTATGCGGGATGAACCCAAAACCGATCAACAGACCTGCAAAAGCAACCACGCAGACCCGCGGTAGCCAGTAGAGCATCGACAGCCCTCCCGTTTTTTTATGGAACCACAGGTAAACGTGCGGACTGGCGAATGGTTCCTGCCTGGGAGCCGCAGGTGGGGCGGTCGCGACAAAAGAAAACGCCGCCGTGCGTTGGGCACGGCGGCGGAAAGATAACATCACGCAAAGCCTTCTCGGCTTCGCCAAGCGCCTTAAAGCGTTTCCGGTTTAGACGGAACCGTAACAGCGCCGCGCAATTTTTGCGAGAGATGCTTTAGGCAGCGGCCGCGACGACGATTACTTCGACGAGGTATTCCGGCGTTGCAAGCTTGGCTTCGCCGGTGGCGCGTGCCGGGGTGTTGCCCTGCGGTGCCCAGGCGTCCCAGACCGAGTTCATCTTCGGGAAGTCGGCCATGTCCGCGAGCCAGATGGTGGCCGAGAGAATGCGGGTCTTGTCGGTGCCGGCGAGCGCCAGAAGACGGTCGACTTCGGCAAGCGCCTGCTTCGTCTGGGTCACGACATCGTCACCGGCATTGCCGACCTGGCCGGCGAGGTAGACGGTGTTGTTGTAAACCACGGCCTGGCTCATCCGGGGGCCGGTTTCGAAACGCTTGATTTCCATGATCGTGTTCCTGAAGTTGGGTCGAACGCTGATGGTTCGACCGAAAAGCGGCTGCCCGCCGCCGGAAGGCGAGAAGTGAATGGCGGCGCGAAAGCTCTACACCATCGGCCCGGCAAGGCCAAGAAGCCGGGGCGTTCTTTCCCCGGCCTCCTATTAGAGCGCTTCCACTTTAGATAGAGTCATGGAAACGCTCCATCTCCTACGCACTTCCGGACGGAAAACCGCTCCGCACTTTTCCTGGAAATGCTCTTGTTACACGGCGCCGAAAGGCTCAGGCCGCCTGTTTCTTGGCGAGCCGTGCCTTGATGCTGGCAACGTCGGCGCGCGGCGTCGCGGCAAACAGCGTCTTGGTGTAGCTGTGCTTGGGATCAGCGAAGACTTCGTCGCGGCTGCCGTATTCGACGGCCTCACCGAAATACATCACCATCACGTCGTCGGCGATATAGCGCACCACCGAGAGGTCGTGGCTGATGAAGACGTAGGTCAGTTGGAACTCGTCCTGCAGGTCCGCGAGCAGGTTCAGCACTTGCGCCTGAACCGACAGGTCGAGCGCCGAGACCGGCTCGTCCAGCACCAGAAGCTTCGGGTTGAGCATCAGCGCGCGCGCAATGGCGATACGCTGGCGCTGGCCGCCGGAGAACATGTGCGGGTAACGATTGTAGTGCCGCTCGTCGAGACCGACCTTCTTCAGCATCGCCATCGCTCGCTCGCGACGTTCGTCGGCGGGCGTCTTGGTGTTGATGATCAGCGGTTCGGTGAGGATGTCGCCGATCTTCTGGCGCGGGTTGAGCGAGCCATAGGGGTTCTGGAAGACGATCTGCACCTTGCGGCGCATCTCCGGCGTCAGGTCACCCTTGGTGATGTCGATCTTGTTGCCATCGATCAGCAGGTCGCCTGATGTCGCCGGATCGATCAGCGTCAGGATGCGGCCAAGCGTTGACTTGCCGCAGCCGCTTTCGCCGACGATCGCCAGCGTCTTGCCCTGTTCGACCGAGAAGCTCACGCCCTTGAGCGCATGCACGGTCTTGGCCTTTTTTATCAGGCCGCCGGGGATATGGTAGTCGCGCACCAGATTGCGCGCTTCGAGAACGACGGTCATCGGGCGGCTCCTTGAAGGCTCGGCTCATCGACGAAAAGTTCGGAGATGGTCGGCAGCCGGTCACCGGTCGCATTGTCCGGCAGGGCTGCCAGAAGCGCGCGCGTGTAGTTACTCTTCGGCGATTCGAACAGCGACAGGACGTCGGCTTCTTCCATCTTGCGACCCTTGTACTGCACGACGACGCGGTCGGCCGTCTCGGCGACCACGCCCATATTGTGCGTGATCATGATCAGGCCCATGCCATGCTCGGCCTGAAGCCGCATCAGGAGGTCGAGGATCTGCTTCTGGATCGTCACGTCGAGCGCGGTCGTCGGCTCGTCGGCGATCAAGAGCTTCGGGTTGCAGGCAATGGCAATCGCGATCATCACGCGCTGGCACTGACCGCCCGACATCTGGTGAGGATAGTGCCCAAGCCGTTCGGCCGGATCGGGAATGCCGACCGCCTCGAACAGTTCGATGGCGCGCTTGCGCCGCTGAGCCTTGTCGAGACCGAGGTGAATGCGCAGCACTTCCTCGATCTGGAAGCCGACCGTGAAGCACGGATTGAGGCTTGCGACCGGCTCCTGGAAGATCATCGAGATATCCTTGCCGATGATCTTCTTGCGCTCGGACGACGACATGCCGAGCAGGTCGCGTCCGTTGAACGTCAGCTTGTCGGCCGTAACGTTGGCCGTCCAGGGCAGGAGACCCATGGCCGCCAACATAGACACGGATTTGCCCGAGCCGGACTCGCCGACGATCGCCAGCACTTCCTTTTCATGAACCTTCATCGACACGCCGTCGACGGCGCGGAAGGGACCGGTGGCCGTCTGGAATTCGACGACCAGGTTTTCAATTTCGAGAAGCGCCATGATCAGGACCTCTTCAGCTTGGGATCGAGAGCATCGCGCAGGCCGTCACCCATCAGGTTGATCGCCAGCACCGTGACCAAAATTGCAACGCCCGGAAGCGTCACTACCCACCACTTGCTCTGGATGAACTCACGCGCTTCGGCGAGCATCGTGCCCCACTCCGGTGTCGGAGGCTGTGCACCCATACCGAGGAAGCCGAGAGCGGCGGCGTCGAGGATCGCGCTCGAGAACGACAGCGTCGCCTGGACGATCAGCGGCGCCATGCAGTTCGGCAGGATCGTCTTGAACATCAGGCGGCCGTGGCCGGCACCCGCCACCTTCGCGGCAATGACGTAGTCACGGCTCTTCTCGCTCATGACGGCAGCACGCGTCAGGCGCACGAAGTGCGGCTGGAAGACCAGTGCGATGGCGATCATCGCATTGGTCAGGCCCGGTCCGAGAACGGCGACCAGCACGAGGGCCAGCAGCAGCGACGGGAAGGCCAGGATGATGTCCATCACACGCATGATGACGGTATCGACCCATCCACGGAAGTAACCCGCGATCACGCCGACGAAAATACCGCCGACCAGCGAGAGCGTGGTGACGATGACGCCGACGAACAGCGAGAACTGGGTGCCGTAGATCAGGCGCGAGAGCATGTCGCGACCAACGGCGTCGGTCCCGAGCAGGAATTCGGCACGGCCGCCTTCCTGCCACACTGGCGGGATCAGCACCGCATCGCGGTACTGGGCGGTCGGGTCATGCGGCGCGATGATCGGCGCGAAGATCGCGAGCAGGACGAGGAACAGGAAGAACACAAGGCCGATGACGGCACCGCGGTTCTCGGAGAAATAGTACCAGAATTCGGCCAGTCGCGCCCGGCGGGACGGATCTGTCGAAACGGCGCTCGTTGCAGCAGCTTGAGACATATCGCCCTCCTTAGTGCCGGATGCGGGGGTTGATGAGACCGTAGAGCAGGTCGACGGCAAGGTTCACCAGCATGATGATGCCAGCAATGACCAAGAGGCCACCCTGAATGACGGCGTAGTCGCGCCGGAAGACGGAATCGACCATCCACTTGCCGATGCCCGGCCAGGAGAAGATCGTCTCGGTCAGGATCGCGCCGGCGAGCATGACGCCCACCTGCAGGCCGATCGTCGTGATGACCGGGATCATCGCGTTTCGAAGCGCGTGGACACCGACGACACGGAAGGTCGAGAGGCCCTTGGCGCGCGCCGTGCGCACATAGTCTTCCGAAAGCACTTCAAGCATCGCCGATCGGGTCTGGCGCGCAATCACCGCCAGCGGGATGGTGCCAAGCACGATCGTCGGCAGGATGAGATGGCTCACCGCAGACTTGAACGCACCCGCCTGCCCCGACAACAACGAGTCGATCAGCATGAAGCCTGTAACCGGCGGGAAGAAGTACATCAGCGAGATGCGGCCCGAAACCGGCGTCCACTGCAGGATGCCGGAGACCAGCATGATCAACAGCAGGCCCCACCAGAAGATCGGCATGGAGAAACCGACGAGTGCGGTGCCCATGATCGTCTGGTCGACGAAGGAGCCGCGCTTGATCGCCGCGATGACGCCGGCGGGAATGCCGAGCACGATCGCGAAGATGATCGCGCAGAGCGAAAGCTCCAGCGTCGCCGGGAACAGTTCGAAGAACTGGTCGATCACCGGCTTCTTCGTCACGATCGACGTGCCGAAGTCGCCCTGGACGACGCCCAAGAGATAATCGAAGTATTGGATCACGATCGGCCGGTCGAAACCGAGCGCGTGTGAAATTTCCGCATGCCGCTCCGGCGACATGACACGCTCGCCCGAAAGCAGGGCGACAGGATCGCCCGGAAGCATGCGAATGAAGGAGAAGGCAATGATGGAGACCCCGATGAAAGTCGGGATCAGGACCGCCAAACGCCCCAAGAGAAATCGAAACATGTTTTACCCCGCGCCACGTTGCCGCGCCGTTGTCTCCCGGCGCTGGCACCACTGCATGTTTCCTTGAACCCTTCGGATTCGAGGGCAAAAACATGCAGCAACTCAAATTGCTACAGCGACCTTTGCGCGTCTGACAGGACGCGCGCCACTGTAGTAGATGCAAAGAGGGGCGTTTGCCCGTGGCAAACGCCCCCTTTCGGATCAGTTCATTAGCTTACTCGACAATATCCACGCCGTCGAAGGCAAAATCGCCGAGTGGGCTCTGGACGAAACCTTCGACATTCTTGCGCATCGGAACGACCGACAGCGAGTGGTCGAGCGTTGCCCAGGGCGCTTCGCGCTTGAAGACGACCTGCGCCTCTTCGTAGAGCTTGGTGCGCTCTGCCAGGTCGGACGTTTCCTTGGCCTTCTTGACCAGGGTGTCGAATTCCTGGTTGCACCACTGAGCGCGGTTGTTGCCGCCGACAGCGTTGCAGCCGAGAAGGGTGTCGAGGAAGTTGTCCGGGTCGCCGTTGTCGCCGGTCCAGCCGAGGATGACGGCACCGTCACGGTCCTTTGCCTTCGACTTGTCGAGGTATTCGGCCCATTCGTAGGACACGATCTCGACCTTGACACCGATCTTGGCGAAGTCAGCCTGCATCAATTCGGCAGCGCGGCGGGCGTTGAGCATGTACGGGCGCGAAACCGGCATCGCCCACAGCTTCATCGACAGATCCTTGACGCCTGCGTCTTCGAGCATCTTCTTGGCTGCGTCGAGATCGTAGGTGTCGTCCTGGAGCGTGTCGTTGTACGACCACATCGTCGGCGGGATCGGGTTCGTTGCCGGCTGGGCAGCGCCCTGGAATACGGCATCGACGATCGCCTGCTTGTTGATCGCCTTGTTCAGCGCCTTGCGGACTTCCGGCTTGTCGAACGGAGCCTGCGTCGTGTTGTAGGCGAGGTAAGCAACGTTCAGACCGGCCTGTTCCATGACCTTCAGGTTCGGATCGGCCTTCATGGCCTGTACGTCGGCCGAGTTCGGGTACGGCATCAGGTGGCATTCGCCGGCCTGCAGCTTCTGGAAGCGAACCGAAGCGTCGGTGGTGATCGCGAAGACGAGGTCGTCGATCTTCTGCTTGCCACCCCAGTAGTCGGGGTTTGCCTTGTAGCGGATGACGGCATCCTGCTGGTAGGCGACGAACGCGAACGGACCGGTGCCGAGCGGCATCTGGTTCATCTGGTTCATCTTGCCTTCGGCCTGCAGCTTGTCGGCATATTCCTTCGACAGGATCGAAGCGAACGGCATGGCGATGTTGGCGAGGAACGGTGCTTCCTTGCGCGTCAGGGTGAACTTGACCGTCAGGTCATCGACCTTCTCGACCGACTTGATGACTTCCGGGAAGCCCATGCCGGCTGCGTATTCCCACGAAGCGCCGGTCACGTATTTGTTCCAGGGATTGTCGGCCTTGAGCTGGCGCTCATACGAGAACACGACGTCGTCGGCGTTCAGCTCGCGAGTGGGAGTGAAGAACTCCGTCGTCTGGAACTTCACGCCCGGACGCAGCTTGAACGTGTATTCAAGGCCGTCATCGGAAATGGTCCAGCTCTCAGCGAGGCCCGGCTCGGTTTCGGTCGTGCCCTTCTTGAACTCGAGCAGGCGGTTGTAGACCGTGTGCGCCGCTGCGTCGAACGTCGTGCCGGCGGTGTAGAGGCCCGGATCAAAACCCTCAGGCGAACCTTCCGAGCAGTAAACGAACGTTTTCGACCAGGCGGAGCCGGCCATCAGCGTGGCAAGCGCCGTCGCTGCGAAGAGTGTAGTGAGCTTTTTCATGAGCTTTGCTTCCCAGATTTGTTCTTGTTCTCGTATTTTCCTGACGCGGAATGACGTTTGCCCCCGGTCAAGGCCGGATGGAACGACATTTGGCGTCGCATTGCAATAAGTCGCCAAACAAATTTGTCTATGCGAAAAATTCCTCCTATGGCGGAGCCGGAAATCTGTCCACTGTTTTAGAATACCCTGACATTTCCAGGGGCTTTTTCGGCCGCTGCTCGGCCGGCGTGCAACATCCCGATCCGGCTTATCGGTGACGGCGTGACCGAAGTGCGACGGTGACAGGCGGGAGTGTGGAGCAGGTCACATGTGCCGACCGCATCCATCGTGCACCCGCCTTGGGTGTGTCGCTCCGGCCGGGCGATCGGCGATTCGACGAAAATCGCAAGAAACGGTCAATCCCAAGATAGTTGGGTAGAAATCCCCTATGCGATCGTGCAATAGAACCTGGACAAAATCTCGGGGGAGACAATCGACGTGCCAAAACGTCCTTGGGAGGGGGCGGCATCCGCCACTCGGCGCTTTCAACATCGCGGCGACGCGACCGCGAGACGACCATGATGATGCCGATCCGCAATTTCGTCACCGGCTTCATGCCGTTGATTGAGCCGGCCTTGCGAGTAGACTGCCGCCTCGCGACAAAAGGGTAGCGCACGCGTGGCACGTTTGCTGGAAAATCACAGGCGTTACGATCTCCGCGACGATCTGGAGAAAGCGCTCAACCGCGTCGACTTCTTCCGCATCTTTCACACGATGGCATTGCGGTTCGGCTTCAACCATTTCGGCATTCTGCAGCTCGGCAACGAGAACGACGCCTGCATGTTGTCCACCCGGCTCGTCCTGCACGATCTTCCGTCGGGCCTCGCGGAAGAATACGACAAGCGCCACCGCTTCGGCGATTCGCTTTTCTACAAAACCCTGCACACATCGATCATTTCCTCCGTCTGGAGGTCAGGCGATCCCGGCTGCGCCAATGGCCAGAACCTGCTGGTCCAGCTCGGCTTCGAGCTGCTCTTGAGCGTGCCGGTGCACGCGGCAGCGACCGGCGCGCGATACGCCGTCCTGTTTCTGGGCGACGGCAACGACATCGGCCGCTCCGAGCATTTCGAGCTGACCTATGACGCCGTCTGCGCCTTCGACTATTTCTATCGCATCGCGCTTTCCAACAAGGCCGGCATGGGCCTGACGCCGCGCGAGACGGAGATCCTCAAGTGGATCTCCCATGGCAAGACGGCAAGCGAGATCGCGCTGATCGTATCGGTGTCCGAACACACCGTGAATTCGCATACGGCGACAATCCTGAAGAAGCTGGATGTCGTCAATCGGACCCAAATGGTGGCGAAGGCGATACGCGAACAGATCATTCAGTGAAGCCGATCGACGGGGCGATCTGAACCTGGCGGCGTCGCAAGGCGGCCCCGCTGACAGCAGGCGCCGCAGAAACGATGCAAACTCGCCACCCCACCCGCTTGCCGATGACAGGCGCGCGCAGCAGAATGGCTCCCGGTCACTCAGGTACTTGGACGATCATGACACAAAAAGCCCATATCCTGCTCGTTGACGACGACCCTGCGGAGAACCTCATTCTGCGCGGGCTGATCAAGAAGGTCAGCACCATCGAGATCGAACTGCATTATTGCCAGACGATCGAAAGCGCCCTCGAATTCCTTCGTTCGGGCAAACCGGTGTCGATGGTGTTGATGGACAATCGCCTTCAGCCGCAGCGCGACTTTCGCGAAACCGTGCCGGCACTCCGGTACCAGGGCTTCATCGGCCCGATCGGCGTGATCTCGGGGTCGCTCGTCGAGCCCTATTTCCAGAGTCTGGAAGAGTACGGCGCGGATTTCCGGATCGACAAGTCCGAGATCGATCCGACGGCAATAGAGTTCATCCTGAGGGAATATCTGGCACCGAACTGAAGGGGCGGCCGGCGGCCGCTTTGAGCGGCTAAATCATGAGCGGTAGAGCTACGGCGCCGAGGTCATGACTGATACGCGGCGCCGCAAACGTCGGATCAGGCCGCAGTCGTCTGCGGGGCCTGCGGACGCTTGGTCTCTTCCAGGCCGAGCAGGAAGTTGATCTGGGGACGCGCCTTGACCAGATCGTCGATGGTGTAGCCCTGAAGCACCTCGAAGAAAGCGTTCAAAGCCTTGCGCAGAGCGGTATTGAGGCCGCAGCTGTCAACCAGCGGGCAATCGATTTCACCGGCTTCGAAGCACTCGGCCATCGCGAAGCTGTCTTCCGTGACCTTGACCACGTCGAACAGGGTGATTGCGGAAGCGGGCCTCGGCAGCCGTACGCCGCCGTTGCGGCCACGAACAGTCTCGACCAGGCCAGCGCGGGTCAGCGGCTGGAGAATCTTGAACAGAAACAGCTCTGAGACGCCATAGGCCCTGGCGATTTCAGGAATGCGGCTGAGCTTCTCGCCGTTTGCAGCGCAGTACATCAACATGCGAACCGCGTAGTTCGTTTGTTTCGTCAGTCGCATCATTCACTCCGAAATCGAGAGGTTTATCAAACCTTCATATAGGACGGATCGTAGTTTGGAACAATTCCAAAATACCAAAAAAGTCACATCTGCTTGATCGTTAACGGTTTCCCAGTTGACTGTTTGGTGGCTGCCGATCAAAAAGATGAGCGATTTTGTTAACTTAGCTCAAACCAAAAAAATGGAGGAAACCATGTCCGTTTCAAGAGCTGCAATGGGCGTATTGTCCCTCACCGCCAGCCTGTTCGCGTCCACTGCTGCCTGGGCCGATGGCGAGGTCAACATCTATTCCTATCGTCAGCCCGATCTGATCAAGCCATTGCTTGATGCCTTTACCAAGGAAACCGGCATCACGACGAACGTGCTCTTCCTCGACAAGGGCCTCGTCGAGCGCATCCAGGCCGAAGGCGCCAACTCGCCTGCGGACGTGATCCTCACCGTCGACATCAGCCGCCTCACTGAAGCCAAGGATGCGGGCGTGACGCAGCCGGTCGCCAACGAGACGATCAACAAGGACATCCCGGCGCACTTCCGCGACCCCGATGGCAACTGGTTCGGCCTGACGACCCGCGGACGCGTTGTCTACGCCTCCAAGGACCGCGTCGCCGAAAACGACATCACCTATGAGGAACTCGCCGATCCCAAGTGGAAGGGCAAGATCTGCACCCGTGATGGCCAGCACTCCTACAATATCGGCCTGTTCGCCTCGATGATCGCCCACAACGGCGAAGCCGAGACCGAGAAGTGGCTGACTGGCCTGAAGAACAATCTGGCGAAGAAGCCCGATGGCGGCGACCGCGACCAGGCAAAGGCGATCCTTGCCGGCGAATGCGATCTGGCGCTTGGCAACACCTACTATGTCGGTCTGATGCTGACCAACGAGAAGGAGCCGGAACAGAAGGAATGGGCGGCGGCTATCAAGGTGCTCTTCCCGAACGCCAAGGACCGCGGCACGCATGTGAACATTTCGGGCATGGCACTCGCCAAGAACGCCCCGAACAAGGACAATGCGTTGAAGCTGATGGAATTCCTGTCGGAAGGCGAAGCGCAGAAGATCTACGCCGAGCAGGTATACGAATATCCGGTGCTGCCGGGTGCCGAGCCCTCCGACGTGGTCAAGTCGTTCGGCACGATCAAGCCCGACGAACTGCCGTTGGCCGACATTGCAGCCAACCGCAAGAAGGCATCGGAACTGGTCGACAAGGTCGGCTACAACGACGGCCCGCAGGACTGATCCTACTGCATGTTTCCTTAAATCCCATTCGATTTAAGGATCAAAACATGCAGCAATTCAAAGTGCTACAGCGACCTTTGCGCGTCAAATTAAGACGCGCGGCGCTGTAGCCATCGCGTGAATTGGAAACAGCGGGCCGTGTGCCCGCTGTTTTCGTTTTGATGACAGCGTCGCGCCTTGTGTGGGGAAGCCGCTCGACGGACCAGAGGGCTAATGAGCCTGCGCCCTCAGTTCGCCGGCATAATCGAGGATCGCCTTGCGCCGTTCCGGTGTGCCGGGATGGGTCGCAAGGATGCTGGTGTCGGAACTGTCGCCAAGCTCCTTTTCGAGCAGGTCGAAGAACCGTGCGATTGCCGTCGGATCCCGCCTGGCTTTCAGCATCAGTTCCACCGAATGCCGATCTGCTGCCGCTTCCGCGCTACGCGAAAAGGAGAGCGTAAGGAGACCGGCACCCTGCACCAGAATGTCCTCAGCACCGGAGCCGATGTCGCCACCGATCATCATGACCAGCCCAGCGACGCCCGCGGCGCGGTAGATCTGGCGCAGGCTATGCTCGAGTTCGACATGACCGATCTCGTGCGCCAGCACGCCGACGATCATTTCGGTATCGTCGCCGGCAAGCTCGATCAGCTCATCGGTAACGATCAGCGTGCCGTCGGGCAGCGCGAAAGCATTCGGGCCGATGGTCCCGCCCATGCGGAAGTTGAGGGTGTAGCCACCCTCGCCGCGATCGGACAGCCGTGCGATCGCGTTGAACCCCTCACGGATCTTGTCCTGGCGCTCAATTGCAAGCGCCGACGTGTCGAGCAGCGTGCGATCCATCGTCTCCATGGTGCTTGCCGACATGATCTTCGGCACGATCGGCGGCGTCACCAGCACGGCGATTTCGACCAGCGCCGGTACGGCATAACGATAGATGGCCACGCCGCTGAGCACGGTCGCCAGGACGACCGCGATCAGGCGCGGGTGAAAACGCTCCCATTCGTGGACGAGATTGGTTTTTCCCTTGCGTTTCAGGAAACGATCGACGGCGTCGTTGTCGGTCGTCTCGAACAGAGAACCATCGGGAAACTCGATGCGACGCGGAATGGCGCCGACGCGCGCAGAAATATCGACGGCAGCAAGTGCTCCACCTGCAAGTTCGGCGCCGGCCTCATCCAAAGCCTTGAGGCCACCGCCATCTTCGATCAGCCGCGAGGGCACCGACCGGCTGGAACCGGCCGGATGCCACTCGCCAACAGCAATCTCCGTGCCGTTAGAAGCCAAAGTCGAACCCTTCGAAGTCCATGAACTCCGAACCGACGGCCGAACCTTCCTGGGCGATCCGGTCGAACATCTCGCCGACATTGCCTTCGAAATGGACGCCCGTGTGTTCATTGACATAACGCGCCATGCGCACGGCTGCCCAGGGACGCATAAGGCCCAGCGTGAAGATGGTGACGATCATGTTGGTAATCGCGATCCAGGCGTAACGGCCCCGCGACAGGTCGCTCGTCAACTGATGCTTGCCGTCGAAGGTCGTTGCCGACCAGGCGACGTTGCGCACGCCGGCACGGTAGAACAGCGCCGCGACCCCGAAGATCGAGAGGAATGCAATGTAGGCGATGACGAACAAGGCAATCATCGAAACGTGCATTCCCAGCGTTGCCTCAATGGAGCCGTCGAACAACGACATGATCACGGCCAGATTGAGGAAACCAATAAAGGCAATGATCAGCAGGCCAGCGACGATGATGGCCGCCGACAGGAACCACGACTTGTAGATCGCACCGACGGAAGGATCGGTCGCGAATGCCCGTTGCCCATAACGCAGGTTGCTGCCGATGTAGCGATAGGACCAGCGGCTGGCGAGCGGCACCAGAATGCCAAGTGTGAGGACCGAAATAACCGGACCGACGATGAAGGCGAGAAACGCACCGCCGACGCCGCCGACGAAATCGAACCGCACATTGCGATAGCTGGTCACGCGGGCACTGAAGCGCAGGCCCCTGACGACCAGCCATGGCACGAAGGCCACCAGCAACAGGGCAAGAATGATGCCGGCGATCGGCACGACGTTCAGCATGACGTTGTAGAAGATCAGGTAAGCGAAAACGATCACCCGACCGATCAGGATCTGCTTACCCTTTGCGTGATATTCGAAGGCGCGCCCGAGAAGCACCGTGTTACCGTAGAAATAGCGGTTGCGGCGGACCTTCGCCCAGGCGGAATAGATGCCGAGCGTGATGATCGTCAGCAGCACGTTGACGATCCAGATGCCAAAATACTCTTTTCCGCTACCGGTAAACGACAGACGGTGGAAATTGTCCGGTACCCTCTGCGTCAACGTCCCTTGCATCGACGCCGTTTCGGCCACGACCATGATAAAACCTCTCTCAATGAAATCAGCTTGCGGCAGCCCGCCATCACACAGGCGCCGCGTTGCGACAGATTGACGTCAATTGTGAACCCAGCGAACTGTGGCTATCCCCCGGATGAGCCTTCCATGCAAATGAACGGTCGAAATGCCTGCAATATTCGACCAAGGCGCGAATCAATTTTCCGCCGCCTCGGGCATATCAAATTAGTTGCAGTGCAACATGACATGCAACAGAAAAGGGTCTTTCGAAGGGGCCCCGGCATGCAAAAAAAGGCCTCTCGAAGGAGGCCTCGGGCACGCAACAAAAAAGGGCCTCCCGAAGGAGGCCCTGGAGGCGGGAGGATCTTTATCCCGTCATTACTTCATCGTCGGCATGACGAACTCGGCACCGTCCTTGATGCCTGACGGCCAACGCTCAGTGATCGTCTTGGTCTTGGTCCAGAACTTGATCGAGTCCGTGCCGTGCTGGTTGAGGTCGCCGAAGGACGAGGACTTCCAGCCGCCGAAGGAGTGGTAGGCGAGCGGAACCGGGATCGGAACGTTGACGCCGACCATGCCGATGTTGATGCGCGAGGCGAAGTCACGGGCAGCATCGCCATCGCGGGTATAGATCGCGACGCCATTGCCGTATTCGTGCTTCATCGGCAGGTCGAGGGCTTCCTCGTAGTTCTTGGCGCGAACAACCGAAAGGACCGGTCCGAAGATTTCGGTCTTGTAGATATCCATATCCGGGGTGACGTGGTCGAACAGGCAACCGCCGACGAAGTAGCCGTCCTCATAGCCCTGGAGCTTGAAGTCGCGGCCGTCGACCACGAGTTTCGCACCCTGCTCGAGGCCGCTGTCGATCAGGCTTCTGATGCGCTTCTCCGCATCCTTGGTGACAACCGGGCCCATGTCGGCCTTCTCGTCGGTATAGGGGCCGATGCGCAGGCTTTCGACCATCGGCGTCAGCTTGGCGATCAGGCGGTTGGCAGTGTCCTCGCCAACGGGAACGGCAACCGAGATAGCCATGCAGCGCTCGCCGGCCGAGCCGTAGCCGGCGCCCATCAGCGCGTTGGCGGCCTGGTCCAAATCGGCGTCCGGCATGATGATCATGTGGTTCTTGGCGCCGCCGAAGCACTGGGCGCGCTTGCCGTTCATGGCAGCCGTGCCGTAGACGTAGCGGGCGATCGGGGTCGAGCCGACGAAGGATACGGCCGAAATGTCGGGGTTGGTGAGGATCGCGTCGACCGCGCCCTTGTCGCCATTGACGACGTTGAGGATGCCGGCCGGCAGACCTGCCTCGATCATCAGTTCGGCCAGGCGGACCGGCACGGACGGATCACGCTCGGACGGCTTCAGGATGAAGGCGTTGCCGCAGGCGATCGCCGGGGCGAACATCCACATCGGGATCATGGCGGGGAAGTTGAACGGCGTGATGCCGGCGCCGATGCCGACGGCCTGGCGGATCGAGTACATGTCGATGCCGGGGCCGGCACCTTCGGTGAACTCGCTCTTCTGCAGATGCGGAATGCCGATGACGAATTCGCAGACTTCCAGGCCGCGCACGAGATCGCCCTTGGCGTCTTCAATCGTCTTGCCGTGCTCGCGCGAGAGGATCTCGGCCAGCTCGTTCATGTGGGTGTTGAGAAGTTCGACGAACTTCATGAACACGCGGGCGCGGCGCTGCGGGTTGGTGGCTGCCCACTTCGGCTGCGCGGCCTTGGCGCTGGCGACGGCAGCGCCGAGTTCCGCGTCGCTTGCCAGCGCCACGGTGCCCTGCACTTCGCCCGTTGCCGGGTTGAAGATGTTGCTCGTGCGCCCGCTGGTGCCGGCGACGCGCTTGCCATCGATGAAATGACCGAGTTCGTACATGGATGTCTCCTCCTGATCTTGATTGTGGCGGCATGATCGCACTACGATTTGAACAAAGCAATTTCCGATATTCAGCAACCGTTGTGCGCAAATTGAAGTCCATAGGGATCAGAAACATGAATTGGGACGACGTGAGAATGTTTCTGGCGGTCGCGCGCACCGGGCAGATCCTTGCCGCCTCCAAGCGGCTCGGCCTCAACCATGCCACGCTCAGCCGGCGGGTGACCTCGCTTGAGGAAACGCTGAAGACCCGTCTCCTGGTGCGCAGGCCGAACGGCTGCGAACTGACGGCCGAAGGCGAGATCTTCCTGGCGGCGGCCGAACGCATGGAAACGGAGATGCTGGCAGCACAGTCGCAGATCGGCCGCATCGACACGGCGATCGCCGGGACGGTACGCATCGGCGCGCCGGATGGATTTGGTGTCTCCTTCCTCGCGCCGCGCCTCGGGCGGCTGACGGCGCGCTATCCGGAACTGAAGCTGCAGCTCGTGCCGGTGCCCCGCTCCTTCTCGCTGTCGCAGCGTGAAGCCGATATCGCCATCACCATCGAAAGGCCGGAACAGGGACGCCTGGTCTCATCGAAGCTTACCGACTACACGCTCGGTCTCTACGCCTCCTCGACCTATCTTGCGCAGCACGGCACGCCGCAAACGATCGACGACCTCAAGCACCATCGCCGCATCGGCTATGTCGAGGACCTGATCTTCACGCCGTCGCTGAATTTTTCGGCCGAGATCATGCGCAGCTGGGATGCCGCCTTCGAAATCTCGAGCGCCACCGGGCAGACGGAGGCGGTGCGCTCCAGCGCCGGCATCGGCATCCTGCACAACTACATCGCCCGGCACACGCCGGAACTCGAGCGCATCCTGCCTGAAACCACAATCCGGCGTGCCTACTGGACCACCTACCACGAAAGCGCCCGCGACCTGGTGCGCGTGCGCACCGTGGCGGCCTTCCTGCAGGAGCTGGTGACCGCGGAGCACCAGATGTTTGCCTGACCGCGCTCCAGAGCTACAGCGCCGCGCGTCTTGTTAGACGCGCAAAGGTCGCTGTAGCACTTTGAATGGCTGCATGTTTTTATCCTTACATCGAAAACGATTTTAGGAAACATGCAGTGGAGCGATCCCGGACGATTGCGCGCCGGCGAATGTCTCTACCCACAGAATCCAACGCGGCGGTCTGGCGCGTTTTTCGCTGTCAATGTGCGACTTGTGAAACTGCCGACATCAATTCTTCGGGATTCAGCGCCCGGCACATATTTTGGCCCTGGCCATCAACTTCCGTGAAGCTCCAACGCACCACACCTTCTCGATCGAGCAGGAACTGGCCAATGAGTTGCATATGGCCGGGTACCCTCACCTGCTGATCGGCTTCTGTGATTTCGTACCCATCCTTCTCGCTGAGAAGGTCGCCCGCGGTCGCCGGATCCATCGGTTCAGGCAATTCACCCGGCCGATCGACCCGCATCGTCATGACCACGTCCATTCCAACCTTGCGTGGCCAGTCGGTCTCATTCTCCGTAAACTCGAGGAGGGGTAAGCCGAAGGCGCGGTGTGAAGCTCGCTCCGGGTCCGATGCAGCAAGAAGACCGGGTATCGGATGATAGCGGAAATAGAGTCGCGCGCGCTCGACCGGGGTGTTGACCACCGCCAGAGATTCGACGCCTTTTTCGCGCAGAGCCGTGTTGAACTGTGCCATCGCCGCGACATGGCGTCGGCAGAACGGACACAGCAGGCCTCGAAACAAACCGACCAACAACGGGCGACGGCCGCGAAAATCATCAAGTGCGATCTTCCCCTCGCGTGAGATCGCATCCAGCACAAAGTTCGGAGCCTGGTCGCCCGGTTGTAACGGATGATCCAGATAATGTGCAGACATGGTCAACCTCCTCGCCCGAAGGACCAATGAAGAAGAGGCAGCACAAGACGTACTTCAAAGAGCCCGTACTGGGCGCAAACGTCCTGCTCCAACGCAGAGAGCTCTCGGCCTCCGCCATGTTGCCGAGGTCGAAATCAAGCGCCGCAGGGCCTGACCTCTCGCCATACAGCGCCGCGCGTCTTATTAGACGCGCAAAGGTCGCTGTCGCACTTTGAATTGCTGCATGTTTTTTCCTTAAATCGAATAGGATTTAAGGAAACATGCAGTAGCGTACAGCCAGGATCGACCTGAGAATGGCCTCACATTGGCCCACGAGCAAGCAGTAAACAGCGAATCGTCATCCGTGCCACGGGACGGCACGGCGGCGAGGTCGAATGGACCTCCTGACACGCGCCTTCCCTGGTTAGATAGACACTCCGGCCTCGCGGAGTCCGTCCGCCAGTCGATCGAGCACAGTGGGATCCCGGTAAGGCAAGGCCCGCTTGAGGTGGTTGATGGAAAAGTTCGGGTTAACCTCGAACACTTCGCGCCAGTAGCGGCGCGCCTCCTCGTGGCGCCCGGTGCGACCATAGAGGCAGGCGAGATAAAGGCGCGTCATGTCCGATCGCGGCGCAAGCGCCAGGCGGCGCTTGAAGGCGATCTCGGCCTCGCCGAAACGGCCGAGGTTCAACAACGTCCGACCCAGGAAATGCAGCGACAGGTCGAATTGCGGATCGAGCCGATGGGCCCGTGTGTAGAATGGCAGCGCGTCTTCGTACCGACCTTGGAAATCCCGTATCGTGCCAAGTGCAGTATGGCAGCTCGCGGAATTGGGATCGAGTTCGATCGCCCTTTGAGCGGCATGCTCCGCTTCGTCGAAGTGCCGCATCCAACAGTGCGCGAGCGAGAGAGCGTGATGGCCATGCGGCTCGTTATCGTCGATATCGACGGCCCTTTGTGCCAGCTCCAAAGCGCGTTCAAGATCGTCGGCCGTCCCGCCGTTCCACCGATTGATGAAATCGGTCAAGGCGATGATCGCGAGAGAAGCGTAGGCAGCCGCAAGCCCCGGATCGATGGCGATGGCACGCTCGAGCATGCTGCGCGCCTCCGCGGACGATACGGCGTTGAACTGCAGAATCGCCTGGCGGGAACGGACGAGCAGATCATAGGCTTCTGGATCGACCTTGCCGAGGCTCCCGCGTCGCTCTTCCTCGCCGGTTGTTAGCTTCACCTTGAGCGCGGTGACGATGGTGCGGGTCACTTCGTCCTGAACCGCAAAGATATCTTCAATTCCCCGATCGTAGCGCTCGGCCCATAGATGACCGCCGGTCGTGCCGTCGATCATCTGGGCATTGATGCGGATTCGATCAGCGGCCCGGCGTACGCTGCCTTCCAGGACATAGCGGACGCCAAGTTCCCGGCTCACCTTGCGGATATCTGGCGCCTTGCCCTTGTAGGCGAAAGAGGAGTTGCGGGCGATCACGAAGAGGCCGGAAACCTTTGAGAGATCCGTGATGATGTCCTCGGTGATGCCGTCGGCGAAATACCCCTGCTCCGGGTCGCCGGACATGTTGTCGAACGGCAGAACGGCTATCGATGGCTTCTTTGGAAGCTGCGGCGGGGCTTCGGTGGCAATCTTGACGGGATCGTTTGTGCGGTCGTCCGGCGACCACGTCCAGATATGCACCGGGCGTTCGATGTTCTTGACCTCGTGATGACCGCTGTCGACGAAGTCGAGGTCGATGCGACCATGCACATATTCATGAACACCATCCGCAATGGCTACGCTGCCAGGCCTGGCAAGCGCCTCGATACGCGCCGCCACATTGACCCCATCGCCGTAGAGATCGCTGTCGGCGACCATGATGTCGCCCAGGTTGACGCCGACGCGAAGCACGATCGCCAGGTCTGCCGGCACGTCCTTGTTGGCGGCTGCCATGGCCCGCTGAAGTGCCGCGGCGCATTCGACGGCGTTGACGGCGCTGGAGAACTCGACGAGCACGCCGTCGCCGGTCCTCTTGAAGACGCGGCCCTGATGTGTGGCGACGAGTGGCTCCAACACCTCTTTCCATCGCGCCATGAGCTGCGTGTAGGTGCTTTTCTCGTCACGCTCCATGAGCCGGCTGTAGCCGACTACGTCAGCCGCCAAAATGGCAGCGAGCCGCCGTGTGATGGGTTCGTTGGCCATGGACAATGGCGCCTTCCTGGGGCGCCTTCCTGGCGCCCATTGGCGAAATTTTACTGGCGTCTTGCTCCCATGTCCATTCGGCTTGAAGCCGATTGGTCGATATCCAACATCGTGGCAGGGCGCGCCAACCTCCACTTGTGTGGCGGTTCCAAAAAATGTCAGCTTCAGGGTGCGATCCGGGCCTCAGGAACGACCGGTTCGGGTCGATGGCGGAGATGGACACAGCGACGTTTGGAATTCCGTTCCTGCCTTAAGCGGATTTAAGCGTTGGAACACCAACCCGCACCGTCGATTGTGGTGCATTTGTCGTCCAAATATCCGGAGAACGTCGATAGAGACGGAAGCAGGTGCGCGAAAAGCGCTTAATATCAGATAGATATAAAGAGAATGGTACGGTTGGGGGGTCTCGAACCTCCGACCTCAGGTGCCACAAACCTGCGCTCTAACCAACTGAGCTACAACCGCACAAACGAGCGACATCAGTCGCTTGGCGGCTCACATACGGAGACTTCCGCCGCTTTGCAAGCCTAAACTTGAGATTATCCTGCAAAAAGACCGGATGGCAAGCCACCCGGTCCCATTCATGCCAAGCGCGGCCAGGGGCCGGCGCGGATCAGACCTTCTTGAAAGAAGACATCGCCTTTTCAGCGGCTTCCTTGCCAGGCTTGGTAACATTCTCAGCAACCTTCTTGGTTGCTTCCTGCATCGACTTGGTCTGTTCGACGGCAAGTTCAGCCTGCTTGCGGAAGAAAGAGGTCTGCAGCTCGACGAATTCGGACAGCGACTTCACACCGAGCAGCGCTTCCATGTGCGAAAGCGAGTTTTCGGCATTGGTGCGCAGGGCGTCGATGGCCTTGAGGCCGAGTTCAACGCTACCGGTCTGGGCGCTTTCAAGCGTCGCTTCGACGGTCTTGCTTGCTTCCTCGGCAGCGGTCTTCATCTTGGAATAAGCGTCCTTCGACTGGGCAGCGCCCTTTTCCGCGAAGTCGCGGAAGCTGTCGGCAACCTTTGCCGGGTCGAAAGAGGAGAAGGAAAATGCGTCGTCGATCTTCTTGGTAGCCATGAATGCGCTCCTTGGTGTCAGGGCCCTCTTTTGAGGCGCCGTTGATTGATGCACACTATATAACCGATCCTATTGTGCATTGCAATAAAATTGTGCAGTGCACAAATTCGCCTGCGTTAACCCTTCGCGATGAAAGGGGTGAGCGAAAGACGCCGATTGCTGGACCCTCAGCCGCGTGGCGGGTATTAATAGAGTGTTAACGTACCAGCGACCCGTCAATAGGCCCGTCCATGCCCGCAAGACAGTACCCCTTCATCGACATTGCCGTGCATGAGCGGGTGCGCGAACATTTTGCGCGCGGCGATGCGGCGATCCTGTTTTCGAGGGACCTTAACCGCGTTCTGTGGGCCAACGATCAGGGTGCCGCCTTCTTCGGCGCAGACTCGATCTACGACTTCATCGACACGGGCCCCAATGCGAACGACCTGTCGGCGCGGCAGTTGAAGGCCGCCGCGACGCAGCTCGTTTCGGTCGGCGATCGTCGCCAGCTCTTGATGCGCATTGCCGCGGGCTTTCGAAGCGTGCCGCTCAATACGACGGTGGAACTGATCCGCGTCCGGCCGGACGAATTGGGCGTGCTGTTCACCGCACCCCATTCCGGCAAGCCGCTTTCGACGGAAGATCGCGCGGCGCGCATGATCGCCGGGCTCGACGGCCCGGACACGCACATGGCCGTGCTGGATGCCGACGGTACGATCGTCGCCCAGTCGCCTGGCTTTGCCAATCTCGGCATGTCCGACGAGACGCGCCGCCAACTCGTCGCCGCCGTTGCCCGCGACCATGACTGGCTGATCAAGCGCCCGGTCGCCACGGCAAAGGGACACCTGCCCGCCGCCATCGGTAAGATCGCCGACGAACCGGCGCTTCATCTTCTCTTTGCGGTGGAAACCATCCTCGGCAACCTCGACCCGGATGAAGCACCGGCCGAGGCTGTCTTGCCGCCGACAGCCGTCGCGGAGGTCGTCGAGGCCGATGTTGTGACCGACGTCGCACCCGCTGTCGTCGAAACGGAAGCGGCGATGGCTACTGGCGCGGTGGAAACGGTCGTCGAGCAATCGGCTCCCGACGAGCTGGCTTCGGCGGATCAGCGGATCGTCGCCGAACGTGAAATCGAGCAGCCGCTTGCGGAAGCCGACGACGTCGTCGCCGCAGTCGAAGCAGAGGAACCCGACCTCGCCGTCGACACCGATACCGAAACGCCGCTGGAAACAGCGACCGCCGAAACATCAGATGCGGCCCAGGAACAGACGGACGCCGCACCAGAAGGCGCGGAGCAGTTGCCGTCCGCCGAGACGGCAATTGTCGCCGAGGCAGCGCCTGTCCCCGATGCTACATCGGTTGAACCGCGCGAACACAAAGACGCCCCTGTCGGCGCTCAGTCCGACTTCGCCTTTGCGATCGGCGGGCGGGCGGTGCGGTTCGTCTGGAAAATCGACGCGGAAGGACAGTTCAGCGAAATCTCGGAGGAGTTTGCCTCGGCGGTCGGGCCGAAGGCCGCCGACGTGATCGGTGTCAGCTTCGCCTCGCTTGCGGCGCGCTATGGTCTCGACCCCGACAACAAGATCAACGAGCTCCTGCACCGCCGCGACACCTGGTCCGGCAAGACGATTTTCTGGCCGGTCGAAGGCACGAGCCTTAAGGTCCCGGTCGACCTCGCCGCCCTGCCCACCTACTCGCGCTCGCGGGAGTTCGACGGTTTCCGCGGCTTCGGCATCGTGCGCGTTGCAGATGCCGTCGAAGATCACAACGCCAACGGCCTTTCGCTCGATCGTGACGAGGATGCGATAGAGGCCAACGATCTGACGGCGCCAACTTCGCCGAATGGCGTGGCAGCCGTTGAAGAGGCGACCCACGAGATCGCGACCGCCGGCGCGAATGAAGCCGACGAACCTGCACTTTTTTCCGACGAGCCGCAGCCGACCGAGGCAGTAACGACCGACCAGCCCGCGGTGCCGGCCGATCCCTTCCTTGGTGAGCGCCCAGCACTTCGCATCGTCGAGACGCCCGGACGCCGGGCTTCCGACAAGATCATCGAACTCGAGCTACACCGCCCGGCCGGTTCAAGCGCGCTCACCCGCGGCGAGCAGGCGGCTTTTCGCGAAATCGCGCGGCAGCTCGGCGAAAATTTTGTGGGACGCCCAGAGGCGCACGAGACCCGGTCGGACGAGGCTTCAGACGACGCCATCCAAGGCGAAGCGGAACAACCGGTATCTGAAACCCTGGACGAAGCAGCTCTTGAGGCCGCGCCGACCGCGACCAGCGAGTCTGAGTTCGAGACGCCAGAAGCTTCGAGCGAGGTGGCCGCAGCCGAACCTCGATCCGACGACCTGGCCGAGGCGAGCATGGACCCGGCGACGATCGCGACCGTCGGTTTCAGCGGCGAGATCCTCGATAGCCTGCCTGTCGGCCTGCTCGTGCATCTCGGCGACGACCTGCTGCACGCCAATCCGGAATTCCTGCGACTGACGGGCTACGACACGCTCGATGATTTCAAAGAGGAAGGCGGCATCGACGCGCTCTTTGCCAATGACGAGGAGGTCGGCGACACGGAGCCGGACGGCACGATGACGCTGATCCGCAAGACCGGGCAGTTGCTTCCGGTAACGGCCCACTTGCACTCGATCCGCTGGGACGGAAAGAGCGCGCTGATGCTGGCCCTGGCATCGACGGAAGTCGCGCAGCCCCAAGAGAGCGAAGCGAGCCCGGTCGAAACCGCTCCGGCTCCCGTCGCCGACGAACAGGTCGGCAAGCTCAAGACCGAAATCGACGAGCTGCGCTCGATCCTCGAGACGGCGACCGATGGTGTCGTCATTCTCGGACACGACGGCGATATCCGCTCGATCAACCGCTCAGCGAGCGCGCTCTTCAACTACGATGAGAGCGAAATCCGCGGCAAGCCGTTTGCAGCGCTCTTTGCCCATGAGAGCCAGAAGGCGGTCATCGATTATCTGCAAGGCCTGTCCGGCCATGGGGTTGCCAGCGTACTCAACGACGGCCGCGAAGTGATCGGCCGCGAGGCCGCAGGCGGCTTCCTGCCGCTGTTCATGACCATCGGCCGCCTGTCCGCCTCCAACGGCTATTGCGCCGTCATCCGCGACATCACCCAGTGGAAGCGGACCGAAGAGGAGTTGCGCAACGCCAAGCGCGCGGCCGAGACGGCAAATGCCCACAAGACGGAGTTCCTGGCGCGCGTCAGCCACGAAATCCGCACGCCTCTCAATGCGATCATCGGCTTTTCCGACATGATGGCGAGCGAGCATTTCGGCCCGGTTGGCCATCCGCGCTATATCGAATACGCCGGCGACATCGGCCGCTCCGGCCGCCATGTGCTCGATATCGTCAACGACTTGCTCGATATCTCGAAGATCGAGGCGGGCGAGATGGATCTCGACTTCGGCTCGGTCGAAATCAACGATGCGGTTTCCGAAGCGGTGTCGCTGGTGCAGCCGCAGGCAAACAGCCAGCGCGTCATCATCCGCACGTCGCTTTCGACAGCTGTGCCGAACGTGGTTGCCGACAGCCGCTCGATCAAGCAGATCGCACTCAACATCCTGGCGAACGCCATCCGCTTCACGCCATCGGGCGGACAGATCGTGGTGTCGACCTCCTATGAGCCGAACGGCAGCGTGATCCTGCGTATCCGCGACACCGGCGTCGGCATGACGCGCAGCGAACTCGACCAGGCGATGAAGCCCTTCCGGCAGGTGACGACCGGTGGCCGCAAGCGTGGCGACGGCACCGGCCTCGGGCTGCCGCTGACCAAAGCCATGGCCGAAGCCAACCGTGCGCAGTTCGCCATCACCTCGGCACCGAACGAGGGCACGCTGGTGGAAATCTCCTTCCCGTCACAACGCGTCTTGGCGAACTGACGACAGATGCTGTAAGGAAATGTTGACTTGGGGAAACCAGTTTGTTGGCATCCTCACGGCAATTCCTGCTGCATAATCCTCTTCTTGAAATCGGAGGCGATCCAAGGGGAAGATTATGCAGCGAGTTTAAAGCGTTACAGCATCCTTAGAGCGTCATGTCAGACGCGCGGCGCTGTGGCCGTTTCGCTCCGGATCAGATCGATTGCAGTCCACGTCACAAATCCTCAAGCGGCGCCCAACCGGCGCGAAAACCGGTCTTTCGCATCCGCTGCTCGCCGTATGGGCCGGGGGCGCATCGCTGATCGTGCTGATGCCGATCCTCGCCATTGCATGGCTGGCGATTTCCGGCGGCGGTTCCGACTGGCCGCATCTCATGCAAAACGTCATCCCGCGCGCCACCATCCGCACGTTGCTGCTGATCGCGTTCACCGGGATGACGACGGCCGTCGTCGGCATCGTGACCGCGTGGCTGGTGGCGAGTTGCGAGTTTCCCTTGCGCCGGTTTCTGTCCGCCGCGCTGGTGTTGCCGCTTGCCATTCCCGCCTATCTCGCCGCCTACGCCTTCGGTGAGCTGTTCACCTTCACCGGGCCGGTGCAGGGGCTGATCCGCGCTATCTTCGGCTTCAAGACCAGCCGCGACTACTGGTTTCCCGATATCCGCTCGCTCGGCGGCGCCGTCCTGGTGCTGAGTTCCGTGCTCTATCCCTATATCTATCTCGCCTGTCGCTCGATGTTTCTGATGCAAGGGCGCGCGGCGGCCGATGTTGCCCGCACGCTCGGCGCCGGGCCGCTCAAGGTGTTCTTCCGCATCCAGATCCCGATGGCGCGACCGGCGATCATGATCGGTCTGACGCTGGTGGCGATGGAGACGCTGAACGACATCGGTGCCGTCGAATTCCTCGGCGTGCAGACACTGACCTTCTCGATCTTCGACACCTGGCTCAACCGCGGCAGCCTTGCCGGCGCGGCGCAGATCGCCTGCATCATGCTCGTCTTCGTCATCGGGCTGATGATGATCGAGCGGGCTGCCCGGCGAAGGCAGCGCTTCTCCAGCCAGAAGACGACGTCGGCAGTCCATGATGCGACCAGGCTTCCGCTTTCCGGCTGGAAGAAGTGGGCCGCGACGATTGCGTGCCTGCTTCCGGTGCTCTCCGGCTTCGCGGTCCCGTTCCTGATCCTCGGCAATTACGCGCTGAAGCGCCTCGATCAATTCATCGAACCGCGGTTGCTGAACGCACTCTTCCACAGCATCCTGGTTTCCGGTGCAACCGCGCTGGTCACGGTGCTGCTCGGTTTCGTGCTTGCCTATGCCGCGCGTACCGGACGCTCGCGTTTCACCGATACCGCCGGCCGCCTCGCCTCCTTCGGCTATGGCGTGCCCGGCACGGTTCTGGCGATCGGCGTGCTCTTCCCGCTGGCAGCGCTAGACAATCTGGTCGACGCCGGCTTTCGCAGCACCTTGGGCATATCCACCGGGCTACTGATGACGGGAACGGGCTTTGCCATCATCTACGCCTGCACCGTCCGGTTCCTCACCATGGCCGAAGGCACGCTGGAGGCGGGTTTCCAGAAGCTGTCGCCGCACCTCGACATGGCTGCACGTGCGCTTGGCCGCACCGGAGGGCAGACGCTGCGAACCGTGCTTCTGCCGATGATGCGCCCCGCCGTGTTGACCGCAGCACTTCTCGTCTTCATCGAGACCATGAAGGAACTGTCGGCGACGATCATGCTGCGCCCGTTCAACTTCAACACGCTTGCGACGCTTGTTTACGAGGACGCATCGCGTGCCAAGGTCGAGGATGCATCGGTGGCTGCGATGATCATCGTCGTTGCCGGCATGATCCCCGTGATCCTGGTTTCGAGATCGATGGAGCGTCGGCCCTAACGCAGGTCGCGCAAAAGTGCGCAGCGGTTTTGCGATAAGGACATGCGTTAAGAAAAGAGCTTAAAGCGCAACAAGGGAATCCTGGAAATCGCAACGCGCTTAACAGCATTTCCAGGAAAAGTGCGAAGCGGTTTTCCGTCTGGAAATACGGGAAAACAAAGAGATAGAGCGTTTCCGCACCTCCGCCCAAAACGCTCTGTCCCGAAGGCAAAAAAAGAGGTGGCTGGGAGGCCACCTCGATAATTCAATGCTAAACCAACAAATGCTCGAGAAGTAATGACATCATGTCTGCGGCGGCATCGCTGCCA
Source organism: Ensifer sp. ENS11 (assembly GCF_014851895.1). Taxonomy (NCBI): domain Bacteria; kingdom Pseudomonadati; phylum Pseudomonadota; class Alphaproteobacteria; order Hyphomicrobiales; family Rhizobiaceae; genus Ensifer; species Ensifer sp. ENS11. Next base: position 648,815 of record NZ_JACVAN010000001.1, on the reverse strand, counting down.
GGCGCCGACCACTCATCGGCCGGCCTCAAGTTGACATGACCATGCGCCCCCAATCGTTAACAAGACCTTACCAGCCGATCCGACAATTTTAGGGATTTATCAGCAAGTCTGAAGCCTTGGTTAATTCCGAAAGCGCGAACAAGTTAACGGCCCCTCAATTTTTGAGGGCATCGAGCCCGGCGAAAAGATCGAGCGCTTCCGGGTTGGCGAGCGCCTCCTTGTTCTTGACCGGGCGTCCATGCACAACGTCGCGGACCGCCAATTCGACGATCTTGCCCGACTTCGTGCGCGGAATATCGGCAACGGCGATGATCTTCGCCGGCACATGGCGGGGCGATGCGCCGGTGCGGATACGGTTCCTGATCGCCTTCTCCAATTGCTCATCGAGCGAGGCGCCGGATGCCATGCGCACGAACAGCACGACGCGCACGTCGTCTTCCCAGTCCTGTCCGATGCAGAGCGCTTCGGCCACCTCTTCCATCTGCTCGACCTGATTGTAGATCTCCGCCGTGCCGATGCGCACACCGCCGGGATTGAGTGTCGCGTCGGAGCGACCATGGATGACGATGCCGCCATGCGACGTCCATTCGGCAAAGTCGCCATGGCACCAGACGTTGTCGAAACGTTCGAAATAGGCGGCGCGGTATTTGACGCCTTCGGGATCGTTCCAGAACATCACCGGCATCGACGGGAATGCCTTGGTGCAGACGAGTTCACCCTTTTCGCCGCGCACGGAGCGCCCCTCGTCGTCCCAGACATCGATGGCCAGTCCGAGGCCAGGACCCTGGATCTCGCCACGCCAGACCGGCTTCAGCGGATTGCCGAGCACGAAGCACGAAACGATGTCGGTGCCGCCGGAGATCGACGCAAGCTGGACGTCCTGTTTGATGCCTTCATAGACGAAGGAGAAGCCTTCGGGCGACAGCGGCGAGCCAGTCGAGGTCAAGAGCCGCAGGCTTGAAAGGTCGTGGGTCTTGGCCGGCTCAAATCCGCCCTTGCGGACCGCGTCGATGTATTTTGCCGACGTACCGAAGACGGCAAACGTTTCGTCCGCCGCATAATCGAACAGGACGTTTCCATCAGGATAGAACGGCGAGCCGTCGAACAGGCACAGCGTCGCGCCGACCGCCAGGCCGGAGGCGAGCCAGTTCCACATCATCCAGCCGCAGGTGGTGAAATAGAAGAGCTTCTCCCCGTCGCCGAGCCCGCAGTGGAAGCGATGTTCCTTCAAATGCTGCAGCAGCGTGCCGCCGGCCGAATGAACGATGCACTTCGGGACGCCCGTGGTGCCGGAGGAGAAGAGCACATAGAGCGGGTGGCTGAACGGCAAACGCTCGAAGGCGAGCGCCTCGGCTTTAAACGGAGCGATGAAGTCCTCGAGCGTCACGCCATCGGCAATTGAGGCCGCCAGCGCCCTCGCCTCGCCCGCATAGGGAACGATGAGGGCTGGAACGTCGAGAGCCATGGAGACCGCACGAACCTTGGCGTCGACGTCCTGTCGTTTGCCGTTGTACCAATAGCCGTCGCAGGCGATGAACAGTTTCGGGGTGATCTGGCCAAAGCGATCGAGAACGCCCTGCTCGCCAAAATCGGGAGAACAGGACGACCAGATCGCACCGATCGACGCGGTCGCCAGCATGAGAGCGATCGTTTCGGGCATATTGGGCATCATCGCGGCGACGCGGTCACCCTTGCCGATGCTGCGCGCTTTCAGCGCCTGCTGCAGCCGCGAGACCAGCGTGCGCAGATCATCCCAGGAAAGCCGGTAGCTGACCTTATCCTCGCCGCGGAAAATGAGCGCATCGTCGCCGCCGGCGCGCCGCAGCAGGTTCTCGGCGAAATTCAGCGACGCCTCGGGAAAGAACCGAGCGTCGAGCATGCTGTTACCATTGACCAGAGCCGTCGCGCCACGATCGCCGATGACTTCGCAATGCTCCCAGACCGCCGTCCAGAAATCGCCGCGTTCGGCAACCGACCACGCGTGAAACGCGTCGTAATCGGCAAAGTCTTTGCCGAAGCGCTCGCTGCACCAGGCGATAAATTGCGCCATCGGGCTGTGCTCGCGGATCTCTGGACCGGGAACCCACAAAGGTTGCTCAGACTGCATGCTTTCCTCCACTCCTACTCCATGCCCTCTATACCATGCTGCAACGCAAAATAAACAGCAGGAGAACCCGCTCCGGCGTCGCATTGGCGACATTTCCATGTCGGGCGCATTTGATTTATGCGGGCTGAAAGCCTATCCAAGCAGCGTGATCCCAAGCGATGGGCAACCAGGCGGAAATGACAAGAAAAATCCTGCATATGATGGGTGAATCACGCCTTTGGTCGCGGCTTCGTCGTCGCCATTTCCTCTGGCCGGCGGCGATCGGCATCGTGCTGGCCGTCGGATACAACGCGGCCCTGCCGCTCGTGATCTCGACGACGGACGTGCGGCCGACGATGGAGCGCATGCTCGACGCCTGGTCGGGTGGCAAGAGCAGGATAACCGGCGAGCCGAACATCCGTTTCTGGCCGAACCCGACGCTGACATTGTACGGCGCCACGATCGAGACGACCGACGGTACCCCCCGCACACTCGCCCGGATCGGCAGCATCACCGCAGCCTTCAGCCTGGTTTCTGCGCTTCGCGGCGAACCGGCACTCGAAGACATCCGCCTCATCGAGCCTGTGGTAACGCTGGAGCGTGGCATCGACGGCACGCTCAACTGGGAGCGGCCGCGCTGGCTTGCGCCGCGCGAGGCGAAAGCGGACAACGACGACACCCCCTTCGGCGACATCACGATCGAGAATGGCCGCCTGCAGGTATTCGACCGGGCGACCAATTATGCGCGGGAGTTTCCCGGCATATCCGGCACCGTGAAGTGGCCCTCCTTTGCCGGGCGCCTGAATGCGCAACTGTCGAGCATGATCGGCGGGCAGGCCGTGAGCTGGGCGCTGGCCTGCGACGAGCCGCTGACGCTGCTGGCCGGCCGCAACACGACGCTGAAGACATCGCTGACCTCGGCCCCCCTCAATTTCTCCTTCGAGGGCGTCGGCAATCTGTCGATGAAACCATTCGCCTCGGGGCGGCTCCAGGTTTCCACCGCCTCGCTGCCGGCGCTTGCCGCGTGGTTTGAGGGGGCCTCGCATGAGGGGCTGCCCGAGAGCAGCTTCGATCTCAGTGCCAACGTCACGACCGGAGACGCGACGCTGAAGCTGGATGACTTGCGCCTGGCGATCGGCGGCGCGACGGCAACCGGGGTGCTCGACGTTGTCGCTCCTGCCAACGACACACCGCGCGTCGAGGGCACGCTCGCGTTCGACAGGATCGACCTCAACGGACTGCAACCACTTTTTGCGCAGCTTCCGGTCGATCCAGAAGAACTCGCCAGACATATGACCGAGGCTTTCGCCCGCACCTGGCGCGTCGACGTGCGCCTTTCGACGCAGGAGGCAGCGATCGGCCCGTTGCGGCTGACCGACGTGGCGGCCGGCGTCATGGTCGATCACGGGCGGGCGTCGCTTGATATCGGCGACAGCACCTATGCCAATGGCAGGCTCAGCGGCCGCCTCGTGCTGTCGGAAGCGGGCTTGACCCGTGGCGGCAAGCTAGAGCTGGCTCTCAAGGATGCGGATCTTGCGGCCGCCGTCGCCGACTTCGGCTTCACCGGCCCGGTGCCGACGGGACGCGGCAACGTCAACCTGGACCTGGCGACCGATCACCCGTTCTGGACGCCACGCGCAGCCGACGCATCCGGGCGCCTGACCTTGTCGCTTGCCAACGGCAGACTATCCGAATTCGACTCCGACGCCTTCTCGGACCTGGTCCGCAGGGGTGAGTTCTTCTCGCTGTCGCAGGCAGGCAGCGGCACGTTCGATTTTCAGCGGGCCGACATCGAGGCGCGCTTCAGCGACGGATCGGCCCGGTTGAACCGCGCTACCTTTATCGGGCCGACGGGCAGCCTGTCGGTCAACGGCGTCATACCCTATCGCAGCGGCAGCCTGGCTCTTGCCGGAACCTTTACCGACGCTACCAATGCCGCCCAGCGATTGCGGTTCTTCGTCGGCGGCTCCTGGCCGAATGCGGTGATCTCGCCGCTCTCGGTTCTCGGCGAGCCCAACTGAAACGGCCGGCGCTTTAAATGCACCAGCCGTCCTCTTGAAAACGGAGCTGAACTCTACTGCGCGAAAGCGGCGCGCTCGTCCTTCTCGCGTTGCGCTTCACGCTGTTTGGTCACAACAGAGGCAACGACGACACCGATCGCGACAATGCCGATCAGGATCGTGCAGATCGCGTTGATTTCAGGCGTCACCCCGAGACGAACCTGGCTGTAGATCTTCATCGGCAGCGTGGTGGCACCGGGGCCTGTGGTGAAGCTCGAGATCACGAGATCGTCGAGCGACAGCGTGAAGGCCAGCACCCAGCCGGAAAAGACGGCCGGCGCGATCACCGGCAGAGTGATCGCAAAGAAGGTCCTGACCGGGGTCGCGCCCAGATCCAGCGCCGCCTCCTCGATCGACTGGTCGAAGCTCAGGAGCCGCGACTGCACGACAACGGCAACGAAGCACATGGTGAAGGTGATGTGCGCAAGGGTGATCGTCCAGAAGCCACGGTCGAGCCCGATGGCAACGAACAGCAACAGCAGCGACAGGCCGGTGATCACCTCAGGCATGACCAGCGGCGCATAGACCATGCCGGAAAACAGCATGCGGCCGCGAAAGCGCGTGTAGCGCACCAGCGCGAGGGCCGCCAAGGTCCCGAGCACGGTTGCGCAGGTGGCCGAGATCAATGCCACGCGGATGGTGACCCAGGCGGCGTCGAGAAGCGCCTGATTGTGCCAGAGCTGCGCGTACCATTTGGTCGAAAACCCGGCCCATACCGTGACCAGCTTCGATTCGTTGAACGAGAAGATCACCAAAAGCACGATCGGCAGATAGAGAAAGCCGAAGCCGAGCACGATCGAGGCAATGTTGAAGCGTGACCAGTTGCCCATGACCTACTTCCCCTCGCCGTCGGCTTTGGCCTGCGCGTTCTGGAAGAACACGATCGGTATCACCAGGATCAAAAGCAGGATCGTGGCAACCGCCGAAGAGACCGGCCAGTCGCGGTTGGCGTTGAACTCGTTCCACAGCGTCTTGCCGATCATCAGCGTTTCCGATCCGCCGAGCAGATCGGGGATGACGAACTCGCCGACAGCCGGAATGAAGACGAGCAGGCAACCGGCAACGACGCCGGCCAGTGACAGCGGGAACGTGACGCGCCAGAAGGCGGAGAATGGCGTGCAGCCGAGATCCAGCGCCGCTTCCGTCAGCGTGTGGTCCATCTTCTCCAGCGACGAATAGATCGGCAGGACCATGAACGGCAGGTAGGAATAGACGATACCGATATAGATCGCCCAGTTGGTGTTGAGGATGATCAGCGGCTGGTCGATGACATTGATGCTCATCAGGAACTGGTTGAGCAGTCCTTCCGGCTTCAGGATGGCGATCCAGGCGTAAACGCGGATCAGGAAGCTGGTCCAAAACGGCAGGATCACCAACATCAACAGCGTCGGGCGGATCGATTTCGGCGCCTTCGCCATCCCGTAGGCGACGGGATAGGCGATCATCAACGTCAGCACCGTCGAGATTCCGGCGATGATGACACTCGACACATAGGCGTTGAAGTAGAGAACGTCCTCGGTCAGCCAGACATAGTTGTCGAGCGAGAACTCCCGTGCCTTTTCCATAATGCCGGAAAGGCCACCGAGGAGATCGAAGACCGGCGTATAGGGTGGCATCGCCACCGCCGTCTGCGACAACGAGATACGGAAGACGATGAAGAAGGGAATCAGGAAGAAGAACAGTAGCCAGGCATAGGGGATGATGATGACCAGGCGGCTGAAGACGGCTGATGCAACGCGCGCCATGGCTTCAATCCTTCAAGACGACGCCGGCGTCTTCGCCGAACGAGATCCAGACCTGCTGGTCGTAGCCGAAGGGATCTTCCACGGCGCGCACCGCGTTCAAGGACGACGCCTTCACGACCCTGCCATCCTTCAATCTGATATGGAAGACGGTCATGTCGCCGAGATAGCCGACGTCCCAGATCTCACCCTCGACCGCGTTGACCGGCGCGTGCGCCGGCGGCTGGCGGGTGACACGGATCTTTTCCGGGCGAATGGCGACCGCGGCCTTGGCGCCGGCGGCAGGCCTCTCCGGCGATGCCATGCGAATGGGAAAGCCGTTGCCGGTTTCAATGCTGAGGTAGCCGTTTTCCGCGGTTGTGGCTGTTCCGTCGAAGATGTTCACATCGCCGATGAAGTCGGCGACGAAGCGCGAATTGGGCGCCTCGTAGATTTCCGCTGGCGTTGCCACCTGCGCGACCTTGCCGTGGCTCATGACGGCGATGCGGTCCGCCATCGTCATCGCTTCCTCCTGGTCGTGCGTGACCACGACGAAGGTAAGGCCGAGTTCCTGCTGCAGGTCCATCAGTTCGAACTGGGTTTCCTCGCGCAGCTTCTTGTCGAGTGCGCCGAGCGGCTCGTCGAGCAGCAGCACCTTCGGGCGCTTGGCGAGTGAGCGTGCCAGCGCGACACGTTGGCGCTGGCCGCCGGAAAGCTGGTGCGGCTTGCGCTTGGCAAACTTCTCGAGCTTCACCAGCTTGAGCATCTGGCCGACGCGCTCGGCGATGTCGGCCTTGGGCATGCCGTCCTGCTTCAGGCCGAAGGCGATGTTGGTCTCAACGGTCATATGCGGAAACAGCGCGTAGGACTGGAACATCATGTTGACGGGCCGCCGGTAGGGCGGAATGCCGGCAAGGTTCTGGCCGTCGAGAATGATCTCCCCCGAGGTCGGCTGCTCGAAACCGGCCAGCATGCGCAGGAGCGTCGACTTTCCGCAGCCCGACGCACCCAAGAGTGCAAAGAACTCGCGCGTGTAGATGTTGAGCGAAAGATCGTCGACGGCGGTGAAATCGCCGAACTTCTTGGTGACGTTCTTGACGGAAATGAATGGCTTGGAAGCGGGATCCGCCCAGGGGGCGAAAGAGCGCCTGATACTGCCGAGTGACTTCATCATCTATCCCCGAATGATACAGCCGATGGGCACTCTCGTTTTCCCCGGTGCCCCCTTTAAGAAAATTGCCCGGATTTTGAGGTCCGGGCAATTCGTTTTGCTCTTACTGGCCGGTGACGACCTTTGTCCAGAGCCGGGTCAATACCCGCTGCTCCTTCGCCTCGAACGGCGTGACCGTGAACAGTTTCTGCATCACATCATCGGTGGGGTAGATGGCGGTGTCTTCGAGAACCGCCTTGTCCAGGAACTGCTGCGAGGCCTTGTTGCCGTTGGCGTAGAAGACATAGTTCGACGCCTTGGCGACGACCTCCGGCTTCATCATGTAGTTGAGGAATTCATGCGCTTCGGCGACATGCGGAGCGTCCGCCGGAATGGCGAGCATGTCGAACCACATCTGCGCGCCCTGCGACGGGATCGCATAATCGACGGTTACGCCAGCCTTGGCTTCGGCGGCGCGGTCACGGGCCTGAAAGACATCGCCGGAAAAGCCGACCGCGAGGCAGATATCGCCATTGGCAAGCGCGTTGATGTATTCCGACGAGTGAAACTTGCGGATATTCGGACGAACGCTGGCAAGCAGTTCGGCAGCCTTTTCAAGATCGGCCGCTTCGTGGCTATCAGGATTGAGGCCGAGATAGGCGAGCGCCGACGGCATCACATCCGTCGGGGAATCGAGAACATGGATGCCGCAATCCTTGAACTTGGCGGCTAGTTCCGGCTTGAAGATGACGTCCCAGTTGGGCTTCTCGTCGGTGCCGAGAATTTCCTTCATCTTGTCGACGTTGTAGCCGATGCCGGTGGTGCCCCACATGTAGTCGATGGCGTATTCGTTGCCCGGATCGTACTTGGCCGTACGCTCCATGATCACGTCCCACATATTGGTGAGGTTCGGGAGCTTGGACTTGTCGAGCTTCTGGAACACGCCGGCCGCGATCTGGCGCTGCAGGAAGGTCGCCGTCGGGACGACGACGTCGTAGCCCGAGCCGCCTGCGAGCAATTTGGTTTCGAGGATCTCGTTGGAATCGAAGACGTCGTAGACGACCTTGATGCCCGTTTCCTTGGTGAAGTCTTCCAGAATGCTGCTGTCGATATAATCCGACCAGTTATAGACGTTGACCACCCGCTCCTGCGCCGAAGCGAGCATGGTCGAACCGGCCAGTATGACCGTCGCCATGGTTGTAACGATGAATTTGGACATGCAGTTCCCTCGTTATTATCGGTCCGGACAAGGCCGCCCCGTGACACGGATCCAGGCCCATTCTGGATCGCTCCGGGGCGAGGTTAGGCATGTTTCTCGACAACCTCAAGCGGTTTTGTGCCGGAAAGAGGCGGACCTCTTCAGCCACCCCAGTTTTCGCAAGCCAAGGAAAATCGGGCACTTATGGCGAAGGGCGCGATCCCGCCATCGGCAGGTACCAAGCGGCCGACGTTAACCATGGCGGCAACCAGCCAGAACACGCGTTCGTTTACGATTGATTAACCATAAGGCGCATGCGATTTTTCCCCTCGGTTGTGTATCAGCGTCTGGGTAGTGTCATGAGTGGACGGAACCGCAGGATCGATCCGAGAGAGTTGAAGCGCCTTTCGATACTCGAGCCACAGAAATCCCTTGCGGCGATCGCGGTCGACTGGGCGATCATCGCCACCGCCATCGCCGTCAGCGAATATACCGGCAATATCCTCGTCTACCTCATGACCGTGATCGTGATTGCCGGTCGCATGCATGCGTTCGGTTGTCTCGTTCATGAGGCGGCGCACTACCGCATCATCAAGAACCGCAAGCTCAGCGACTGGATGAGCGACCTGTTGCTCGCCTGGCCGATGCTGGCGACCGTCGATGGCTACCGGCAGAACCACCTGGCACACCACCAGCATGCCAACACCGACGACGACCCGGACTGGACGGCAAAGCTCGGCATGGCGCAGTTCACCTTTCCGCAGAAGATCGCGCGTGGCGTGATGCAACTGCTCGGCTATCTCGTCGCCGTCAACTCGATCCGCGACATGGTGCACATGGCCAAGCGCATGTCGAAGAACGACCGGTCGACGCGGAGCTACAAGATGCTGCGCCTTTGCTTCTATATCGCTGCCGCCGCCATTTTCAGCCTTCTCGGCATCTGGCGCGAATTCGCGCTCTACTGGCTCGTGCCGTTCTTCACCTTCTTCTGCCTGTTCCTTTACGTGCGCAGCGTTGCGGAGCATTTCGGCAACATGGACTATAGCGACGAGCTGACGAGTTCACGCACGGTCTATCCGCATGCCTGGGAAAGACTGTTCTTTGCTCCGCACCACATCAACTATCATCTGGAGCACCACCTCTATCCCGGCGTGCCGTTCTATAACCTGCCCGAACTGCACGCGATCCTGATGCGCGACAAAGCCTATGCGGACAAGGCGCACATTACCCGCGGCTATACGACCGGACTACCGGCCGAATGCTTCGCCGCCAGTGCGCCGCTGCTGCCGAGCCATCACCCCGTCCGCTACTGAAAGTCCCAGCGCCTACTGAAAATCGAAGACGCTGAGGCCTGTTGCCATCTCGTCGAGCCCAAGCGGGCGCGTCACCGGAGGCTCGGCGCGCGCAAGACAGCCCTGCCGCTCGCAGAGCCGACAGGCCGCCCCGATCGCAACCGCGGGCGAGCGTAGCGTGCCATAGACCACCTCATCGGCAAAAGAGGCCTCACAACTGATCAGCAACGCGGTGCGGCGAACCCGCTCTTCAAAGCCCGCCTGCGGACCATCGAGCGTGCGCGACACGGTAAGGAACGCCAGTCCCTCTGTTGTCTCTACGCGGTCCACCAGGATTTGCCCCGGCAACGAGAAGGCGGCATGGATATTGAGCTTCGGACAGCCGCCGCCGAACCTCGCTTGCGGGAAACCCGATGCGCCGGAACGACGGAGCCGATGCCCGGCATTGTCGATCTCCATCAGGAAAAACGGAACGCCGGTCGCGCCGGGCCGCTGCAGCATGGTCAGCCGGTTGGCGACCTGCTCGAACGACACTTGGAAACGCGCCCTGAGCACGTCGATATCGTATCTCGCCCGGACGGCTGCCGCATGAAATGCCGCATAGGGCATCATCAATGCGTGGGCGGCATAGCGGGCGAGTTCGAAGCGGCCGATGCGGCGCGCTTCGGCGGTCGACAGGCGCAGCGTCTCCAACTCCCGGACGATCGCTTCGTGACAGGCAATCGAGGCAACCTCCATGGCGATCTCGCGCAACTGGTCATAGGGCGATAGGCGCTCGGAGATGAAGAGCCGCATGGAATGGCGATCGAAGCGGCGACGCAGATTGGGCATGGCATGAACGGGCAGATTGCGCACGACCAGGCCGTGTTCCTTCTTCAGCCAGGCTTTCAGTGCGCCGATCAGATCATCGCCCGGCGAAAGCGCCTCGTGAAAGGCCTCCGCCATTTCTTCGATCCGGGCGAAATGATTGGGTCTCGCCTCCAGCGTCTCGCGCACCTCGTCCATCGGTAGGCGGGTGCCCGACAGCGCCTCCATGTGCCCCTGCCCCGCCAGGAGGTCGGCAAGGTCCTTTAGCCGCGCCGCCTGCTCGCGATAGGCGCGGTAAAGCTTGACGACGCCGCCGGCGGCATTGGGCGCCGCTTCGGCAACTTCGATCAATTCCTGATCCCCCGGCAGTTCCGCCGCCAGCAGCGGATCGGCAAAGACCTCGCGCAATTGCGCCAGTCCACCGCCAGTTTCACCCTGCAGTTCCTCGAGGTCGACCTTGTAGACCGATGCGAGTTTCAGAAGCAGCTGGACGGTCAGCGGACGCTGATTGCGCTCGATCAGGTTGAGGTAGGACGGCGAGATGCCAAGCGCTTCGGCCATCGCCGTCTGCGTCAGCGAGAGCCCGTTGCGGATCCGCCGGACACGAGGACCGGCAAAGATCTTGTTCTCAGCCATTTGTCACTACCTTTACAACTCTGACGACGACCACACATTTACATAATTTACAAATTTACCGTGCACGCCTGTCAAAGGCAAGACAAGATAACCCTTTTGAAAGGCCATGAACTTCGATTTCCATAGCCCTATTGCGCAGCGCAATGTAAAAACTGTCACATCAACTAGAGACGAGGAAAGCCATACGACAAAAGTCGAATGGTGGATGAGTTCCAGCAGGAGGAAATGATGACTGATTTTTACAAGCTTGTTCCCAGTGCCCAGCAAGGCCGCTTTGATGGCATCGAACGCCCCTACACCGCTGAAACCGTGAAGCGGCTGCGTGGTTCGGTCGAGATCCGTTACTCCCTGGCCGAAATGGGTGCCAACCGCTTGTGGAAGCTCATTCACGAAGAGGACTTCGTCAACGCGCTCGGCGCGCTCTCGGGCAATCAGGCCATGCAGATGGTTCGCGCCGGCCTGAAAGCAATCTACCTCTCCGGCTGGCAGGTCGCGGCCGACGCCAACACCGCATCAGCGATGTATCCGGACCAATCGCTCTATCCGGCAAATGCCGCTCCGGAGCTGGCAAAGCGCATCAACCGCACGCTCCAGCGCGCCGACCAGATCGAGACCTCGGAAGGCAAGGGGCTATCGGTCGACACCTGGTTCGCACCGATCGTTGCCGACGCCGAAGCCGGTTTCGGCGGCCCGCTCAATGCCTTCGAGATCATGAAGGCCTTCATCGAGGCCGGAGCTGCGGGCGTTCACTACGAGGACCAGCTGGCGTCCGAAAAGAAGTGCGGCCATCTCGGCGGCAAGGTCCTGATCCCGACGGCCGCGCATATCCGCAATCTCAACGCGGCACGGCTTGCAGCCGACGTCATGGGTACGCCGACGCTCGTCATCGCCCGCACCGATGCGGAAGCGGCCAAGCTGTTGACGTCGGATATCGACGAACGCGATCGCCCCTTCGTCGATTATGACGCCGGACGCACGGTCGAAGGCTTCTACCAGGTGAAGAACGGCATCGAGCCGTGCATCGCGCGCGCCATCGCCTATGCGCCGCATTGCGACCTGATCTGGTGCGAAACCTCCAAGCCGGACCTGGAGCAGGCCCGCAAGTTTGCCGAGGGCGTGCACAAGGCGCATCCGGGCAAGCTGCTCGCCTACAACTGCTCGCCGTCGTTCAACTGGAAGAAAAACCTCGACGACGCGACGATCGCCAAGTTCCAGCGGGAACTCGGTGCGATGGGCTACAAGTTCCAGTTCATCACGCTTGCCGGCTTCCACCAGCTGAACTTCGGCATGTTCGAGTTGGCGCGCGGCTACAAGGCCCGGCAGATGGCGGCCTATTCGGAGCTTCAGGAGGCGGAGTTCGCCGCCGAGGTCAATGGCTACACCGCGACCAAGCACCAGCGCGAAGTCGGCACCGGCTATTTCGACGCCGTGTCGCTGGCCATCACCGGCGGCCAGTCATCGACGACAGCCATGAAGGAATCGACCGAGCACGACCAGTTCCGCCCGGCCGCAGAGTGAAGGACCGGGGAGCGCGGCAATCCCTGCCCGCCGCGCTCCCCATGCAATCGACGAGAAACCGCTGACACCAAGGAGAACTCCAATGACAGTTCAGACACGCGTCAAGGAAAGGGCCGAGGAACAGTCTTCGGCCATGACCCCGGATCAGCAGGCGGCGATCCGCATGGTCGCCAACGACCTGCACCGCCTTAACCAGGCCGTCATGAAAGCCGTCGACGCCGGCGTATCGGTCGAGCTGGTACGTTCGGCCCGCCATCATGGCGGCGAAGGCAACTGGGGCGACCTGTTGATCCCTGTTATCGTCACTCAGGGACGCGCGTGATGACGGTGCTGACGGCCGCAGCCTTGCTGCTTCTGGCGGCTTGGTCGAGCATACCCAAACCACAGACGGCAACCGCGACCGTCCGCCGCCCCGTTTAGCACCCCACAGACCGACAACCCTGACGCGAAAACGGCCGGCAGCAACGCCGGCCTGCCGCGTTTCACGCCGGTCTTGCAAGCAGATATACCATTTCAAGTTGCTTATTGCCGAGGCTCCTGCCTATACTAACTCGGTCTAGTGCGAGCGGGGGCACGCATGTTCCGGACAGGAACGGCGAATACGGAAGAACTGATCGATCTGATCTATGGCGCTGCGTTCGGCGAATGCAGCTGGGAGGATTTTCTGAGCCGGTTGGCGGGCACTGTGCCAAACGGTAAGTCCGCGCTCCACTATCATGACCTCGCGGCACCCGCGTCGCATGTCCCCTATGTCTCCGGATTTACGGCCGACGACCTCGATCAATTCAACAACCATTTCGCCGCAGTGAACCCGTGGATCCCGAGAACCGTTCTGGTACCCGTCGGCCGGGGCCTATGTGGCGAGCATATCGTTTCGCGGGAAGATCTGGTCAAATCCGAATTCTACAACGACTGGCTAAAGCGACAAACCGGATGCGAGACCAGCGTCGGCGTGACGATCATAAGAGATGCGACACGCACATTCATTCTATCGACATGTACGACATCAACCGACGCAGAGTTCAACCATCACGCCGCCGATCAATATACGAGCCTTGCACCGCATCTCAAACGCGCGTTCGAGTTTGTCCGGAAGCGCGATGTGATGACGGTCGAGCGCCAGCAAGGGCAATCTTTGCTCGATTCGATCGGCGTTGGCCTGATGTATGTCGGCGAGAATCTCCGTGTCCGCTCCATGAATGAACACGCGCAACGCATATCGGCGACAGGCGCGCCAATTCGTATCGCTACAGGCGGGCGCTTGACGTTAAGCTGTCCGCAGACAAGCGCAGCGCTGGAAGCGCTGACATTGCGTGGCTGCACGGATACGCGCCCACATGTCTCCATTGTCAAGGGCGCCGGTGGGACGGCATATCGCATCACGCTCTTGAAGTTGAATTCCGATGCCTTCACCGAACTCCTTAGCGGCCCAACCGTTGCTGTCGTCATTGAACCGACCACGTCGCTGCTTCCGGAAGTGCGGAGCAGGCACTTGGAGGACATCTACGGATTGACTCCCGCCGAAATCAGAATCGCCTCCGGCCTCGCTGCAGGACTGTCGTTAAGGGAAATCGCCCTGGCGAACAGCGTCAGCTACGAAACGATCCGCACCCAGCTGAAGAGCATCTATTCCAAGACCCAGGTGAACTCGCAGGCGGCACTCGTCAGCCTCTTGATGCGCTGACCGCTTCAGCTGCGGCGGGGTCGTTTGCCGGCGAAGATGTCGGCGTGGCTTTTCAGTAATTTTGTCATGCGATCGACGACCGTGCGGATTTCCGTGCGATGGCGGTCCTCGTTGTTCATCACGATCCATTGCCGATGCATAAGCGCAGGGATCTCCTCGCCCGCCCGCTCCAGCAGAGGGTCGAGGTCGCCGACGAAACAGGGCAGCACGGCACAACCGGCTCCCGCCCGGGCGAGATCGAGCAACGAACGAGGGCGCGTTACGGTCGCTACGATACGTCCCGTCGCGTTCTCATGCGGCCAACGCAGATAGGATGAGATTGCATCCTCGTCGCCGACGGCGACCCATCGGCCGTTTGCCGCCGGCGTTGCATTCTTCTGCCGGTAGACGGCATAGGCAACTTCTCCCACCGGGCGGGCTGCCAGATAGCTCTCTTCCGGCTCGAAAGCGCGGATGCCGATATCGCTCTCGCGATAGGCAAGGTTGGCGCGGGTCTCGCCTATGGTGATCGCAAGGCTGAAGCCATCGCGCTCGGTGCAGAGCGCCGGGAAATTTTCGGCAAGCAGCCAGGACACCCAGGTTCCGGCGGTGATGCGAACGACCGCCCCCTCGCCCTCCCGTCGCCAGCTCTCGACGCGGCGGGCCGCCGCCTCCATCTCCTCGAGCTGCTCGAACAGAACCTGCCCGTCGCCGGTCAGCTGGTAGCCGGTCTGGCTGCGCACGAACAGCGTGCGGCCGGTGCGTTCCTCGATCTCGAGCATGCGCCGGCCCAAGGTCGCCGGGCTGGAGCCCAGCGCCTGCGCGGCGCCCGTCAGTCCGCCGGTGCGCGCGACACTCATGAAGCAGCGATAAATGTCCCAATCCATGTCTTTCATCGGTGAAAAACATAGGCCGATATCTTGTGTATGTAAAATAGCCTTTGCTGCATAGAAGAGGGGATGCCATCCAATGAGGAGCATCACCATGGAAATACTGGCAATGGCCTATCTGGCCGATATGACGATGAAAAGCCGCCGCTGGGACGAACATTTCGACCCCAAGCCGCCGGGGTTGGTGAGGCGGATGTTTCGCCGCTGCATCGCTGCGTTTGCGGCGCATCAAGAGATACAAGCCGGCAAGAATAGCCTACAAGCGACTTGCGCCGCGCAACCGGTGGGTCGCGCGGCGCAATGCTGAGGACGAAGCCGCTGTGGCCTTGGCCAATCAGGCGGCGCGGTAAGCGTGGATATCGGCGGCTTCCGGCTCGAGCCGGAACTGCTCGACCAGCATCATCAGCGTGTCGGCCTGGTTGGAGAGCGCCAGGCTCGTTGCCGTTGCCTCTTCGACCATCGAGGCGTTCTGCTGGGTCATCTGGTCCATCTGGTTGACCGATCCGTTGACCTCGTTGAGCGCCACCGCCTGGTCACGGCTGGCGGTCGCGATCATTTCGACATGCTGGCTGACAGTAACGATCTGGGCGCTGATCGAGGCCAGCACCGCGCCGGTCTCCTTGACCAGGTGCGAACCGGAATTGACCTCGTTGGTCGACTTGTTGATGAGGCCCTTGATCTCGCGGGCAGCTTCGGCTGAGCGTTGCGCCAGTTCGCGAACCTCCTGTGCCACCACCGCGAAGCCCTTGCCGGCTTCGCCGGCACGTGCCGCCTCGATGCCGGCATTCAGCGCCAAGAGGTTGGTCTGGAACGCAATGTCGTCGATCACCTCGATGATCTGCTCGATCTGGCGTGAGGCCTCTTCGATGCGGCCCATGGCGGCGATCGCATTGGTGACGACGGTTGCCGAGCTGTCGGCGCTCTTCTTCGTCTGCGTGACGGCGACGTTAGCCTCGTTCGCGCGCTCCGCCGACGAGCGGACCGTCACGGTGATCTGGTCGACCGCAGCGGCCGTCTCTTCGAGCGAGGCTGCCTGGGCCTCCGTCCGCTTCG
Organism: Ensifer sp. ENS11; assembly: GCF_014851895.1. Taxonomy (NCBI): domain Bacteria; kingdom Pseudomonadati; phylum Pseudomonadota; class Alphaproteobacteria; order Hyphomicrobiales; family Rhizobiaceae; genus Ensifer; species Ensifer sp. ENS11. Next base: position 632,741 of record NZ_JACVAN010000001.1, on the reverse strand, counting down.
ACAGCGAGTCAGCGGCATGATGCATGTCCGAGCCGCTCTGCTGGATCGCCTGTGCATTGGCGCGGATCTGGGCCAGCGTATCCTGCAGGCGGATCAGCGAGCCGTTGAAGTCCGTGCGCAGCTGTTCGAGGCGGCCATGGAACGGAATGTCGATCTGGCGCGACAGGTCGCCCTGCGCCAGACGGCCGAGGCCGGCGGCGAGTTCGCTGACGGCAAGATCGATCTGGCGATCGAGCTCGCGCTTCTCGGCGTCGTTGCGGCTTCGCTCGATCTCGGCGCGGGCGCGCTGTTCTTCGCTTTCTGCCTCGATGCGCACCTTGGAAAGCGCGTTTTCCTTGAAGACGCCCAAGGCGCGGGCCATGTCGCCGATCTCGTCCTGACGGGCGTCGCCGTCAATGGAGGTATCGAGGCGGCCGTCTGCCAGGCGACGCATGGCGGCGGTGATCTGACCGATCGGCTTCTTCAGCGTCAGCGTCAGGGCGATGCCGGCAAGCAGGGCGATGACGACGCCTGCAACAGTCGCGGCCACGGAGATCTGGTTTGCTTCCTGGCGCTCGGTGCCGGCGGCAACCTTCTGCTGTTCGGCAAAACCGGTCAGGTCGCTCCAGATCTGGTTGATCGACTGGCCGGCGGCGTCGAAATCGGCGGTCCGCTTCACGGTGATTTCAACCAGAGACGCGGCGTCCTTTTTCATTACGGTGATGATCGGCATCAGCGTGTCGGCAATGGCGTCGAAGGAGGCACCTTCGCTTGCAACACCGCGCAGCGTTGCCATGTTCTGCTGAACTGCAAGGAACTTGTCGAGCAGCTTCTGGCGGTTGCTTTCCGTCGTCGACCCCATGAAGGTTGCGGCGGAGATCTGGATGTCGGTGATCGAGCTCGAAAGCCGGCGCGTGGCCGTCAGAACGGATTCGGTGCTGACGATAAGCTGATCGAGTTCGGCGAAAATCCGGGTGGCATCGCGCATCTTGCCGACAGAAGCCGCTTCGAGACGGAAGCTCGCGGTGCGGAAACGGTCGACATACTTCGAGATACCGGCAAGCGTTTCAGGACCGGCGGGCGCCTTCAAAAGCGCACCGATCTCGCTCGATGCGGAGGTGATCGTCTCGGTCAGCGACTTCTCGTCTTTCGGCAACAGCCGGAAGATGTCGCGCTCGGTGCGGCCGATCATCGGGAAGCGTTCCTTGACGGCCTTGAGCTTATCCTCGACCGTCGTCGCCTTGCTGACTTCGGTGCCGAACTCGTTGAAGAAGCGGCTGGCGCGCATCAGCTTTTCGGCTTCGCGCAGCATGGTCTTGGCGGCATTCTCGTTCTTGCGCACGGCATATTGCAGCCGGTTCGACTCGTCGTTGATCTTGGCGCGTTCGACCAAGAGAGCATCGAGGTTCGCCGTCATCGTTGCGCGCATCTCCTGCTCGCCGACATGCAGCTTCCAGAGCCCGTCGATGCGGGCTTCGATGTCGGCGGTCGCGGCGATAGCGGCCGTCAACTCGTCCTGGCCGCTCTGGCCGGCAACCTGTGCGGCGGTCTCGGCGAGAATTTCCTTCTGCGCAGTGATCTTGCCCTGCACGGCGTCGCGGGTTTCCTCGGTGGTCGAGTGCAGGAAGTTGTTCATCCCCGCATAGACATCCTTGAAGCCGCTCAGCGTCTGCAGGACGCTGTTCGAAATCTCCATCCGGCCCTGAAGCAGGCCGGACGCATAAAGGCCGGTAATGCCGACGGCACAGATGCTGACGACGAAGGGCAGAATGAAGAACAGCACCTTCGTCTGGATCTTGAAACGGGCAAGAATTCTATCGATGAACATGGAAAACACCTTGGCTCGCAGCTCGCATTCGCCTCCCCCGGCGGCTCGAAACATGTCCCGCCTTCCGCGTAACCGCGAAAAGGACGAAACGATCGAGAGCCACCCGATGCGCAAACAGGCTGATGTTTTTCGGAAAAATCATGCGGCGCACACCGCCAGTCCGTCAGCAATCATTGCGGGACCGCGCCACCTCCCCGGTAGCGAAGTCCTGACGGAACTCACTTCGTCGCAATATTCATTTTGAACGATTAAAAATTGTATAAGCGCGGAGCACTCGCCAACGAATTTCCGAAGGCGTTGGGCTCATGAGGCGCTCGAGGTCCGGCCGTTAGCGGCCGGCTGGCAGCATCAGAGCCAATAAGCCGGCAGCGTTGCGAGGGCAGCAACGGCAAAGAACGCGATCAGAGCAATGCGGGTCAACGCTACTCTCTGGACGCGGCTCTCGTCGGTGCGAGCGATCGCGATGGCGCGGGGACGACGGCGTGGCTGGTTCATGACATCCTGTCCTTCTCACTGACCGGCAACGTTCGGCCCGGATAAACCGGCTTGCCAGTCCAGACCATATTGCAGCCATGCCGTGGCAGAGAAAAGCCCTAAAAATGGAAACAGTGTGATTTCCGTTTGCGGAACAGTTCTTTCTGACCAACCGCCGGCTGTGCCGACACCAAAGAGGTTCCGGCATATCCGTTAACAATGGCTGAAGCCAAATGCCGCAAAACCAGGGATCAGACGTCCTGGCCGGCTGCGAAGCCCGATGCCCAGGCCCATTGGAAATTGTAGCCGCCGAGCCAGCCGGTCACGTCGACGCATTCGCCGACGAAATAGAGACCGGGAACAGCCTTCGCCTGCATCGTCTTTGAATCGAGACCATTGGTGTCGACGCCGCCGAGCGTCACCTCGGCAGTGCGATAGCCTTCGGAACCGGCGGGCTTGATCGCCCAAGCCTGGATCGATGCCGATAGCGCATCGATGGTCTTGTCCGAGAGGTCGGCGAGCTGCCGTCCCGTCAGCTTGGCGCCATCGGCAAAGAATTGCGCAAGCCGGCGTGGCAGAATATCGCCGAGCGCCGTCTGGACGGCCTGCTTGCCATTGGTGCGGCGCAAACCTTTTAGGATCGAGGCGATGTCGATATCGGGCATCAACCTCAGAACGATGTCCTGCCCCTCGCGCCAGTAGGACGATATCTGCAGGATCGCCGGGCCACTGAGGCCGCGATGGGTGATCAGCACCGCCTCGCGAAACGCCGTCTTACCGGAGCGCGCCTCGGCGTCGGCGGCGACGCCGGCTAGTTCGCCGATCGTCTCAAGCTGCACCGGATCGAGCGTCAGCGGCACAAGCCCGGGACGGGTTTCGACCAGGGCCAATCCGAACTGCTCTGCGATTTTATAGGCAAGCCCCGTTGCGCCCATTTTCGGGATCGACTTGCCGCCGCTGGCCACCACCAGCGACTGGGCATCGACCGGTCCGTCGCCGGTCATCACCCGGAAGCCGGCACCATGGCGCTCGACACTCGCGACCGTCGTCTCAAGCCGAAGCTCGGCGGCCGCATCGCGCATCTCGGCGAGCAACATCCTGATGATGTCCTTGGCCGAATGATCGCAGAACAATTGCCCCAAAGTCTTCTCGTGCCAGGCGATGCCGTGTTTTTCGACCAGCGCCAGGAAGTCTCGCGCGCCGTAGCGCGCGAGCGCCGATTTGCAGAAATGCGGATTGGCCGAGAGGAAGTTCTTCGGCCCGGCATGGATGTTGGTGAAGTTGCAGCGGCCGCCGCCGGAGATGCGGATCTTCTCGCCCGGCGCCTTTGCATGGTCGATGACCAGCACCCGCCGGCCGCGCTTGCCGGCCTCGATGGCGCACATCATGCCGGCCGCACCGGCGCCAATGATCACCACATCCTTCTTCTCAGCCACGAAACACCTTTGAGCTCTTTGCGCATTCCATTCCGGTCACGGCGGCGAAAGTCAATCGTCACGCTCTAGCCAATTGCCAATCTCTGGTTATGATGCGCTATCCGAAGCCAAAACCGGTGATTTATGCCCTCCAAGAGAAGTGCTGCCCAACAAACAACGAAAATCAGCAAAACCTCGAAAATACCCGCCGCCCTGCATTCCCTCCGAGGCGTCAAGACCTGGAAGGAAGCAACGGATTGGCTGAAGATCCGCGGGATCGAAGACATCGAATGCATCACGCCCGACCTTGCCGGCGTTCCCCGCGGCAAGATGATGCCCACCTCCAAGTTCACCTCCAACACCTCGCTTGCACTGCCTTCCGCCGTCTACCGCCACACGATCTCAGGCGAATATCCTGACGAGACCGGACAATTCCGCTACGATTCGCGCGACAGCGACATCAAGCTCGTCCCTGATCTTTCGACGCTTTCGGTCGTCCCCTGGGAAACCGACCCAACGGCGCAGGTGATCTGCGACATCGTCGGCTCCGAAGGCGAACAGATCAGCTACACGCCGCGCAACGTCTTGAAGCGCGTGGTCGACCTCTATCGCCAGAAGGGCTGGAAGCCGGTCGTTGCGCCCGAAATCGAGTTCTACCTCGTCGCCACCAATGACGATCCCGACTATCCGCTGCATCCGCCGAAGGGCCGCTCCGGCCGGTCGATCCTTGGCGGCCAGGGCTATTCGATCGCCGGCATCAACGAATTCGACGAGCTGATTGACGACATCTATCACTTCTCCGAGAAGCAGGGTCTGGAGATTGACACGCTGATCCACGAGGAGGGACCAGCGCAGCTCGAAATCAACCTTCGTCACGGCGATCCGATCGAGCTTGCCGACCAGGTGTTCCTGTTCAAGCGCACCATCCGCGAGGCGGCGCTGAAGCACGGCATCTACGCGACCTTCATGGCCAAGCCGATGCAGGGTCAGCCGGGTTCGGCCATGCACATCCACCAGTCGGTGATCGAGATCAACACCGGCCGCAATCTGTTCTCCAATCCGGACGGCTCTGCCTCCAAGGAGTTCTTCAACTTCATCGGCGGCATGCAACACTATGTGCCGCGCACGTTGGTGATGATGGCGCCCTACGTGAACTCCTTCCGCCGGCTGACGCCCGATATGTCGGCGCCGGTGAATACGGCTTGGGGCTACGACAACCGCACGACCGCGTTCCGCATTCCGGTTTCCGAACCGGTTGCCCGGCGGATCGAGAACCGGCTGCCGAGTTCGGATGCCAACCCCTATCTGGCGCTCGCCGCCTCGCTTGCCTGCGGCTATCTCGGCATCATCGAAGGCCGCGATCCGACGGCACCGACGGAAGACACGGCCAACGAAGGCGAAATCGATCTGCCGCGCGGGCTGCTCGAGGCCGTCGCCCTGCTCGAGTCGGCGCCGTCGCTTGCCGAGGTGCTGAGCCCCGAATTCATCGCCATCTATGCCGGCGTGAAACGTGGCGAGTTCGAAACCTTTATGCAGGTTATCAGCCCGTGGGAACGCGAGTTCCTGCTGCTGAACGTCTGACCTGAAAGGCAGTCCAATGCCCTGGCAAAGCCCGATCTCGCCCGGTTTCTCCTGGTATGAGGCAACCGTTCCCGATCGACCCGAATATCCGCAGATGCCGGGATCGAGGAAGGCGGATGTCGCCATTATCGGCGGCGGCTATACCGGGCTTCAGGCGGCCTACAACCTTGCTCGGCAAGGCGTCGATGTCACGCTCATCGACGCCTGCCGCTTCGGCGACGGCGCGTCGGGGCGCAACGGTGGCCAGTTCGGCACCGGCCAGCGCGCCTGGGCCGACGAGACCGAGGAAACGCTTGGCCAGGAACGGGCACAACTGCTGTTCGATATGGCAGAGAACGCCAAGCGGCACGTGCTCGACTTCGCCAGCCAACACGACATCGATATCGAGTTCATGCCGGGGCAGCTCTCCGTCGGCCACAAGAAGAGCCTGGAGAAGGATTATCGCGACCACGTCGAGGCGATGGCGACCCGCTTCGGCTATCCGCATCTCTCGTTCATGGAACGGGAGGAGACGGCGAGCCGGCTCGGATCGTCTCGCTATCACTTCGGCATCCGCGATGTCGGCACCGGACATATCCATCCGATGAAGCTGCTGCTCGGACTGGCGAAGCAGGCGGCCCTTGCCGGCGCCAATCTGTTCGAGCAGACCAAGGCGCAGAAGATCGAGCGCAAGGGAACGGCTGTTGTCATCACTACCGATCGCGGCACGATCACCACTGAGCGGGTGCTTGTCGCGTGCAATGCCTATATCGGCAATCTCGAGCCGGTCAGCGCCAGCCATGTGATGCCCATCCGCTCCTTCATCGGCGCGACCGAAGTTCTTTCCGCTCACCCCAACGTGCTTCCCGGCGGTGAATCGGTCGACGATTCGCGCTTTGTCGTGCGCTACTTCCGCAAATCGAAAGACGGGCGGCTGCTATTCGGCGGGCGCGAAGCCTACACCGCCGACAATCCGCGCGACATTTCCACCCATATCCGCCGGCAGATCAGCGAGATCTATCCGGAACTCGGCAATGTCGAGATCACCCACGCCTGGGGCGGTTCCGTTGGCATCACCTTGCCGCGGACGCCCTTCTGTCGCGAGGTGATGCCGGGCGTCACCTCGATCGGCGGCTATTCCGGCCACGGGGTCATGCTTTCCAACTATTGTGGCAAGCTCTACGCTGACCTTGTGCTGGGCAAACCGACGGAACTCGACCTGTTGAAAGCCTTGAAAATACCGGCTTTTCCGGGCGGAACACGCTTCCGATCGGCGCTTCTGTTCCTGGCGCTCAGCTGGTATGCGCTGCGCGACAGGCTCTAAGGCACGTTGTGTCAGGATGGTGTCACACTATGTGCATTAGATCTTTGTTTCCGTGCATGTCGTCGCCCCGAAACCGCGGCATATTTTCGGGCGACATGCATGAGAAAGCGTGTGCGACAGCATTTTATTGCGTCGCACCCTAGCGCGTTTAAATCGATTAGATTATATGTGTCCCTGACCTGAACAAGATCGAGATTATCCCATGAGCAGCCAGATCATTCCCGTCGAACCATTTGATTATGTCGTGTTCGGCGGCACCGGCGATCTCGCGGAGCGCAAGCTGCTGCCAGCGCTCTATCACCGCCAGATGGAAGGCCAGATTACCGAGCCGACCCGCATCATCGGCGCCTCGCGCGCCGCGTTGACGCATGAAGAATATCGCAAGTTCGCCGCCGATGCGCTGAAGGAACACCTGAGGCCGGCGGAATACAATGAAGAGGAAGTGGCGAAGTTTACCGCCCGCCTCTTTTACGTTTCCGTCGATGCCAAGTCCGACCAGGGCTGGGATACGCTGAAGAAGATCCTGGAAGAAGGCAAAGACCGTATCCGCGCCTTCTATCTCGCCGTCGGACCGGCGATCTTCGGCGATATTTCCGAGAAGATCCGCGATCACAAGCTGATCACCAAGACCACCCGCATCGTCGTCGAAAAGCCGATCGGCCGCGATCTGGCGTCGGCGACCGAGCTCAACGACACGATCGGCAAGGTCTTCCGCGAAGAGCAGATCTTCCGCATCGACCACTATCTCGGCAAGGAGACGGTGCAGAACCTGATGGCGCTGCGTTTCGCCAATGCGCTCTACGAGCCGCTGTGGAACTCCGCCCATATCGACCACGTGCAGATCACCGTTTCGGAAGCCGTAGGCCTCGAAAACCGGGCCGGCTACTACGACAAGGCCGGTGCGCTGCGCGACATGGTGCAGAACCACATCCTGCAGCTCGTCTGCTTTGTCGCAATGGAAGCCCCGACCTCAATGGACGCGGAAGCCGTGCGCGATGAAAAGCTTAAAGTTCTGCGCGCGCTGAAGCCGGTCAATGCATCCAATGTCGAGCAGGTGACGGTGCGCGGCCAGTACCGCGCGGGCGCCTCTGCCGGCGGCCCGGTCAAGGGCTACCTGGAAGAGCTCGAAGGTGGCGTTTCGAACACAGAGACCTTCGTAGCGATCAAGGCCGAAGTCAGCAACTGGCGCTGGGCCGGCGTGCCGTTCTACATCCGCACCGGCAAGCGGCTTGCTGGCCGCATGTCGGAAATCGTCATTACCTTCAAGCAGATCCCGCACTCGATCTTCGACAACAGTGCCGGTCGCATTTCCGCCAACCAGCTCGTCATCCGCCTGCAGCCGAACGAAGGCGTCAAACAGTCGCTGATGATCAAGGACCCCGGTCCAGGCGGCATGCGCCTTCGCAACGTTTCGCTCGACATGAGCTTCGCCGAGGCTTTCGACGTGCGCAATGCCGACGCCTACGAGCGGCTGCTGTTCGACGTCGTGCGCAACAACCAGACGCTGTTCGTACGCCGCGACGAGGTCGAGGCCGCATGGAAGTGGGTCGATCCGATCCTGAAAGCCTGGGAAGAGACCGGACAGCAGGTGCAGGGCTACACCGCCGGCACCTGGGGTCCGAGCCAGTCGATCGCACTCATCGAGCGTGACGGCCGCACCTGGCACGATGCGATATAGGTAAGGCAATGAGCACGACGCTTCACACATTCGACAATGGCGCCGCCCTGGCAGAGGGCTTGGCGGACGCCGTCAGCGCCGCACTTGCCACCGGCATTGCCACCCGTGGCACAGCAAGCATCGCCGTTTCCGGCGGCTCGACGCCCAAGGCATTCTTCCAGGCGCTCGCCAGGAAGGATATCGCCTGGGACAAGGTGACGGTCACGCTGGTGGACGAACGCTTCGTTCCACCGGAGAGCGATCGCTCCAACCACGCGTTGGTCACGGCCAATTTGCTGCAAGGCCCTGCGGCGAAAGCGCATTTCCTACCGCTTTACCACGCCGCCGCTTCGGCAGAAGATGCGGCCGGGCTCTCCAGCAAGGCGACGGCAAAGATCGGCACGCCCTTCGACGTCGTCGTGCTCGGCATGGGAACGGATGGCCATACCGCGTCGTTCTTCCCGGGCGGCACGCAACTTTCAAGGGCGATCGACGCGACGACGCCGCGCGGCGTGATCACCATGGAAGCCGAAGGTGCTGGCGAACCGCGCCTGACCTTTACCTTCTCCAGCCTTCACGATGCCAGGCTGCTGGTCCTGCACATCGAAGGCGAGGGCAAGAAGGTGGTGCTTGCCAAGGCGGAAGGTCCCGGCGACGAAGCCGAGATGCCGATCCGCACCATGCTGCGCCGTGCGGCCTCGCCGCTGCAAATATACTGGGCGCCATAACGGCCGGATCACCGGCCGGTTCAGGACGCTTTCAACCGGTGGCGCCCCACCGGAACGCGAAGGCGTTGAAAGAGCTCATACCGGGGCGTGGCCTGCACGTTCTCCCAAGCAGGCAACGCTCCGGATCGATGACTGGATGAAGATGAGGAGTCTCAAGACTCCGGAACAGGATTTGCCATGTCCGCCGATTCCCGCATTGCCGCAATCACCGCCCGCATCGTCGAGCGCTCGAAGCCGCACCGAGAGCCTTATCTCGATCGGGTGCGTCGTGCGGCGTCCAGCGGCCCACATCGCAGCGTTCTTGGCTGCGGCAACCTCGCGCACGGGTTTGCCGTCTGTTCCCCCGCCGAGAAGGTGGCGCTCGCCGGGGATCGCGTCGCCAACCTAGGCATCATTACCTCCTATAACGACATGCTTTCGGCGCATCAGCCGTTCGAAACCTATCCGGCGCTGATCCGCGAAGCCGCGCACGAGGCAGGCGGCGTCGCCCAGGTTGCCGGCGGCGTGCCCGCCATGTGCGACGGCGTCACCCAGGGCCAGCCGGGCATGGAACTGTCGCTGTTTTCGCGCGACCTGATCGCCATGGCCGCCGGTGTCGGCCTGTCGCACAACATGTTCGATTCCACCGTCTATCTCGGCGTCTGCGACAAGATCGTGCCGGGCCTTGTCATCGCGGCCCTGACCTTCGGTCACCTGCCGGCAGTCTTCGTGCCGGCCGGGCCGATGACGACGGGCCTGCCGAACGACGAGAAGGCGCGCGTGCGCCAGCTCTTCGCCGAAGGCAAGGTTGGCCGCGAAGAGTTGCTCGAAGCGGAATCCAAGTCCTATCACGGACCCGGCACCTGCACCTTCTATGGCACCGCCAATTCCAACCAGATGCTGATGGAGATCATGGGCTTCCACCTGCCCGGCGCCTCCTTCATCAATCCCGGCACGCCGCTGCGCGACGCGCTGACGAAGGAAGCGACGAAGCGGGCGCTGGCGATCACCGCCATGGGCAACGAGTTCACGCCATCAGGTGAAATGATCGACGAGCGCTCGATCGTCAACGGTGTCGTCGGGCTGCACGCCACCGGTGGCTCGACCAACCACACCATGCATCTCGTCGCCATGGCGCGCGCCGCCGGCATCCTGCTCACCTGGCAGGATATTTCCGAACTTTCGGACATCGTGCCGCTGCTTGCGCGCGTCTACCCGAACGGCCTTGCCGACGTGAACCACTTCCATGCCGCCGGCGGCATGGGCTTTCTGATCAGCCAGTTGCTTCGGGGCGGCCTGCTGCACGACGATGTGCGCACCGTCGTCGGCCAGGGCCTGGAGGCCTACAAGATCGACGTCCGCCTCGGTGCCGACGGCGGTGTCGAGCGCCGGCCGACGCCGGCCGAAAGCGCCTATCCGAAGGTACTCTCCACCATCGACCAGCCGTTCCAGCACTCGGGCGGCCTCAAGATGCTGACCGGCAATCTCGGCAAGGCGGTCATCAAGATTTCCGCCGTCAAGCCGGACCGCCACGTCATCGAGGCACCGGCAAAGATCTTTCATGACCAGGGCGAGTTGAACGCCGCCTTCAAGGCCGGCAAACTCGAAGGCGACTTCGTCGCCGTCGTGCGCTTCCAGGGCCCGAAGGCGAACGGCATGCCGGAACTGCACAAGCTGACGACCGTGCTCGGCATCCTGCAGGACCGCGGCCAGCGCGTGGCGATCCTCACCGACGGCCGCATGTCGGGCGCCTCGGGCAAGGTGCCTGCCGCCATCCACGTTACGCCGGAAGCCAAGGATGGCGGGCCGATCGCCCGCATTCAGGAAGGCGACATCGTGCGCATCGATGCCGTCACCGGCACGATCGAAGTGCTTGTCGAGGATATCGCGCTCAAGACGCGCATTCCCGCCCATGCCGATCTCTCGGACAACGAGTTCGGCATGGGGCGCGAGCTGTTCGCACCGTTCCGCGCCATTGCCGGCTCGGCCGACCACGGAGCAAGCGTGCTGTTCAACTGAGCCGAACCTCGGCGTCACCGCGGAGGATTTGTCTTCCATCGAGCTATCGCTGCCGGCCCTCGCCGCCGGTAGCGGGCCGCGCTTGCGAAGACGAGCGCTACTTCAGCGGCCCCGGATACATGTCGTTTCGACCGTCGTAACGCTCGACCTCCAGCGTGAAGATGTCGATATCCTCGATGCAGCGCGCATTGAGCGAGACGCGATTGTTCGGGTAGCCGCTGCGCATGATCGCCACACTGCAGGTCGGGCAGAAGTGATGACCTTCAGTCACGCCGCGCCAGACATAGGTGGAAAGGCGACGCTTCTCGGTGATCAACCGGATCTTGCTGCCGTCAATCTTCCAGTGGAGGAAGCCGGTGCGCCGGCATGTCGAGCAGTTGCACTCGACCAGCCCCGAGAGCTCCTCATCGACTTCGATGCAGATATCGCCGCAGTGGCAGGAAAGGCGGTAGGGTCGTTTCATCGATCGGTTGCCTCGCTTCTGGCGTGCAGGCGACAACAATCCAACGCCCACACTCCATGTCAAGCATAGTTTGGAGGCCTCGAAATACGGTGTCCCTGGCCGCAAAGGCGCATCGCCCGCCAGTCCGTCTCGGCCGGACGGGGCACCCGCACGAACGCTTGCCGGTTCAGCGGTAGATGTCGAGTGTGCGGTTCCGGTGGTTCGGATGGGTGCTGTAGACGAAGATGCGATTGAGGTCGCGATCGGTCAGGAGCCGCAGGAAGCGCGCTTCGACGATGTTGTTGGCGTGCACGCGCTTGAGCAGGCAGCCGACCATCTGGATGCGGGCGCTTGGAATGTCGAGGTAGAAATTCTGCGGCAGCTGGTACTTGGTCAGGATACCCAGAACCGCGCCGCTTTTCGACAGCTTGATGATTTCGCAGCGGCGGGAGCTCAGCTGCGTCATGCCCTTTTCGGTATATTCGATCCGCGCCTCGTTCCTCGTGTCCTCCATCGGGAACGTGGTTTCGCGATCGTACATGAAAGATTCTTCCTTGTTCAGGAAGTGTTGCTGCATCACCGGTGCCGCGGTCGTCATTCTACAGGCCCCTTAGTATCCCCTGCCCGTCAGGCTAGAGGAAGAAATTTAACAGAGGGTAGATTGAGGGCCTTCGCAAAGAAAAACCCGTCCGAAAATCGGACGGGTTGAAGACAAACGATGGTGGTCTTTGTCAGACGCGGTAGCTCTTGCCGCCGGCGTCGAACAGATGCAGCTTGTTCTTATCGGCCGTGAACCGGACTTTTTCGCCGCGATGAACGGGCAGGATGCCCGGGATCTTGGCGATGATCGGCTCCTTCTCCACCAGTCCCTCGATATAGAGCAGCGTCACCTCGCCGAGCGCCTCGACGATGGCGACCGTTCCTTCGAACAGGAAGTCCTCGCCGCTGGCCGTCTGGAGATCTTCAGGACGCACGCCGAAGCTCGCCGTCTTGCCGTTTTCCGACGCGTTCGTGGCGATATCGAGTGTCACCGACTTGCCGCCAGAAAGCTTCACCGTCGTCTGCGGGCCGGTGGCGGTGATCGTCGCGGGGATGACGTTCATCGCTGGCGAACCGATGAAGCGGGCGACGAACAGGTTCGCCGGGCGCTCGTAAAGCTCGAGCGGCGGGCCGACCTGCTCGATATGGCCGGCCGACAGCACGACGATACGATCGGCAAGCGTCATCGCCTCGACCTGGTCGTGGGTAACGTAGATCATCGTCGTGTCCGCCATCTGCTCGTTGAGCTTGGCGATCTCGATGCGGGTGGCAACGCGAAGCGCCGCGTCGAGGTTCGACAAAGGCTCGTCGAACAGGAAGACCTTGGGATCGCGGCAGATCGCCCGGCCGATCGCCACGCGCTGGCGCTGGCCGCCCGAAAGCGCCTTCGGCAGACGATCGAGGTACTTGGTGAGCTGCAGGATATCGGCTGCCGCGCGCACGCGCCGGTCGATCTCCTCCTTCGTCTCCTTGGCGATCCGCATGCCGAAGGCCATGTTGTCGTAGACGGTCATATGCGGATAGAGCGCATAGGACTGGAACACCATGGCGATCCCGCGCTTGGACGGCGGCACGTCGTTGACGCGCTCGCCATCGATGAACATGTCGCCGCCGGTAATCTCCTCCAGACCCGCGATCATGCGCAGCAATGTCGACTTGCCGCAGCCGGACGGACCGACAAACACGACGAACTCGCCCTGCTTGATGTCGAGATTGATGCCGTGAATGACATCGACCGCACCGTAGGACTTGCGGATATCTTTAAGCGTCAGACCTGTCATCGCACCCTCCCCTTCGTCTCTTTTGTCTGTCGTTGTCTCAAACCAGCCGCGCGAAGAATGCGCTCCAGGCTGGAAGATTGACCTTGTCGTTCTTGATCTCGGCCGTAAAACCATGGCCGTCAAGCGCTTCCACTGGCTCCTTCGGCAAATCAACCGTAGCGGCCGTACCGCTCATGTTGAATGCGCAGAAGAGCTTCTCGTTGCCGTGGCTGCGCACGAAGGCAAGCACGGGCGCATCGGTGCTGCGGAACTCGATCTCGCCTTTGGCAAAGGCCGGATGCGCCTTTCTGAACTGCAGGAAGCGTCGATAGTGCTCCATGACCGAAGCGGTGTCATCCTTCTGCGCGGAGACCGCCCGGTTCAGGTGTTCGGCCGGCACCGGCAGCCAGGGTTTGGCATCGCCGAAGCCGCCATTGGCAGCAGTGCTATCCCAGACCATCGGCGTGCGGCAGCCGTCGCGCCCCTTGAAGTCGGGCCAGAACTGAATGCCGTAGGGATCCTTCAGATCCTCGAAGGCAAGCTCGGCTTCGGTGAGAGCCAATTCCTCGCCCTGATAGATGCAGACCGAGCCGCGCAGCGACATCAGCAGGCTTGCCAGCAGCTTGGCGTGCGCGTCGCGATCGGCAACGCCATCGCCCCAGCGACTGACATGGCGAACGACGTCGTGGTTGGAAAAGGCCCAGCAGGCCCAGCCCTCCGGCGCCGCCTTGTGAAAGTCGCGCAGAACCTCGGCGACACGCGCCGGTGTCAGAGCGTCGGGCGCCAGGAACTCGAAGGCGTAGCACATGTGCATCTTGTCGCCGCCGGAGGTGTACTCGCCGGCGATCTCGAGACCACGCTGGCTGTCGCCGACTTCGCCGACCGCCGCGATTGCCGGAAACTCGTCCATGACAGCACGGAACCGCTTCAGGAACGCAAGGTTCTCCGGCTGGTTCTTGTCGTAGAGATGTTCCTGATAATTATACGGGTTGACCGCCGGTGCAGTGGAGGCGTTGCGCCGCTCCGGCGCCAGCGCCGGATTGTCGCGCAGCTGTTTGTCGTGGAAATAGAAGTTGATGGTGTCGAGGCGGAAGCCATCGACGCCGCGCTCCAGCCAGAAGCGCTCGACGCCCAAAAGCGCCTCCTGCACATCAGGATTGTGCAGGTTGAGGTCCGGCTGCGAGGTCAGGAAGTTGTGCAAGTAATATTGCAGCCGCGTCGGATCCCAGGCCCAGGCCGAGCCGCCGAAGATCGACAGCCAGTTGTTCGGCGGCGTTCCATCGGGTTTCGAGTCTGCCCAGACGTACCAGTCCGCCTTGGCGTTCGCCCGGCTGGCGCGGCTCTCGACGAACCAGGGATGCTGGTCCGAGGTATGGGACAGAACGAGGTCGATCATCACCCGGATACCGAGCCGATGCGCCTCGGCGATCAGCGCATCGAAATCGGCGAGATTGCCGAAGATCCCGTCGACGTCGGTATAGTTCGAAACGTCGTAGCCGAAATCCTTCATCGGCGAGGTGAAGAAGGGCGATATCCAGATAGCATCGGCGCCGAGCGAGGCGACATGCGGCAGGCGGGCGGTGATGCCCTTCAAATCGCCGATGCCGTCGCCGTTGGAGTCCTGGTAGGAGCGCGGATAGATCTGATAGATCACCGCGCCTCGCCACCAATCCTTGTCGGCCTGCAAAATGGATTCGCTCATTTCAGTCATGCTCATTCCGTTCAGAAGTCCCTGTGAGGTCAACCACCCTTGACCGATCCCGCCAGCAGGCCGCGCACGAGGTAGCGCTGCAGGCTGAAGAACACGATCAGGGGGACGACGATGGTGATGAAGGCGGAGGCGGTCAGGATTTCCCAATTGCCGCCGCGAGAACCCAAGAGATTGACCAGCCGGCCGGTGAGGACCAGTTCATCCTGGCCGGCGCCGAGGAAGACGATGGCGACGAGCAGGTCGTTCCAGGTCCACAGGAACTGGAAGATCGCGAAGGACGCCAGCGCCGGGAACGACAGCGGCAGGATGATCTTGACGAAGATGTCGAAGTCGCTGGCGCCGTCGACGCGTGCGGATTCCATGATCTCGCGCGGCAGGCCGGCCATGTAATTGCGCAGGAGATAGATCGCCAGCGGCAGGCCGAAACCGGTATGGGCGAGCCAGATGCCGACATAGGTCTTGGCCGGCACGCCGAAGAAGGCGCCGACGCCGTTATAGAGTTTCAGAAGCGGGATCAGCGACATCTGCAGTGGCACGACGAGCAGGCCGACGACGACCGCAATCAGGATCGCGCGCCCCGGAAACGGCATCCAGGCGAGCGCATAGGCGGCGAAGGCCGCAATCAGGATCGGGATGATCGTCGAAGGAATGGCGACCGTCAGCGAGTTGATGAAGGAAGCGCCGATGCCTTCGGCGCTCAGCACTTCGACGTAATTGTCGAAGGTGAAGCGCGGCGGAACGGCGGCGGTGAAGAAGATGCGCTGGCCGCGCGAGCCTTCCATCTTCGTGTCCGAGACGATCTCGAAGCTACCATCGGCCTGGACGGTCAGCTTCTCGCCGTCGTTGAGCTCAGCAGTTTCGCCAGGCTTGAAGGCGGTCGGCTTTTGGCTCGAAAAGCCGAAGGCGGAAACCTCACCGGCAGAGGTGCCTTCAAGCACGTCGCCCGAGATCACGAACTTGCCGTCGCGTTCGACCTGGGTATCGGCACCCGGCGCGCGGGCGACGATATTCTGGGTCGAAGTCGACAGTGCCGTCCACCAGCCGGAAACCGCGAGCTGATCCTTGTCGCGCAGCGACGAGATCAACAGGCCGGCGGTCGGCAGCGTCCAGAGGGCGACCAGGAGAAGAACAGATAGATGTACGGCCCAGGTGAGAGGGGAGCGTGTCGCCGGGTTCATCTCAGTGCCCCTTCATTTCTTTGGCCGCATTGCGGATGTTCCAGATCATGATCGGGATGACGAGGACCATGATGACGACGGCGATCGCCGCACCGCGCCCAAAGTCGCCGCCGCCGCGGAACATCCAGTCGAACATGAGATTGGCGAGCACCTGGCTCTGCCATTGCCCGTTGGTCATCGCCAGAACGATATCGAACACCTTGAGGACCAGAATAGTGATCGTCGTCCAGACGACGGCGATCGTGCCCCAGATCTGCGGCACCATGATCTTGAAGAAGATCTGCCAGCCGTTGGCGCCGTCGATCACGGCGGCCTCGACCGTCTCTTCCGGGATACCGCGCAGGGCGGCCGAGAGGATCACCATGGCGAAGCCGGTCTGGATCCAGACCAGGATGGCCATGAGGAAGAAGTTGTTCCAGAAAGGCAGCGTGATCCAGGCCTGAGGATCGCCACCGAAGGCAACGACGATCGCGTTCAGGAGGCCGATCTGCTCCGTGCCCTCGGCGCGATAATCATAGATAAACTTCCAGATGACGGCGGCGCCGACGAAGGAGATCGCCATCGGCATGAAGATCAGCGTCTTGGCGATGTTGCCCCACCAGATGCGGTCGGTCAAAGCGGCGATGACCAGCCCGAAGAAGGTCGCGAGCGCCGGCACCACCAGCAGCCAGAGGAAGTTGTTGAAGATCGACTGGCGAAACTCTCCGTCGTTCAGCATCCAGACGTAGTTACTGGCACCGACGAAGTTTTGTCCGGCGCGGTCATGCAGGCTGAACCAGACCGACATGATCACGGGGTAGATGAGGTAGATCGTCAACGCGAACAGCGCCGGGGCGAGAAACAGCCATGGCCGGATGGCATTGGTGATGCGCAGGTTGCGCGACGCCTCGACACCAGATCTCCCCTTCGATGGGAAAATCAGATCGAGAATGAAGCTGGTTCCCCAGAAGTAGGCGGCGCAGCCGAGAACCCCGGCCACCATCGTTCCTACGGCAAAGACGAGCTGTTGCATGACATGTCCCTCCCCCTGAAATGCACTTTGCGTGCAGGGCATGGCGATTGTCGCCGTTCTCGTTGGGGCCCTGCCGCGCCAAGCGTTCAACGGACCCAAGGACAGGACGGGCGGCGCAATCGCCGCCCGTCGTCCATTTTTACTTGATGGCGTCCCAGGCCTTCTGAACGCTGTCGGCAACGTCGGAAGCGGACTTGCCGCCGACGAAATCGACCATGCCGGTCCAGAAGGCGCCCGCGCCGATCTTGCCGGGCATCAGGTCGGAGCCGTCGAAGCGGAAGGTCGTCGCATTCAGCAGGATCTCGCCCTGCTTCTTCAGCGGCGGGTTGCCGTAGGCATCGACGTTGACGCTCTTGTAGGGCGTCAGGAAGCTCGTCTGCGCCATCCAGACTTCATGCGCGATCGGTGTCTTCAGGAACTCGATGAAGGCGCGTGCCGCCGGCGTGTCCTTGGTGATCATCGCCAGCGTGCCGGCACCGAGAACCGGATTGCCGAGATCCTTCTTGCTGTCATAAGGCGGCATGTAGAAGAAGTCGGCATCCTCGCCGATCACCGTGCCCTCAGGGAAGAACGACGGAATGAACGAAGCCTGGTGATGCAGGTAGCACTTCGGCGGCGACGCGAAGAGCCCCTTCGGGCTGTCGCGGAAGTCGGAGGACGCGACCGCTGCCGCGCCGCCGTCGACGAACTTGTCGTTCTTGGCAAACCAGCCGAATTCGTCGATCGCGCCGACGACTGCCGGATCGTTGAACGGGATCTCGTTCTTGACCCACTTGTCGTAGACATCGGCCGGCTGCGTGCGCAGCATCATGTCTTCCACCCAGTCGGTGGCCGGCCAACCGGTCGCGCCGCCCGAGCCGAGGCCAATGCACCAGGGCTTCTGGCCATCAGCGGCGATCTTCTCGGTAAGCGCCTTCAGCTCTTCCATGGTCTTCGGCACTTCGTAGCCGGCGTCCTCGAAGTTCTCAGGCGAATACCAGACCAGCGACTTCACGTCGATCTTGTAGGGGAAGGCATAGAGGGCGGCGTTACCGTCCTTGCCCTTGTAGGTCGAGAGATCGACCCAGGACTGGCCGGCCGCATAATTGTCGAGCAGCCACTTCTGAGTATCATCGCCGAGCGGCGTCAGGTAGCCCTTGGACGCCAAGTCGCCAATCAGGCCCGGCTGCGGCAGGATGGAAATATCGGACGGGCTGCCGGCCTGGGTGTCGATGACGATCTGCTGTTCGTAGTTTTCAGAGGACGAATATTTGAGCTCGACGCCGGTCGCCTCGACGAAATAGGCATAGACGCTCTTGAAGAGCGCTTCGTCCTCGCCGCGCCAGGGTCCGAAGATCGTCAGCGTCTGCCCCTTGAGGTCGTGACCCTTCTTGAATTCCTCGAAGCTCGCCCAGTTGAATTTGGAATCTTCGCCAGGCTTGAACTTCAGATCCGCAGCGCCGGCAGCGCCCGCAAACAGCGCCAGCGCAGCCACGCTCAACAGAAATGATCTCTTCACGGTGTTCTCCTCCCAAGATGAACCCGGATCCCGCCGGGCAGATCATCAACGCGCAAAATTCAAAGCGCTTTGAGTTTGCTAACAAACCATTCCGACACTCCAGGAGTCAAGAGCTTTCGATTCACCGGCCTTCTGCCGACAGTATTTTGCTTTGCGGCAACTTTTTGCAGCGCGAAGTCGGCTAATTCCGCTTTGTATGATGAAAAACGAGTGTTACAGAATTCGAGGGCGCTGGATCAAACCATAAAAATCATACGGATATTCAAAGCGCTTTGGGAGGGAAATTGACCATGGCGGTCAATCTCAAGCAGCTCGCGGAACTGCTCGGCCTGTCGCAGACGACAGTCAGCCGGGCGCTGAACGGCTACCCGGAAGTCAATGCGGAAACCCGCCAACGCGTGCTGCAGGCCGTGCGCGAAACGGGCTATCGGCCGAACCGGGCCGCCCAGCGCCTCGCTACCGGCAAGGCCTATTCGATCGGCATGGTCATGCCGATAGCGGCCGGCATCGATTCCGACGTGCATTTCGGCGAATTCCTCGCGGGCCTCGGCGAGGAAGCGGTCAAGCACGACTTCCATTTCGTGCTCAATCCGAGCGCGCCGGAAGACGAGGAGGCGACCTTCCAGCGCCTGGCCGCCAGCGGCAACGTCGACGCACTGTTCCTCGCCTATATGCGCGCCAACGACCCGCGCATCGCGATGCTCAAATCGCTGTCGATGCCCTTTGTCGTCCATGGGCGCTCGATCGGCGAGGCACGGGACTATCCTTTCCTCGACATCGACAACACCGGCGCCTTCTATGACGCGACACGGCTGCTGATCCAGCTCGGGCATCAGCGGATTGCGCTGATCAACGGACCCGACTACCTGACCTTTTCCATCCGCCGCCATAAGGGCATGGCCCGGGCGCTGGCCGAGCATGGGCTCAACCTCGACGAAACCCTCGTCCACCACTCGCTTATGACCGACGAACACGGATATCGCAGCATGCAGCGCTTCCTGCAGCAGCCCGACGCGCCGACCGCGGTGCTCTGTTCAAGCACCGTGCTGGCGCTTGGCGCCGTCAGGGCGATCAACCAGGCGGGACTGGCGATGGGCCGCGACATCTCGCTGATCGCGCATGACGATGTGCTGCCGATGCTGAAGCCGGAGAATTTCAGCGTGCCGCTGACGACGACGCGGTCGTCGCTCCGGGCAGCCGGCGGGCGCATCGCGACCCGACTGATTGCAGGCATCCTCAAGAGCGGCGATTATCCCGACCAGGAACTCTGGCGCGCCGAATTGATCGTCCGCGCCTCGACTGGCCCCGCTCCGCAGAAATGAAAACGCGCCGCAGAGGCGGCGCGTCAGATATCGACGGATACCAATTTGCGCTGATCAGAAGCGCGGCGGCTTGCGACCCGCCTTGCGATAGGCAGCGATGACGGTGTTTGCCATCAGCATGGCGATGGTCATCGGACCGACGCCGCCCGGTACCGGCGTGATGACGCCCGCGACCTTTTCCACTTCGGAAAATGCAACGTCACCGACGAGCTTGGATTTGCCTTCGCCCTTTTCCGGCGCGGACACGCGATTGATGCCGACATCGATGACGGTGGCGCCGGGCTTGACCCAATCCGCCTTGACCATTTCCGCACGACCGACAGCCGCCACGAGAATATCGGCATTGCGGCAGACTGCCGGCAGATCCCTGGTGCGCGAATGGGCCGTCGTTACGGTCGCATTGGCGGCAAGAAGCAGGGCCGCCATCGGTTTGCCGAAAAGGTTCGAGCGGCCGATAACCACCGCATTCAGGCCCGAAAGGTCTTCGCCATGGGTCTGGCGCACGAATACCATCGCGCCGGCGGGCGTGCAGGAAACCAGACCGCCTTCGAGATCGCCGGTCGCAAGCTTGCCGGCGTTGACGACGTGCAGGCCGTCCACGTCCTTTTCCGGCAGGATCGACTGGATGATCGGTTCGGAGTTCAGATGCTTCGGTAGCGGCAGCTGGACCAGAATGCCGTGGATGGCGGCGTCCGCATTGAGCTTGGCAACCAACGCCGCCAGATCTTCCTGGGTCGTTTCTTCAGGCAAGGTGTGCTGGACCGACTGAAAACCGCATTCCTTGGCCATCTTGCTCTTCGAAGAGACATAGGCATGGCTTGCCGGATCATTGCCGACGATCACGACCGCGAGACCGGGGCGCACGCCCGCATCAGTTTCGAGCGCCTGTGTCGCGGATTTCACGGCCTCGATAACCGAAGCGGCAACCTGCTTGCCATCAATCACAGTCGTCACGGCATTCCTCCTGGCTTCCTGTTCGCGGGACACTCTAATTCGCCTCGGGAAAGGCGATTGCCTCAAAGCGCCCTATGCTGTCCCAAACGCATAAATGCAAGGGGTCGGCATGGCCAGATGCACGTTTGCAGCGCAGGCCGCGACATTTCCTCTCATCACTGAAAGGCTGCCTGCTCGTTCTTCGCAGATGCTGAGGTTCAGCGACGCGCGACCTTCTGGCGGGAGTAGCTCTCGACGCGCGACCTGAGCGCGCGAAGATCGTCCTGCACCTTAGCGATGCCGAGATCGTCCTCGGGCTCGATAGCCAGGGGCGACGGCCTTGTCGGGGAAGCCTGGCTTGCCAGCTCGCGCGAAGCGAGATAGGCGGCAGCCAGCGACTGCGCATGGTGGGCTGCTGGCGAGAATGGCGGCGGCAGATCCGGTTCGCGCGCCTTCATTTCTTGCTCATTGCGCGCGCCAGGCCCCGGTTCCGGGTCGGTGCCCGGCTCTGGCGGATCCGGGTCGACAGTCTCCGGCGGCGCACCCCTCGGGCCGACAAACAACCCGTTCAGGCTGCGATAGATGCCGAGCAGGATACCGAGACCGAAACCGGCGAAAAAGCCCGCAAGCGTTGCGCCGATGACGATGATCTTGCGCGACGGCCCCTTGGGCTGCAACGCAGGCTCCGCCCGCGAAACGACGCGGATGTTCTTGGCCGTCAGCTTTTCTTCCTCGCGCGTTTCGCTGGCGCGCTTCAGGAAGGACTCGTAGATTTCGCGGGTCGCGGCAGCATTTCGCTCCAGTTCGCGCAGCTCGACCATCTCGCCGGACGAATTGATCTGGCGGGCCTTCTGCGCTGCGAACTGCCGGACCAGATCCCGCTCCGCACTCTCGGCACGATCGAGTTCGGTCTGGGCGGTGGCCGCAATGCGCCGCAGCTCATTGGCGATCTCGGCGCGGGAGGATTCAAGCGACTGTACGGCGGCAATGCGCTGCGGGTGACGGGGACCGAGGCTTGCATCGAGCGAGCTCAACTGCGCCCTGGTCGCCGCATATTGCTTGCGCAGCTCGGCGAGCGCCATCGAGCTGACTTCCTCCGGAAAGGCGCCGGTCAGCACGTCATCGAGCCGGACCTTGCCGGACACGTCGGCCTTCGCCTTTGCTTCGGCGATCCGGTTGCGCGCAGCAGCGACCTGATCGCTGAGGCTGAGCAGTTGTTTGTCGGCGATCAGCTCGCCGCCGGCGCCGACGATATCGTTGCGCGCCTTGTATTCCTCGATCGCCTTTTCAGCGGTATCGAGTTCGGCCTTGAGTTCGGAGATACGCTGATCGAGCGCCGCGGTGGTCTTCTGGAAGAAGCCGGACTGTGCCGCCGTCTCCTCGCCCAGAAAGGTTTCGACCAGGCGGTTGACGATCAGCGCCGATCTCTCCGGGCTTCGGCTCTGCGCTTCGACGATGACGATGAAGGTCTTGGGATCGCGCCAGACGCGGATGGCGTCGCTCAGTTTCTGCAGGGTGCGCGGCGAGACTTCGCCTTCCGCCGCGCCAGTTCCTGAAAACTCGGCATCGTTCTGCAGATCGAGATCACGTGCGACCTTCTCCATCACGGTGCGCGAGCGCAGAACCTCGAGCTGGCTGTCGACAAGCGCAAGAATGGCTTCCGTCGCCAGCGACTGCTTGGAGAGATCGGAATCCGTCAGCCGCACCTCGCGCGGGTCGATATAGAGCCTGCTCTCCGAGAGATAGATGCTGGGTGTCGACAGGGCGATCGCGACGCCGGCGACGGCGCCGAGTATCGTCGTGGCGGCAATGACGAAACGAACCTGCCAGACGGAGCGAAGCACGGCCTTGATGTCGACGAGCGGTCTGTCACCGGGTGGCAGCAATGCATCTCCACCCGAACCGTCGGAGGCGTCGTCCGCATCCCGACCGGCCAGCCACCGGGCAATCTTGCCGTCCGCACCGCCAAGGCCACGCTGCGGCCGAGTAGCCGGACCGCTCAGTGCCGACGGTATCTTGGGTTGGGGTGTCGCGCGAGCTGCATGCCGCGACGCGGCATAGCCCGGCTGTGTAGCCGCTTGATCGGCCTCGACAAAGCGGTCGAGCAACGACGAGCCGGCGGATCCTCGGCCTTTGGCGTCGGGCTTTTGCGCGCGCGCCGAGACCCGCGGGCCCCCTGCTGCGATATCGAGCAACGATGCACGCGGAACCGGGCGTTTTTCGTCGTCGACGTTGAACATGACTTATCCCGCGGCTGCCGAGATGGCGAATTCCGAATAGTGAATTCAACCTAAGGAAACAGGGAAAACAAATGGTTAATTTTGGAGAAAGAACCAACCCCAGAAACGGGCGATCTCACGCCTTATTAAGCTTTCCCGCCTATGACGGGAGAGACTCCTGGAAGTTCGATCGTGCACCACCGCATCAAAGCGCTTTATCTTCGCCACAGGGCGCTTGTTCACGCCTATCTCTCGATGACGGGGGGTTCGGCGGGGCGGCTCGTGTTGTCGCTTGCGTATTTTATCGCTGTTGCCAACACGCTTTCCATCGCCGATTTCGGTCTCTTTGCCACGGCGTCCGCCGCCGGCATCATGATCTCGCGCGCACTTGCCTTCGGCTTCATGTCGCCGCTCTACCGCGTGGCGACGGTGAAACCGCTGCTGGTGGGTACCTATAGCGCCGGGTTTCTCGTCGGCGCGCTGCTTTCCCTGCCGGTGATCGCACTGATCTGCGTCGGCACCTTCATCGCGCTTTTTTCACGCGACATGTCGGCCGGCACCTTTGCGGCCTTCATGGCGGCCGAGATCATCTGTTGGCGCGGGCTCGAAACGGCGGTCATCGTTCTCAACGGCCTCGGCCGCTTCGGCCGCGGCGCTCTGCTCGTGGTCATCGCCACGGCAATCCGCACGGCGGCGGCGCTGCTGTTTGCGCTGCTTCAGGTCAACACGCTTGGCGCCTGGTCGCAGTTCTATCTCGCCGCCAACGCCATCAGCCTCGTCATCGCTCTCGTACTGTTTTACCCAAGGGTGCGTCTTCGCTGGCAGCCCCGGCTCTACTTCCGCCGCTGGGGCGATTCGGTCTCGGTCGCAGGCGCCGAAATCCTCTTCTACATTCAGTCGGAGTTTGACAAGATCGCCGTGCTGGCGATCGGCGGCCCGGCCGTATCCGGCATCTATGCGATCCTGATGCGGCTTGCCGATCTGACCGCCCTGCCGGTGCGCTCGTTCAACACGCTGCTCGTCCAGCGGATCATGCGCACACCCGATGCGATCGCCCGCTGGCCCGTTCGCCTATCGATCGAGTTTGCCGTGGCTGCCGCCTCGTTTGTCGCCATCGCTGCAATGGCCGTTTATCTTTACGTTTTCCCGAACGGTCTGGGCCATAACGTTTCGGCTGCAGCACCGATCGTGGCGATGATCCTGCTGGTACCATCGTTCCGCAATCTGATCGAGTATCATTCGGAACTGCTCTATGCGACCGGCCGCACCGTGCGGCGCATGGCCAACCTGCTGGTCGCGGGCGTGGTGAAAGTGGGGTTGCTTGCGATGCTGCTGACGACGACCACGGATGTTGCCGAGTGGGCGCCATCGCTCAACCTGATCTTCCTGGTTTTGTATTTGCTATCCTTCGGCCTGACCTATACCGCGCTGAGCAAGCCGGCCAACCGGGTCATCTGACGCGAGTTCGACCACGGCCTTGCGGATATCGTCGAGATCGTGGCCGACGAACGACTGGACGCCGATGCCGATCTGGTGCGGGGCCATATCCCTTAGGAAATCCCTGAGGCCGGCAATGCCCTGCCGATAACTGTCGTCGAACCAGAGCACGTGGCAAAGTGCATCGGATGAGGGCTTGTGCCCCTGCCCGCCCATAACCTCGTCGACGAAGCGGCCATAGATCGTGCATTCGGAAAAGGCGCGTGTTTTTGTCACCGCTCGAACCCAGTTGCGGCCATGCAGCGCTTCGACATGGTCGACGAGCTTGCGGCATGTGTCGTTGCGCCAGGCGATCAACGTATTGATGTAATCGTTGGCCGGCAGCGCATAGGGGCCGATACCGAGAAGCCGATCGGAATGCGCAAGCCATGCCAGATGATTGGAGCGCATATTTGCGTCAATCGCCGCATCCTTGCGGTAAAGCGTCAGTCGGCCGTCCCGCCAGAGTGTGGCGGGGTCGAAGTCGCGAAGGAAGACGACATCGGAATCGACCGCGAACATCGCCGCCTCATCGATATGGCGGGCAAGCGCCAGACGTCGAAGCTGCTGAACGTGCCAGCCGCGCAGTGGTAGGCCAAAGGGGCTCAGCCAGATCTTGCGGCGCCCGCCCGAGAGCGGGTCGGTGACGGGACGCAGCCACCAGGGCAGAAGATCGCGCTCGTCGATGACCTGCCGCCGCGATCCTTCGAGCTGCCGGAAAAGCGTGACGTCGAAATCGGCGACGAGCAGATAGTGCACCCAATCGCCCTGCAGCCGCCGATCCATGCTTTCGCACATCAGGCGGCAGCGCTCGAAATCATTGGCGTAGGACGCAGTGACAACAGCGGTTCGCCTGGAGGGCTCGGTCAGCATTTTCGCGCTCCGAGGCTGGAGTTGCCGACGCTTTTTCGAGCGCGGCCCGTCAGCTTGTGCAGGAATACACGCAGCAGGAACAGCGGGTTGCCGAGGACATAGCGGCGCCACATGCGCTTCGGCTCAAGAGCCAGCCGGTAGAACCATTCGAGCCGCAGCTTGCGCAGAAGCTTCGGCGCACGCGGGAACTCCTGAGCGACGAAATCGAACAATGCGCCGACGGTGATCACCAGCCGTGCATCCTGCGGGCCGACATAGGTATCGACCCATTTCTCCTGCATCGGGCTGCCCATTGCCACGAGAAGAATATCGGCTCTCAGAGCCCGCACGTCGGCGAGCAGTTCGCGCGACCGGCTGCGATCGAAGAAACCGTCCGAAACAGGCAGGAATTCGTGCCAAGGCGCGTGTTTGCGAAAGTTCTCGGCCGCGCGCGCCAATACGTCCGGCCGCGCGCCGATCATCGCGATCCGCATCGGCCGATCGAGGTAGGTCAGCAAGGCCGGAACGAAATCGGTGCCGTTGAGATTGGCCGGGAACATGCCTCCATGGAACAAATAGGAAGCGATATCGACGCCGTGGCCATCGGGAAATACGATCTGGCGGCGCAGCACATCCCGATATTCGGTGTCCTTCAACATCAGGTTGGCGTTGTTCGCATTGAGAAAGGCAAGACTCACCTGTCCACTGCTGCGAGAAACCGCGTCGTTGGCAAAGGCGAAAGCGCTCGCCCAGCCGAGATCGGCGACCGGCATGCCCAGGATCATGCGCTGCGATACCGCAACGTTCGAGGCGGCGACAGATATGGTCACGACCGGCCTCCGTCGTGGACCTTCAATCGTGGTCGAACCTGGGCGCTTGCGTCATTTGCGGCAAGGCCGGGCAACACATCCAGCATGACCTGCATCATCCTGGCCTTTTGAGTCCGGTGGAACGCTGCGCCGTCCAGGCGCTGCGAAAGGCCGGCGCGCGCGTGGGCGACCTTTTCCACCAGCAGGCGGGCAAACTCCCGGGGATCGTCGGTCGGCGTGCAATTTTCCGGGATCGTCTCGATGCCACGCAACGAAGCCTGCGTGGCAACCGACGGCATGCCGAGCTCGAACGTCTCGATACTTTTCAGCTGTACCCCCGTGCCGCCACGGCTGATCAGCGGCACGACGGCACTGGCCGCAACGAAGGCGCGGGCGTCCGGCACGCGACCAACGAAACGAATGCCCGGATGCGAAACGACAGGCGCTCCATCCAGTTG
Organism: Ensifer sp. ENS11; assembly: GCF_014851895.1. Taxonomy (NCBI): domain Bacteria; kingdom Pseudomonadati; phylum Pseudomonadota; class Alphaproteobacteria; order Hyphomicrobiales; family Rhizobiaceae; genus Ensifer; species Ensifer sp. ENS11. Next base: position 606,069 of record NZ_JACVAN010000001.1, on the reverse strand, counting down.
CCCGGCGATCGCGATCGACATGTCCTGGGGAAGATGGGGCACGACCTGATCCAGGAACCAGTCCAGGCCGAGCCGGTTCGGCCGCCAGCTCCAGGTGCCGATCAAGCCGAGGTCGTGCTGGCGCTGCACATCAGGCACAATCGGCGCGTCCCAGCCGGTAACCAGCGGCAGCACGAATGCCCGGTCGTAAACAGCACGACCGAAACCGAGACGATCCGCCTCGGCGAAGGTCCACAATCCGACGGCATTCTGCGCCAGTTGCTGTTCGTAGCGTTCGAGATACAACGCCTCGCGCCGAAAGAGGAAGCGCTCCAAAAGGCCCTTGGCACGCTCGGCATTTTCCAGGGCGGAATCGGCCTCGACATTGTGAGCGACATAGATCGACGGATAGGACCTGAAAACTTGAGCGAACGCCGCGGGCAGTTGCACGGAATTGAGGACCAGACCGTCGAAGGGTGCAAGCCCGTCGAGGATCGACTGGATCCGGCCCGCCGATACGCCAAGCATCTTGGCTGACGACACCGAGGTGCGATTGAGAAAAGCGGTCGCAAGCCAGCTCAGCTTTTGCAGGCGGCCAGCCTTGGCATTGGTCACTTCCAGTTCGCCAAGCAGGTGCATCTCGCAGTCGGGCGCCGGGCGCCGCCCGGGCTGCAGAAATCCGATGACACTGACCCGATGGCCAAGCGCGAGCAGACCGTCAAGCACCGCACGATTGGCGATATCGAAACCGGAGGCGGGATTGTCTACGGGAACGAGTGAGGAAACCAGGACCAGATGCATTTTGCCACACGTCATGGATGGAGCATTGCGCCTTTCTTTAGCAGCGCGGGGTGAAGGACCGCTTAAAGCATTCATTCAAAAGTCGTTTTGCCGGTTCAGCATCTGTTTAGGAAGATTTGCTTTAGTGCTTGCCAGCAATCCGCTTGCACAGGTTTCACGATGACGTCTATCGGCCAGGATATTTCCGTCTATTTCCGGACCGAGTTGGAAGACGCCGGTGACATCGAACTCGTCGTGGTGCTACCGACCTTTCGGCGCCCGGAACATGTCATCAAGACGCTGAAAACCATTGTTTCCCAACGGCCTGACGTTGCCTTTGCCACGGTCGTCATCGAGAACGACGATGAAGGTCTGGCAGGTGCTGCGGCGGCGAAGGACTTCTTCCTCGGGCACCCGTCCGACTCCATCGTCATCATCGCCCACCAGCGTGGAAACTGCTACGCCTACAACGCCGGCTGGGCGATGGCGCTCGAAACCTATCCCAACCTGCGCGCCATTGCCATCATCGACGACGACGAGATCGCCTCACCCGAATGGCTCGATTGCCTCGTCACGGCACAGCAAGCGACCCAGGCGGACATGGTCGGCGGTCCACAGCTGCCGGTTTTCGAGGATATGAGCGGGCAGAAGTGGAAGCGGCACCCGGTGTTTACGCCCCATTATGAGACGACAGGACCTGTGCCTATCCTGTTTTCTTCGGGTAACGTGCTGGTGACGCGCCGGGTTCTCGACGCCATGCCGCGCCCGTTTCTGGACCCGGCTTTCAACTTCATCGGTGGCGGCGACGCCGACTTCTACAGCCGCAGCAAGGAGAAGGGGTTTTCGTTCGCCTGGACCAAGGAGGCCTGGGTGGCGGAAACGGTGCCGGCACGGCGCACCAACGCATCATGGATCCGTGCGCGAAGCCTCAGAAACGGGGCAATTTCGACGATGCTCGAGCACCGCCGGGATCCGAGCTTTGGCGGACGGGTGAAGACCTTCGGCAAATCGCTTGCGCTGCTTGGCGCCGCTATCCCGCGCGGCATCAAACTATGGAGAAAAACCGGTCTTGCCGCCGCCGGTCTCTACCACTTCTATGTGGCTGTCGGGCGGCTGATGGCGGAGTTCGGCCTGGTCAACGAACAATACCGCAACCCCGAAAAGAACTGAGCGCCGCTGAGTGGCGATCAGTGGGTGCTGGCGTTGATGCTGCCTTCCGGCAACTTGTCGTTGGCGACGTTGCCGTTCTTGTCGACGATGGCGACCGGCTTCTGACGCGGGACGTTCTGGCCGTTGGCCACGCGCTTGACGTCGTCCTTGGTCAGATATTCGAGCTGTTCGACGAGGACCTCGGTGATCACCTCGCCGCCAAGCTTCTTGTTGAGCCCATCCTTGACCGTCGACTTGAAGGTCGGCAGGTCGAACGTGCCTGTGTCGCCGACATCGATGAACCTCGAACCGACCAGCATGTCGTAGAGTTCGTCGGTGACCATCTGGCGAAGCGGCGCGCGCAGATTGTTGATGCCTTCCTTCGTCGCCGAGAAGGAAAGCTTGGTCAGGAAATAGCCCTGTACGGCGCCGTCCTTGATGACGGGAACCGTGATCATTTCTCCCGGAACATATTGCTCCGATGCACGCCGCGTTGCTTCCGCATCCGAGACGACGGGCGCCGAGGCGCTCTGCATCGAATAATAGACGGATCCGAGCGTGACGGCGCAGACCCAAACCCCGGTGAGAACGAGCTTGAGCATTCAGAAATCGCTATAGCGGAACTGCGCTTCGGAATAGATGCCGTCGGCATCTGCATCCTGGGCGGCGGTCTTCAGCAGATCGACGACGGATCGCACTGCGTCGAGGTGGGCTTCGACCTTTTGCGAGTTGATCTCGAGCTTGTCGCGCAGGTGACGGGTCTGCGACGCGAAGGCCGGCGAAAACTCGCCCGGCAGCGTATCGCGGTGCAGCATCGTCAGTTCGTAGAGGCAACGGCTCTTGTGCGCGTTCGACGTCTTGATATCGAACTCCGGATCGACGCCGATACGGCTGTTCTCATTGTCGATGATCATTTCCAGCCGGCCGAGCACGTTCTGGATCCGGACGTCGTTGGATGCCACAGCTTCCATAAATGAACTCCCAATTAAGCTTGTTTGTTTTTATCGTCTTCAGTCGTGTAGCCAGTGAGCGTCTTGCGCTCGTATTCCTGCACGAGGCTTGCGGCCAGGTTTCGGCTGTTGCCATCGAGCGAGGCATTGACACGTTCGCGCGCATCGCCGGCAGCCAACTGGTCGGCAATGCCGATGCCGCCGCTCTTGGAAATGACATCGCCGATCTGCTCGGCCATCATGCTTTTCCAGATGTCGCCGGACGTGCCCTTTCCGAAAACATTCTCGCTGTCGTTCGGAAGCATGGATTTCACGAAATTCTGCAGGATCATCGCTTCGAACTTGCGATAGGTCTCGGGAACCTTCTTCTGCTCGACCCGGTTGTTGATATCGCCGAGGCCGCTCGATCCCTCCGAAGAGTTGAGGACGTTGACGGCGGCGGCGAAACCGTTGCCGTTTTCGGCGAGGCTCGTCGCCTGGAAGGCGGCGCGATTGGCCTTCAGCCGGGCCTGCGCTTCCTGCACCTCGGCCGGATCGGCCGCGCGCACGACGTCCATCACCAGATCGCTGGGCGGAGAGATAGCCATGACAAATCCTCTCGACAACGGCATCGCAGCGACCCCGACCGGGCCGACGCAATCGCGCGTTCAACATCTCGACCGAACGTCCCACCACACGGGGGTGGAGCGTTCCGGATGTCGCACTATCGCCCGTCAACCTTACCGGAAGCTGGCGCTTGGCGGGCAACGTGTTGATCGATCAGGTCATAGATCGAATTGTCGGCCTCTTCCCGGTCTTCCGATTGCCGGGCATCCTTCATGTTTTCCTCGAGCCGGTCGGCCTTGGCCCGCTCCTTCAGCATGCGCGCTTCGTGCGTCTGCTGGATGCCGAACAGCATCTGGTCCTTCTGCACGAGGCGCCCGACCTGCGAGGAATAGTGGCCGGAAAACATGCGATGCATCGGATGGGCCGAGCCCATGGCATCGACGACGACATCAATCGTCTCGGCCAGGGCCTCGCGCTGCCGCACCATCTCGACAAAGTCAGCCTCGGCCATCTGCTCGAGATGCCGTTGGACTGCGACCAGGCGCTTGAGCTTCTGCGACCGCGTCTTCATGTGGCTATCCCCCTTGCATGACCGGCGCAAAGCCGTCGCCGAACAGGCGCAGCATGGCGGCGATACCGAGATAGAGCAGGAACATGCCGCCCATGATCAGATAGGGCTGCGAGATGAAGTAGATCGGGATCTGCGGCGCCAGCTTGTTGACCATGCCGATGGCGACGTTGAACAAAAGGCCATAGATCAGGAAGGGGCTCGCGAGCCTCAGCATGATCATGAAGGTCTGCTCGAGCGAATCCGTCAGGGTGATGAGCACGCCCTGCGGATCGAAGACGCTGCCGACCGGCATGACCCGATAGGACTGGGCGATCGCCTCGAACATCACGTGGTGGAAATCGAGCATGAACAGGATCATCAAGCCGGCAAAACTGATCATGCTGGTGAGCTGGTTTTCCGCCGTGTCTTCGATCACGTCCGACGACGGCGGCGGGCTGAAGCCCATCAGCATCGTTATCGTCGTGCCAGCGAACTGAAGGCCGAGCACATAGTAGCGGGCAACCAGGCCGATGACCGCGCCGACGGCGGTTTCGGCAGCGATCAGGTAGATATAGGTGTGTCCCTTGCCGGTCACCTGCGGATAGATATCGGTCCACATGACGGGTAGGATCGCCATGGAGATGGCGACCGCGATGAACAGCCGGATCTGCATGGGAATGCGCGCGGTCGAGAACCCCGGCATGATCATGATACACGCCCCGATCCGGCAGAATGCCGCAAACAGTGCGAGCACCGTGCCCTCGGGGTCGGTTATCATGAAATAGAGCCGATGATCTTGATCTCGAGGCCCTTGGCAAGCTCGACATGCGAGAGCACGGGCAAAGTGGCAAAAAGACGCTCGATGATCATGCGGACATAAGAACGGGATTCGGGCGAACTTACCAGTACGAAGGGCATGCCGCGATCGAGATGTTCACGGATAACTTTCGTCGCCTGCTCGCTGAACTCTTCGAGATGGCGCGGATCGATGTCGAACTCGACGACTTCACCCTTTGCGTCGCGCTTCAGCGCCTGGTGGAACACCATATCCCATTTGTTGCCGAGGCGCAGGACGCGCAGGACGCCGTTGTCGGCAAGGTCGCCGCACAGCTGCTGCGACATGCGCACACGCACGTGCTCGACGATCTGCTCCGTCTTGCGGACATGCGGCGCGAGTTCGGCCACCGCTTCGAGGATCAGGTGCAGGTTGCGGATCGATACCCGCTCCGCCAAGAGCAGCTTCAAGACTGCCTGCAGGCCGGAATAGGACATGTGCGAAGTGCAGATTTCGTCGGCCAGCTTGCGGTATTCCGGGTCCAGCCGATCGATCAGTACCTTCACATCCTTGTAGGACAAGAGATGCGGCAGGTTGTTGCGGATCACTTCGGACAGATGCGTCAGCACCACCGAGACGTTGTCGATCGGGTGGAAGCCTTCGCGCTTCAGGTCTTCGGTGAATGTCTCGAGGATCGAGACCGCCGGCATGCCGAAGGCGGGCTCACGGATCTCGTCTCCCGGCACGCTCGGACGGCGGCCGCCGCCTGTGACCACCAGAACTTCACCGACACGCACCGTGTTGGAGGCGATCGTCGTGCCGTGGATGCGCACGTGATAGGCCTTGTCCGGGATGCTGATGTCGTCGGAAACCTTGATCTCCGGAATGACGAGACCGTATTGACCGGCGAACTTGCGGCGCATCTTGCCGACGCGGAAGGCCAGTTCCTGGTGCGCGCCGAGCAGTCGGGTCGACACCTGCTTGCCGAGCAGCAATTCGATCTCCGCCGTCTTCAGCACCGATTTGACCGAGTCCGCCTCACCGTCCTTAGCCTGCTGGGCCGTCGCGGCTTCCTCCATCCGGCGCGCCGCATTTTCCGCCTCGATCTGCCGCGGAATGACCCAGCTCAGGAACGCCATGCCGCCGCCAAGGAACGCAAACGGCAGAAACGGCAGTCCCGGAACCAGCGCAAGCAGGATGATCAGACCGGAGGCAACCATCAAAGCGCGGGGATAACCACCGAGCTGCCCGACAACGGCCTGGTCGGTCGAGCCGGCGGTTCCGCCACGCGACACGAGGAGGCCGGCGGCGAGCGAGACGATCAGCGCGGGGATCTGTGAGACCAGACCGTCACCGACGGAAAGCTTGACGAAGACGTCGGCCGCTTCGCCGATCGGCATGTCATGGCGCAGATAGCCGATGATGATGCCGCCAAAAATATTGATCGCGGTGATGATCAGGCCGGCGATCGCATCGCCGCGCACGAACTTCGACGCGCCGTCCATTGCGCCGAAGAACGAGCTTTCCTGCTCCAGTTCGCGACGACGATGCTGCGCTTCCTTTTCGTCGATCAGACCGGCCGAAAGGTCGGCGTCGATCGCCATCTGCTTGCCGGGAATGGCATCGAGGGTGAAGCGCGCGCCGACTTCGGCGATACGCGTCGCACCCTTGGTGATGACGATGAAGTTCACCGTGATCAGGATCAGGAAGACGATCAGACCGATGACGAAATCGCCGGACATGACGAGGCTGGCGAAACCGGAAATGACGCCGCCGGCGGCGCCGTGGCCTTCGTGACCGTGGGAAAGGATGACGCGCGTCGTTGCGATATTCAACGCCAGGCGAACCATGGTCGAAATCAAAAGGATCGTCGGAAAGGACGAGAATTCGAGCGGCCGCTGGATCCACAGCGCCACCATCAGGATCAGGACCGAGAAGGCGATCGAGAAAGCCAGCCCCATGTCGATCAGGAACGGCGGGATCGGCAGGAAGAGAATTGCCAGGATCATGACGATCCCGAGCGCAAAGCCGATGTCCCGGCCCTTTGGTGCTACTTTCGGGATGATCAACGCCGCTTGCTGTGCCATGTCTCTTCCGTCTCTTCATGAGAGGTCGGGCAGCATTCACACGCGCTGCCCCAATCTTAAGACTGGAGATAGAGGCCCAAGCTTGCGCGAAGGTGGTAGCGCGACAGCGCCGCGCGTCAAATATGACGCGCAAAGGACGCTGTATCGCTTTAAACTTGCTGCATAATTTCATTCTTAAATCGGATCCGATTTAAGAATGAAATTATGCCGTAAGGCGCGCTCAGAATCCGGACTGGATTCGGGAGAAGACGATGTCGGTGAAGATCGAGATCTGGGCGCCGATGAAAGGCGCGGAAACAGCGACCGTGATCATCACGGCAAGGATCTTCGGTACGAAGGTCAGGGTCATTTCCTGAACCTGGGTCAGCGCCTGAATGAAGGCGATGACGACGCCGACGATCATCGCGGCGAGAACGGCGGGCCCCGAGGCAACGATCACGGTCCAGATCGCAGCCTGCACGATATCGAGGGCATCCGCCTCATTCATAGGGGTATCACTTTACCTTGACGCCTGGGCCGATAACGAGCTCCTTGCCGTTATCCAGCACTGCAATGATTCCGTCAGAGTATAGTTTGACTTCCTTGACAACGCCAGTGACTGTGCCGTCGGCATTGGTGACAGTCTTGCCGATCACCGCGTCCGCCTCGCTGAGCGACGTGCGCTGCAGCAGGCTTTCGAGATTCTTGTTGGTCTTGATCGTCTGTTCGACCTGCGAGAAGGTCGCGAGCTGCGCGATCTGCTGCGTGGCGTCCATCGGCTGCGTCGGGTCCTGATTCTTCATCTGGGCCACGAGCAGCTTGAGGAAGCTCTCGTAGTTCAGCGACGCCTTGCTGGCGTCGTTGCCAGAGTCGGCACCCGAGACGATCGGGGTGTAGTCATTGTTGCTGACGCCGCTTACCGCCATGGTGCGATCTCCTTGCGAATCTGCTCGACCGTGGCCGGCGTGATTTCCTGCGTGTTGAGGATGCGGTCTTCGATGGCGTAGAGCCCACGGATCGCCTTCAGCGCTTCGAAGGCGCGGCCGTTGGTGACCAGGCCGTCGACCCGCTTCAGTTCGGCCAGGATCTCTTCGTTCTTGAAGCAGTTAAGCAGCATGACGACCGACTTGCGGAACATTGCGGTCGATTGCTCGGCGCCTTCCGGGTTGATCAGGATCATCTGGGCGATGAAGTAGAGCTGCTTCAACGGCGTCGTCGCGTCTTCCGGCTGAAGCACGTGGTTTTCCAGAAGGAAGGTCACGTCATTCAGGAATTCGACGGCGACCTTGCGGTCAACGCGAAGCACCGCGCCGTTTACAAAAATTCTTTCGCCCGACTTCAGCGAGATACGCAGTGTGCTCTTCATTTCAGTCCATCCCTGATGATGGTGGTAATGTCAATTATGCCCTGGAAGTTGGAGGATTCGCGTTTGCGGATCTTTTCCGTCTCGTTGAGTATCCAGATGGCGATCGAAATCAGATTGGCGCGCAGCTCTTCGTTGAGCTGGTTTTCCGGAGCGCGAAGATCCTCGATGAAGCGGATCCAGACGCGCCGGGTGAAATAGATCGCCTCGATGGCTTCTCTCGAATACCCGTTCTGCTGTCTTGCGGCTTCAAGGAGCGCAATCGAGCGATCGAGTACCTGCCGCTCTCGATTCTTGGAGTCGGCAACGCCATCCTCCATGATCTCGGCATAGGAAAATTGGTACATTCAGACATCCTTCATGTTTGTCCGGTCGCCTCTTCTCAGAGGTAGTTGAGCAAGCTCATCTGCTGCAGTCTCGACGTCAGCGCGTAGGATGTATCGAGCTGGGTCTTCAACATATTCACGCGCGTTGCGTTTTCTTCCTGATCGATGCCGTTGACGTCGATGATGTGGGTCTTGATGAGCTTCTCCTGCGCCTCGATCGAAGTCGTCGCCTTCTTGACGCGCGACTCCGAGATACCGAGCGAGCTGCGTTCCCCGTTCAGGCCGGCAATAGCCTGCTCCATGTAGCCGAATGCGGCGTTGTTGAGCGTGTTGCGGACCTGCGAATTGACGTTCTTGTCCATCAGTTCCGACGAGATCACGCTGGCAAGCGCGAACATCCGGAAGCTCTTGGTATTGGCGTTGGTCGAGCTCTCGATGACCTCGCTGGCGCTGATCCGGCTCGTCATGTTCTGGCTCGAGGCATCAGACCAGTTGGCATCCCAATCCGTGCCCATGAACATCGGTTCGAGCTTGGTCGTGATGAAGTCCTGCATCTGTGCCGGCGTGAACTGGCTCATGTCGGTCAGGCTGTTTGTCGACATGTAGCTGCTGAGCGCCGTATCGAATGCGGCCTTGGCCGCAGACGGAGGCACGGAGTTGTAGTCCGCGAGCGGCTTGACGTCTGAGTTGATGCCCGAAAACAGGAACTCACCGTTGAAAGAGGTGTTCGCCGCCGATGTGAAGATCTGAAGCGCGCCATTCACTTCGGACTTCAGGATCTTCATCGCGTCGACGCTGTCGTTGCCCTTGTAGGTCACAAGCGTGTCGCGCACCTTCTCGGCGGCCTTCTGCATCGTCTCAAGCGCGCCCTGGGAGGCGGAAAGCCTCTGCGTGACCACGGCGTTGGTGCCCTTCAGGGAGCCCATCCTGTCCAGCTCGCGCTGCAGATTGAGCGATCGCGACGTCGACGCCCCAAGCGTTAGGCCGATGTCGTAGTGAATGCCGCTCGTGCTTTCCTGGGTGCGTCGCAGCAACTCGGCCTGAGTCTGCTGGATCGTCAGGCGCATGGCGGTCTGAATCGCCAGGTTCGAAACGAAGGATGTCTTCATGATTACCTCACAGCTTCCATAAGGGCCGCCATCATGGCGTCCACGGTGCTGACCAGCTTGGCCGATGCTTTGTAGGATTGTTCGAGATCGAGCAGCAGCGACAGTTCTTCGTCGATGCTGACGCCAGTCTGCTTGCTCAGCGCTTCCGCCGTGCGCGACAGCAGAGCCGACTTGTTGTCGTCGGCTGTCGATGCCGTCTTGCGGAACTGCTCCAACCAGCCGACGGAGCTGGTGGCGAAATTCAGAATGTTGCTGTTGCTGTCGAGGCCGGACGCTGGGTCGAACGCCATGTTCTCACCCATTGCGTTGATGAAGCCGTCCAGCAGGGCGGTATAGCCTGCATTGCCGGTGGGGTTGTTCGACGTACCGTCGAAACCACCGTCGCGCAGCATCAGCGGGTCTGCCTTGGCAAGCGCGTTGACCGTGATCTTCGATGCCATGCCAGGCACGATGCCGACTGGCGGAATACCCGCCGTTCCCCAGGTAAACAGGCCGGGCTGGCCGCCTTCCTGGAACATCGTCACCAGGCCGCGGGCGATTTCGTCGAGCTGCGACTGGAATTTCGGCCCGACGTCGTCGCGCAGCTGTACGAGTGCTGCTAGCTTGCCCTTCGCCGTCGTATCGGCGCCGGTTCCCGCGGCAATCGGCACGCCGTCGACATAGATCTTGTTGCCGACTGTCGTCGCGTCGTAAACGTTTTGCGAGGCGAAGGTGACCGAGCGCGGAATCGTCTCGAACAGCACGGTCCCGTCGGTGGTGAAGATCACAGTGTCGTTGTTGGCGCGCGTCGTCGTCGAAATGCCGACGATCTCGGAGACCTGCTTCAAAATCTTGTCGCGCTGATCGAGCGCGTCGTTCGGGTCCGACCCTTGCGCCGTTGCCGCCTTGACGGCGTTGTTGGCCTTTTCGAATTCCGCCAACAGGCCATTCAGCTTGTCGACCTCCAGCGCGATTTCCTTGTCGGCATTCTCGCGCATGTCCTGGACGGACTTGGAGGCCTTGTTGAGCGAATCCGCCAGGTCCCCGGCATCAGAAACCGCCGTTGCGGCGATCGTCTTGTTGCCAGGGGTCGCGGCAAAGGTCTGAAGGCTGTTGCGGAAATCGGCCAGCAGCTTGGAAGGCGCCGTCTCGTAGCTGTTGCCACCGAGCGCCGACTTCATCAGTTCCAGCCCTTCCCGCAGCCTTGCCTGGCCCGAGGCCTCGCCCATGCCGGCGATGCTCTGTTTGAGCAGCGCCTCGTTCTGGGCACGGTAGATGGATACGACCTGCGCGCCATTCGCCGTGCTTCCGAGCAAAGCAAGCCGACGCGAGTAGTCCGCGTTGCCCGCGTTCGCGATGTTCTTCGACACGATCGCGGTTTGCTGCGCCGTGTTGCTGAAAGCCTGTTGTGCGATGGATATTGCGGAGGACAGCGACATAACGCGGACCGTATCTCTTTCAATTACCGTTTCAGGTTGACCAGAACTTCAAGCAGGTCCGATGCGGTCTGGAACACCTTGGAGTTTGCCGTGTAGTTGCGTTGCGCCTCGATCATCGAGGTCAGCTCGTTGGCGATATCGACGTTGGAGTTCTCGAGCGCCTTGGACTGGATGTTGCCGAACGCACCGGAGCCGGCAAAACCGGTGACGATGACGCCGGAATCGGTGCCCTGCGAGTAGACGTTGCCAGACTGCGGCAAGAGCCTGTCCGGGCTCTGGACGGTGGCAAGCGCGATGCGGAACTTCGGAATGAGGTTACCGTCGCCGTACTTGACGTAGACCACGCCTTCCTTGTCGATCTCGAAGCCCGACATCTTGCTCGGCTTGCTGCCGTCGATGCCGCCGCCGGTGCTGGTGAAATCGCCACCGAGCTGCGACGTCTTTGTCGTGTCGATCGTCAGGGCGCCGAGATTGGCGCCTGTGCCCGGCAGGTTGTTGATAGGCGTCGTCGTCAGCGTGGCGGGCGTGGCCGAAATGCGCTTGCCGGCCGCGTCAAACGTCATGCTCTGCGAGCCGATCACGCCCGTTGCCGGCGGGCCTGCCGTGTATGTCGAACGGTCCCGTATCTCAAGCGACCACTGGTTCACGCCGGTTTTCTTGTAGACGAAGTCGAGGATGCGGGTGTTACCCTGGCTGTCGTAGACGACAAGCGACGTCGGCTTTTCGTCGCCGACGGCAGCACCTGACGGCAGGTTCGCTTCCATCGTGCCCTTGGTCGAGCCCGACGCCACCAGGCCTTCGTCCTTGAGCTTGACTTCCGTCAGGCCGTCGAAGCCGTTGACCACGACCGTCGGGTCGGCGCCAGCCTTGTATTCGTAGCCCATCAGCTTGAAGCCGGCGGTGTTGACGAGGTTGCCGTCCTTATCGGGAACGAAGGAGCCGGCACGGGTCAGGAAATTCTCGCCGCCGTTGCCCTGCACGATGAAGAAGCCGCCGCCGTTGATCGCGAGGTCGCTCGAGGACGTCGTGTAGCTTGTGCCGCCCTGCTGCGAAATGCTGTAGCGCACCTGGGTCTCGACGCCGCCGGAATTGTAGTTGCCGCCGCCCGAAGGCAGGATCATCGATGAGAACTCTGTCGAGGCGCGCTTGTAGCCCGTCGTGTTCGCATTCGCGATGTTTTCGGCGACAGTGCCGAGACGGTTCGACTGAGCGTTCATACCGGAGACGCCCGTTCTCATGCTGCCATAGAGACTCATATCGGATCCTCATTTCCACGTTGCAGCGACACTAGGAAGCGGGCCTTGCGTGAACCTGTCTTAGGTACGCCCTGACCCGCCTAGCCGCGCCTTAGTTCCAGTCGATGCAGTAGCCAAGGAACCGCTTGGAATCGATCGGGTCGAAGCCCAACTTCTTGCGCAGTTTCTTGCGCAGCTTGCTGATGTGGCTTTCGACGACGTTCTCCTCGACGTCTTCATCGAAGATTCCGTAAATCGCGTTGAAAATCTGAGACTTGGAGACTCGGCGCCCGCGGTTGGAGACCAGATATTCGAGAATGCGGCGCTCGCGGCGTGGCAATGCGAACACGTCGCCGTTGATCTCCGGATCGCGGCCATCTGCAAAGACGCGGATCGGGCCGATGTCGGTGTAGTTGTTGATGGCTTTCAGGCGGCGACGGATCGCCGCAACGCGTGCCAGGATCTCGCGGGGGTGAACCGGCTTGCGAACGACGTCGTCGACGCCGCAGTCGAACAACGCCAGGGTGTTTTCGAGCGAAGGCGTATCGCTGACCGCAATGACGGGCGCCATCGACCGGTCGCGGATCGCGCGCGGCAAGGCAAAGGTGCTGTCACCCTGGCCGATCAGAAACGCTTCGACCGCGTCGATATCCGAATCTGCCGCCGCATTCACCCACTCGCCGAACTCCTTGGGATCAAAGCCCGTCGAGGGAATTCCTTCACGCCCGAAAAGCGACGTGTAGCCGTCTTTCACGAGTTCTCTATCGTCAACCACTACGATCATTCGTCCGCCTCCGAATCAGTATGGCACCGCACTGATTGAGAGGTACGAATCGAGGGATTCATGAACAACTAGAGGAAGTTAATGGGTGGAATTAATAATTGATTAACCATATCGCGCCGATTTGATCTACATCTAGTGGCTAAGCGTTAACGGTCACACTAAAATAATGTGGAAAAGTTAACGGCTTGCGACAAAACCACTTGCCGTCACATTCTCCACGCATTGTCGCCACAATGCAGAATGACCCGTAATCAAACAATCATTGGTTGCTTATTGACAGAACTGCGTGGCATTCGGCGTCCACTTGCCGTAGCCCGTCGCGACCAGATTCGCGATCACCCGGCAGACATATTTCTTCTGCGCCGGGTCGTTGTTCGGGCCGGCATGATACCGTGCGACGGCCATTGTCCAGCTCTCATGCTTCGCTCGAAGGTTGGACAGGAAGCGCGCGGCATATTCGACATTCTTGCGAGGGTCAAGCATCTCCGTCGGCGATGCGAACTGATCGCCATGGAAGTGGTAATTTATCTGCATGCAACCGAGATCGATGAGCTTGGCACCCTGCGCCTGAGCGTTGGCAAATCGAACGAGAACATCCTGCGTGCTGGTGCCGAAATAGGCCTTACCTTCGATATTCATTGCGTAGGGTTGCAGCGACCCCTTGCGGCCGGTTTCCGTCAATCCGACGGAGTAGAGTATGCCGGCCGGAATGCCGTATTTGGATGCTGCCGAGATGATTTCACGTTCGCAGATTCCAGTGTCGGCACCGGCGAATGCGCTACATGTAGACGTGACCAGTGCGAGAACGCTCAGTGCCGGCAACCGCATCATCCGTACCGCCATTGCCAACCCGCCTTTCCGCCACTGAACCCTGGCTGTCGCCATCCTGTCGCTGCCGCCCCTGCCCGCTACCGTCCTCGGCGCGATCGCGGCCCTGCTGGCCCGCCTGGGCCTGCGGCTGCGAGCTGCCGCCGCCCGTCGATGTATCGCTGCCCGAATTGAACACGACGTTGATCTGATCGACCGCGAAGCCCTGGGCTCGCAGCGCCTTGACCATTTCGCTCTGGTCGTCGCGCAGCTGGCGGAAGGCTTCGCCGTTCTCCACCTTCAGCTCGACCTGCAGCTCGTCGTCCTTCAACCGCAACGTTGCGGTGACGAGGCCAAGCTCGATCGGATGCATCTGGATCTTGAGCGTGTTCAAGGTCTTGCCGGCCTGCGTCCAGGCACCCGGCTGGCCGAGGGCAGCACTCGGCTGCAACGACTGGGCAAAGCCCGCGTCGCCGGCGATCGCGTTGGCGACATTGGTGGAATTGCTGTTCATCGAAATGCCGAGATAACGGCGAGCTTCGAGCACGGTGACGTTCTCAGCCTTGGCATTTGACCGCGCGGCGTCAACCGTCGCCCGTTCGCCGTCCTTCGATATGCTCATCGAAATCGCCTGCCCCTTGCCATCGGCGCGGGCGAAGCGGAACAACCGGTCGGTGCCCTGTTCGCCATCGGCACCTTCGGCACTCGCACCATGGGCATCGATCATCTCGCCATGCCCAGCGCCCTTGGCGCCGCGTTCACCGAGGGCATGGACGCCAGCGGCGCCGGCCGAGCCACCTTGGGCATCAGCACGCGTCGACGGCATGGCGTTGCCGCCGAGCAGCGTCAGCAGGTCGTCTACGCTGGCGCTTGGGGAAGTCTTGGCATCTGAAGCCGCGGCCGCATCAGTTGGCTCGCCGTCTGCACCCTGCGCGCCGTTTGCCTGGCCCCTACCCAAGCCGCGCGACAAACCCGCTATGCCGGCGGCCAATTCGTCGGCGTCGGCGGCAACCGTCTCATTCGCCTGTTCGCGCGCCCGCGCCGCCTTGGCAGCAACACGCTTGGCGTCTCGTCCACGCTCCGCGAGCGAGAACCGCTCGTTCTGAGCATTGTGATTGTCGAGCAACGGATCTTCCGGATCCCCAGGTGCACGATTGTGCGCCTGCTTGGAGATCGAGATCTTGGCGTCGCCGCCTTTAATGCCGCCATTGCCAATCAAGGTCGCAGCTCCAGAGTTTTCGCCTTCGGCCGCCTCGCCGTTGCCGGCGGACGAACCTTGTCCGCCCTGACCGTTCGCCTTCTGGCGCCCAGCGGTTGCGACGGCGTCCTCGAAGGCGCCGGGGGCTTGCTCCTTGCCGCCCGCACGTGCGCCCGGCTTGCCCGTCTGGGACTGAGGTGGTGCGCGCAGGCTTTCGTCGAGAGCTCTCATTTGCCTTCCCCCCTTAGCAGCGCATCGATCTCCTCCAACTTGGACCGCCCCTTGGCCACGAAACCGTCGTGAGCAGGATCGGAGGCGTCGGCAGTCTCAGCGCTGGCCTGTGTCGTCTCGCCAGCTTCTGGGGCGCTGGCATCAGCCGCCGGGCTACCGAACGGGCTCATGCCGCTTCCCGTTTCCGCACCTTCGATCTGCTCGACTGGCGTGGCTGGTCTAACCGGTCTAGCGGAGAACGCTTGCGTGAGGCTTTCATCGTCCGGTGGTCTGACAACGGCCTCTGCAACTGCCTTTGCCGCGTCACGCAGGGCTCGGTCACGCGGAGAAAGCTCAGCGTCCGGGATCGCGGCGATGCTCTGTGTTGCGGCAAAGACGTCAGACGACGGTACCGACGCCAGCCCGGCGTAAAAATTGGCGAGCACACGCGGCTCGGACGCACCGTCGGCTGCGAGCTGCTCGGCCCGTTCCGAGGCAAGCTTTGCCAAGGATTGCTTTCCGCTGATAGCCGCACGTCGTGCGACGCGAAGATAGACCTCGCGCTGGCGCGGCGCATCCATGAAAGTCAGGATTTCGGAAATCCGTTCGTGCGCCGCCTCGTCGAAATGCCCGACGGCCAGCTCGACGAAGACGTCGGCGAATTGGCTGGCATAGGGCGACGTCAGGTATCGGCGGGCGTAGTTCAGGGCATAACGAAATCCCTTGTCAGGCATGTTCGCCTGCACAGCAAGGAAGACCGAGCGACGAAGCGCCGCCTCCTCGATAATCGTTCCCGGAGCAGTCAATCGCGCCCAGTCGTAGAACTTCATCGCCCCGACCGGGTCCTGCTGAGATGTGGCATTGCCGAGGATCAGGAACAGGTAGGGACCAACACGGGAATTGCGGTACTCGGGCGCCGCCTTCGACAGGCTCTCGACGATCAGGCCACCCTTGCCGCCGAGATATTGCCTAAGCGCGTCAGTAACGCGCGAATCGAAATTGCCATCGACATCATGGTCGGCGAGATAGTTGAGTGTTTCCGGATTACCGCCGCTCATGGCGTAGACAAGTGCCGCATCGACATTGCGCGGATCGCGGAACACGGACGCATCCGCAGCCCTGAGCCGCTTGTCGATCGCACCCAGCATGAAGCGCTGCATCTCGATGGCAGAATGATCGCCGAGCACCACCGAGTCCTGCACGTATTGCAGCGACCGGATCATCTTGAAGGGTGCAAGCTCCTCGAGGTCGTTGGCATCCGCCATTCCCGCCGAAAGCGGGATGGCCAGTGCCGACATCATCAAGGCGGATCGCAAGCGTCGCAGCATCGGTTCTAACCCTTAGCCGACTGCAGCAGGATTTCGATACGGCGGTTGCCGGGCGCATAGGGATCGCCAGGGATCTGTAGCCGCCGGTCGGCAAAGCCGCTGATCTGGCTGACGCGATCTTCCTTGAGACCACCGCGAACGAGCATGTAGTAGGCGCTCTGGGCGCGCGCAGCCGACAGGCGCCAGTTGTCATAGGTGCCGTCCTTGAACGGACGACCATCGGTGTGGCCACGGATGGCGACAACGCCCTGGCGCTCAGACAGCAGCCGGCCGATCTTCTCCATGGCCATGACAAGTTCCTTCTGCGGCACGGCCGAGCCGACGGCAAACATCTGGGAATCCGTCTGTTCGCTGATCGTCAACAGCAGACCGCCTTCAGCCGGCGTCACGACGAGGCCCTCTGCCAGTTTGCCGGCATCGCCTCCGAGCTCCCTCTTGATCTCGGCCTTCAATTCCTCGGCCTGCGCTGCGGCATCCGGTTTGGCAAGTTCTGCCTCTTCGGCATCAGTCTTACCGGCGTCGGCCGGCTTCCCTTCGGCCTTTTGTTCTTCGGCGGTCTTCTGCAATGGCGCTGCGCCGCTCGCCATCGCCGCCTTGGACGCCAAGGCGACGTCCTTCTCGGTGGTGTTGCCGGCATCCTTGACTTCGACCTGTTTGGTCCAGAAGTCCGGGTCGAATGGATCGCGAAAGGCCTCGCCGCCTTCCGCCCCGGTCGACGGCCCGGACTGCGCCGCACCGCCGTCACCCTTGACGCTGATGTTTGCCTGCTGGCCGACTTCCTGCGCGATTTCCGAAAGCACCGAATAGGGATTCTCGAAGAAATCGGCGTCGGAGTATTTCGTTTCCTCGCCCGAGGTTGCGGTCAGCTGGTCGCCGGTCTTGGCCGAGCCGCCCGATTTTTCCTGCTCGCCGTCGACCTTCGATCGCTGCTGTGTCTCTTCGCCCTGCGCATCCTTGGCAGGATCCTTCAAGCCACGCTCAGCGGGCTTCTGGTCGGTCAGCTGCACCGGGTTGAAATAGGAGGCGATGGCCGCCTTCGTCTCCTCGTTGGCGGCATTGATCAGCCACATGACGAGGAAGAAGGCCATCATCGCCGTCATGAAGTCGGCGTAGGCAATCTTCCAGCCGCCGCCGTGATGCTCGCCATGACCGCCACTCACTCGTTTGACGATGATGATTTCGTTCTTGCCGTTGTGATGGCTTTCGTCGCTCATGCGAGGACCTTCCGGACAGTGTCGGCCCAAGCCGCCATTCTTGTAACGAGGATCGTCTCATCCATTTCGATGGCGAGGTCGATGTCGTTGGTTTCAACGTGGCGGAACACCGGCATGTCGTCGCCGAGGCTGCTCTTCAATGCTTCGAACAGGGGAAGCGGACCCTTGATGGTGATCGCACAGCCTTCGCCAGCGATAATTCCCTGCCGGATCATCTGCGCCATATCGGCAACGGCGCGCTGCGCGAGCGCCTCCTCCATGACAGGTGCAAGCACCCGGGCGGTCTGGTCACCCAGCGAAACCGCCAGATGCTCGGTCATCTCCTGAAACCGTCCGGCCATGCGACTTGCGGCCTCGTCCTCGAGGCGCCTGGTCAGGGCCTCGATTTCGGCCGCGTGGGCCGCCTGGAGATCGGCGATCTGATTGCCGTGTTCGAAGGCAAGCTCCGCCGACGCTTCGGCGCGGCCCTGCTCGAAAGCCTCGCGCCGTTCGGCTTCGACATCGATCTGCGGCGCAGCCGCTCGCGACGTGTGCCGGTCGCCATCGGAGTAGTCTGTATCCAGATCGGGGAAGTATTTCTGCGGCATCATCGACAATTCGACTTTCGGCGCACTGAAATCCTTGAGATAGCGGGACAGCATCGCGCTCATGGCTGGAACCTCGATGCGCGCAGCACGATAGAAGGCGATCCCCGTCTGCCCGACAGGCGCCGCCCTACGGCGCAGAATTCCCATGATCCTGACACTGCTGAAATGTCTCCCTCGGGTCCGGTCACCGATAGCGGCGAACCCTGCATTCTTTGACTTACAGCGGCCGGGCACGGGAATTTTCATTCCGGCGGCAGACCGATGCAGGCGGCGGCGCAAATCTCATATTGGCCGGCAGTCATCCGACAGGACTGCGAGGGAACGCTATTCGGTCAAACTTGTGCGAAAATGAATGTGTTGGACCGCGCCAGGGCAATTAGCGCGGTCCAACCGTTTCCACCGGGTGCCGTGACCGACGACGTGGCAGAACTCAACTCGATTCGATATCCGCCTTCTCGGCGGGCACGGACGGGCGGTCCCAAACCGGCGGAACCAAGGCGCCACCGGCTGGAAAACCTTACTGCTGGAAGAGGCGCAGGATGTTTTCGGAGTTGGTATTGGCGATCGACAGCGCCTGAATGCCGAGCTGCTGCTGCGTCTGCAGCGCCTTCAAGCGCGTCGATTCCTCATTCATGTCGGCATCGACCAGACGACCGACGCCCTTGTCGATCGTATCCATCAGGTTGGCGACAAAGCTTTCCTGCATGTCGATACGCTTGGTGATCGCGCCGAGTGTCGAACCGGCGTCCGTCAGCTGCCCGAGGATCTTGTCGACGACGCGGATCATCGCGTCCATTTCCGTGGGCGCGGTCGTCGCAGTCAGCTTGATTTCGGTGCCGGTCGGCGGCGCAGCCGGCGGGGCGACGATCAGATAGTACGGTGCGGCGGTGCCGGTCGGCGTCTGCTGCAGCTGGTCGGCATCATAGGCCCTGGTCAGCAGGCCGCGCGCCGCGCTGCCCGTGTCGATCAGCATCGATTGCGCCGTGTCGAAATCGAGCGTCGTGATGGAAACATTGCCGTTTCCGTCGCGGTTGAAGGAAGCGACGACCGACTTCGTGCCGACGGCGGCTGTATTGGTATTGTAGAGCCAGTTCTCGCTCGAGAACGACGCCGATTGTGCGGCGGACATGAGCTGGTTCTTCAGCTCGGTGATTTCCTTGTTGATCTTGAGCTTGTCGACGCCGGGCTCGCGCGCGGCGACGAGCTTGGTCTTGATTTCGGTGACGACGTCGATCGACGCCTTCATCGCCGCATAGGCAGTGTCGACCTTCGCCGCACCGAGACCAAGCGCATCCTGAACGGTGGAGAGTGCGGCGTTGTCCGAGCGCATGGTGGTCGCGATCGACCAATAGGCGGCGTTGTCGGCTGCTGTCTGCACGCGGTAGCCGGACGAGATTCGCTCCTGCACTTCGGCCATATTGGTGTTGATCGAACGCAACGTCTGAAGTGCGGCCATGGCGGCCGTGTTGGTCATGATGCTGGTCATTGGTCACTTGCCCCGAAAGATTTTCTGAGAACATTCCGGAGTGATTGACCGGCAGCGACGGGACCAGCGTCATGCGAACCGCCCCTGTTTTGCCCTGGGGGCGACCCTTCGCTCTTAACGAATGTGTAACGATTGTTTGGTTAACAAACGGTTAACGCCATTCATAAGTCAGTAACGAAGGTGAACAAAAATAAGGGAATATGAAGCAGGCGTTAACGGCAAAAGACAACGCCCCGGTAACGCAAAAACCGCGCCGTCCTTTCGGGCGGCGCGGCTTCCTGGAGGTCATGATCATGACGGGCGCAGATGCGTCCGTCATACCTATGCGCTGATTAACGGAACAGCGACAGGATGTTCTGCGAGTTGGTGTTGGCAATCGTCAGGGCCTGGATGCCGAGCTGCTGCTGCGTCTGCAGAGCCTTCAGGCGGGTCGACTCTTCGTTCATGTCGGCGTCAACCAGCTTGCCGACGCCCGATTCGATCGAGTCCATCAGGTTGTCGACGAAGTCCTTCTGGAGGTCGACGCGCTTGTTGACCGCACCGAGGTCTGCAGCAGAGTCAGTCATGCTCTTCAGGACGGTGTCAACGCCGCTGAGGTAATTGGCCAGTGTCGTTGCCGTTACGCCAGTGCTGATGTCGAGGGTCAGAACGCTGACGCCGGCGATGGCCGTGCCAGTGGAGTCCTTGAGTGCGTCTGTGAGCAGGCCGTTTGCTGTTGCTGCTTCGTCGATCAGCATGGTCTTGGTCGTGTCGACGTCGAGCGTCGTCAGGCTGACATTGCCGTTGGAGTCACGGTTGAACGAACCGACGATCGACTTCGTGCCCGGAGCAGTTGCGCCGGAAGCGGTGTAGAGCCAGTTTTCGCCGGAGAACGAAGCGGACTTGACGACGCTCTTAAGCTGTTCCTGAAGCTGCGTGATTTCCTTCTGGACCTTGGACTTGTCAACGCCCGGCTCGCTGGCAGCAACCAGCTTTGCCTTGATTTCGTCGACGACCGAGATCGCGGCTTTCATGCCGGTGTAAGCAACGTCGGTCTTGGCTGCGCCGAGGCCGAGTGCGTCCTGAACCGTGCCGAGGGCCTTGTTGTCCGAACGCATGGTCGTTGCGATCGACCAGTAAGCGGCGTTGTCGGAAGCGTTACCAACGCGGTAGCCGGACGAAATACGGTCCTGCGTCGTTTCCATCGAGGAATTGATCGAACGCAGCGTGGAGAGTGCGGCCATTGCCGCGTTGTTGGTCATGATAGACGTCATTGGCTGAGTGCCCCTTGGGAAAACTGGATTGAAAGGGACATTCCGGGATTACCGGGAACCGGCGGCCAGCTTCATGCCTGCTAACGCGTTAATCTTGTTGGTTAACCCGCCGTTTCGATAGCCACAGAAAACACCAAGATGGTTAACGAAGCTTGAAGCCGCAGACGAAAAAAACATACCGACAAAAGAAAAACCGCGCCTCGATGGAGACGCGGTTTTTCGTTTTGCAGTCCGGGACCGAAGTCGCCGGTGTCTGGACCGCTTAGCGGAACAACGACAGGATGTTCTGCGAGCTGCTGTTGGCGATCGAGAGAGCCTGGATGCCGAGCTGCTGCTGCGTCTGCAGAGCCTTCAGGCGGGTCGACTCTTCGTTCATGTCGGCGTCAACCAGCTTGCCGACGCCCGATTCGATCGAGTCCATCAGGTTGTCGACGAAGTCCTTCTGGAGATCGACGCGCTTGTTGACGGCGCCGAGGTCCGAAGCGGCATCGGTCATGCTCTTCAGGACAGTGTCGACACCGCTGAGGTAGTTGGCCAGTGTCGTTGCCGTTACCCCAGTGCTGATGTCGAGGGTCAGAACGCTGACGCCGGCGATGGCCGTGCCAGTGGAGTCCTTGAGTGCGTCTGTGAGCAGGCCGTTTGCTGTTGCTGCTTCGTCGATCAGCATGGTCTTGGTCGTGTCGACGTCGAGCGTCGTCAGGCTGACGTTGCCAGAAGCGTCACGGTTGAACGAACCGACGATCGACTTCGTGCCCGGAGCAGTTGCGCCGGAAGCGGTGTAGAGCCAGTTTTCGCCGGAGAAGCCAGCGGACTTGACCACGCTCTTCAGCTGATCCTGCAGCTGCGTGATTTCCTTCTGGACCTTGGACTTGTCAACACCCGGCTCGCTGGCAGCAACCAGCTTTGCCTTGATTTCGTCGACGACCGAGATCGCGGCTTTCATGCCGGTGTAAGCAACGTCGGTCTTGGCAGCGCCGAGGCCGAGTGCGTCCTGAACTGTGCCGAGGGCCTTGTTGTCCGAACGCATGGTCGTTGCGATCGACCAGTAAGCGGCGTTGTCGGAAGCGTTACCAACGCGGTAGCCGGACGAAATACGGTCCTGCGTCGTTTCCATCGAGGAATTGATCGAACGCAGCGTGGAGAGTGCGGCCATTGCCGAGTTGTTGGTCATAATAGAAGTCATGAGACTGTCCCTCAAATTTACAAGGTTACACGGTTGGGGACATGCCGGACTGAATACGTCTACCGGCAATGACGGACCGGCTTCATGCCACTCGGCTCCGCTCACTCAAGTGAAGGAAACCAAACCCGTCATGTGAAGGTGAATATCCCTCCCAAAGCTTGCGATTTCATTAAGGCGGAAGGATATTTTCTAAGCAAAATCCTATGGTTAACGGCACGTTACTTTGCCGCCACCCCGTCGCCCGCGAATGACTTCATCGACATCGCGTTTATTGGCAAACAATACGCAAATCGCTCAGCAATCCCGCTTGGGGCAAGGTTTCTGCTTCAAAACAACACCCTGGAACATTGACGTTGCACAGGCTCGCGCGGTGACAACGGTTGCGCTTATCCCATGGAGCTTCCCTTGAACGCCCACACCATCTTCTCTTCCGCTTCGCGGCAGTATCAAAAAGGCCAGTACACCGAGGCGCTCGATACCCTCAATCAGCTGCTCGATCTTACCCGTGATGCCAAGACCTATGCGCTTCTGGCAAAGGTACTGCTGAAGCTCGGCTTCCGGAGCGATGCTGCACAAGCCTATCAGCTGGCCGGCGAAGAAGGCGGATTGCGTTCGGAGCATTTCCTGGCCGAGGCCATGAAGCTGCATTTCGCCTGCGGCAATGATGATCAGGCCTTAAGCCTCGGCCGGCCCTTGCTCGAGCAGGCAAAGACCGATCCCGAACTTGCCTACATCATCGTGACCTTGTTCCTGAAGCGCGACCAGGCCGACATTCTCAGCCCTTTCAAATCGACACTCTCGGCGAGCGCGCGGCAGGAACACCAGGTGCTGGCGGCAAAGCTGCTGACGTCGGATGTCGGAAACAACGATGATCGCGAGATCGTCACCAACCTGTTCCGGCGGACGCCATCGAACCCGGTCCTGCTGTCGGCTTATCTCGTTTTCATGCAGGAAGTGAACAACTTCAACGAAATCGAAAACTATGCGCAGGCGCTGGAGCGTGCGATCCAGGCGACCAACCGCAAATTTCTGCGCGCGGAAACGCCTTTCTACAATGTGCACTGGTGCCGCGATGAAAAGTTGAACCGCCTGGCCGCTGCGCTTGATCAGCCGTTCCCACCAACATTGCCCGAGGAACGCCGCAAGATGCAGCACGTGTGGGGCAAAAAGATACGGCTGGGTTACCTTTCGAACGACTTCTGGGGACCGCACGCGACGATGAAGCTCCTGCAAGCCGTGCTGACCTTGCATGATCGCGAGAAATTCGACGTGACGCTCTTCTGCTACACGCCGGAGAAACACCTCGCCGTTGCTGGCGAAGGGCGTCAGACCTGGGGCAAAATCGTCCGCATCGAAAACCTTTCCGACGAGCAGGCCGCCCAGACGATCCGCGACGAGCAGATCGATATCCTCGTCGATCTCAAGGGCCATACGATGAACAGTCGCGTTGCCATACTCAACCACAAGACCGCACCTGTGCAGGCGACATGGCTCGGTTTCCCCGGCACCACCGTCAACGTCGATCTCGACTACATCATCGGCGACCGTCACGTCCTTCCCGATGGCAGCGAGGACCACTACTACGAGCGGTTCTGCCGGTTGCCCGAGACCTACCAGCCGAACGACCCTGCCGGCCGGCCACGGCCGGCAGCGATGACACGCACGCAAGCGGGCCTGCCGGAAGATGCTTTCGTCTACGCATCGTTCAACGCCAACCGCAAGATCACCGTCGAAACCATGAAGGCATGGGCTGGGATCCTGCGCAGGACGCCTGACAGCGTTCTCTGGCTGATGTGCCCCAAGCCGGAAGCCCAGGCTCATATTCTTCGGCGTTTCCAGAGCTACGGCATCGCCACAAAACGCATTATCTTCTGCGCGAAGGTCGAGTACGAACAACACTTGGCGCGTATCCCAGTCGCCGACCTCGGCCTCGACACTTTCCCCTGTAACGGACACACCACGACGTCGGAGCAGTTGTGGATGGGCTTGCCGGTGCTGACGCCAAAGGGCACGCACTTCGCCTCGCGCGTCAGCGAAAGCCTGCTGCGCGCAATCGGCGTGCCGGAACTCGTTGCCGCCGATGTCGACGACTATGTCGGGCAGGCGATCGCCCTTTACGAGACCCGCGGCAAGGTAGCCGAATACAAGCAGAAGCTCGCCGACAACCGGCTGCAGATGCCGCTCTTTGATGCGGAACGCTTCTGCCGCCACCTCGAGCAGGCCTATGAGGCGATGGCCGACCGCGCGAAGAAGGGATTGGAGCCTGCTCTCATCGACGTGCCGGCACTGCCGGTACGTACAGGATCGTTCGCACAGTAAAGTCAGAAGGCGGGCTCAACCGCCGGCACATCATAACCCTCCTGAACCCCGCCCATCCGGCGGGGTTTTTCGTTCGGCTTTACGCAAGAACCGGCGCGTTGCTTACAGCTTAGCTCAGCGCATCAAACACAGCGCGACAAGGGCAAGACAACGTTTCAAACTCACCGGCTGGTGCCTGGGTCGATGACACTTGAGGATATTTCTGCAGCAGCCGCGGCCACGCACAGGAGACGGCGCGTGGCGACAAGCCAAGGCTGAAAGAACGAAGAGGAGCGGGTTCGCTGGTCAGCTGAACGAGCGTACCAGGCTGCCGACGAGCAGGTTCCAGCCGTCGATCAGCACGAAGAAGAGGATCTTGAACGGCAGGGAGATCGCCGTTGGTGGCAGCATCATCATGCCCATCGCCATGGTGATGGTGGCAACGATCAGGTCGATCACCAGGAATGGCAGCATGATGAGGAAGCCGATCTCGAAGCCGCGGCGGATTTCCGAGATCATGAAGGCGGGAACGACGGCGCGCAGGTCGACCTTGTCGTTGACGACGACGGTCTGGCCCTTTTCCTTGGCTATATCGATGAAGAGCTGCAGATCCTTGTCGCGGGTATTGGCGAGCATGAATTCGCGGAACGGCTCGGCGATGCGCGGCAGCGCTTCCGTTTCCGTAATCTGATTCTTCATCAGCGGGTCGATGCCGTCGCGCCAAGCGCGGTCGAAGGTCGGAGCCATGACGTAGAAGGTCATGAACAGCGCCAGCGAAACCATGATCATGTTCGACGGTGTCGTCGCCAGGCCCATGCCGGTGCGCAGGATGGCAAAGGCGATCACGAAGCGCGGAAAGCTGGTGACCATGATCAGGATGCCGGGCGCCACCGAAAGAACGGTCAGAAGGCCGAACGTCCGGATGATCCAGGAGGCGGCCGATCCGTCGATGGGCGTGTTCAGGATGTCAGAGGGAAAACTCTGGGCGCCGGCAATTCCGGACATCGCCATCATGGCGACTATGAAGGCGATGAGCCGGATCATTTAGCGAATCATTGAATGACGAAGGTTCTGAACATAACATTGGTTACGCGCCCATCCGAGCGCAGGTCAACCCGCTCCTGAATGTCATCCCGGAGATATTGAAAGCCGCGCGGCCCCTGGATCTGCTGCAGCGACACGGTTTTCAGATAGGCGGCGATATCCTGGTGTATCTGCTCGGCCATCGCCGGGTCCGGGACACCGTCGAACTGCAACGCCACCTCGAGCCGGATCCAGTTTTCCGAGGGGTAGGCAAGGTTCGTGGTGATCGGGTCAAGCTGGACGACGCCGTTGGCTTCCGTCGCGATCTTCGGAACGCCCTCCTCGCCGGTTGCGTTCGGAGCTGTGTCCTTGGTCGCCTCCACCTGCTCCTTGGGCGGCGGCGGCGCCAGCATGGCGCCGACCAGCCAGCCGCCGCCGCCGGCGACGAGCGTCAGGACGGCAACGATGGCGATCGTCATCACCTTCGACGGTGATTTCACGGGCGCGGCGGTATCGAATTCTTCCATCTTGCCATTCCCTGCCGATCAGATCGGCGAAATCAGGTCCATGATCTGCTGGCCGTAAGGCGGCTGCTGCACTTCGGTCAGGCGGCCGCGACCACCATAGGAAATGCGTGCCTCGGCAATCCGGTCGTAGGAGATCACGTTCTCGGAGTCGACGTCCTGCGTGCGCACGATACCAGCGACATTGAGGATGCGAAGCTCTTGGTTGACGCGAACTTCCTGCGAACCGCTGATCAGAAGGTTGCCGTTTTCGAGCACGCCGGTGACGACTGCCGCGACAAGCAGCTGGAGCTTTTCGGCCCGCTCGGTCGAGCCGTCGCCTTCGGTCTTGGTGTTCGAGCCGTATTTCAGGTCACCCGACCAGCCAAAGCTGCTGGCTTCCGACTGCCCGCTCGCGCCGATGTTGAAGCCGCTGGTGTTCTTGCGGCTGCGATCGGTCTTGTTGTCGAACGACGCCTTGTCGTTGATGGCGATCTCGACCGTCAGGATGTCGCCGACGTTAAGCGCGCGTGCATCCTTGAAGAGCGCCGACTGCTGGTCGTTCCAGAGCGAGAAACCGTTGGCGACATGGCGCGGCTCCTTGGGATACATCGCCAGCTGCGGTGTCTGGGTATATTGCAGACCGCTGCCGATCGGGCTCATGGCGGGGGCACGGCCGATCTCGTTGATGGCCTGGTTCTGACATCCTGCGAGGAGGCCCGCGGCCAATATGGCCGTTAGACGCATTTTCATGATGGTTCCTTCGAGGTGTTCGGATCGCTGGCACTCGAGATGATGTTGGTCAGGATGGCGGCCTTCTCGTCGCTCATCTCGCTGAGGATCAGCGACGACTGCCGCGCCGGCAGCTGCATGACGATCGCGGCGGCAATCTCCGGACGGACCAATTCAAGTTTGCCCGCGGCAGCATCCGGCTTCATCGTCTTGTAGATGCCGACGAGGCCAATCTCGGCCTGCTTGAGGAAGTCGTTGCGGCGCTTCAGCCAGTCTTCATACTCCTCGCGCCGCTTTTCGAGCGTCGCGATCCGGTCGTCGACATTCGCCTGAAGAGCCTCGAGTTCCTTGCGCTGCAGCACGTAGCGCTGGTCGCGGGCAGCATCGGCGATGTTGGTGCAGAACTGCTGGATTTCGTTGGCTGTGGCGTTGCTGGCGGGCGGCGCGGTGACGTCCTGGGCGAAGGCGCCGGGCATCGCCAGCATCGACGCGACGGCAACCGATGCGAGCAGGATGTTGCGGGATCTTCCGAGAAGGCGGTCGATGTTCATCATTGCAGGACAAGCTCCGCCTGAAGGGCCCCGGCCGTCTTGATGCTCTGCAGGATGGCGATGATGCCGTCCGGCTTGACGCCGATGTTATTGAGACCGGCAACGAGCGACCGCAAACTGGACCCATTGAGAATGGCGACCGTGCCGCCGTCGGATTGAGCATCGATGGTGGTGTTCGGCTCCATCGCCGTCTGGCCGCGCGCGAACGGCAGCGGCTGAACCACCGTCGGCGTCTCGCTGACCTCCACTGTCAAGGTGCCATAGCTGACGGCCACCTCGTTGACGCGCACGTCCTGACCGATGACAATCGTGCCCGTGCGTTCGTTGATGACGACCCTTGCAGGGACGTCCGTTTCGATGACGATGTTCTCGATCTCCGCCATCAGCCGCGCAAGGTCGGCCATCTTCGGCTTTTCGACGAGAACGGCCTGCGAATCCCGGGCTTCGGCGATGCGGCCGCCATATCGCGCCGCGGCATATTTGTTGATCGCCGCGGCCATGCCGACCGCGGTGGAGAAGTCGGGGTTGCGCAGCTGCAGCACGAGGTTGAAGCCGTCCTTGAATTTCGACGGTAGCTCGCGCTCGATGATGGCGCCGTTCGGCACGCGCCCTGACGTCGTGACGCCCTGGTTGAGCGTTGCCGCGTCGCCTTGC
Source organism: Ensifer sp. ENS11 (assembly GCF_014851895.1). Lineage (NCBI taxonomy): Bacteria > Pseudomonadati > Pseudomonadota > Alphaproteobacteria > Hyphomicrobiales > Rhizobiaceae > Ensifer > Ensifer sp. ENS11. The sequence continues at coordinate 578,012 of NZ_JACVAN010000001.1, read as the reverse complement.
GCATTGAAACCGGTGACGACGACCGACCCTTGCGCGACCGCATAAATCTGGCCGTCGGCGCCCGAGAGCGAGGTCATCACCAGGGTACCACCGCGCAGGGAGGTGGAATCGCCAAGCGATCCGACGGTCACGTCGACGCGGCTGCCGGGGCTGGCAAAGGGCGGCAGGTTCGCCGTGACGAGAACGGCGGCGACATTGCGCGTGCGCGATTCTCCGCCCTGGGTCGAAATGCCGAGGTTCTGCAGCATGGCGCGCATCGATTGATCGGTAAACGGCGACGCGCGCAGGCTGTCACCCGTTCCCTGAAGGCCGACGACGAGGCCGTAGCCGATGAGCTGGTTGTCGCGGCCGGCCTGCAGCGAGGCAACGTCCTTGATTCGCGACGCGCCAAAGGCGGGCGTCATCGCTGTGGACAGCGCGACGGCCAGCGTCAGGAACCATTTGCAGGCAAGCATTTTCATTTCGCCACCACATGTATCGTGCCGTCGGCCATCACCGTTCCGGAAACGATAACGCCAGTATCAATGTTGCGAGCCCGGATCAGATCGCCGACCGCGGCGTCCTGAAGGGGCGAACCGGCCGCGCTGATGGTGAGACCACCATTGCTGAAGATCAGACGGACGGTGGAGCCGCGCTCGACCGCATATTGCTCGCGCAGCGCGGAGGCCAGGATGACGCGGCCGGGGAGCAGCGTGCGCTTGCTTACCTTGCCGTCGATCTCGCTCAACGTCCTGACATAACCATCCGTCAGATCGGGATTGGTCACATCAACGATCTCGACCCGGCTCGCGTCGATCGCTTCGCCTGGGTAAATCGTCTGCTTGGGGATGACTGCCGTCAGCCGTTCCGCAAAGCCTGCCGAAGGCGACAGGAAAGCGGCGGCGAGCAAAATGCCCGCCACCACGTGCCGCGCCCTTGGCGCGGAACCGTCCTTCTGAGCTGTCATTCCTGCGGCTCGGCGAAACGTCATGTTTGCCCCCTCTTCCGTTATCTGAGGTTCTTGCTCACCGTAGCCGCCATCTCGTCGGCGGCCTGGATAATCTTGGAGTTCATCTCATAGGCGCGCTGGGCCGAGATCAGGTCGGTGATTTCCTTGACCGGATCGACGTTCGACGCTTCGAGATACTTCTGCTTGATCAGCGCAAAACCCGGATCAGCCGGCGTGCCGACGATCGGCTCGCCGGAGGCCGGCGTCTGCTTGAACAGGTTTTCGCCCTGCGGCTCGAGACCCGCTTCATTGACGAAGTTGGCAACCGTCAGCTGGCCGATTTCCTGCATCGCCGGATCGTTACCGATGCGCACCATTACCTGGCCGGAGCTGGTGAAGGCTATTTCGGTGGCGTCCTGCGGAACGGTGACGCCCGGCACGACGGTGTAGCCGTCGATCGTCACCAGCTGGCCCTGGGCATTCTTGTTGAAGGCGCCCGCACGGGTATAGACCGTCTCGCCATCGGGCGTTTCGACCTGGAACCAGCCACGGCCGACCAGCGCGAGGTCGTAGTCGTTGCCGGTGCTGACCAGGCTGCCCTGGATATGCAGGTTGCGCACGGCGGCCGTCTGGACGCCGAGACCGATGATCGCACCTTCCGGAACGATCGCCTGGTTGGAGCGGTTCGGCACGCCCTGGGCGCGCTCGGTTTGATAAAGCAGGTCGGAAAACTCTGCGCGGGCACGCTTGTAGCCGGTGGTGTTGATGTTCGCGATGTTGTTCGCGATCACTTCGAGGTTCAGCTGCTGGGCGTTCATGCCGGTTGCGGCAATGGAAAGGGCCTTCATGTCTCGTTCCTTCAGATCTGCATGCGCGCGATTTCGAGGTAGGCGGTCACCACCTTGTCGCGGATCGCGATTGCGGTCTGGAGTGACTGTTCGGCGTTCATCACCGCATCGACGACTTCACGGGTGTTGGCCTGGCCGCGGATGCCGTCGAGCGATGCGCCTTCGGCTTTCTTCATCGCGCCGATAGCGTCGGTCGCCATGTCGCCGAGAACCGAGGCAAAGCTCTGGGATTGCGGGGCCGCCGGGGTGGCGCTGGCCGCACCGAAGACCGACGACGAAGAGGACGTAAGGCGGGTACCTTCGGCCTCTTTCATGACCGAAAATGCGCCGACAGAATTAATTGCGTCGATCATTATTGTGATGCTCTCAACAGGTCGATTGTTTGGGAAACCAGGTCGCGCGACTGCTTGATCGTCTGCAGGTTGGCCTCATAGGCGCGGTTGGCTTCGCGCATGTCGGCCATTTCAACCAGGATGTTGACGTTCGGCATCTTGACCATGCCCTTCTCGTCGGCGGCCGGATTGCCCGGGTCGAACTCGATGGTGAAGTCAGAATCATCGGTGCCGAGCCGCTCGATCTCGACGAGCGATGCGCCGCTGGCCCTGTCGACCTCGGCTGCAAAGCTGATGGTCTTGCGCCGGTACGGGTCGGCGCCGGGTGCGTCGCCGGAGGAGCGTGCATTGGCGATGTTTTCGGAAACGATGCGCAGGCGGGTCGATTCTGCTTGCAGACCGGAGGCCGAGACCTTCATGGCCGAAGTCAAAGGATCCATGGTTGTTACTTCCGTACCGTCATGAGCATCATACGGTGAAACGCTTTGACGAGCCCGGCACTGAGCTCGTAGTCGCGCTTGATCTCACCGGTCTTCATCATTTCCTGCTCGATCGCGACGCTGTTGCCGGATTGCTGGATCTGAACGCCGTCAAGCATGCCGACCTCAGCCACCTGCGAGGCTTCGAGGCTCTCGGTGAAGTGCGCCTTGTGGGTCGCGGCCATCTGGATGCCGGTGCTTTCCAACACGCTTTCGAACGGCTTGACGTCCTTGGCCTTGTAGTGCGGCGTATTCGCGTTGGCGATGTTGCCGGCCACCACGTTCTGGCGGACGGTCAGCCACTGGGCCTGCCGGGACGCGAGTTCGAAAAGCTGAATCGGTTGCATCAAAAGCTCCATGCTTGGTGATGCGAACCTAGGTCGGTAATCTTGCGTGGGACTTGTCGTCGGAAACGAGCTTGGTGCTGATGCCGGAACGCATCCAAAACACGCAGGACATTATCCGTTGCGGACAGTGACGAACCCGCAACGGAGAAGAACGATCGGAAAATGGGGGCCGGTCAGTCGGCCTGGTAGACCTCGCCGCCCGACGTGATCATCACCCAGCGGCCATCGCGCTCTTCAAGCGTCGCCAGCCGGCTGTTGTCCGGCAGGATCGAACCGATGCGCACGATATACATGCCGGTCGTATCCTCGATCAGAGCCCGACCGTTGGCGACATGCATCAGCTTGAAGCCGGATTTGCCTGGGAATGGCTGCTCGAGCCCCTCCTTCGGAGCGGTCCCCTCGACGGCCGGGCCGCCGCCAAGGCTTGGAACGGTCGCCGTCGTCAGTTGGTCGATTGCCGCGACGGTTTCTCCGTCCATATCGGACATTGCCAACGGCGATACTGACAGGACGCTACGCGCTGGCTTCTCCGGCAGATCACGCGTCGAGCCCTGCCACAACGGCGGCATCGTGAACTTGTCCTGATTGAAAAAGGCGTACCAGGGAAAGAAGGTCGCAAGGGCCGCCAGCATGATGCCGGTTGCGGCCAGCGCCTTGTCGATCATCGGCATGCCGGATTCGCGCTTGCGCTGGCGGATCGTTTCGTCGGCGTCGTAGTCGGTCACACCCATCACCTCGGCCTCATCCCTGCAGCACCCGGCTGATTGCCCATTGCCGCGGCCTTCAGCGCACCGGCAAGATCGGAAAAAGCATCCTGCGTCGGCGGCTCGCTCGCCGTCTGTGTCAGCACGTCGTAGATCACCGGCACCTGCTTGATCGCCATGTCGAGATCGGGATCGCCACCCGGGCGATAGCCGCCGATCAGGCGCAGGTCGCGCGTTTCCTCGAAGCGGTGGATCAGCGCCTTCAGCCGCGACACCAGCTTTTCCTGGTCCGGCGTCCAAGCCTTGCGTGCCAGACGGGAGATCGACGCCAGCGGATTGATCGGCGGATAGCGGCCTTCTTCCGCCAGGCTGCGTTCGAGCACGATGTGCCCATCGAGAATGCCGCGCGTCGAGTCGGCGATGGGATCGTTGTGGTTGTCGCCGTCCACCAGGATCGAGATGATCGCAGTGATGGTGCCGGCGCCCTCAGCGCCGGGACCAGCACGCTCAAGCAGGCGCGGCAATTCGGTAAAGACCGAGGCCGGATAGCCGCGGGCGATCGGCGGCTCGCCTGATGCGGTCGCCACTTCGCGGATCGCATGGGCGAAACGGGTGACACTGTCGACGATCAACAGCACGTTGTCGCCGTTGTCACGATAGTGCTCGGCAATGGTGACGGCGGTCAGCGGCGCCATCTTGCGCAGCATCGGGCTTTCGTCGCTGGTCGCGACAACGGCAACCGATTTGGAAAGATTGTCGCCGAGCGTGTCCTCGATGAATTCGCGCACTTCGCGGCCGCGTTCGCCGACCAGCGCGATGACCACCTTGTCGAAGGCATCGGCGCGCGCAAGCATCGACAGCAGCGTCGATTTGCCGACACCGGAACCGGCAAAAATGCCGAGGCGCTGTCCGAGGCAGAGCGGCGAAAAGATATCGATCGCCCGCACACCGGTGCGGAACCCCTGCTCCACACGCTTGCGGGTCATCGACGGCGGTGCCGTGTTGGAAATCGAGCGGCGGACGTCGCCCTGCAGCAGCGGACCGAGGCCGTCGATCGGCTCCGCAAGCGCGTTGATCGCCCGGCCGCACCATTGGTCGGTCGGCGCGATGCGGAAGGCGCCCTTGCGGATGACTGTATCGTGGATGCCGATCGGATCGCCCGGCTCGATCGGGCAGACGACCACGCGTTCAGGCTCGACGCGCACCACTTCGCCGAGATGCGTTCCAGTCGAACTCTTGTGCGCGACGAAATCGCCGAGCCGGACATGTCGCGACAGGCCGGTCACCGTATAGTGGCCCGGAGAGATCGTCTGGACGTGGCCGCCCGGCGCAATCGAATGTTCAGGTTTGGCGTAGCGTTCGACCAGGCCGGCAAGGGCAGCCAGCGATGTCGATGCGGCGCTCGTCTTCAGGCCTTCGCGTTCCATACCGTTTCCCGTCACGCCTTAGCGGCTGCCACCGAGCGTCTTGATCGCTTCGTCGAGCGACCCTTCGCTGTCACGCATCAGCGCGGTGATGTTGTCGAACGCGCGGGTGACCATGATCAGCTGCGACATTTCCGCGATGGCGTTGACGTTGGATTCTTCGAGGAACCCCTGCATGACGCCGACATCGAAGCGATCGACGACCGGTTCCGGCTGTACCGCCGGAAGCACCGCACTGTTGTCGAGGCGCATGAAGCCCTTGCTGAAGTCGGCCTGGTAGAGGCCGAGCGAGGCGACCGCGACACCGTTCTGGTGCAGGGCACCGTCGGCGCCGACGGTCACGTCGCCGCCCGAGCCATTGATCTGGATCGGCGCGCCGCCGGCGTCGAGAACCGGATAGCCGCGAATGGTGACCAGTTCGCCGGTTTCGGTCAGCGTGAAGCGACCGTCGCGCGTCAGCGCCGGACCCGAGGGCGTGTCGATCTGAAACCAGGCATCGCCTTTGACGGCAAAATCGAACATGCCTCCGGTGCGCGTCAGCGAACCGTTGCTGCTATTGAGGAACTCTTCGCCCTTGCTGACGTAGGAAACCTTGGTCGGCTTGGTATCGCCGAGCATCTGGTTGAACTTCACTTCCGTGCCGCGGAAACCGACGGTGCCCGAGTTTGCGATATTGTCGGCAAGTGTATTGAGACGCTTTTCAAGCGCCATCTGCGACGAAATCGCAACGTAAAGACCGGTCTGCACGTTCAGCGTCCCCCGAGTTTCAGGCTGTTGATGGACAGGAGCAGGTCGGAAGAGATGCCGTAGCCGCTCGACGCGCCGAAAACCGCAAGCGGGTCGTAACCGTCCGTTGAATTGTTGATTTCCCAAAGCGCCGTAAAGCGATCGAGAAAGTCCGTCAGCTTGGCCGGATCCTGGAAGTCCTTGAGGTCGATTGCGTCCTCATAGGCGGCCGCCTGACGGTCGACCTCGGTGCCGGCGAATTCGTCGGGCAGCTGCAGCGTGGTGCGCACCACCTGCGCCAGCGCCTCGTCGGCAATGATGGCGTAACCGCTTGATATCGACGGCGCCATGCGGGCGAAATAGAGCGCGAGCCGCACGCCGGCGTTCTCCTCGCCGGCACTCTGCTCGAGCGTCTGGCGGGCGTATTTGTCGACGACGCCCTTCTGGGCGCGATCGAAGGAGGTGGCCGCCTCGCCGTGAAGGGCGAAATTCAGCGATTCGGCCAGCTGCTTGTAGCGGCTGTCGGTCAACTTGTTGGCGAAGGCATCCTCGTTGTCGACGCCCTCGGTCAAGACCTTGCGCATGAAGGCCTTGGCGTAGCCCATGTCTTCGAGACCGTGCGCCTTGATCGCATAGTTGTAGAGGCGCGTGTCAGCGAAAAACTGGTCGATCGTTTTTATGTCGCCGATCTTCGAAAGATAATATTCGGTCTCGCGGGCGACGTCCGGTTCCTCGGCGACGCGCTCCAGCGACTTGCCCAAGTCGGCCGTAATCAGCTTGTAGCTCGTATAGGTCGTGGTCACGATCGGTCGCCCTTAGCGGAGTGAGACGGGCGCGACTGGAGAGCCGGCCATAGCAAATCCTGACCGGATTGGCTTGCGCGAACCTGTTCCACCGCAATGATTTCCGCCGCTTCGACGGCCAGCCTCACGCAAGGAAGAAACCTTATCCCGTTAGACGAAAATGGGATCGTGTCAGGTATCGAAAATGAACATCATCATCGGGCTTCTTGTGACTTTCGGCTGTATTCTCGGCGGCTACGTGGCCATGGGCGGCCACATGGAAGTCCTCAACCAGCCTTTCGAACTGCTGATCATCGGCGGCGCCGGTATCGGCGGCTTCATCATGGCCAACTCCATGAAGGTGGTGAAGGATACCGGAAAGGCTCTCGGCGAAGCGTTTCGCCATAAGGTTCCCAAGGAGCGGGAGTATCTCGACACGCTCGGCGTTCTCTACTCGCTGATGCGCGATCTGAGAACCAAGTCGCGCAACGAGATCGAAAGCCACATCGACAACCCCGAAGAATCCTCGATCTTCCTGTCGGCGCCGACCGTGCTGAAAAACAAGGAACTGACGGCCTTCATCTGCGACTACGTCCGCCTGATCATCATCGGCAACGCCCGCTCGCATGAGATCGAGGCGCTGATGGATGAAGAAATCCAGACGATCACCCACGACAAGATGAAGTCCTACCACGCGCTGACGATCATGGGCGACGCCTTCCCGGCGATCGGCATCGTCGCGGCGGTTCTCGGCGTCATCAAGGCGATGGGCGCGATCAGCGAAGCGCCTGAGGTTCTCGGCGCCAAGATCGCCGCCGCACTCGTCGGCACCCTGCTCGGCGTGTTCCTCTCCTACTCGATCGTCGCTCCGCTGGTCGCGAACATCAAATCCGTCCGCGAAAAACAGAACCGGCTCTACATCATCGTCAAGCAGACGCTGCTTGCCTACATGAACGGCTCGGTTCCGCAGGTCGCGCTTGAATACGGCCGCAAGACGATTTCGGCCTATGAGCGTCCTTCGATCGACGCCGTCGAGCAGGAGATGATGAACCCCGGCGGCGGCAGCGAAAGCAAGGCGGCTTGATCCCATGACATCAGGAACACCGACAAACGTTCATCCCTTCGACAGGAAACTGCTGGCGCGCATGACCGGCGCGCTCGGCGACGACCGCGCGATCGGCCGGGTGGCGCTCGATCTCGGCCAGGTGTTCGGCGAATTCCTTCCCGACATCTGCAAGGCGGAAACCGGCCTCGACATCGCCATCGGCTATGCGGGCTTCCGCACCGGCCTGCGCAACAGCCTGATCGCCGAGCTCGGCAACGGCGTGCTGATCAGCGACATCTGCTTGCGCAACTGGTGCCCCGACTTTCTGATCAGCTGCGACAGCCCGATCATCATCACCATGGTCGAGGCGCTGTTGGGCGCGGAGCCGACCGATATCGAAGAGCCGCAACCGCGCACACTTTCCCCGATCGAAATCGACGTCGCCCAACCGATCTTCGAGAAGATCGCCGACGTGCTTCGCACCGCCGTCAACGCGTCGGGCGGCTTCGAGCCGATCGTTGCCCGCGCCCACAACAGTGCTTCCCGCGGCAAGCCCGACCCTGCGGTCGAGGACGTTCATGCGGCAGCGATCGACATGACGATCGGTTTCGGCCCTGTTTTGTCGACCTTCTCGATCATCGTGCCGCAAAGCGTGCTGTTGAAGACGCAGATCGTCTTTCCGAAGGGTGCCGGCCAGAACCGCAAGCAGAAGTCCGAATGGACCGAACAGATGGAGGAGCAGGTTCGCCGCTCCGCCGTCACCATCGAGGCACGCATCCGGCTTGAAAGCCTGACACTCGAGACGATCAGCCGCCTCCGGGCCGGCGACGTCATTCCCTTCCACGATGCCCAGGACGTTCGCGTCGACGTGAACGCCAACGGCCGCGATCTCTACGTCTGCGAGTTCGGCCGATCGGGTGCGAAATACACCGTGCGGGTCAAGGATACCCACGGCTCCGAACAGGACATCCTTCGCCACATCATGAGTTAATTCGGCTCGCCGTCGCCAGGCAGTAGGCCTGAGGCAAGCTTCAACTGGAATAGTTCGCACATGGCACCCAAGAAAGCACCAATCAACGAACAGGCCGCACTCGCTGTCGGAGACATGGAACTCGACCAGGCGATCGACGATCTGCGCGGTGTTCTCAAGAAAGACACGGACGCGCCGGCTGGCTTCGGCGCCGAGTTCGGCAGCGTAGACACGCTCAGTGGCGCAGGCGAATTCGGCGGCGAATTCGCCGCTCCGGCCGATGGTCTTGGCGCCTTTGGCGGCGACTTCGGTTCGGACACCTTTGGCAACGATCTGTCGGAGACCCCGGCCACCACGGATTTCGGCGGCGGCAGCTTCGGCGCCAGCGATTTCGGCGCATCGGACTTCGATGCCGGTGAAACCGTCACCGACACGCCGCCCGGCAGCGGCATGACCGCCAATCTCGACCTGATCATGGATATTCCGATCGATGTTCAGATCGTTCTCGGCACCAGCCGAATGCAGGTATCGGGTCTCATGAACCTGACCGAAGGCGCGACGATCTCGCTCGACCGGCGGATCGGCGAACCGGTCGAAATCATGGTCAACGGCCGGATCATCGGCCGTGGTGAAATTACCGTTCTCGAAGGCGACGACACCCGGTTCGGCGTCAAGCTCATCGAGATCAAGGGCAGCAAGAAGTCATAGAACCCAATCATTGGGCGAGGGATGAATCCATGATGGATTTCGAAAGTTTTGAGGCTCAGGCACTCTCCAGACCTCTCAACCAGACCGACAAGGCAGCAGCCGTTCTGCTCGCGATGGGCAAGACCGTCGCCGGAAAGCTGCTGAAGTTCTTCACCCAGAGCGAGCTGCAGGCGATCATCGCTTCGGCGCAGTCGCTGCGGGCCATCCCTCCCCACGAACTGGAAGCGCTGGTCAACGAATTCGAAGACCTGTTCACCGAGGGCGCCGGCCTCATGGACAATGCCAAGGCGATCGAGAGCATTCTCGAGGAAGGCCTGACCCCGGACGAAGTCGACGGCCTGCTCGGGCGCCGCGCCACCTTCCAGTCCTACGAAGCCAACATCTGGGACCGACTGCAGGAATGCGACCCGGTCGCGGTTGCGCTGCAGCTGGCCAAGGAACATCCGCAGACCATTGCCTATGTCTTGTCGATGATGCCGTCGAGCTTCGGCGCGAAGGTCCTGCTGCAGCTCTCCGAAGAGCAGAGGCCGGATATCCTGAAGCGCGCCGTCAACATGAAGGACGTCAGCCCGAAGGCTGCGTCGATCATCGAGAACCGCGTCATGGAAATGATCGGCGAGATGGAAGCCGAGCGCAATTCCGCCGGTCCGACCAAGATCGCCGAGGTGATGAACGAGCTCGACAAGCCGCAGGTCGACACGCTGCTCGCTTCGCTCGAATCTCTCAGCACCGAATCGGCCAAGAAGGTTCGCCCGAAGATCTTCCTCTTCGACGACGTTCTTTACATGCCGCAGCGCAGCCGCGTTCAGCTGTTCAACGATGTCTCGACCGACATCATCACCATGGCGCTGCGCGGTTCGACCTCGGACCTGCGCGAATCGGTGCTCGCCTCCATCGGCGCACGCCAGCGCCGCATGATCGAATCCGATCTTGCCATGGGCGATGCCGGCATCAACCCGCGCGACATCGCCATCGCCCGCCGCTCGATCACCCAGGAGGCGATCCGCCTTGCCGCAAGCGGCCAGCTGGAGCTGAAGGAAAAGGAAGCGCAGGCCGCCTGATCCATCCGGTCGCCGGGTATCCTTTCAAGGACCGGCGCTAAGCCTGATCGTAGAACCACAACGCGGGCCCTTGGCCCGCGTTCCTGTTTTGGAGAGATCGACGGCCCCCGCATTTCCTGTTGACCCGGCATGATTGCCCCCGCGAAGCCCTTGTCTGCCCTAGTTTCCGGGTTCACTACAAACAGCGCAAGATCAGCGCTGTCTTGTGGAAACCGGTCGGGAGATTTCCTGTCGCATGTCGGACGATCAGGATAAGGACAGCAAAACAGAATCCCCGTCGGAGAAGAAGATCTCCGACGCCGCCGACAAGGGCAACGTGCCCTTCTCCCGCGAAGCGACCACCTTTGCCTCGATTGTGGCGATCTACATCTTCTTCGTGTTCTTCCTGACCGACGGCGCCAGCACGGTTGCCGCGGCGCTCAAGGACATTTTCGAGCAGCCGGAAGCCTGGCGACTGAACAACGCCACGGATGTCGTCGCGTTGATGACGCACCTCGCGTGGAAGTCGACAGCACTGCTCGTTCCCGTCTTCGTGCTGCTCATCGTCTTCGGCGTCGGCTCGTCGATCTTTCAGAACCTGCCGCGTCCGGTGCTCGATCGCATCCAGCCGAAGATGAACCGGATTTCGCCGATGGCGGGCCTGAAGCGCATCTTCGGCGTTCAAGGGTTGGTGGAGTTCGGAAAGTCGCTGTTCAAGATCATCGTCGTGTCGATCTTCGTCGTGCTGGTTCTCTGGAACGACTACTTCGCGACGCTCGATCTGATGTTCTCCGATCCGGTTATGATCTTCTCGACGATGACGTCCGATCTCAACCAGGTGATGATCGTCATCATGCTGGCCACCGCCGTTTTGGCGATCGCCGATCTCTTCTGGTCCCGTCACCATTGGTACACCGAACTGATGATGACCAAGCAGGAAGTAAAAGAGGAGATGAAGCAGGCGCAGGGCGACCCGATCGTCAAGTCGCGCCTGCGCTCAATGCAGCGCGATCGGGCGCGCAAGCGCATGATTTCATCGGTGCCACGGGCAACCCTGGTGATCGCCAACCCTACCCACTATGCCGTTGCCCTGCGTTATGTCCGCGAAGAAAGCGACGCACCGGTGGTCGTTGCCCTTGGTCAGGACCTCGTTGCCCTCAAAATCCGCGAGATCGCAGAGAAGAACGGCATTCCCGTCTTCGAGGATCCACCGCTTGCACGCTCCATGTTTGCACAAGTCTCGGTCGATAGTGTGATTCCACCCGTGTTTTACAAGGCAGTTGCCGAACTCATTCACAGGGTGCATGCGCAATCGCAACCAAAACGGATGACGTAACGCCGATGAAAAAGTGCGAATTCTCCGAGAGACGGGAACAGATAGTAGCCGAAGCGATCCGCCCAGTGGCGACCGAGTTGCGTCTCATCGACGCCGCGGATTTCATCGCTCTCCTGCGGTTCGAATCCTATGCCAGCCTCGCTGACCTCGTTGAATCGGCCGCCGAGCTCTATTTCCTGCCCGGAACGGTCAATTTCGGTCTCGGCGGAAATTACAATCTGGATTGGGACAGCGAGCCAGAAATCGTGCTCGATCTCGAGCTCAAGCCGCGCGGCGTCACCATCTACGTACGCCTCTCGCTCGGCAACGACACCGCCGGCATCGAGATCAGCCACATCACCTTCCAGAACCCGTCGGCGGATCCAGACGAGAACACGGCCTTCCTTGCAAAGAGCCTGACCGAAGCGAAGTTCATCAAATCCTATGAACTGCCTCTGGCGTGTTAGAGCGCTTCCGGTTTAAACGGAGCCGTAGAAACGATCTATATTATTGTTTTTACGCATTTCCTGACGGAAAACCGCTACGCACTTTTCCTGGAAATGCTCCGGGTCGCCCGATCTTCAGCTGATGTAGCCGAGGCGAATAGCCTTGGCGATCGCCTGAATACGGTTGACCGAATCGAGCTTGGTCGTGGCGGCGCCGAGATAGGCGTTCACCGTGTGGACGGAGAGCCCCATCCGTTCGGCGATCTCTTCGCTGATATGGCCGTCGCCGGCCATCTGCAGGCAGGCGATCTCACGATCACTCAGCGTCTCCGGCCGCACCATGCGCTTCTCGTCAGCCGCCAGAAGGTCTGTCATGATCGTGCAGCTACGGCCATGCAGATCAACCACCTGCTCGGTCGTCGCTTCGACATAGCTGCCGGCGAAGACCACATATCCATTGCCCTGCGCACCGAGCCGCACGGGAAAGGCAATGCCGGAATAGGGTAGCTTGCGCGCTTTCAGACGGTGGCCGAAGTGCCCGAACTCGAACATCTCCGCCGCCTGATGTTCGCCCGAGCCATTCCAAAGCACCGGCAGCAGCGATGTGTCGAGATGGGCCGTCAACTCGTCGCCGTAAAGAGTTATGAGATCATGCGCGTTCGCTTCCGAGGAAACTCCCCAGTTGTCGAGCACGCAGGTCAGCTTGCGCACCGCGCCCATACCCTTGCCGTTGAGCCGCAGGACGGCGAAATGCTTGGCGTTGATCTGACGCTGCATCGCCTGCAATCGTGTGATCAGAGTGGCCGCGCGCGCCGCCCTGCCGCTACGGCTGTGCCGCTGGTCGTCGTCGTTGCGTCCACTGGCGAGGAAATGGGTCATCAGTCTCGCCCCTCAGACCAGGTTGTTGCGGACGGCATAGGCGATCGCCTCGGAGCGGGTTCGCGTGGCTGTCTTTCGCATGACGCTGGTGATGTAGTTGTTGATTGTGTTGCGGGAGATCCCGAGAATGACGGCGATCTCTTCGCTCGTCTTGCCCTCGGCGATCCAGGACAGGCACTCCAGTTCACGGTCGGTCAAGTCGAAGTCGCGATCGTGCCGCACTTCGGCGCGTGTGGTGAAGCTTGCGAGGTATCCAGCAAGCAGGGTCACATCGCGCAGGCTCTCCTGCGACAGGATCACATCCTCGGGAACGAGCAGCATCAACGAGAAGCGCAGCCGTCCGACATTGAAGGTGACCGCGCAATATTCGCGGCTGATGCCCCGTGGCAGGTCGATGTCGTCGGGCAGCGAATAGAACACTGGCTGCAGCACCGAGAGGCATTTTTCAAGCTCGGTCGTCTTGGCATGAAGTCCGATGATGATGCCCGAAAGCCGTCTGACGATGTCGAACGGCCAATCCGAGCAGACGACGAAGTCGAGCCCGTTATCCTGCGAGAGATCGTATCGCGCCAGGAGATAATGGCTCGCGCCAACATATTCGGTCAGCGCCGCAAGCCCGCTTCCCAGGTTGGCGCGCCCCGCCATGTCGCCCAGCCGCCGAAACAACTGATCACGCGTAAGCCCACCACCGCGTAGGCGTGTCGACGCTGTCGGCAAAGGCCAGACAGTTATGTCTGCTTGCGAAATGTCCATGATGTCAGCCCCCGTGCCGGATTCACCGCCCTGGAACCTGCGCTTGCACTGTCGCCGCCAACAGCCGGCCCAAGCCGAATATCACCACCAGTCGCAATTCAGGACGCGAATCAATGTTAAAAATGTACATCCGTCCTCAAAAAAAACCATCGTCATCTTCTCGCTATTTACTTCACCACCCTTTCATGAAACGATTCGCCGAGATGCTGCTTCAGCATTGTCCGATCCCGGGCACCACGCAGCACATGTTTTGACATAGCGTTGATATTTAAAAGAGTTTTGCCGTTCGAATTGCCCCTGCTCCGCTGACGCACCGATTTCGCGCAGCGCTGGGCGGCTCGCTGAGCACAAATTCAGCCCAAATCTCGTCATTCACCAGAGTCAGAAGAAGCTTCGAACAGGGGCGAATTTTACTTTCGACTGACGCCTGTTGCGAAAATGCATCAATTATTCACTCGAACAACCGCAGTCTATCAATATATAAAACTCGAATACGTCGAGAATTATTATCGAATAACCCAATTTATATTCCAATTTATCTGTGTATTGACGATGGCAGACGCAGTAAACCGGCCCACCTTCCGCACCCGGGCAGCAACGGCGGAATCTAAAAATTAAGATCTCGTTAAAGTATTACAATCGCGGGCCGCACCCATGACTCGGGCGACGGCACAACGATTCTTACCGTGGATTCAGCGGCCGATACCGGCAACCGCCGAGACTCGCACAATATTTGCACGGGACACGACGGCAAGAGCGCTGCACCCGCAACGCCTGCGAAACGAAAAATCCCGCCGATGCGGCGGGATTTGTCACTATCAGACGATTTCTGTGTGTGATCAGGCGGCTTTCTCGAGAGCCCATTTGCGCAGGATCTTTGCGGCGCGCTCTTCGCTGATCTCGACCATGCGTGCAAGGCGCCTTTCCGGTCCTTCCTTGACGCGACGGTTGAAGGCGCCTGCGTCTTCGCCCATGCTGAGCAGATCGTCGGTGCTGTCGAAGCCGAAGTCGGAGCCGAAGCCGTCCATGAGGGCGCCACCGGCACCTGCTGTCGCAGGGGAGAAATCGGGCAGTTCGAGACCGGCGGATTCGTTGGCGAGCTGGCCGGAGCTTCCGCCAAGGCCGAGCTGCCGAGCCAGCGGCCGCATGCCCATCCAGACCACCAGGAAGGCGACGACGACGAAGGCGAGCGCGTTGATGATGCCGCCAAGATTGCGCGTCAGCGTCTCCATGAGACCCGGACCCGCGATGGCCTGGTCAAGCAACTGCGTCTCGACGAAGTCCATGGCGTTCAACGTCACCACGTCGCCACGGTTCGCATCAATGCCGGCGGCTGACGATACGATCTTCTGCATCTCCTGAAGATAGGCATCGATCTTTGCCTGATCGACCGGCTCACCGACCATGGCGGCAAGGCGGCCGCGATTGACGACCACCGCAATCGACAGGCGCTCGACCGTGTAGCTGTTCTTCACGGTGGCGATCGTCTTGCTGTTGATCTCGTAGTTGGTCTGTTCTTCCTTCTTCTCGGCCTGGTCGTTCGACTGCGGGCCGGCACCGCCGCGCGGAGCGGCCTGCGGGATGTTCTGCTGTACGGTTGCGGCATTGTCCGGCTGCTGCTGGCTGGACTTCTGCTCTTCCTTGGTGACACGGGTGGAGCGTTCGACGCGCGATTCCGGATCGAACATCGTTTCCTGGATCTGCTGCGTGTCGGTGTTCAGACGAGCCGTAACGCTGGTGCGGAAGTTGTCCATGCCGAGGAATGGGGCGAGCGCGTTGTCGATCTTCTTCTCAAGCTCGGTCTGGACATTCTGCACCACGCCCAGCGACTGGTTGAGGGCGCTGTTGGCCGGATCGTCGCCAGAGGCGAGAAGCTGGCCGGTCGAATCGAGGATGGTCACGTCATCGAAGTCGAGCCCCGGTACGGACGAGGCGACGAGATGGCGGATGGAGGCTGCGGCATTGCGGCCGACCGTGGCGCTGGCGCGGATCATCACCGAGGCGGTCGGGTTCTGGTCTGCCTTACGGAAGCTGCCACGCTCAGGCATCACGATGTGGACGCGGGCGGCGGCGATACCGGAGATCTGCTGGATGGTGCGGCCGATTTCGCCTTCAAGCGCGCGAACCCGGGTGACTTCCTGCATGAAGGAGGTCAGACCGAGCGAGCCGACATTGTCGAAGAGTTCGTAGCCGGCATTGGCGCTGCTCGGCAGGCCGCGCTCGGCCAGGAGCAGACGGGACTTGCCGGTCATGCCGACGGGAACCTGGATGCTGCCGCCATCCGCACCGACGTTGAAGTCGATGTTGGCTTCTGCAAGCGCAATGCTGATTTGAGTGACGTCGCTTCGCTCAAGCCCGACATAGAGCGTCTCGAACGATGGCCTGTTGACGTAGATACCGGCCCCCAGGACCATGCCGACAGCGACAATGCCGGCGGCCGCCAGCGCTATCAGCTTGCCTTGCCCCAGACTGGCGAGGTTCTTCGTGAACATCGAAAATTGATTCAACAGACTCATTCTGTTTCCGCACCCAGTATCGCAGGACATTCGAGCCGGTCATCCGACGAGCGCCCTGCGCAGTTCCAACATTTTGGGTTTGGTGGGTGTCGCGTGCCCCGCAACGACTTCCAACACACACGAATCCATCAGCCCCGATCGGGACCGTAGGAAACGAAACTTGCGCGAACTTGGCTTTCGCCGCCAGTCTCGGGGAAATCGGGGGATATAGCTGTAGAGAAATCTGGCTGCACCGACGGACGATGCAGCCCAAAGGCCAGAGCGCTTCCATCTTAAAAGAGCGCGTCCATCTTAAACGGGGCGCGGAAACGCTCTCTTTGTTTTTACGCGTTCCCTGACGGAAAACCGCTCCGCACTTTTCCTGGGAAGGCTTTAGAACGCCTCAAAGTCGCCCGCCGCCTTGGTCAGCGGCTGCGAATGGCCGTGACGCAACATGCCGTTGCCCAGCGCCTTCTTCATGTCGGCGAGCTTGACCAGGCTAACAGCCGTGGTCACGTCGACGAGGCAGGTATCGGGGATCACGGCGGTGATCGTGTCGATGAACTCGGCCAGGCCGCGGGTCTTCTGCACGGCCAGATCGATGCCCTGCAGCACCATCATCTCGTCGCGATTGTCGAGTGCCGAGGCGCCCCGACCGCCGAGCAGCTGAGGCTCGATCCGTTCGATGAGATAGGCGACGTCGTGAAGTTCGGTGACGACGCGCATCAACACTTCGGGCAGCGATTCTTCCACGTGCGGCATGTGGCCCTGGTAGTCAGTCTGCATTGTCGGTTCTCACGTGGTTTTTCTGACGATAGTGCAGGCGTGTGGTTCGCCTGCGGAGCATGCCCCGCAGGATCAGAAGAATTCGATGGAGCTTTCGACCGGACGTGGCGCGATCACCGGGCGCTCTTCCAGCTGGACCGTGCGCTGGGTTTCCACCCCTGTCAGTGCGTACTGACGGGCGCGTCCCGACGACGGCCAGTATTCGAGCTTGCGGCCGTGTTCACCGCCGGTGCTCTCGCCGACGATGCGGATGCCTTCGTCAAGCAGGAACTGCCGGGCAAAGGCGGCATTCTGCTCACCGACATTCGAAAACCGGGCGATGGTCTTGGCGCCGCCGAAGATCTTGGCCTCGAGCCGATCACGCCGGGCGCCCTGCTTCAACAGACCGTTGATCAGCAGTTCCATGAGATGGACCCCATAGCGGGTCGCATCGCCGCCGGAAGCGGGCGACGACGCCGATCCCGGCAGCAGGAAATGATTCATGCCGCCGACTCCGACCACGGGATCGCGCATGCACGCGGCCACGCAGGAACCGAGAATGGTCGACAACACCACATTGGGATCGTTGAAGACCTTGTACTCGCCCTGAATGACATGCACGCGCTTGCCGACGGCTTCCATGTTCATTTCAATGCCCCAAATACGGCTTCGATCGCGGCCTTCATCTTTTCGATCGTGAACGGCTTGGCCAGCACGTTGTTGGCTCCGAGCGCTGCCGCCTTCTGGACCAGCGCGCGGTCGCCCTGCGCCGTCAGAATGATGAAGGCCGCCTTCTTGGTAGCCGGGTTCGACCGCACTGCCTGGAGCAGGCCAAGGCCATCCATCTTCGGCATGTTGAAGTCGGAGATGACAAGGTGATGCGGGTTCTGGGCCATGATCTTCATGCCCTGTTCCCCATCACCGGCGGCGGTGATCTGCTTGAAGCCCAGCTGCTGCAGGGCGTCGCCCAAAAGCAGGCGGCTCGTGACCTGATCGTCGACGATCAGAACTTTTATTTTTTCGGCGATGGACATTATTCGCTTCCTTCCTTCCGGAACGCCGCGGTCTTCAGTATCTCCTCCCCGATGGAACCGAGGGGGAGCTGCGTTTCGACGGCGCCCAATTCATAGGCAACTCTCGGCATACCGTAGACGACACACGTCTTTTCGTTTTGTCCGAAGGTCTTTGCCCCGGCATGCCGCATTTTCAGGAGACCGGATGCGCCGTCACGGCCCATGCCAGTCAGAATGACGCCGATCGCATTGCGACCGGCAAGTTCGGCGACCGAATCGAACAGCACGTCGACCGAAGGACGGTGGCCGTTGACCGGATCCCGATCGACCAGACGGCAGCAAGGCGCCGTCGGATTGGAGACCTGCAGGTGGCGCTCGCCGCCCGGGGCCAGATAGACCTTGCCGATTTCGAGGCGTGCGCCATCGGTTGCTTCCTGCACCGTCGGTGCGCACAGGCGATTGAGCCGCTCGGCAAAGCTCTTGGTGAAGGTGTGCGGCATATGCTGTGTGATCACAGTCGGCGGGCAGTTCGGCGGGAACTTCTGCAACACGGTGATCAGGGCCTCGACGCCGCCGGTGGAAGCGCCGATGGCGATGATCTTGCGCCCTGCCCGATATTCCGAGGCACCGTTGACATTGGCCGCCGTCGGCGCTGCCGCCTTGTTGCCGGTGATGATGAACTTTCGCTGCGAGCGGGCTGCGGCCTTCACCTTGTCGATCAGATCGCCGAAGGGGTTCGGATCGCCCGGAAGGGGTTTTCCGACGCAATCGAACGCACCGATTTCAAGTGCTGCAATCGTCGCCTCGGCACCCTTGTGTGTCAGCGTCGAGACCATGATGACCGGCATCGGGCGCAGGCGCATGATCTTGTCGAGGAATTCCAGGCCGTTCATGTTCGGCATCTCGATGTCGAGCGTGACGACATCGGGATCGAGCTGCTTGATCGCCTGGCGCGCTTCCATCGCATCGGCCGCCTGGCCGACGACGGTCACGCCGGGATCGGAATTGAGAACTGCGGTGATCAGGCCACGCATGGTGGCGGAGTCGTCGACGACGAGAACGCGAGCGGGTGCGGTCATGCCCGTCCTCCATGAAACTTGCCGGTATGGCGGTAGGTGGTGATGCCGATATTGTCGAACTGCGACTTGGCGTCGCCCGACACGCGCTCGGAATGACCGATGTAGAGATGTCCATTGGTGCCGAGCATTCCGGCAAAACGCGACCAGATCTTCATCTGCGTCGGCTCGTCGAAATAGATCACCACGTTGCGGCAGAAGATGACATCGAACGGCCCCTTGAACGGCCATTGGGCCATCAGGTTGAGCTCGTTGAAGGTGATGAGCCGCTTGACGCGATCGTCGATCTGCCACTTGAAGCGGCCGCCGGCATTGACCTCGTCGAACCATTGCTTGCGCATGGCCGGATTGACCGTTTCGAGCGCGGTGGCATCATAGGCGCCGGCCCGTGCCAGCGTCAGGATCTTCGGGTCGATATCGGTCGCGAGAATGCGGAAGTCGTAATCGGCCGCGTTCGGCAGCAGCGACAGCACCGTCAGCGCGATCGAATAGGGCTCCTGCCCGTCCGAGCACGCCGCAGACCAGATACGCACGCGACCGCCGGCCTTGGCGCGGGCAATCAGCTCCGGCAGAACCTCCGTCTTCAGATGCTCGAAGTGATGATTCTCGCGAAAGAAGCGGGTGAAGTTCGTCGTCAGATGCGAGAGCATGTCGCGGCGGGCGGCAGCGCCTGCCGGCGAGGAGACCAGCTGGCAGTACTCGCGGAAGCCCTTGAGACCGAGGTTGCGGATGTGCTTCGACAGGCGGGAATAGACCAGCGATGCCTTGGTCTCGTTGAGATAGATGCCGGCATCGGCATAGATCATCGCTGCGATTTCACTGAGATCGCGGCGCGTCAGCGGATACTCACCGCTTGCCAAACATTCATCGGGCGACTGCTTCTGCTCCAGAATGGCCTGGTTTCTCATGCTGCTTCCCTTTCTTCCTGCGGGAAGACAGATTCGAGTTCTATCAGGCAGATCAGCCGGCCTTCGATCGCGAGCACGCCGCGGGCGAAGCTCCTTTCGAATTCGGACGAGATGACATCAGGTGTCGGCTGGATCTTGTCATCGGTAATCGTCAGTATGTCGGAGACGGCATCGACCAGCAGGCCGACGACCTGGTTCTTCACCTGGGCGACGATGATGACATGGCGGACGGTCGGCTCGGCCGGCTTCATGCCGAGGCGTGCCGACAGATCGATGATCGGCAGCACCGCGCCGCGCAGATTGATGATGCCGAGCATATAGGCCGGCGCATGCGGCATTGCAGTCGCCGGTGTCCATCCGCGGATTTCGCGCACGGACATCACGTTCACGCAGAACTCCTGATCGCCGACGCGGAAAGCAATCAGCTCTCGTCCGTCCGTGGTCAGATTCCTTGCGGCATAGGTCATCGCATTCATCCAGCAGCAGCGAGAGACATTTCAGCCTTCAGCGAATGGCCACGCGAGGCGGCCACGATCGTGTCGACATCGAGGATGAGCGCCACCCGACCGTCGCCAAGAATGGTCGCCGCAGCGATGCCCGGCACGTGGGTGTAGTTGGCCTCAAGGCTCTTGATGACGACCTGGCGCTGGCCCTGGATGGCGTCGACCATCAGTGCGCGCTGGCCGCCACCTTCGGATTCCACCAGAAGTGCGACGCCTTCGACCGGGTTTGCCTGGCTGGCGCGGAAGTTGAGGATGCGACCGACGTCGACCAGCGGGCAGAAGGAGTTGCGGATCGATATCAGCCGCTGGTTGGAGCCGAACGAATGGATTGCGGCGGCTTCCGGCTGCAAGGTCTCGACGATCGCCGTCAGCGGCACCACCAGCGTCTGGTTGGCGACCGTGACCACCATGCCGTCAAGCACGGCGAGCGTCAGCGGCAGGCTCATGGTGAAGACCGAGCCGTGGCCGGGCTTCGAGGAGATGTTGATGCGGCCGCCGAGCGCCTGGATCGAGCGCTTGACCACGTCCATGCCGACGCCGCGGCCGGAGATGTCGGAGATCTTGTCGGCGGTGGAGAAGCCGGCGTGGAAGATCAGGTTGTCGATCTCCTCGTCGGAGAGATTGGCATCGGCGGCGATCAGATCGTTGTCGATCGCCTTCTGGCGCACCTTCTCGCGGTTGATGCCGGCGCCGTCGTCGGCAAGCTCGATGACGATGCGGCCCGACCGGTGCTTGGCCGTCAGGCGCACGGTGCCTTCGGCGCTCTTGCCGGCGGCGAGACGCTTCTCCGGCGTTTCGAGGCCGTGATCGACGGCGTTGCGGATCATGTGCGTCAGCGGTTCGGCCAGCTTGTCGATGACCGTCTTGTCGACTTCGGTGTTTTCGCCTTCGGTGATGAGACGGACAGACTTGCCGGTCATGTCGGCGATTTCGCGAACGATGCGCGACATGCGCTGGAACACCGGCTTTACCGGCTGCGCGCGGATCGCCATCACCGAGTCCTGGATCTCGCGGGTGAGCTGCTGCAGCTCCTCGAGGCCCATGTTGATCGACGAGGTGCCGTTGGCGTCGTTTTCGACCACGCTCTGCGACAGCATCGCCTGGTTGATCACCAGTTCGCCGACGAGGTTGATCAGGCGGTCGACGCGATCGAGATCGACGCGGATGGTCGGTGTCGCGGCGGATGCGGCTGCCTGCTGCGCGGCTGCGGATTGCGCCGCGGCACTGGCGGCGGCACCGGCCGACTTTTCAACAGGCGCACGGGCGGTCGACTGGGCCATCTGCAGCACGTTGCTGGCCGTGCCGGCGGCAGAGACGGCCGCATCGCGGATCGCCTGCCGGGCTGCCAGCTGCTCTTCTTCCTCGATCACGCCGACCGAAACAGCCGGCTCGTCGTCGAGGATCGAGAGGTCGAACGGCACCGGCTGCATCGGCAGCTCTTCGCTCGGAGCGGCTGTGTCATCGGAGACCAGCAAAATCTCGAGGTCGCAATCCCACTCGGCGAATTCGAACACGGTGCGGATCGCGTCCTCGCCCTTGTCCGTCTTCAACGAGATCTTCCAGGAGAAGTAGGCGGATTCCGGATTTAGGCGATCGAGCGCCGGAAGCGCGTCCATGTCGCAATGGATGCTCATCTCGCCAAGGCGGGAAAGGTCGCGCAGAAGCAGCGTTGCCTCGTTGCCCTTGGCGTAGAGATCGGATCTCGGCTTGAAGACGATCTCGTAGGTCGGCATCTCCATCAGCGCCGGCTCGTCTGCCTCGAAATCGTCGAAGGAGAACGCGACGGGCTGGAAGCCTTCGTCGTTGGCGACGGGTGCCGTTACAACCGGGGCGGCCTTGGTGACCGGCTCGGCAGCGGCCGACGCCTGCGGTACCTCGCCGTTGGCAAGCGCCTCGAGTTCCTTGATCAACTGGCGGCTGCGCGCCTCGTCGACGCTACCGCCATCGCGGGCAGCGTTCGTCAGGTCGGCGAGCACGTCGGCCGACTTCAGCATCACCTTCAGAACCTCAGGACCGGGGTCGAGCCTGTTGGAACGAACGCAATCAAGTGTCGTCTCGAACACGTGGGCGAAGGAGACGAGGTCGTCGAGCCCGAAAGCGCCGGCGCCACCCTTGATCGAGTGCACCGCGCGAAACACCGCATTGACCGTTTCCGGATCGCGGTCGCCGTCATTGAGCTTCAGCAGACCCGATTCCAGTTCGGCGAGTTGTTCCTCGCATTCCTGGAAGAAGATCTCTTTGATTTCGTTCATATCCATTGGAGGCTATCCTCGGACTTCAGGCCGTTACGCGCTCGATTGCATCAATCAGTTTGGTCGGGTCGAACGGCTTGACGATCCAGCCGGTAGCTCCGGCCTGACGGGCGCGGTTCTTCTTTTCGGCGTCGCTTTCCGTGGTCAGGACCAGGATCGGGATAGCGCGGTAACGGTCGTTCTTGCGCACGCCTTCAATGAAGCCGAAGCCGTCGAGACGCGGCATGTTGATGTCGGTGACGATGACATCCGGATTGGCTTCTTCGAGAACCTCGAGGCCCTCGACGCCGTCCTCTGCCTGGATCGTTTCGAAACCGGCATTGTTCAGCGTGACCAGAAGCATGTTTCGGATCGTCCGGGAGTCGTCGACTGTCAGAACTCGCTTTTTCATTCTTCAAATCTCCTTTGCCATCAGGTGATCGATATCGACCCCGATGAGCTGTGTCGTTTTCTCGAAAGCGTCCGACACCTTGCTGAAGGTGAAAGACAAATGATCCTCTTCCCAAGTCTTGGCGCCGGCCATCAGCACCTGGACGCAGAGCGTTCCAACCCGCTCGACCGCCGAGGCGTCGATCGTGAGATCGCTGCCCTTCAGGCCCAAAAGCTTCTCATGCAGCGCTGTCGCTTCGTTCAGGTCCAACACCGGAGCGAGGCTGAGCGTCTTCTGAGCGGTCTTTTTGCTGGCCATTCCTGTTTTCCTCGACTGCTAACTCTTGAGTGCCCTTGAGATCAGCGTTGCCAACCGGCGAACTGACGTTGCGGACCGTCGTCGAACAATGGCGCCGCCATTTCATCGTCGGCCATCGCCGCAGGAGCCACGAGGCCGCGTCCCTGGCTGGCGGCCGGTGTTGGTGAGGCCGCGTGGCGGCGTTCAACGCGGAACCTGCGGATCGTCTCGCCGAGCTCGACGATGACATTGTGCAGGTCGTCGGAAGACCGGACCGTCTCGCCCGCCATCGCGGCACTTGCCTGCACGGCCTGCGAAATCGCACCGATGTCAGAGGCAACGCCCTTGAGATCGCCGACCTGTTGTTCAGCCTCACGGGCGATACCGGAGACGGCGGCATTGATCGATGTGACCTGCTGGACGATGCTGCTGATCGCATCCTGAGTGCGACCGACGATCTCGACGCCGGTCTCGACCTGCGCCTTGGTGCCCGTCACCAGCTGCTTGATTTCACGTGCCGCTTCGCCGGAGCGCTGCGCCAGCGCGCGCACTTCCTGGGCGACGACGGCAAAGCCGCGGCCGCTGTCGCCTGCCCTTGCAGCCTCGATGCCGGCATTCAGCGCCAACAGGTTGGTCTGGAAGGCGATCTCGTCGATGACGCCGATGATCTGGCCGATCTTTTCGGCCGACGCTTCGATGTCGGCCATGGCGGAGATTGCCTGGCCGGCAATCTCGCCGCTGCGCTCGACAGCAACCCTTGTCTCGGTGGCTTTGATCTCGGTGGCGCTGATGCGGCTCGAGCCCGTCGCCATGCGTTCGGTCATGTCGGCAAGCGCTGCGAGCTGACCCGAGAGGGCATCGGCTTCAGCCGCCGCCTTGTCGGAAAAACCGGCCGCTCCGTCGCGCAGACGGCCAATGAAAGTCTCCGCCGCCTGACCGCGCTGATCGGCGGACTGCAGGCTCTGCTGGATCGTGTCGAGTGCCGCGTTCAAGCTGGCGACGATCGGCTGGTAGGCATCCGGCGCGCTCTCGGACAGGCGCACGCCCAGGTCGCCGTCGTTCAAGCCTTTGGCGAAGTCGCCGAATAGGGTCGTTACCGCCTGCTCGTCGGCACTGTGCTGGTCGGCGAGCTGGCGCTGATGCTGCTGGCGAAGGGCGTTGAAGCGGAGCGAGACGCCGATCTCGGTGTCGACGAAAACGGTACGGACTAGTGCCGCAACCAGATCGCACAGTTCCTTGCGACGTCCCCTGCCCATCGGCAGGAAGGACTTCGGCCAGGCCTCT
The DNA here is from genome assembly GCF_014851895.1 of Ensifer sp. ENS11. Classification (NCBI taxonomy): domain Bacteria; kingdom Pseudomonadati; phylum Pseudomonadota; class Alphaproteobacteria; order Hyphomicrobiales; family Rhizobiaceae; genus Ensifer; species Ensifer sp. ENS11. The sequence continues at coordinate 553,323 of NZ_JACVAN010000001.1, read as the reverse complement.
TCGATGAGGCCGACCAACAAGTGTTCCAGCACGACGGCGTGGCTTGCCATCTGCCAGCGCGGATCGAGGCCCATGCGGTTCGATGTGTCGGCAAGCACCTTGACGCGCTCGGCATAGAGGCCGTCAAAGCGGGCATCGGTCAGCACGTTCCAGTGCGAAGACTGGATGTCCTGCAGGCGATCGAGCTGCCGGTCGTTGTCGAAATGGCGGGCTGCGTCGGGATAGCTCTGCAGGCGCTGGAAGAGATCGCGAAGGGCTGCGTCGATGCGAGGGGAAAGTTTCTGCCTGGTGTCGCGGACGCGGGAACAACTCTCGTCGTCGAGCCCGGCAAAGCGCAAGCGCTCCAGCAGACTGCCTGCCTGGCCCTTCCTTGCCTGTTCTGACGATGCTTCCTGCCTCAACGCTAAATCCCCGGCTTTGCATGCTTGGAATTTGCCTGGGGAGTATCCGGACGGTCCACGGTCCACCGGACGTGCACGCCACATCAATGAGATCAGCCCCCGCCGCTTGGGCGTCTGCTATCGTCCATCCCGCAAGTAAATTCGGTGAAGAATCGATACCGGACCGGAACCGGTACGGCGGGGCGGCATCATGCCTTGAGGAGACTGTGAATTTTCCCATTCCGACGTGTGGGACAATGTTTATGGTTAATTCCTTGCTTGAAGGTTAACGGTCGATGGCCTGTAACCGGAATCACTAAAATTCGCCGGGTGTTTCCTGGCGCTGTTTTTGCGGCGCAGCAATGCCGCACTATTGACCCCGAATTTCAACAGGTTTTCACTCACAAGAGTTTAGAATTGTACTTCTACTTGCGCTCGCGTATCGAAGCGAACGTGAAGTGGGCGCAGATCGCGCGGAAGAAACCTTTGCAGCAAGCAAAGCGACATCATGACGATGCGCTGACGGGAAACGAACAATGATTGTTCTTGGAATTGGCGCCGCTCTCACAGCAATCCTGACAATGATGGCCGTATCCATCGTGCTCAATCTCGAGCATAACCGCTCGACGAACCGCAGCTCGGTTTTCTAAGCGAAAAAACGAACGCCATCGTCGTCAACCGCGCACTTCATGCGGCACCGTTACTCTCCTATATTTCACCGTTACTGGTTGCCATTGGCCTGTTGCACATGGCTTTTCGTTAGCGACCGCCAGTTTTCTGCATAGTGCACAAAGCTCTCAGGCACGGGGCCGGCGAAGGCCTGCACGCCGGTCCGCACGTGGCGGCCGTCGACAAGACTTGCAGCCCCGAGGCTGGTGCCGGTCACGTTGTGGCTGTCGGCAAGGACCGGGCGCCCCGTTGCCGCCTGAAGCATGCGCAAATAGGCGGCGTTTGCAGCGAACGGTCCCTCGACCACGATATCCCCTCGCGCCCCGATGAGATCGAGGCATGTCGCCGTCATCAATGCCAGATGGAAAGAAACGGCGGCGACCCTGCCGGCCGGCGTCAGCTTCTCCTCGTCCACCGTCCAGCGCGCCTTGGCGGATGGGAAAGGTCCGGAGCCTTCGGGAAGCGAAGGCAACAGCATGTGCCCTGCCGCAATGACGGCCTCCTCGTCTTCAAACGCGGTGGGCGTCGTGCCGTCGCCGAGCAGCAGCGAGAAGGCACGACCGCCCATGAAACGCGCCGAGGGAACCGGGTCGCCGAGAGCGTTGACGTTGATCAGTGTGTCGCGATGTTCATCGAGCGTCACTTTGGCGGCGCCAACCGCCAGCATCACGACCCAGGTGCCGGTCGACACCACGGAAAACGGCGTCGTTCGGGTCAGCAGATGCGGCAGCAACGACGCGTTGGAATCGTGGATGCCGCAGTAGATAGGCGTACCCGCGGGAATGCCGGTGGCGAGGCAAAGCTCGGGCAGCAGCTTGCCGACGATATCGTCTGCCTTGCGGACGGGCGCAAACAGGTGCCGCCAGCCCTGGCCTTCCACCAGCGTCGAGAAGGCGCCTTCCGTCGGGTTCCAGAGGTCGGTGTGGCAACCGAGCGAGGTCAGTTCGTTGACGCGCACGCCGGTCAGCCGGAAGGTCCAGTATTGCGCATAGGTCAGGATCGTTGCGATCCTGGCGAAGGCGTCGGGAAAGGTCTGCTGCTGCCAGAACAGCTGCGCGCCGACATTCAGGCCCATAGGCAGGCGCGCGGAGCCGGTTTCGGCAAAAGGCGGACGAACGGCCTCATAGGCTTCCGACAGGGTATCCGGCCCGACGAATTCATAGTCCAGCACCGGCAAGGCAAGGTCGCCGGCCTCGTCGAGGACAACCGCGGTTGCGCCGTGGGTGGTGATCGAGATCGCTTGCAAGGGATGCTCGGCCTGGAGCGCCGTCAGGCTATCGAGCACGAAGGCCCAGAGACGCTCGACATCGAAATGCGGATAGGGCTCGCCCGCGACGACACGGTTTGCGGTCTTGCGCACGGCAACCTCTTCGAAGCGATCGAGATCAACCGCTGCGACCTTGGCATTGGTCTTGCCGATGTCAATGACGCCCACGATCCGCATCGGGTCAGCTCATGTGAAAAACGGTTTTGAGCGGTACGGCGACCGGATCGTTATCCTCGCGGGTTTCCATGATGTCGGCCATATGAGCCCACCACTTCCGCATCACCGGATGGGAGGGCAGATCGGCCATGCCGTGGTCGTCCGCTCGCCAGAGGACGCCGAAGAGCAGATCGTTCTCCTCGTCGAGATGGATGGAGTAGTCCGAAATACCGGCCTCCTTCAACAGGGTCACCAGCTCCGGCCAGATGGCATCGTGACGTGCGGTATATTCGGCGGCCATTCCCGGATTGAGCCGCATACGGAAGGCGTATTTTTCCATGGAAACCTCAGTGGGCAAGACGGCGGCGGGCGCGTCGCCACAGGATGGGCAGGGCGATCACCGAGATCAACAGCAAACCGATGAAGATCGACATGACGATGCCCGGCACGTTCAGGAGCCCGAAGCCGAAGGTGACCATGCCCATAATCAGGGCCGCAAGCACGACCCCCGGTATGGTACCGGAGCCACCGAGAATGCTGACGCCGCCAAGCACCACCATGGTCACGACTTCCAGCTCCCAACCAAGCGCGATCGACGGTCGGGTGGAGCCGAGGCGCGAGGTCAGGCAGATCGAGGCAAGCCCCGCCATCAGGCCGGTGAGCAGAAACAGCGTGAACTTCACGCGGCCGACGCGGATACCGGAGAACAGCGCGGCCGTCTGGTTGTTGCCGATCGCGTAGACGGCGCGGCCGAAATTGGTCTTGTGCAGCACGACGCCATAGATCACGGCCAGGACGACAAAGAGCGTGAACTCGAACGAGAACACCCACCAGACATAGCCCTGCCCGAACCAGGAGAAGCTTCCGGGATAGCCGGTGAAGGCCTGATCGCCAAGGATGATGAAGGAGAGGCCACGAAACAGGCTCATCGTACCGATAGTGACGACAATCGACGGCAGGCCGAGACCGGTGATCAGCAGGCCGTTGACGACGCCGCAGGCGAGCCCGACCGAAAGTCCGACAACCACCAGCGCCGGCGTGTCGAAGCCGAGCTGGACGGCATAACCCATCGCCGTCGAGGCGAGCGCGATGATCGAGGCGACCGAGAGATCGATCTCGCCTGAAATGATCACCAGCGCCATGGCGAAGGCGATCATCGCCTTTTCGGTGAAGTTGAAGGTGGCGTCGGACAGGTTCCACGGGTCGAGGAAATAGGGTGAGGCCAGCGAATTGCCGATGAAGATGAGGCAGGCGACGACGAACAGCAGGCTTTCCCAACTCTTCAGCAGGCGCGCGCCGCGCCCTTCGAGGCGATCGGGAATGTTGCGGGGGGAGAGATGCGTTTCTGCCATCAGACAGCCTCCGCCTTTTTGAGGATGACGCGTCCCTTGCGCCGTTCGGCACGCGCATTGACGGCAACGGCCGTTATGATGACCATGCCGGAAATCGCCATCTGGGCAAAGGGCGAGATGTTGATGACCGGCAGAGCGTTCTTGATCACACCGAGGAACAGCGCGCCGAGCACCGCTCCCGGCACCGAACCGATGCCACCGGCGATCGAGATGCCGCCGATGACGCAGGCGGCGATGATGTCGAGTTCGAAGCCGGCGGCAATATCGACATAGGCAACGGCATAGCGCGACACCCAGAGATAGCCGGACAGCCCGGCAAGCGTCCCCGAGAGGCAATAGGCAAAGAAGCGCGTCCGGCCGACGTCGATGCCGGTATAGACAGCCGCATGCGGATTGCCGCCGACGGCGAAGAAGGCCCGCCCGAGCGGCGTGCGGCTTATCACCAGGAAGATCGCCGCGACCGTGACGACCGAGAGCCAGGACAGCACGGGAATGCCGGCAAGATCAGTGCGCGGAAAGCTCTTGAAGGCATCGCTCATCTGGTGGGCATTGATCCACTTGCCGTTGGTCAAGAGGAAGATCAGGCCGCGATAGATCGTCAGCGTGCCGAGAGTGACAACGATCGGCGGGATGTCGAGTTTCCAGACCAGGGCCCCATTGATCATCCCGAGCACCGCGCCGAGCGCTATGGCCGACAGGAGGATGACGGGGATCGGCAGGCCGGGGAACGCGGCGTTCAGCATTGCCGCGACCATGCCGGAAAGCGCCAGGTTTGCCGCCATGGACAGATCGATGCAGCGCGTCAGGATCACGGCCATCTGGCCGAGCGCCAGGATGATGAGGATCGAGGTGTCGTTGTAGACGCGTGCCAGATTGGTCGGCGCAATGAAGGGCGGGAAGCGCCAGGCGATCAGGACGACCAGCACCAGGATCGCGCCGACAAGCAGCAGTTCACGGTTTTTCAGGAGCTTGGCCATCATGCGGCCTCCGCAATGCCGGCGGCGGCACGCACCAGCTTTTCCGCCGTCAATTCTTCCCGCTCGAAGCGGCCGACAATGCGGCCCTCGCGCATGACGATGACGCGATCCGACATGCCCATGATTTCGGGGATTTCCGATGAGACCATGATGACGCTGAGGCCCTGTGCGGCAAGCTCACTCATGAAGGCGTGCACCGCGGCCTTGGAGCCGATGTCGATGCCCTTGGTCGGTTCATCAAGAATGATCACCTTCGGCTTGGTCGCCAGCCATTTGGCGATGACCACCTTCTGCTGGTTGCCGCCCGAAAGCGTGCCGACGTCCTGATCGAGGGAGGCGGCCCGCAGATCGAGCCTAGACGTATATTCCCGCGCAAGCGCGAACTCGTTGGCAAGTTTGAGGAAGCCGGAGCGCGAGGTGCGCGACAGCGACGGCAGCGTCACGTTCTGGAAGATCGGCAAGCCGATGATCGCGCCCTGACGCCCACGCTCCTCTGGCACATAGACGATACCGCTCCTGATCGCCTCGGACGGATTGCGGATCACCAGGATTTCGCCATCCAGCCTGATGGCACCTGCCGACGGGCGGGTGATGCCGATCAGCGACTGCATGAATTCGGAGCGGCCCGCGCCGATCAGCCCATAGAAGCCAAGAATTTCGCCACGTCTCAGTTCAAAGTTAATGTCCTCGAACTCGGTCGGGTGACGGTAGCCGGAGACTGTCAGAACGGGGTCGCCGATGGCTACGTCCTTCTTCGGATAGACGGAGCCGACGGCGCGGCCGACCATCATGCGCACGAGATCGTCCTGACTGACATCGGCGATCAGCCCCTCGCCGACCATCGTTCCGTCGCGAAACACGGTGTAGCGATCGGCGATGCGGAAGATCTCATCGAATTTGTGGCTAATGAAGAGGATCGCCTTGCCGTCGGCCTTCAGCCGTTCGACGAGCGCGTAGAGTTCGTGAATTTCCTTGTGCGACAGCGCCGCCGTCGGTTCGTCCATGATCACGACGCGGGCATCGACCGACAGAGCCCGGGCGATCGCCACCAGATGTTTCTTGGCAATGCCGAGATCGCGCAGCCGGATCGTCGGATCGAAATCAGCGCCGGCGCGATGCAAGAGCGCACGTGCATCCGCATTGAGCTTATTCCAGTCGATCAGGCCGAAACGGTTGCGCGGGGCATGGCCGAGGAAGATGTTTTCAGCGACGGACAGTTCGTCGAACAGAACCGTTTCCTGATGGATGGCGGTTACGCCTGCCCTTGCAGCAGAAAGCGCGGTCGGGAAGGCGGTTTCCGCATCCGCAACGCGGATGCTGCCTCCATCAGGCTGATAGATGCCCGTCAATATCTTGACGAGGGTCGACTTGCCCGCACCGTTCTCACCGACGAGTGCCGTCACGGAGCCCGGATAGAGCGACAGCGAAACGTCGGACAATGCCTTGACGCCGGGAAAGGACTTGGAGATGCCTTCAAGCGCAATGGCGGGCTTCATCCGCGATGTGATCGTATCCTGCAACACATTCCATCCGCCTGATTTGTGGGCCTGACATCCAAGGCGCCACGTCTGCAAAATTGCCCCTCACCCTAACCCTCTCCTCGCTCGCGGGGAGAGGGGACCCGTTGGCGTGTCGCCGCTTACGCCGACGCCCATTAGGAGCGGAGCATCGCCGCATGTTTCCCTTCTCCCCGTCAAACGGGGAGAAGGTGGCCGGCAGGCCGGGTGAGAGGTAACCGCCCCTCGCCGATCAGAAGATCTTTGCGAACTCTTCGACGTTCGAGGCGTCGTAGACGAACGGGTCGGCCATGGCGCCTTCGTTGTTGTCGTCGAGCTTCACAGCGCCCATGCGGCCCATCTTCAATTCCGCGCCGGGCTTGGCTTCGGCACCGTTGACGAGATCATAGGCGATCATCGTTGCGGAATAGCCGAGATCGATCGGGTTCCAGATCGCGAAGGACTTGGATGCGCCCGACTTCACGTGACCGGCCATCTCCGAGGGAAGGCCGAGGCCCGTGACATTGATCTGGCCGATCTTGCCGGCATCGGTGACGGCCTGTGCCGCAGCAACGATACCGACCGAGGTCGGCGCGATGATCGCCTTCAGGTTGGGATAGGACTGAATGAGCCCTTGCGTTTCGCGGTAAGACTTGTCGGCAAGGTCATCGCCGTAGACGGTCGCGACGACATTGATGCCCTTGTAGTTGCCCTGAACCTTCTTCATTTCCTCGATCCAGGTGTTCTGGTTCGTGGCTGTCGCCGAAGCCGAGAGCACGGCGACATCGCCGCCATCCGGCAGGTTGTCGGCGGCGAGCTTGATGATCATGTTGCCGATCAATGGATTTGACGACGGGTTGAGGTGCATCTGGCGGCCGTCCTTGGCGACCCCGGAATCCCAGGAGATCACCTTGATGCCACGATCCATCGCCTTCTTCAGCGCCGGAACGAGAGCATCGGTGTCGTTGGCGGAAACAGCGATGGCATCGACCTTCTGGGCGATCAGCGAGTTGATCACCTCGATCTGGCCTTCAGCGGTCGTCGTCGTTGGACCGGTGTAGATCACCTCGACGTCGCCCAGTTCCTTTGCGGCTTCCTGCGCGCCCTTGTTGGCAGCCTCGAAGAAGCCGATGCCGAGCGCCTTGACGACCAGGGCGATCTTCTTGTTTTCCGCATGTGCGGCATTGGCCATCAGCGCCAACGACACGGCGGCCGTGACCATCAATGATTTCAGGATCTTCATTTCCACTCCTCCCATGGACCGGAACGCGATCGGGATGACCGCATCGTCCGGTACTAACCTTCTCGAATTCGCAACCGGCCCGGTCTTTTCCGACCGGTGCCGATCCTTCCCCTCCCCTCGGCCGTCTCAAGCGGTCGAGGATGCATTCTCCGCGTCAGCGCCGGACCTGGCGTTGGCGATCACCAATCGCACGCCGGCATTTTCGAGCATCGCAGCATGCCTGTCCTCGATGCCCGAATCCGTGATCACAGTGGCGATCCGCTTCAATCCGCACAGGATGAGGCTGGAGCGCTTGTGAAATTTCGACGAGTCGACGAGCACGACGAGCTCGTCGGCCTGATCGATCAGTTTCTGCTCGGCCTGGATCAGCAGCGGATCCGCCTCCATCAGACCGAGCGGACCAAGCCCCTGGGCGCCCATGAACATGCGGCGCGCATAGAAATTGCGCGTCACGTCATTGTCGAACGGACTGAGGATGATGTTCTGCTCGCGGTAGATCGTGCCGCCCGACAGCATCACCGTGTTTTTCGAGTGCTTGAGCAGATGCTCGGCGATCGGAAACGAGTTGGTGAAGACCTGCATCCGGCGATTGGTGAGAAAGTGCACCATCTGGAAGGTCGTCGTGCCGCCATTGATGATGATCGGCTCGCCATCTTCGCACAGCGCCACCGCCTCCTTGGCGATCGCCTGCTTCTCCCGCGCATGCAGGCTTTCATTGACCTTGAAGGGTCGCCCGGCCAGCCCGACGAACTGCGGCGGATTGATCGCTTCCGCCCCGCCGCGCACGCGCCGCAACCGCTTCTGCACGTGGAGCGCCGCGATATCGCGCCGGATCGTCGCCTCGGAACTGTCGGTCAGATCGACCAGTTCCGGCACCGTGACCACGGGCTTTTCCTGAACCGCCGACAGAATGATCCGATGTCTTTCTTTCTCGTGCATTCGCTCCTCCGATAATTTGCATGCTTCCATCACGACCAAACATTGTCAATCACAATCAATCATATTTTTTCATTGTGCAGTGCGACATGCGCGAATTTGATCGTTTTTGATTGACAATGACTCTCGGGCCATGTGATCTGATGCCAACCACATCTCCACGCGGCCGCCAAGCCGCGTGGCAACGGACCGGGAGGATTTTCGAGATGCTCGACAAGCAACAGGGCGCGCGGCTTGCCAATCTATGGGATGAGACGAAGGCGGCCGGCATGAGCGAGGCCGAACGTCTTCTCTATCGTTCGAACCTGCTCGGCTCCGACAAGCGCATCACCAACTACGGCGGCGGCAATACCTCGGCCAAGGTGATGGAGAAGGACCCGCTCGGCGGCGGCACGGTCGAAGTCCTCTGGGTCAAGGGCTCTGGCGGCGACGTCGGCACGATCAAGATGGACGGCTTCGCCACGCTTTGCATGGACAAGCTGAATGCCCTGAAAGGCATCTATCGCGGCGTCGCCTTCGAAGACGAGATGGTCGGCTATCTTCCGCATTGCACGTTCAACCTCAACCCGCGCGCCGCCTCGATCGACACGCCGCTGCACGCCTATGTTCCGAAAAAGCACGTCGATCACATGCATCCCGATGCGATCATCGCGATAGCGGCCTCCAAAAACAGCAGGGAATTGACGGCAAAAATCTTCGGCAACGACATCGGCTGGCTGCCCTGGAAGCGCCCGGGCTACGAACTCGGCCTCTGGCTGGAAAAGTTCTGCCTGGAGAATCCGTCCGCCCGCGGCGTCGTGCTTGAAAGCCATGGCCTCTTCACCTGGGGCGACACGGCCAGAGAAGCTTACGAGACCACCGTCGAAATCATCAACAAGGCGATCGCCTGGTTCGAGACGGAAAACACCAGGCCGGCCTTCGGCGGCGTGGCCAAGCCGACGCTCGATGCGAGCGACCGGGTGGCGATTGCCAAACGGTTGATGCCGGTCATCCGCGGCCTGATCAGCGCCGACGAGCGCAAGGTCGGACATTTCGACGACAGCCAGGCGGTGCTCGACTTCGTGACCGCCAAGGATCTCAAGCCGCTGGCAGCGCTCGGCACCAGCTGCCCGGATCATTTCCTCAGAACCAAGATCTGCCCGCTTGTCGTCGATTTCGATCCTGCCGCTGCAGACATCGAAAAGACCCTTGCCGGGCTTGCCGACGCAATCGCTGCCTATCGCGCCGATTACGCCGCCTACTACGAGCGCTGCAAACATGCAGACAGCCCCGCCATGCGCGATCCGAACGCGGTCGTCTACTTGGTGCCCGGCGTCGGCATGATCACCTTTGCCAAGGACAAGGCGACGGCGCGCATCTCCGGCGAATTCTACGTCAACGCCATCAATGTCATGCGCGGCGCATCCGGCGTCTCGACCTATGTCGGCCTGCCGGAACAGGAAGCCTTCGACATCGAATACTGGCTGCTCGAGGAAGCCAAGCTTCAGCGCATGCCGAAGCCAAAAAGCCTTGCGGGACGCATCGCGCTGGTGACTGGCGGCGCCGGCGGCATCGGCAAGGCAACGGCACACCGGCTGATGCAGGAAGGTGCCTGCGTCGTCATCGCCGATATCGACGAAACGGCGCTTGCTAGCGCCGAAAGCGAGCTTGCGGCCCGCCACGGCAAGGATTTCGTGCGTTCGCTCAGCATGAACGTGACCAGCGAGGCGGCGGTAGAAGGTGGCTTCGGCGATACGCTTTTAGCCTTCGGCGGTCTCGACATCCTGGTGTCGAATGCCGGCCTTGCCTCCTCCGCCGCGGTCGAGGATACGACGCTGGCGCTCTGGAACAAGAACATGGACATCCTTGCGACGGGCTACTTCCTCGTCTCGCGCGAGGCCTTCCGGGTCTTCCGCAACCAGAAGGCCGGCGGCAACGTCGTCTTCGTTGCTTCCAAAAATGGTCTTGCCGCGTCGCCCGGCGCATCGGCCTACTGCACCGCAAAGGCAGCCGAGATCCACCTCGCCCGTTGCCTGGCGCTCGAGGGCGCGTCCGCCCAGATCCGCGTCAACGTCGTCAACCCGGACGCCGTGCTGCGCGGCTCGAAAATCTGGACCGGCGAGTGGAAAGAGCAGCGCGCCGCCGCCTACAAGATGGATGTCGACGACCTCGAGGCGCACTACCGCGAACGCTCGATGCTGAAGCTCAGCGTCTTCCCGGAGGATATCGCCGAGGCGATCTACTTCCTCGCCTCGGACATGTCGGCGAAATCGACCGGCAACATCGTCAATGTCGACGCGGGCAATGCCCAGTCGTTCACCCGCTGATCCGGAGATTTTGATGAGCACCACCATGATCGGCAAGACCATCCTTGACGCAGAGAACGAGCGCCGCGAGGCGGCACTTCGCCAGGACTATGAAAGCCTTGGCGAAAGGCTGGCGCGCCGCGGCATCGACGTCGACGCCATCAAGCGCAAGGTTGCGGCCTATGGCGTCGCAGTCCCCTCCTGGGGGGTCGGCACCGGCGGCACCCGCTTTGCCCGCTTCCCCGGCAAGGGCGAGCCGCGCAATATCTTCGACAAGCTGGAGGATTGCGCCGTCATCCAGCAGCTGACACGGGCAACGCCCAACGTCTCGCTGCACATCCCGTGGGACAAGGTCAGCGATCTCCAGGAACTGAAGCAGAAAGGTGCCGCCCTCGGCCTCGGCTTCGACGCGATGAACTCGAACACCTTCTCGGATGCGCCCGGACAGGCACATTCCTACAAGTTCGGATCGTTGTCGCACAGCGACGCGGCCACGCGCGCCCAAGCGGTCGAGCACAATCTCGAATGCATCGACATCGGCCGACAGCTCGGCTCGAAGGCACTGACGGTCTGGGTCGGAGACGGCTCCAACTTTCCCGGCCAGAGCAACTTCACCAGATCGTTCGAGCGTTATCTCGATGCGATGAAAGCGGTCTATGCCGCACTGCCCGAGGACTGGCGCGTCTTCACCGAACACAAGATGTTCGAGCCGGCCTTCTATTCGACCGTGGTGCAGGACTGGGGCACCAACTACCTGATCGCCCAGGAACTTGGACCCAAGGCCTTCTGCCTGGTCGACCTTGGCCACCACGCGCCGAACGTCAACATCGAGATGATCGTCGCCCGGCTGATCCAGTTCAGGAAACTCGGTGGTTTCCACTTCAACGATTCGAAATATGGCGACGACGACCTCGATACCGGCTCGATCGACCCCTATCGCCTGTTCCTCGTCTTCAATGAACTCGTCGATGCCGAGACGCGGGGTGCCAAAGGCTTCGATCCGGCCCATATGCTCGACCAGAGCCACAATGTCACCGATCCGATCGAAAGCCTGATGACGAGCGCGATGGAGGTCTGCCGCGCCTATGCACAGGCCCTCATCGTCGACCGCACAGCGCTCGACAGCTTCCAGCAGGACAATGATGCACTGATGGCGGCGGAAACGCTGAAGACCGCGTTTCGCACCGACGTCGAGCCGATCCTGGCGATGGCGCGCTTCGAAAGCGGCGGGGCGATTGCGCCGGTTGCGACCTATCGGGCGAGCGGCTATCGCGCCAAGGTGGCCGGCGAGCGGCCGGCCGTTGCCGGCGGTGGCGGCGGCATCGTCTGAGATCCACTCCCCCATCCCACAATCTAAATGCCGGGCAGCGATTGCTGCCCGGCATTTTCACGCACGATTGATATCGTCTCGCGGATCGGCTCCGATCTCGTAGGCGGATCATAAAGCGAGCGTGACCGCGGCCTTTTGTGCGCCCTGTTTGACGGACGGCGCCGGATTGTCCCGCACAAATGCTTCGCATTCCTGCAAAAAATCATCGCGCGATGAAATTGCCCCCTATCTGATTTGAAATCCTGGTCTATCTTTCCCTTCTAGGTCCAACGGAAAGGGAACCATTCATGGGTATCGAAAGCATTCTCGTATTCCTGATTGTCGGAGCGATCGCCGGCTGGCTTGCCGGCTTGATCGTCAAGGGGTTCGGCTTCGGCCTGATCGGCAACATGGTCGTGGGCATCATCGGCGCCTTCATCGCCGGCTTCCTCTTTCCCGCCATCGGTATCAGCCTTGGATCGGGCGTGCTTTCGGCGATCCTGCACGCGACGATCGGCGCAGTGATCCTGCTGGTGCTGATCCGCATCGTCAAACAGGCGTGACGAACCACCGCCACGCGACCATACCGCATGGCTCGCCGACCCGGCGGGCCGTGCCAGTCCAACGGAAGGAAATCACCATGAGCGAGCCGAACTCCGACAATATCGAAACGGCGCTGAAGGCGTTCATGGCCGACCATCCCGGCAAGCTCACACGCGAGCAGGCGATCGCGGCGATCCTCGAAAACTGGTTCACGACCCATGGCTACCTGCCGCCGCAGCAGGAAGGCAGACGCCCGGAAGACCTTGACGCCTCCAACGACGATTGAGGCATTCCTGCCGGCGGCAGCACCCTTGGCGCTCGACGCCTCTCCAAGCGTTCGTCCGCTCGACTTTTTTTCATGAAGCCATTTCCAGAGCCTGAAGACCCACCATGAGCCTTACATCCGTCAAACAGTTCTTCTCGCAGCACGCCCCCGACATCGACGTCATCGAACTCGAGCAGAGCACGGCAACAGTGGCACTTGCCGCCGAGGGCCATGGCGTCGAACCGGCACAGATCGCCAAGACATTGGCGCTCCGCGTCGGCGACGACGTGATCCTCATCGTCACGCGCGGTGACGCGCGGCTCGACAACAAGAAATACAAAGCCCGCTTCGGCACCAAGGCCCGCATGCTCGGCTTCGACGAGGTCGAGGCGGAGACCGGTCATCCAGTCGGCGGCGTCTGCCCGTTCGGCCTTGCCAAGCCCCACAGCATCTATTGCGACCTGTCGCTGAAAGCCTACGACATCGTCGTTCCTGCCGCTGGCGCCACCAATGCCGCCGTTCACATCAATCCGCAGCGTATCGTCGAATTGACCGGCGCCGAATGGATCGACGTTTCGGAAACGTAATCCGTGCCTTGGAATGGCCACAAAGCTTAACTGAAACCGCAGGCGCACTCCGGCAGTGATTTGCCGGGCGCGGCCCTTTCCAGAATCAGGAGTCCGTCGAGCATGAAGATAGTCGCGTACCCGCTCATCTTCGCCGCCACATTTTCCCCGGCGCTGGCGATGGATCAGTCCCTGGTGCGCCAGTTCGAAAAGCTTGACCCGCAGACCCGCCTGGAACAGCGCTGCGACACCGAGGCGATGGAGCGCATCAACGCCGACAAGACGACCTTCAAGCCCGACAAGGTGATCGCCTACACCTTCGCCGAACCGGTCATGAAGGAAGACAAGATGAAGGCGCCGGGCGCGGTTTTCCGCAGCAAGGGGGAATGGTACAAGCTAAAATTCAAGTGCCGCACCGACGCGGAGCACCTGGGCATCCTGTCCTTCGAATATAAGATCGGCGATCTCGTGCCGCGCGAGAACTGGGACGAGTTCTACCTCTATCCCTGACAGACCGGACCGCGGGTGCGCGCAAACGCCCGAGCTTTTCGCCGTCACCAGAAATGTCGCGCAAAAATGTGCAGCGCTTTCGCGATGACATGCGAAAGAACAAGAGCTTGAAGCGCGACAAGCGGATCCTGGAAATCGCGACGCGCTTTAGAGAACGGCCATCAGAAACAGCAGCGAGCCAAGCGACAGCGCTGCCATGATGCTCATCAGCATCTTCATCATGTGATCTGCCATTTCGTACACCCTTGCCTCTACTCCCTCAGGAATGAACGAATTCGTCTGCTTTTGGGGCGCGGCATGCCCGGTATATTCCAAGCTCGAAACGCCTGACTGACACGATCCCACCAGATCGGTGCACAATCTGCCAACAGTGTTTCAGGTTGCGCCGACATGGTTAACAATTGGTTAATCTCATTGTCTGCGGTGTTGGGTGGATAGGTGGCGCGGCGCCCTTCGGGCCCATGCGGAATACCAGCCGCATGGCGGGATGGCGGCGACAGAGCCAGGTGAAAAAATCGCCGCTTGGCTGAATAAGGTGGCGGCAGGGTATCGGAAGCAGCTTGCATCAGAGCGCAGTCACAGACCGCGCCCTAGCCCTTGTAAGGGCGTCAGCGCTAAGATTACGGCTTCTTCGGCTCCGGCTTTGCATCGGCAAGGGGAAGCAGCCACCCCTGCCCCGATATGCTCCTGCCAGTGTGACCGTGCCCTAGAGACCCGCCACATTCGGTTGGAGGAGGCGGCGAGGTTCGACGTGGCTACCATCTGCGACACGCACCATTGCTGACTTCAAAAAGGAAGTGAGCAGAAGGAAGAACGGAAACTTCCAGAACGCTGAAAAGACCTGCCTAGACGCGGCAAGCGACCGACTAAATCAAGAGGCTAAAAATCAAAGGAAACCATGCAATTATGAATGGTGCCCGGAGGCGGATTTGAACCACCGACACGCGGATTTTCAATCCGCTGCTCTACCAACTGAGCTATCCGGGCATCCTGCCGTTGCGGGCAGCGGCTCCTCTCGGAGCCCTCGGGGCGTTGTCTGTGCCCCGGAAGCGAGCGGGGTTATAACATCTTGTTCGGCGGTGTCCAGCACCAAATGAAAGTTTTTTGGCAGGAATTTCAAAGTTAGTGGAAAAAGCCAAAAAACCGTGGATATTCAGGCAGATCGCGGTCAGCGATCGTCGTCGTCCGCTTTCGCCTCGTCGTCTGCGACGGGAATGGCGTAGGAGCCCGAGAGCCAGCGGTTGAGGTCGACATTGCGGCAGCGGTCCGAGCAGAAGGGATAGTGCTCGCGGTGCGATGGGCGGCCGCATTCGGGGCAAGGACGCGGGGCGCGCAGAGGTGCTACGTTCGAGCCGCTTTTCTTGTCTTCGTCAGTCACTGCCTTCAGCCTTCCAGCCAGCGATTGTGAACGTCGTAGCCTTCACCGACCAGCAGGCCGACCGTCTCGTAGAGCGGCAGGCCGACGACGTTGCTGTAGGAGCCGACGAGCTTGACCACAAAGCTGCCGGCAATGCCCTGGATGCCATAGGCGCCTGCCTTGCCGCGCCATTGGCCGGAGGCAAGATAGCTCTCGATGTCAAAACCGGAAAGGCGCTTGAAGCGGACCTTGGTGTCGACCACCTTCTGGCGCAACGTCTTGTCGGGTGTGATCAGGCAAACACCGGTATAGACGCGGTGGCTGCGGCCCGACAAAAGATGCAGGGCGCTCGAGGCTTCGCTGACGAGTTCCGGCTTCGGCAGGATGCGCCGACCGACGCAGACGACGGTGTCGGCCGCCAGAATATAGCTGCCATCCCAACCGGCTTCACCCTTGATTGCAGCCAGCGCCGCCTTGGCCTTTTCAGCCGAGAGACGACGCGCCAGCGAGCGCGGATGCTCGGAGCGCTTCGGCGTTTCGTCGAGATCCATCGGCATCAGGCGCGCAGGCTCGATACCTGCCTGGGCCAAAAGCTCGACGCGACGCGGCGAACCGGACGCCAGTATCAGTTTTTGAGCCGTTGTCATCGGAACGCGCCGTCACCCCAGAAATATGATGAAGCCACCTGTCGGGCGGTTTACTTGAAGCGGTAGGTGATGCGACCCTTGGTCAGGTCATAGGGCGTCATTTCGACGAGCACCTTGTCGCCGGCCAGAACGCGGATACGGTTCTTGCGCATGCGGCCTGCGGTGTGGGCAATAATTTCATGTTCATTTTCGAGCTTCACGCGGAAGGTCGCATTGGGAAGCAATTCCGTGACCACGCCCGGGAATTCGAGGACTTCTTCTTTCGCCATGTAGGACTGTTCTTTCTGTGTTTGTTCGGGGATACGACACGCATCCCGAAAAATTCGCCGGAAACTACACAATCGACGAGGATTTGTGAACCGCTTTGCGCCGGCTTTTCAGCTTTTGTACTGCCTTATACCAACCTGCGCTGATATTGATCGATTGCGCCGGAGCGATTTTGGTTTCCGGCAAGGAGAAAACCGCAACCGGACCCGAGCAGTCCGGTGAGGATTGTCGACGCTGTCGGAGACCAAAAGCGCCCGGCCCTTCGGGTGGGCCGTCTGTCGGCCGCCGGCAGCGTCGCAATCCTCGACCGATGCCCAGGCATCGCTCTCAGATATGCTCCTTGCCGGAGGACCGCATACGGTCGCACGCAATAGGTCAATATCAGCGCAGGTTGGTATTAAGCTTTTTCGCCCGCGGGCGCTACTACCAGACGGCGATTAATCAGAGTGGCAAGGTGATCGCGAACGGCGCGATAGGCATCGACAATCTGTTCGCGCGTGCCGGTGGCAACCGTCGGGTCAGGTGTCGGCCAATAGACCACGTCGACGGCCATGGAGCGAGTCAATTCCAGCGCCATGTGATGGGCCTCGGGCGCCAGCGTGACGATGAGGTCGAAATAGTCGTCCTCGAGCTCGTCCAGGGTGCGCGGCTGATGCCGCCCGATCGACAGGCCGATCTCGTCGAGCACGACATCGACGAAGGGATCGCGCTCACCGTGGCGCACGCCGGCGGAGGTGACATAGGTTCCCGCCGGCAGGGCGGCCTTGGCGAGTGCCTCGGCCATCGGCGAGCGGATTGCGTTCATGCCGCACATGAAGAGAACGGAACGGGGCCTTGTCGGTTGAGGCGTCGCGGTTGCCGTCATCCCGGTCTCCGCCGTCATCCGCGCCAGTAGAGCACGCAGACGAGCGTGAACAGGCGGCGGGCGGTGTCGAAATCTAGCCGGATCTTGCCCGACAGGCGGTCCATCAGCGTCTGCGAGCCCTCGTTGTGGATGCCGCGGCGACCCATGTCGATCGCTTCGATCTGACTCGGCGTCGCCGAGCGGATCGCTTCGTAATAGCTCTCGCAGATCATGAAGTAGTCCTTCACGATCCGGCGAAACGGCGTCAGCGAGAGAATATGGGTGGCGACGTCAGATCCTTTCTCGGTGGAGATCGCAAAGACCAGCTTGGCGTCCATGAGAGAAAGGTTGAGCTTGTAGGGGCCGCCCGGGTGGCCGACCGGTTCGAACAGGTTTTCTTCGAGAAGGTCGAAGATCGCAACCGCGCGCTCATGCTCCACGTCGGGCGTCGAACGGCCGATCGTCTCGTCCAATACGACGTCGCAGAGGCGCTGGTTGCGGTCTGCCTTCATCCCGCATCCCCGAGATTGAGGCGAATGGCGACGGAGCGCGCATGAGCCTCAAGGCCTTCCGACCGCGCCAGCGCGATTGCTGCAGGGCCGAGGATGCGAAGCTGCTCCGCGTCGAGGCGCAGGATCGACGTGCGCTTCATGTAGTCGAGAACGCCGAGACCGGAGGAGAACCGCGCCGAGCGCGCCGTCGGCAGTACGTGGTTCGAGCCACCGACATAGTCACCGATGACTTCGGGCGTGTGGCGTCCGACAAAGATGGCGCCGGCATTGCGGATCTTGGCGACCATCGGCTCGGGATCGGCAAGCGCCAGCTCCAGATGCTCGGCGGCAATGCGGTTTGCAAGCGGTATGGCCTTTTCGAGGTCCGGCACCAGGATGATCGCGCCGAAATCGCGCCAGCTCGCCGATGCGGTCTCTGCGCGCGGCAGGGTTTTCAGCTGACGTTCGACCGCCGCTTCGACCGCCTCGCCGAAGGCCGCGTCATCCGTGATCAGGATCGACTGGGCGCCGACATCGTGCTCGGCCTGCGCCAGGAGGTCGGCGGCGATCCAGTCCGGATTGTTTTCGCGGTCGGCGATGACGAGCACCTCGGACGGGCCAGCAATCATGTCGATGCCGACGGTGCCGAAAACCTGGCGCTTGGCGGCGGCGACATAGGCATTGCCCGGGCCGACGACCTTTGCCACCGGCGCGACGGTCGCGGTGCCATAAGCAAGGGCGGCGATCGCCTGCGCGCCGCCAATACGGTAGATTTCCTCGACACCGGCCAGACGCGCAGCTGCCAGCACCGCCGGGTTGATCTTGCCGCCGTTTGCCGGCACGACCATGACGATGCGCTCGACGCCGGCGACCTTGGCCGGCAGCGCGTTCATCAGCACCGAGCTTGGGTAGCTCGCCGTGCCGCCAGGCACGTAAAGCCCGACGGCGTCGACCGCCGTCCAGCGCGAGCCGAGGCCGACGCCCATCGTATCCTCGTAGATATCGTCCTTCGGCCGCTGGCGGGCGTGGTGCGCCTCGATGCGGACGGCGGCAACCTTGAGCGCGCCCAGCACTTCCGGCTCAACGGCCTGGATCGCCGCATCGATTTCCTCGGCGCTGACGGCCATCGGGGTCGTTGCAAAGTCGATGCCGTCGAAGCGGGCGGAATATTCCGCCACCGCCTCGTCGCCGCGCAGGCGAACATCGTCGATGATCGCCTTGACCGCGGCGTTGACGTCCTCGGAAACTTCGCGCTTGGTGGTCAGGAATGCCGCGAACTGCTGTTCGAAGTTACCGTCGAGATAGTTCAGCCTGATTGCCAACGCAAAATGTCCTTGTGGTATGCCTGTGTCGCGGGTTTCAAACGCCTTCGGGATGCCGGGGCTTGAAAGCGGTTTCCCATGCTCCGCCGGTATCCGCAAGCTGCACCTCGATGCATTCCACATCAAGGGCGATCGAAGCTTCGCCGGCAAGCACCAGTTCGACGGCGCCTTCCGGCCCCTCGCCGGCGACCGTGAACGTCACCGCCAGCAGATCGAGCACGGCCTCGCCGTTGCGGCGGTCGAAGCCAAGCGAGCGCACGGCGCTCACCCGCTTGAACAGGAGCACGGCGCGCCGGCGCTCGAACGAACGCCGCTTGCCGTCGGCCATCTCCCAGACGAACCGGTTGACGATGAGCGAAAACTGCTTGCGGCGTGCGTCGTATTCCAGTCCGGAAACCTTGAACACGGCATCCTGGACGTGGGCGGAGACGACGGCCAGGTCCTCTTCATCGAGCGCCAGCAGCTTCAGACCATCCATGCGATCCATTCCTTTCGCTTTCGTCGCACATTTTGCGTGCCACAATTGAAATGGACATAGGACGTCGCGCCTGAAACCGCAACGGCATCAGGCGCGACGGCTAAAATCAGTCGCTGACACGCTCGACGTGAGCGCCGCAACGGGTGAGCTTTTCTTCCAGCCGCTCGAAACCGCGGTCGAGATGGTAGACGCGCGACACCATGGTTTCGCCTTCCGCCGCAAGA
The DNA here is from genome assembly GCF_014851895.1 of Ensifer sp. ENS11. Lineage (NCBI taxonomy): Bacteria > Pseudomonadati > Pseudomonadota > Alphaproteobacteria > Hyphomicrobiales > Rhizobiaceae > Ensifer > Ensifer sp. ENS11. Next base: position 533,739 of record NZ_JACVAN010000001.1, on the reverse strand, counting down.
CCGGCGATGACCAGCGACACCGAGGCGCGCAGGTCGGTCGCCATCACGGGGGCGCCCTTCAGCCGGCTGACGCCCTCGATCTTGGCCGTCTGGCCCGACAGCGAGATCTTGGCGCCGAGGCGCGCCAGTTCCTGCACGTGCATGAAACGGTTTTCGAAGATCGTCTCGGTGATGTGCGAAACGCCGTTCGACTTGGTCATCAGACCCATGAACTGCGCCTGCAGGTCGGTCGGGAATCCGGGGAACGGATCGGTGACGATATCGACCGGCTTGATGCCGGCGCCATTGCGCACGACGCGGATGCCGCTGTTGGTCGGCGTGATTTCAGCGCCGGCCCGGCGGATCGCCTCGAGTGCGGTGTCAAGCAGCGCCATATCCGTGTCTTCGAGGATGACGTCGCCGCCGGTCATGGCAACGGCCATGGCGTAGGTGCCGGTCTCGATACGGTCGGGCAGCACGCGGTGACGCGCGCCGGACAGCGAGCGCACGCCCTCGATGGTGATCGTCGCCGTGCCCTGGCCGGTGATCTTGGCGCCCATGGCGTTCAGGCAATTGGCTAGGTCGACGACTTCGGGCTCGCGCGCGGCGTTGCCGAGCACGGTGGTGCCGTTGGCGAGCGTCGCCGCCATCATCAGCACGTGGGTGGCACCGACGGAAACCTTCGGGAAGGTGTAGCGGGCACCGATCAGGCCACCTGCCGGCGCCGTCGCGTTAACGTAGCCGCTGTCGATCTCGATGTTGGCGCTCAGCGCCTGAAGACCCTCGATGAACAGATCGACCGGGCGCGTGCCGATGGCGCAACCGCCCGGCAGCGACACGCGGGCCTTGCCTTCGCGTGCGAGCAGCGGGCCAATGACCCAGAAGCTTGCGCGCATCTTCGACACCAGCTCATAAGGCGCGGTGGTGTCGACGATGTTGCGGCAGGTGAAATGGATCGTGCGGGCGTAGCTTTCGCCCTGGCGCTCGCGCCGGCCGTTGACCGAGATATCGACGCCATGGTTGCCGAGGATGCGGATCAGCTGCTCGACGTCGGCCAGATGCGGAACGTTTTCCAGCGTCAGCGTGTCATCGGTCAAAAGCGATGCGATCATCAGCGGCAGGGCCGCATTCTTCGCGCCGGAGATCGGGATGACCCCGTGAAGTTCATTCCCGCCTACAATCCTGATGCGATCCATGAGGCCTCTCGAACGGGCTTGGCCCGCCTTTCCAAAAAAATGAAGTGTGTCTGAAGGCGCCTCTTTAGTGGAGACGCCGCGAAATTAGAAGTGCCTTGAACGCAAGGCAGACGCCTGCATGCGTGGGGGAATGCCGAACGGCAGCCCCTCCCTCGTCGTACTAATCTTCGGATTCGTCCGTTTTTGCGGCAGGCAGACCAATCGCTTCGTCGGGGGCGCCGGAACGGCGCGCGCGCATCTGCTGTTTACGGCGCTGGAGATTGTCGCGCAGGGTCTTGGCAAGGCGCGCCTTTCTCAGATCCGACTCGGTCGTATCTTTCTTCTTGCGCGTCGGCGCAGTCGCCTGCTGCTCCTGCGGCGAAACCTCGCCCTTGGCGCTTTTCTTGTCGTCTGTTTGCATGGGCGATGCTTTAGCGCAAAAGCAGGGGCTTCGGAAGCCGAAACCGATTTTCTCACGGAACAACAGCGAAAACTTCGAAATGCGGCTTGCGCTCCCCGTCCAGCTATGGCAATAGGCGCCTCGCTTGATGCGGCTTGTCAACGAACCGGCCGCGAGATGCTGCTATAGCTCAGGGGTAGAGCACTCCCTTGGTAAGGGAGAGGCCGAGAGTTCAAATCTCTCTAGCAGCACCAGTTTTCCTTCTATTTTGCCTCAAAACCATGGCGCTATTCGCCACCGTTGCACCGCGATGAACACGCACATGTGCATAGCCGCTCAACCCGTCCAGACATGGGCGAACAAAGCCTTGCAATCGTCACATTCAGCTCCTATTTGGCGGAAATCGATATTGCTGACGAACTTTGTGTCGGCGCCCTAAGCGCGTGAGAGACGGACTTCCCTCTTCAAAATCGGTTATCCTGATCCGGAGGTTTTTTCCGGAAATGTCTATTACGAGCGATTGAAAGGGAATCGTCATGGCTACAGGCACAGTAAAGTGGTTCAACAGCACCAAGGGTTTCGGCTTCATCCAGCCTGACGACGGCAGCCCGGACGTGTTCGTTCACATTTCGGCCGTTCAGCGCGCAGGCCTTTCCGGCCTCAACGAAGGTCAGCAGATCAGCTACGAGCTGACGCGCGACCGCAAGACCGGCAAGTCTTCTGCAGACAACCTGCAGGCCAAGTAATTAGGCCAAGTCATTTTCGCGCGTCGTCGCCGGACGCAGATTTGCGGGCAGCGGCAGTGCAGCGAATGGGAAGGTCGGGTTCGCCCGGCCTTTTTTATTGCCCTGTTGTCACCGGCGACTGGATAATTCCACCTCAAACCGGCGACGCATCGAGGTGGAATTATGAAGCGATTTCTCGATGTTACGGCGTCGTCAGACGACCCTGTTTGATATTCCGCGCGGCAACGCTTCAATCCCAAAATGCGGGCGCGATCTCCAAGATCAGCTCGTCGCAATTTAAAGTCCAGTTGCCTCTCAGCGGTTATCGCCAACCGCTGGGCACTCTTGCGTGACCTGCTTGAGACAGGGAACGTTTCCCGCCAGCCTGCGTTACCAATTCAACGGCAACGACGTGGAGGTCTTGAAATGAAAGGCATCGTTCTCTGGCTCATGGGCGTACCCCTGATCGTCATCGTTCTGCTTTACATGTTCGTGTTCTGATGGGTCGCTCAGGAAACCTGAGGAGATCGCTCGATCGAAACGCTCAAGCGGAAGATTTAATTTGTAGTTGCAGACATCGAAAGATGCGCCTTAACGCAACCTTAAGATTCTGTCCCTAGATTTGACATCGCGATGATGGACAATCGCAACGCTTAAATCCCCTTTTGAAACCGGCTCGCGCCGGTTTCTTTTTGTCCAAACGACCGCCGTCAGACCTTGACGGCCTGCTCGACGAAATCCTCGCTCCCGAAGAACTTCAGATAGCGCTGCACCTCGGCCGCGTCGCCGGTCGCCTTGCGGGGGTTGTCCGACAGCTTGACCGCCGGCCGGCCATCAGCGTCGCTGACCTTGCAGACGATCGATATCGGATTGAGGCCCTTGATCTCCGTCGGCGCGCAATCGGCAAAGTCATTGGTGAGGTTCGTTCCCCAACCAAAGCTCATGCGCACGCGTCCCTCGAAATGCCTGTAGGTTTCGATGATCGTTTCGACATCGAGACCATCGGAGAAGATGAGCAGTTTTTCACGCGGGTCGCGCCCCATCTTCTTCCACCAGGCGAGAATTTTCTCGCCGCCTTCGATCGGCGGGGCGCTGTCCGGACGAAAGCCGGTCCAGTCCGCCACCCATGCCGGCGCATCGCGCAGGAACGCGGCCGTGCCGAAGGCATCGGGAAGCACGATCAAGAGATTGCCGCCGTAGAGCTGATTCCAGTCCTGCAGCACCTTATAGGGTGCGGCGGCGAGTTCGGCATCGGTGCGGGCAAGTGCAGCTGCCACCATCGGCAATTCATGCGCGTTGGTGCCGAGCGCCTCCAGGTCCGTATCCATCGCCAGAAGCACGTTGCTGGAGCCGGAGAAGGATGCACCGATGCCTTCCTTCAATGCCTCGACGCACCAGCGCTGCCACAGGAAGCTGTGGCGCCTTCGCGTGCCGAAATCCGAAATCCGCAGGTTGGGATACTGCCTGAGGCGCTCGACCTTCGACCACATCTTCGCCTTGGCACGGGCATAGAGCACATCGAGCGTGAAGGGGCCGAGCCCTTTCATGGCCGAGCGCGAGCGCAGCTCGTTGATGATCGCCAGCGCCGGGATCTCCCACATGGTGGTCTCGGCCCAGCGCCCACGGAAGGTCAGCTCGAACTGGCCGTCGCGTCGCGACAGCTCGTAATCCGGCAGGCGGAATTTTGCGAGCCAGGCGAGGAACTCCGGCGAGAAAATCTGCTTGCGACCGTAGAACGAGTTACCGGCAAGCCAGATCATCTCCTTCTTGGAGAACCGCAACTCGCGCGCATGATCGAGTTGCTCGCGCAGTTCATTTTCGTCGATCTCGTCGGCCAGGCGCACGGTCTTGGTCCGGTTGATCAGCGAGAAGGTCGCGTCTACATCCGGATAGAGCTGCCAGATCATCTGCAGCATCAAAAGCTTGTAGAAATCCGTGTCGAGCAGGCTGCGCACGATCGGGTCGAGCTTCCAGGCATGATTGTAGACGCGCCTGGCGATATCGGTCTTGGTCATCTTAGGAATTGCTCCTCTTACAGCGCAGCGCGTCTTATGAGACGCGCAAAGGTCGCTGTAGCACTTTGAATTGCTGCATGGCTAAAGCATACGCACGCCGGCTTGCCGCATGCGCGTGATCATGGCGGAGAGCGAACCGTTGAGATCGATACCCCTGGAGGCATCAAGCACGACGGAGGTTGAAAACCCCTGGGCCACGGCGTCGAGCGCGGAAAAGGCGACGCAGAAATCGGTCGCCAGGCCGCACAAGGTAACGCTGCCGATACCGCGATCCCTGAGGTAGCCAGTCAGCCCGGTCGGCGTCCGGCGATCATTCTCGAAGAAGGCGGAATAGCTGTCGATGCCGGTGCGAAAGCCCTTGCGGATCACCAGTTCGGCGCGTGTCCATTTCAGCGATGGGTGAAAGTCGGCGCCGGTACTGCCCTGAACACAATGGTCCGGCCAAAGCGTTTGCTCGCCATAGGACATCGTTACCGTCTCGAACGGCGCTTTTCCCGAATGGACGGATGCGAAGCTCGAATGGCCGACCGGATGCCAATCCTGCGTCAGCACCACATGCTCGAACCTCCCGATCAGATCGTTGACCGCAGGCACGATCTCATCGCCGCCGGAAACGGCAAGCGCTCCGCCCGGGCAAAAATCGTTTTGCACGTCGACGACGATCAACGCCTCACCAGCCATCGCTTTCCCCTTGAGCGGACCAATCCCTATCGATCACCAAAATCGATTTAAGTCCAAGATCAATCACAGAATTTGAGCGACGGCAACCTGCTTCGACACCCCACGGCACGATCCTTGACGCACATAGAAAAAGGGCGCTGACCACGGTCGGCGCCCTCTCAAGAACTGCAGCCTGAATTGGATCAGTTGCCGTTGAGGTTGTCGGCGATGGAGAAGCCGGAATTGGCAATGCCGACCGGCTGCGCCACGAAGTTCAGGAACTTCGAGAAGTCCACCGACGGATGACGCGAGGCATAGATCACGTCGCGATTCTTGATCGGGAAGGTCTGGCCGACGATCAGGCTGTCCGGCTTGCTCATGTCGAAGCGGTAGACGATCGGATAGCGCCCCTGGCTGTCCGTCTGCATGCCCTTGCGCAACATCTCGTTGAAGCGCTGCTGGCCGAGAAGGCTCATGACGACATCCGGCTCTTCGTAGCGGAAGATGAAGTAGCCCTTCATGTCGAGCGCATAGTCGGAACCGCCGCCGGCAAGTCCCATGGCTTCCAGCAGGTTGAGGTCGTTGGCGCCGAACTCGACGCGCTGGTTGGCCTTGACGGCGCCAAGGATAGTGAAGCGGCGCGGATCGCGCGCAACGAAGATCTGGTCTCCCGGCTTCACATGGATGTTTTCAGACGGGTTCTCGATGATCGACTTCAGGAGAACCGTGCCGGTCTTCTTGCCGCGCACCAGCGTGACATAGGTCTCGTAGGGCTGCGCCACGGGGCCGCCCGCCTTGGCGATGACCTCGTTGATCGTCTCGTCGACGAGGCTGAGCGGGACGACTGCGGACTTGCCGACAGCGCCCGAAACGGTGACGTTGCGCGAGGCGGTGCTCATGCTCGTGACGATGACATCAGGCTCGACCGCCTTCTGCTTCAGCGCTTCCAGGATTTCCTGGCGCGCCTGTTCCAGCGTCAGGCCGGCAAATCGGACCGAGCCGACATAGGGGATGGCTGCCTTGCCGTCCGGCTGGACGACGAGGTCGATGCTTGTCTGTTTGGAGTCCTGCGTCGAGAACAGACCGTCGCTGCCGGCCTCGAAGATCGATACTTTCAGAGCGTCGCCAACACCGATGACGACCCGGCCCACACCGCCGCCGATACCGAACCGGCGGTTGAGCGTCGACGACACGTAGTCGGAAACAAGGCGTGCGGACTGACCGGTCACATCGACGATATCAAATACGGTGGCGTTCTTTCGACCGATTTCGGCGCCGGATTGGCCGGCATCCGCAACAATGGCCCCGGCCAGCGGCCCCTCGCCCGGAACAGCCTGACATCCCGCAAGCGCGGTAGAAAGCAGAAGGGCAGCTACACGTTTCAACTAAGACACTCCGAATTCGGCACAGCCATGATTCTGTTCATAGTTCTGCACCGCATGATCTCCCGGTCGGGAATCCGCCGGTCTCTGAAAAGCACAATAGCCGTCTCACAACAAGTCACTTGCAGACGAAGACGAGCAAAATAATTGGCCCTGCGCCTTTCCGGTCATACCTCCTACACCTTGACGGGTTTGCGGCCCGATTTGTCTTGGATGAAGGTTCTGGGCATGTATATGTTAGGCCATTGGACTTGAAAGCTAGGTACTTTAAGTTAAAAGCTGACTAATGAGGCGGAACGAATATACGTGGGGATAACCCTGGGGCGGAATGATTGGCAGTTGCGTTTTCCGCTTGGAAGCGCAATCGCAGATGCAACTTTAACGTCAGTTTAGAGCGTTCGATCATATATGGCTGTTGAAATTATTGGGCGTGCATGCCTCGCCCCTGGAGCAGAATCGCCTTCGGCGTTGTTCAAACTTCTTCGTCAGGGCAAGTGCACAGTCACCAGCATCCCGTCCGATCGCTGGGACGTTGCGCGTTTCTGGCACCCGGTCATGGGCACGCAGGGCAAGACCTATTCCTTCGCCGCGGGCGTGCTGGATCAGCTCTATGACTTCGACCCGGCCGTCTTCGGCATGTCGCAGCGCGAAGCCATGTATATGGATCCGCAGCAGCGCGTGCTCTTGCAGCTCGCCTGGCGCGCGCTCGAGGACGCCAATATCTCGACGACGTCGCTGCACGGCGAGAATGTCGGCGTCTACATCGGCGCATCGAGCCTCGACCACGCCAACCTGACGGTTGAGGACCCGGCGGCGGCCGGCCCGTATTTCATGACCGGCAACACCCTGTCGATCGTCTCCAACCGCATTTCGCACATCTTCGGGCTGAGCGGTCCGAGCATGACGGTCGATACGGCTTGTTCGTCCTCGCTCGTCGCGCTCGATCAGGCGATGCGCGCACTGAACGCCGGCGAAATCGACACGGCGATCGTCGGCGGCGTCAATATTCTCGCCCATCCGCTGCCGTTCGTCGGCTTTGCGCAGGCGCGCATGCTGTCGCCTGAAGGGCTCTGCCGCGCCTATGACAACGATGGCGCGGGCTATGTGCGCGCCGAAGGTGGCGTCGTGTTCGTGCTGCGCCGCTCGGACCGGGCGCGCCGCGAAAAAGACCGGAGCTATGCCCGGATCGTTGCGACTGGCGTCAATTCGGCCGGCCGCACGAACGGCATCTCCCTGCCCTCGCGCGAAGCCCAGGCAAATCTGCTGCGGGCGATCTACGAAGGCAACGGCATCGATGCCAATCAGGTGGCTTTCGTCGAGGGCCACGGCACCGGCACCAAGGTCGGCGACCCAGCGGAAGTCTGGTCCATCGGCACGGTCATCGGCGCCAATCGCCGGGCACCGGTTCCGATCGGCTCGATCAAGTCGAACATCGGCCACACGGAGCCTGCCTCCGGCCTTTTCGGCATGATGAAGGCGATCCTGGCGCTCGAAAACAACTACCTGCCGGCGTCGCTGCACTTCGACACGCCGAACGAACATATCGATTTCGATGGCCTGAACGTGCGCGTCACGGCAAGCCCGATCGAACTGCTGCGCGGCAAGCGTGCGCGGCTTGCCGGCATCAACTCCTTCGGCTTCGGCGGCGCCAATGCCCACGTGGTCATCAGCGATCCGGAGCCCGTTTCCGAAGACAAGATCAACAATCCGCCGTCGTCCGGTCACGTCTTCCTTGCAAGCGCCCATACCGCGTCGAGCCTCGAAGCACTGCTGAAGGACTACAAGACGCGTTTTGCCAACGCTTCCAAGGGCGAAATCCGCTCGATGGTCGCAGCGTCGGGCGCCAACCGCACCCATATGCGCTATCGGTTCGCGGCCCGCAGCGATCATCCCGAAGATATCGTCCGTGCGATCGCAAGCCATGTGGAAAAGCCGGGCTCCGATATCGGCGAAGTCGGCGAAGCCGTCACCAGAGATGCCAAGGTCGCCTTCGTCTTTTCGGGCAACGGTTCGCAATGGGCCGGCATGGGCGTCGAAGCGTTCCGTGAGAACCTGCATTTCCGCCAGTGTTTCACATCTGTCAGCGCGCTCTTCAAGTTCCATTCGGACATCTCGCTCATCGAGCTTCTGACCGATCCTGACCTCGACAAGAAGCTGTCCGACACGAAGATCGCCCAGCCGTTGCTTTTTGCCGTCCAGGCAGCTCTTTCCGATTCGCTTGTCGCCATGGGCGTCAAGCCAGTCGCCGTGTTCGGTCATTCGGTCGGCGAGATCGCCGCTGCTTATGCAGCCGGCGCGCTGTCGATGGTCGACGCCGTCTCGATCGTTGCAAAGCGGTCGCTGCACCAGGATCTGCTCGCGGGCCACGGCACGATGGCCGCCGTGATGCTGGGCGAAGACGCCGCGCGCGCCTTCGCCGAGGCGCACGGCCTCGATGAGCTTTGCGTCGCTGCCGTCAACGCCCACAATTCGGTGACGATCTCGGGCCCGGCCCATGAGATTTCCGGCTTCCGCGACGCGGCACGCAAGGCGAAGATCCCTGCTCAGATCCTCGACATCAACTATCCCTTCCACCACCCGATCATCGACCGGGCCAAGGACGCATTCCTGTCGGATATTCCCGATATCGCGCCCCGTCGTGCGGACGTTACCTACCTATCGACGGTTACGGGTGCTGCCCTTGATGGCACGCAACTCGACCCCGACTACTGGTGGAAGAATGTTCGTGAGCCGGTTCGCTTCCAGGCGGCGGCAGAGGCGGCGATCGAGCTCGGCTGCCGGCTCTTCATCGAGATTTCTCCGCGCCCGATCCTGTCCTCTTACGTCAAGGAGACGATCAAGCAGGCGGCGGCACCAGGCATGGTCGTGCCGACGCTGCTTCGAGATGTCGGAGAGACCGGTCAGGATCCGATCTCGGCCGCTATGGCGCGTGCTGTCGCCCACGGCGCAATCGTCGACACCGCGCGCGTATTCGGCAAGCGCAATGCGGCGATTTCGCTGCCGAGCCTGCCGTTCGAGCCGGTCGAATTGCGACCGGCGGCCACGACCGACGCCACGGATCTCTTTGGCCGCACCGCCAAACCCTATCGCCTGATCGGATGGCGCAGCGACCCGAACAGCGGCAGCTGGAAGAACCACATCGATGCGCCCCTCTTCCCGGATCTGGCCGAGCACGTTGTCGATGGCAAGGCTATCCTGCCGGGCAGCGGCTTCATCGAGATTGCCGTCGCAGCGGCACAGCAGTTTTACGGGACAGACGAAGTCGAGATCACCAATCTGGAAATCGTCCGGCCGCTGGAGCTCAGCGACAGCCGCATCATGGAACTGTCGACCATCCTGTCGCCGGAAACCGGCGATATCGAGATCCGCTCGCGCGAGCGCCTGTCCGAAGACGACTGGGCCGTTCATGCGGTCGCCCGGTCCCGCAAGCCGTTGCCGAGTGAAGAACGCGCGTTGCCTTCCTTTGCCGGCATGCAGAAGACGGCAACCGTCGCTCCGGCCAAGGCTTATGATACCGCACGGCAATTCGGCCTCGACTACGGTCCGCGTTTCCAGCTGCTGGCAAAGGCGGTTGCCTATAACGACCGGATCGTCGACGTCGAGCTGAAGAGCCCGGACAAACCGGGACATCCGCTCGTCACCTATGCCCTCAATCCGATCTCGGTCGACGCCACGTTCCACGGCCTCGTCGCGCTTTTTGACCGCTTCACCGGCGACAAGAGCGGCGCACCCTATATTCCGGTGCGCTTCGGTTCCGTGCGCGTCGTCAATGCCGGCAAGCCGATCGCGCGCGCCACGATCGAGATCGAACGTGTCAGCGCCAATTCGATCAAGGCCAAGTTCCATTTCTTCGACAAGTCGGGCGACCCGATCGCTCATTTCGAGGATTGCCGTTTCCGACGCACCTATCTGCGCAAGCACAAGGCGCTGGACGCTCTCTCTTTCCACTACGAAACAGTCCTTTCCGAAACGTTCCTGCCGACAGTTGAGGCCGACGTCCTCACGCCGGTAACCCTCGGCGTCAAGACGGCGGCCGATGCCGGCGTCGACAACACGACGTTGCTGTTCAACGCGGCGATCTACCGCGCCTGCCAGGAGATTGCGCTGAAGCTCGGCAAGGGCCGATCGATCGTGCGCAGCGATAGCCTGCCCGGTGATTTCGCCTTCCAGTGTTTCCTGGCGAGCTGCCTTTACGTGCTTGAGGATGCCGGCCTCTGCGAGCACAAGGATGGAGTCTGGGTCGTCGCCCAGGAATTCAGCCTGCCGAGCGTTCCAGAAATCCTGCGCGAACTCTATGGCGAACGTCCTGATCGTGCCGTCGAGGCGGTGCTGATCAACAACGCCTATGCGGAAGCGCTCGCACGCCTCGACGTCCTGCTGGCGGCCCCAGCCGGTGGCGATGCCGAAATCGTTGCCAATGCCGGCTTCATCAGCGATGCGACGCTCGATCATCAGGCCGTGCATTCTGAAGTAAGCCGCCAGCGTATGGCGCTCGTGCTTGATGCGGTCGAAAGCGCGCTACGGGCGCAGCCGACGGGAACACGTCTGCGCGTTCTCGAGCTTGGCAGCGTGTCTGCCGGGTTCACGCGCCGCATCGCGACGCTTGCAGCCAAACACGGCGCGAGCCTCGGTGTGGTCGAGCCGCGTGACAATGCCCAACGCGGCCTTGAACTCGCCTTCGAAAACGATGCCCATGTGCGCATTCTCAAGAAGGGTGAGCTTGCGACACAGGCGCCGTTCGATCTCGCCATCAGTGCCTCCGACCGGCTCTACGGCCTGATCGAAGACGACATCGATGTACGCACGGCACTCCGCTCGACGCTGCGCCGGACGGGTGGTCTCGTCGCTGGCGTCGGCGCGCCATCCCTTTTCAACGATTTTGCGCTTGGACTGTCGGATGGCTGGTTTGCCCGCAGCCAGGCGGCCGAGTTCCCGATCGGCAACCTCGCCGCCGTTCCTCACTGGCAGAAATGTCTGGCCGACCTCGATCTTCGCGAGATTGACGTCACCGACCGTGAATGCGCGTCCGGCAATGTCATCGTTCTTGAAGCACGCGGCGTGGAAGCGCCGGCGGCTGTCGAGACCGGTGCGAATGCTGCTGCCTCAGCGGCGGGCTCCTACCTTCTGTTGCAGATCGGCGCGCCCAAGACAAAGCAGTCGTCCACCGGCGCCATCCCCGTCGACCTGACGGGTGATGCGGCGACGGATGCGGCCTTGCTTCGCGATGCACTTGAGGCCTTCCGCGATCGCCCCGTTCGCGCCGTCTTCCTTTCGTCGCCTGCGCCGAAGAGCCGGACGGACGATTCTGCCTCGCTGCAAAACCAGGTTCTGGCGTTTAGCGCCGTAGCCGAAGTATTGCGGCGGCATGTCGGCGATACCGATCCAAGTGGCGACGCACGTCCGAGGCTCGTTCTTGTCGCGCCTGGCGGGGCGCCGGTCGCCAGCCGTGTCTCAGGCACGACGGCCGCAAGCTCCGGCACCAATGCCGGCCTTTGGGCTTTCGCCCGGGTGCTGCAGAACGAATATGAGTTCCTGGACGTTCATGCTCTGGATCTGGCCGCAGACGCCTCGACGTCTGACGAGCAGATTGCCGCATCGCTTCCATTGCTCACCGTTTCCGGCAGCAATCGCGAATGGCTGCTGGAAGGACCGAACGGATCGCTTTCGGAAATCCGTGCGGTTCCCGGTCCGACCGACAACGCCCATGGCTCGACGGCCTCCTTCGAGGCCGCCACCATCCGCCAGCGTGTCGCCTCTCAGGTCGGCAGCATCGTTTGGGAAGAAAGCAACGTGCCGTCCGCGGGCCCCGGCGACGTCGTCGTCAAGGTTGCGGCCACCGGCCTCAACTTCCGCGACGTGATGTGGGCGATGGGTCTTCTGCCTGAAGAAGCCCTCGAGGACGGCTTTGCCGGTGCGACGATCGGCATGGAACTGTCCGGTCACGTGGTTGCCGTCGGTCAAGGCGTGGACGACCTTTCGGTCGGCGATGCGGTCATGGCGATCGCGTCTGCGGCCTTCTCCACCCATGCCGTCGTTTCGCGCGCCGGCGTCGCCAGGCTGCCGCAATCGGTCAGCCCGGTTGCCGCGGCCACCGTGCCTGTTGCGTTCCTCACGGCCTACTACGCCATGGTCGAGCTCGGCCGCATCCAGGCCGGTGAAGCGATCCTCATCCATGGTGCGGCCGGCGGGGTCGGCCTCGCAGCGCTGCAGGTTGCCAAGCTCAAGGGCGCGAAAGTCATCGCCACGGCCGGCACCCGCGAGAAGCGCCGCTTCCTTTCGATGCTCGGTGCCGATCATGTGTTCGATTCGCGCTCGCTCGGTTTCGTCAACGACGTGCGCGCCGTGACTGATGGAGAGGGCGTCGACCTCGTGCTGAACTCACTCTTCGCCGAGGCGATGGAGCAGAGCCTGGCACTGGTCAAACCGTTCGGCCGCTTCCTCGAACTCGGCAAGCGTGACTACTACGCAGACAGCAAGATCGGCCTCAGGCCGTTCCGCCGCAATGTCAGCTACTTCGGCATCGACGCGGACCAGTTGCTGGTCAACGCGCCGGCCCTGACCAAGCGCATCTTCACCGAGATCGGCGCCCTGTTCGAGGACGGCAAGCTTACGCCGCTGCCGTACCGTGCTTTCGATTTCGACGAGATCGGCAATGCGTTCCGCCTGATGCAGAACGCGGGTCACATCGGCAAGATCGTCGTGCTGCCGCCGGTGGCCGGCAAACACCAGGTCGCGACCCGGCCGCACGGTGGCGTCAAGGTCGACCCCGAAGGCATGCACCTGGTCGTCGGTGGCATCGGTGGCTTCGGCCTGGCCGCCGCCAACTGGCTTGCGGAAAAGGGCGCCAAGACGATCGCGCTCTGCTCGCGGCGCGGCCTTGCCGACGCGGAAACGACGGCGATGATCGAGCTTTGGGCCAAGGCCGGCATTTCGGCCACGGTTCACGCCTGCGATATCACCGATGCAACCGCTGCGGATCTCCTGCTCACCGAATTGCGAGCCATCGCACCGCTACGCTCCATCGTTCATGCAGCGATGGTGCTGGATGACGCGCTGATCAGCAATCTCAATCGCGAGCGCAACCGGCCGGTTATCGACACGAAGGCAAAGGGTGCCGCTGTTCTCGATCAGCTGACCCGCAACGATGCGCTCGACAACTTCATCCTGTTCTCGTCGGCAACGACGCTGGTGGGCAATCCCGGCCAGGCAAACTACGTTGCGGCCAACGGCTACCTCGAAGGTCTTGCCCGCGCCCGGCGCGCGGAAGGTCTTGCCGGTTTGGCGGTCGGTTTCGGCGCGATCGCCGACAAGGGCTATCTCGTGCAGAACACCGACGTCAACGATCTGCTGGCCAAGCGCATCGGCAAGACGGCACTGAAGGCGCAGACGGCGCTGGACATGGTCGAGAGCCATCTCGCCAGCGATCCCGGCACAGTCGACGCCGCCGTCGTGATGATATCGGAGATCGATTGGTCGGCCGCCCGCAACTTGCCGGTCGCGCGCAACGCGCTCTTCGAAGTCATCCTGCGTAGCGCCGATCAGCATTCGTCCGGCGGCGAAGGCACCAAGATGGACCTCGTCGCGATGATCGAGGGCAAGTCGGCGCAGGAAGCCGAGGATATTCTCTTCGAACTGGTCGCAGGCGAAATTGCCGCCATCCTTCGGGTCTCGAAGGATACGGTCACGCGCAGCAAGGTCCTGAAGGAAATCGGCCTCGACAGCCTGATGGCCGTGGAACTCGGCATGAGCTTCCAGCAGAATACCGGTTTCGACATGCCGCTCAGTGGTGTCGCAGACAACACGACGGTTGGCGACGTCGCCCGCAAGCTCTATGACAAGGTCAGCAAGCGCGACCAGGGCGAAGAGAGCGACGGTGCGGACGACAAGTTGGTCACAGAACTGGCGCAACGGCATGTCGGCACGGCAAAGGAAAAAGCACAGAGCCAATGAGCACGAACGGAAATGGTCCCGGCTCATCCAAGATGACCAGCAGCCTCAAGGAGAACCTGCTGGACCGGATGAGAAACACGCATCAATCCTCCGAGCGCAACCGCATGGCGCGTTCGGAGCGGGAGATGCCGCCGCCGGCCCGCCGGCAACAGGCCCGTTTCGAGGACCTGCCGGAGTACAAGCAGGTTCTGACCCAGAAGTTTGCCAGCGAACAGCTGGGGATCGCCAATCCGTTCTACCGCGCGCATCAGACCGCAGCCGGCGCCACCACCGTCATCGACGGGCGCAAGCTGATCAACTTCGCCTCCTATGATTATCTCGGCCTCAACCGGCACGCGGAAGTGCTGGCAAGGGCAAAGGAAACCGTCGACGCCTTCGGGATCTCGGCTTCTGCCAGCCGGCTTGTCGCTGGCGAGCGCCCTGTTCATGTGGAGCTCGAAGAAAAGATCGCGCGCTTCTACGGCGTCGATGCCGCGGTCTGCTTCGTCAGTGGCTATCTCACCAATGTCGCGGCCATCAGCTGCCTGATGGGCCCGAAGGATCTGGTTGTCCACGACGAGTTCATTCACAATAGCGCGCTTGCGGGCATCAAGCTCTCCGGCGCCACGCGCCGGCTGTTCAAGCACAATGACGCGAGCGACCTGGAACACGTGCTGCGCACGGTCTCGGGCGACTATCGTCGTATCCTTGTCATCGTCGAGGGCATCTACTCGATGGACGGCGACATCGCCGACCTGCCGGCCCTCCTGAAGCTCAAGGCCGAATACGGCTTCTGGCTGATGGTCGACGAGGCCCATTCCTTGGGGGTCGTCGGCAAGCATGGTCGTGGTCTTGCCGAGCACTTCGGCGTCGATCCGCATGAGATCGACATCTGGATGGGAACGCTTTCGAAGACGACGTCCAGCTGCGGCGGCTACATTGCCGGCAGCGAGGCGCTTGTTGCCGTGCTCAAGGCCTCTGCCGGCGGCTTCGTCTACAGCGTCGGCCTGGCGCCGGTTCTGGCCGCCTCGGCGGCCGCCAGCCTCGACGTGCTTGCGCGCGAGCCGTCGCGCACTGCCGCCCTCCGGCGCAATGGCGCGCTCTTCCTCAAGCTTGCCAAGGAAGCGGGTCTGGACACCGGCCTCAGCAGCGGCTTTTCGGTTGTGCCGGTGCTGGTCGGGGATTCCCTGCGCGCGGTTCAGCTGTCCAACGATCTGCTTGCGGCCGGCGTCAATGCGCTGCCGATCATCCACCCCGCCGTTCCCGAAGGACTGGCGCGGTTGCGCTTCTTCATCACCAGCGACCATACCGAAGAGCAGATCCGCAAGACGGTGGCCCTGACGGCGGAACGCCTGAAGGACCTGACCGAACGCAACTTCGGCCTCGGCGGCATCGATATCGATCAGATGATGAAGGCGCTCTCGGCGCGCTGAGGATGACGTGCAGGCGCCCTTCACGGGCCGGATGCCGCAGGCGGAAACCAGCATGACCCATGTGATCATCACCGGCGGCTCGAGCGGCATAGGGCTGGCGATCGCATCGATCTATGCGGGTCGTGGCGCGCGCCTTTCGCTGATCGCCCGTTCGGCCGAGATCCTGAAGCGTGCCCAGGACGAACTCTCCTCCAAGTCGGCAACAGCCGGCGACATCCGGATCGAGACGGCGGATGTCGCGCGGGAAGAGGAAATCATCGCCGCCATCCATCGCTGCGAAGCGGCATTCGGGCCCTGCGACATCCTGGTGACCTCTGCCGGCGTCGTCGAGCCGGGCCGGTTCGACGAACTCGGCAGCGCCGCCTTCCGGCGTCAGATGGAAACGAATTTTTCCGGTACCGTCCATGCGGTTCGCGCCGTCTACGCCGGCATGAAGCAGCGTGGGCACGGAAAGATCATGATGATCTCCTCCGGTGCCGGCCTTCTCGGCATCTATGGCTATTCGGCCTATTGCGCCTCGAAGTTCGCACTGCACGGCTTTGCCCAGGCACTCCGCTCCGAGGCGCGCGCGCATGGGATAGACGTCTCGATCTGCTTCCCGCCGGACACCCAGACGCCGCAGTTCCAGCGCGAGCTTGCCTTCCGTCCCCCTGAAGCCGCCGCCGTCATGGGTACGGTCAGCCCCTGGCCGGCGGAAGCAGTTGCCCGCAAGATCGTCTACGGCATCGAGCGCGGACGGTTCGAAGTCTATTTTGGAATGACGCTTTTTCTTCTCGGTCGGTTCGGCCCCACCGTCAGACCACTCCTCAACTGGTGGTTCGACCGCGCAATCGCCCGCAGTAGCGGTGGAGTATCAAAGGGCGGCAGGTGACGGCGCTTGTGCGCGCCGGCGATAGGATCTAAGTGTCAGGCGGATGCCGTGCTGCATGAGGCGGCGCCGGTGTGCAAGAAAGCATGAAGGTTTCCGCTTGGCGTTGCTCCCCTTTCAATTGCACGACTATCCGATAACGCTGACGATCTGTTGTTTCATCTTGTCCTGTGCGGTGATCTTCTTCACCGACCGCTTCGCTCTGCCGAAACGGGAACGCCGGAAAAACCCGTCTCCCTTTGGCCGCAAGCAGGACATCATCGATGTTATTGCCCGCCTGCCGGTCATCGCGCTGGTGTTCGCCGGCTTTTTCGCTGGCTCCTGGCGGCCACTTTATGCCGCCGCCGGCACGATGAGCTTCTTCATCATCTTCACCGGGATTTCTAGGGCCAAGTTCAAGTTCATCCGCGAGCCGCTGATCTTTTCCGACATCGCCCTCGTCGTCGACGTCTTCAAATACAAGACGATCTTCTATGCCAGTTCGCTGAACATCGTGTTCTGGACCGTTGCATTTCTCTATGTCTTCGGCGTTTCCGGGCTCTACCTCTATTTCGAACCGTCTGTTCTGCCCAACAGCGGCAAGGCCTTCTGGATCCTGGTGATGGTGGCAGTCGCCGCAGGCCCATGGCTCCTGCTGTTCTACGGCCCGGTGAACCGACCCACGGCGGCCCTCGTTCAGAGGCTCGTCAAAGTGCTCGACGTCAAAATGAATACGGTGCGCTTCGGCACCTTCGGGTCGGTGATCTTCCGCTTCATCATCTGGCTCGGCGTCAAGCGGGAGAAGATCGTCGCCGAACTCTCACAAATCGTTCGGGCGGCCGTCCAGGACCTGATCGGTGACGACGGTTCGCCGCTCATCGTCGTCTGGCAGTCGGAGTCCTTCATCGACATGCGCCATTTCGGTGTCGACACGCTGAAGATGCCGACACTCGACCGGTTGCGGCGTCAGGCCGCCCAGTGGGGACGCCTCAGCAGCGTCTTCGAAGGCGGCTATACGCTGCGCACCGAGTTTGCCGTCATCAGCGGGCTCGTGCCCGACGATATCCACGTGGATGCAAGCTACCCTTATCTGCGCGCGTCCCACTATTCCGACGTCGTCTGGCCGGGAAAGATGAAACGCGCCGGCTGGCACACCCATTTCATGCATCCTTACGACCGCACGTTCTTCCTGCGCCACAAGGCGATGCCGCAGCTCGGCTTTGCCGAGCTGACGATGCTCGATGGATTCGACCACGTGCCGGCGCGCGACGGGCCTTACGTCTCCGACGAGAAGCTCGCCGCCAGGGTCATCGATGCCTGCGAGAACCTGCCGGAAGACAAGAGCGGTTTCGTTTTCGTCGCCTCGATGGCAAACCACGGACCTTGGGAACCGGGTCGCGTTGGCGATCTTGCCAACCCGGTGGACATCTATCTGGCGATCCTTGAGCAATCCGACGCAGCACTGAAGCAGCTGACCGATCGGCTCGACAGGCTCGACCGGCCTGTCTGGTTCGTCTTTTATGGCGATCATGCGCCGCTGCTGAAATCGTTCGCAGACCCCTTCCCCGACCCACGCACGGATTATCTCATCGTGCCTTTTTCCAAGGCGAAATCGACGCATCATCGACCGGTCGAACCACGGGATGTCGCTGCCTGGGATCTGATCGAGGCGCTGCTCAACCACGCCAACCTCAAGAAGGACACGCTGCGTTAGCGGCGGCGAGACGATGGAAAACGCAGCGTTGAACACCCGTGTGTCAGCCGATCGGCCAAGCCGACGGGTCTTCCTGTTCCTGCAAGGCCCGTCATCGCCGATCTTCCGCAAGATCGCCGATCGGCTTGAGAGCTACGGCCACACCTGCCTGCGGATAAACCTCAATGTCGGCGACGAGATCATCTGGCGTCGCAAAGGCGCATCCAACTACCGCGGGAGAGCGGAGGATTGGCCGGACTATCTGGCACGCTTCATCGGCCTGCACCAGGTCACCGACATGATCCTGCTTGGCGAAGAGCGCCCCTATCATCAGGCTGCCACTGCGGTCGCCCGGCGGACCGGGGTCGCGATCGCCATCGTCGAGATGGGCTATCTCCGACCCGACTGGCTAACACTCGAGCGCGACGGCATGTCGTCGAACTCCCACTTTCCCGCCGACGCCGCCCATATCGTCGAAGCCGCGAAGACCCTGCCGGAGCCGGATTGGCGCAAGCACTACAGCCAGACCTTTCTCGCCGATGCCAGCTACGACCTTCTCTACAACCTGCCCAACGTCTTCCTGTGGTTCCTCTTTCCGCATTATCGCCGTCACGCGATCTTTCATCCACTTGCCGAATATGCCGGCTGGATCCGCCGCCTTTTCACCGGCAAAAGACGCAGTGCCGAGGCCGAGGAAACGGTCCGCATCCTGCTTTCGGAACGCGTGCCCTTTTTCGTCTATCCGCTGCAGCTCGAAACCGATTTCCAGCTGCGCGCCCACTCGCCGTTCCACAGCCAGAAGGACGCGATCGACGAGGTCATGCACTCGTTTGCAGCCGATGCGGCTAGGGAAACCAGACTGGTCTTCAAGGTTCATCCGCTCGACAACGATCTGATCGCCTGGCGCAAATTCATCGACGACAAGGCAGCGGAACTCGGGCTGACCGGTCGCGTGTTCTATCTCGATGGCGGCAATCTCGATGTGCTGGCAGAGGCCAGCGCCGGCATGGTCACGGTCAACTCGACCGCCGGTCTGCACGCGCTAAAGCAGGGACGCCCGGTCAGGGTGCTGGGCACGGCTGTGTTCGACATTGCCGGTTTGACGGACCAGCAGCCGCTGGAGGATTTCTGGCAAAGGCCGACAGCACCCGACGCCGAGGTGAGCAGCGCCATGTTCCGGCTGCTTGCGGCTTCGATCCAGGTGCGGGGCAATCTCTATTCAAGAACAGGAACCGACGCAGGCGCCCGGGCAATCGCCGAGCGCCTGCACGAGAACACGGTCAACCAGCCCGGCGCGTTCATCGATCCGCCACCGCGCCGGAAGCCGCAGAAAAGACAACGGCCAGCCTCGCGATCGGCATAGGCTGGCCGTAAAAATTCCAAGACGGCTTAACTCAGGCAACGCCGGCGCGAAGCAGATCGTGAATGTGCAGGATGCCGACGGGAAGCCCGTCGTCGTCGACGAGAAACAGCACGGTCACCTTGTGATCCTGCATGAACTCCATTGCACCGCTTGCCAGAACATCTCCCCTGATGACACGGGGGTTACGCGACATGACCGCCTCGACGGTCTGCGCAAGCAGATCGCCCGACATGTGGCGACGGAGGTCGCCGTCGGTGATGACGCCGGTCAGCTTGCCATCCTCGTCGACGATGCCGACGACACCAAAGCCCTTGGAAGACATCTCGATGACGGCTTCGCTCATCGGGCGACCGACGCTCAAGAGCGGCACCTGTTCCCCGGCATGCGCCAGTTCGCGCACGAGACGCAGTTGAGCGCCGAGCTTGCCGCCGGGATGGAAGGTCTTGAAATCTTCGGCGGAGAAACCGCGGCGCTCGAGCAGGGCGATGGCAAGCGCGTCGCCGACCGCAAGCTGCAGCATCGCCGACGTCGTCGGCGCCAGCCCATGCGGACAGGCTTCCTGAACCTTCGGCAGCACGATCGGCACTTCGGAGTTGCGAGCGAGAACGCTGTCGCGGTTGGACGAAATCGAAACGACCGGCACCTTGAAGCGCTTGGCATAGGTGAGCATGTTGGCGAGTTCCGCCGTTTCGCCCGACCAGGACAACAGGATCAGCACGTCCTGCGACGTGACCATGCCGAGATCGCCGTGGCTCGCCTCGGTCGGATGGACAAAATAGGCGGACGTGCCTGTTGATGCCATGGTCGCCGCCATCTTGCGGCCGATATGGCCACTCTTGCCGACGCCGGAAACGACAACGCGCCCCTGGCTTTCGCCAATGAGTTCGATCGCTTCGACCATGCTTTGCGCAAACGCCGTATCGGCACCGAGATGATCGGCCAGCGCCTTGATGCCTGCCATCGCCGTCGTCAGCGTCCTGCCGACCGACTCCAATGCGGCAGAACCGCGTCGCTCATCCGCTGATGCGTGTCTCAAACCCATGATGTTTCCATTCCCGCGAAGACGTTTGCGCCGGTTAGAAGCGGCGTTTCTCAGACCCATTGCAGGCAGATAGGCGCTTTTTCTTGGCAAACCAAGCCAAAGCCATCGAGTTTCGGCAGGAAATCCCACAAAGACGACGGTTTCGTCAGCCGACGCGCTGTTCTTCCGGCGCTTCGAGCGGCATCGACTTGTCGGCCGCAAACTCTTCGAGCGTCATGGAGTCCAGGATCGCGGCAACCGCGTCGCGCACGGTCGTCATCGACACACGGACCTGACAGGTCTCGGGATCATTGCAGTCCTCGCAGACCTCGTAAGCCGTGCGGCTGGCGCAGCGGATCGGCGCAAGCGGACCGTCAAGCGTCCGGATGACATGGCCGATGCGGATTTCCGCCGCCGGGCGCGACAGCGAATAGCCGCCGCCTGGCCCCTTCTTCGAACGCAGCATGCCGGCGTTGCGCAGTTCGAGCAGGATCGTATCCAGGAATTTTTTCGGGATATTGTTGCGCTGGGCGATTTCGGTAATGAAAGCCGTCTCTCCCGGCTCCAGTCGAGCGAGGTCGACAAGAGCCTTCAATCCGTACTTTCCCTTCTTCGTCAGCATTCCGGCAAGCTTTCCCTACGGTTCCCTTGAGAACGGGAATCATCCGCGCAAACGCAATCTTGTTTTGGCATAGCACAAGAATCGTGCGGCAAACACACAATTGTGGCACAGAATCAATGCAAAGCTTGGTCTGGGATTATACTCGGAATAAGGGGGCGGCCGCCCCAGACATTATGCTGCGGCCGCATCGCCATGGCGTTCGGCAGGCACTGCCTGACGCGCGAGCAGATGGCGAATTGCCGCGCGTGCTTCGTCAGCCGACCGGAACCGCTGAGCGTCCAGATCCCAGACATGGTACTTGACTGCCAGGAACTTGAACCGGCCGTCGTCCGGGACGACGACCCCGACGGCTTCGCCGCCATATTCGATAACCTGCTTGCTCATGCAAATAACGCTCCTTCCACACCCGGAGGCGCGGACATTTCAATTTCGGCAAAGGATGAATTTCGAGAGTTCGAGGATCACATTCGGCAGAGGCGAATGAGACGTTTCTTCACTGTTGCACGACAATGGGAACGCGTGCCGAAGAAGGCGGCGGTCGAGACGGTTTCGGACATGTCACACTCCTTTGGCTTGGTCCGGCATCGCAATGCCGGAGCGGTTCATGAACAACTGTGAGGCGGACTCGCCCGCGTCACAGAGCTGCAAACTAGAATAATCTACCAATTCCGTCAATTAAAAACATGATGACGCGAAAAATATTTCTCAACCCATCAAATTTTAGGGGTCCCGGATGCAATATCCGTTCTCCCGATCCGAAACCGGAGACCCTCGCTATCTAGGAAGCGACGAATCAACCTGCAAGGTACGGGGGCGATAAAGACAGCACTTTCTGACAAAAAAGGGGCGGCCCATAGGACCGCCCCTTCACATTTTATAACCTCAGCCCTGATATCAGGCGGCCGGTGCGCCCGGCTGCGTGGTTCCGGTGCCGGTGCGGGTCGCTTCGCGATCCTTCCACCAACGATTGAGGAAGAGCAGGATCGGGCCGCCGATGTAGATCGACGACGTCGTCGCGACGATAACACCGAAGATCATCGGCCAGGCGAAGCTCTTGACGGCATCGCCGCCCCAGATTGCCATCGGCACCAGTGACAGCGCCGTGGCCATCGAGGTGAAGATGCATCGCGCGATCACCTGGTTGATGCTCATGTCGATGAGGTCGGAGAACGGCATCGACTTGTACTTGCGCAGGTTCTCGCGCATGCGGTCGTAGACCACGACCTTGTCGTTGACGGAGTAACCGATCATCGTCAGCAGTGCGGCGATGGCCGTCAGGTTGAAGTCGATGCCGGTGAGCGCGAAGAAGCCGATCGTCTTGGTGATGTCGAGCAGCAGGACCGCGATCGCGCCGACGGCGAAGTGCCATTCGAAGCGGAACCAGATGTAGAACAGGATCGCCACCATCGCGAGACCGACGGCAAGGAAGCCCGAACGCGCGAGTTCCGTGCTGATCGTCGGGCCGACGACTTCCGTCCGCTCGAAGGTCACGTCGGGAATGGTCTGAACGGCTGCATCCTTGATCTTGTTCAGGGCAACCGTCTGCTCCTGCTCACCGCCGGGCTGGCGCTGAACGCGGATCAGGACCGACTTGTCCTGGCCGAATTCCTGAAGGGCGATTTCACCGATGTTGAGCGACTCCAGACCATGGCGCAGCGCCGGCAGATCGAGCTTCTGCTTGGATGTCGCTTCCACCTGGATACCGCCGACGAAGTCGATGCCGTAGTTGAGGCCGGGCGTGAAGAACAACACGACCGAGCTGATCGACAGGAAGGCGGACATGCCGATGGCAACGAAACGGCCCTTCATGAAGGAGAAGGACGGCAGATGCGGAACACGTCCGAAGAGCGAGGGGATCTCGAGCTTCTTCATCTTCCGGCGGATGACGACTTCACGCATCATCAGGCGCACGACGGTCACCGACGTGAACATCGAGATGACGATGCCGAGCATCATGGTCACCGCAAAGCCCTTGACCGGTCCGGAGCCGAACGCAAACAGCAGCACGGTGCCCGAAAGCGTGGTGACGTTGGAGTCGATGATCGTCGCATAGGCTTTGTTGAAGCCGATATCGAGCGCCTTCATGGCGCCGGCGCCGCCCTCGGTTTCTTCTCGAATACGGGCATTGATGAGAATGTTGGCGTCCACCGCCATGCCGATGCCGAGGATGATACCGGCGATGCCGGGAAGCGTAAGGGTCGAGCCGAGCATTGCGAGCACGCCGATCGTCAGAATGGTGTGCAGTACCAAGCCGACGTTAGCGATCATGCCCCATGCGCCGTAGAGCACGACCATGAGGGCAACCACGAGGCCGAAACCGGCAAGGCCGGTGAAGATGCCCATGCGGATGGAATCGCTGCCGAGGTTCGGGCCAACGGAACGCTCTTCGATCACGGTCAACGGTGCGGGCAGTGCGCCCGAGCGCAGCAGTGCCGAAAGAACGGTTGCTTCCTGTGCGGTGAAATTACCGCTGATCTGACCGTTACCGCCGATGATCGGTTCGCGGATGACGGGCGCGGTCAGGACTTTGCCGTCAAGCACGATGGCGAAGGGCCGGCCGACATTGTCACGGGTGATTTCGGCGAACTGCCGGGCGCCGAGCGAATCGAAGGTGAACGAGACAATCGGCTCATTGGTGCGCTGGTCGAAGCCGGCCTTGGAATCGGCCAGACGCTCGCCTGAAATGGCGATGCGGCTTTCGACCGGATATCTGTTGCCGTCGTTGGCACCGGGCAGGATGTCGACGCCACGGGGCGCCGGCTGCGTCACGTCGACGGTCTGATCCAGCATGTGGAAGCTCATCTGGGCGGTCGAGCCCAGGAGTTGGCGGAGCCCGGTCGGATCCTGCAGGCCCGGAAGCTGGACGAGAATACGGTTGGAACCGACGCGCTGGATCAACGGCTCGGCGACGCCGACCGTGTCGACGCGCCGGCGAATGATCTCGAGGCTCTGTTCGACCGCCTTGGTCATCCGGTCGTTGAGGCCGGCTTCGGTCATTGCCAGGCTAATGTTGCCACCGTTCTCGGTGACTTCGATATCCGAGGCCGAACCACCGAAACCGAGCGTGCCGACAGGGGCTGCGAGCTCCTTGAGCTTCGGCAGCGCCTTTTCGAGGTCGGCCGGATCGTCGATCTTGACGGTGACGGCATCGCCGCTGATGCGCGCCGACGAGGCGGGAATGCGCTCGCCGCGAAGCGCCCTGCGCGTATCGTCGAGCAGGGTTTCAAGCCGCGCCTTGCGCAGGCCGGCGGCGTCGACCTCGAGGACGAGGTGAGAGCCGCCCTTCAGGTCGAGGCCGAGGGTAACGGGCTTCACCGGCAGCCAGGCGCCGAATTGCTCGCGTTGTGCCGGCGAGAGAACGTTTGGCAGCGCTGCTATGCATCCGAAGATGATAACGACGACATAGGCGAAAATCGCCCATTTGGATGTACGCATGTTGTGGTTCCAAGAGAGCCTGTACGGGCGAAAGCCGCGTGATCAGGACTTTGTTTCATCAAGGGCATGAACACGATCGCAGCGATCATCGTGCCCGAATATCAGCAATCACCAGAGGCGCGCGGAGGCGCACGGATTTGCGGGCCGCGGTTCGACAAACCATCGGCGAAGGGGGTACGGCCGAAAGCGAGGTCTTCGCCGGACGGCTCGAAAGCAAGAAACTGGACCGACGCAAGCAGCATCGGCACCGCGCCGTCGCCGGTCGCGGATTTGCCATCCTTGCGTTCGGCGGTAAAGCGCAGATCCGAAACCGGGGTGGCGCGCGAAATCTGGCGCGCGGCGGGGTGATCCGAAGGAACGGTGTCAGGCGCGGAGAAATTGCCCGCCTGCTGTTCGGCTGAAAGACGCGAGGAGAAGCCCTGCCCGACGACGATCAGCTGCATGGCGAGCGAGGCACAGAAGAGCCACAGCACGGCGATTAGCCGGCCGGCAAACTTGCCTCTGTTGCCACCACACACTGGGTCCATTCGGGACGCCGCCCCTTCCTCGGCGCTTGGCGCCTGAAAGTTCAATTCAGCCGGAATGCAACAAATCTAGCCGAAGAACATGGCCGGAATCGAGCACGAGGCGCTCTTAACACCATTGCGGGCGCGAAATGTCAAATTTCGCGCCGCTCAAACGGTGACATGATTTGCAGGTTACGCGGTTGCGCCGCTGGTTTTCACCTGATGAATCTCGATCAGCGACGGCCCGCTGCGCGCGCCGGCATCCGCAAGTGCCCGCGAAAGGTCAGTGACCGACGTCAGCCTTTCCGCCTCGATGCCATAGGCCTTGGCGGCGAGGATAAAGTCCGGCGCAGACGGCCTCACACCCTCCGGCGTCACACCGGAATCGATCATGTAGGACTCGATCTCCTGATAGCCGTCGTTGTTCCAGACGAGGAAGATCACCCGCGCTTGGACATCGACGGCAGAACCAATCTCGGCAAGCGAAAACTGGAAACCACCATCGCCGACAAGGCAGACGACCGGCCGCGACGGGTCGGCCACGGCAGCACCGACGGCTGCCGGCGGCGCGTAGCCCAATGCCCCGTACCCCGTCGCCGAGTTGAACCAGCTGCGCTGGCGCGGCGCGTCGCAATAAAGGTTGCCGGCGTAGACGGCCTGAGTGGAGTCACCGACGATGGTGCAGTCCGGCAGCGCCTTGTAGACCGCATCGATCACGGCAATCTCGGCCCGCATCTTCGCCGTCAGCTCCTTCAGCGCCGCCTTACGCGCTACCTCGGCGCGGGCCGCTCCATCCTTCGGCGCATGTCCCGGCAGGAAAGCCAGAATGCTCGCCGTCGCCGTCTTGGCGCCGGAGAGGATCGAAAGTGCGGCATGCGGACCGCGGGCCAGCTGTGCTGCATCGATGTCGGTACGGATCAGGTTGCGCAGCACCGGGAACCCGCCATCGGCATACATGTCGTAGTCGGTCTGGCCCATCTCAGTGCCAAGCGCCAGCACGAGATCAGCCTCCTTGAGCAGCGATCGCACCGCCTTGAGGCTGGGGCTTGCCGGAACGCGCAGCGGGCTGCCGGCCAGCATGCCGCGCGCATTCACCGTCGTGACGACGGGCGCGCCGATCTGCTCGGCAAGTGCCCTGACCTCCGCCTCGGCAGTCAGAGCGCCGCCGCCGCAGATGATCACCGGGCGGGTCGCGTCGGCGCAGAGGATCGCGGCGCGTTGTAGCGTCTCGCTGTCGGAGCGCGGACGGGTCGCGGCGGCCGAGCGGATCGTCTTCGGCTCGATCCGTGCCGTCATGACGTCGGTCGGGATCTCGATATGCACCGGCCCTGGCCGGCCGGACAGCAGCACAGAGAAAGCCCGGTCGACGACAAAAGGCAGGTCGTCGGGATTGAGCAAGGTGTGCGAATAGAGCGCCAGCGTCTTGATCATGCCGTGCTGGTCGGGAAGCTCATGCAGCAGCCCGCGACCGTGCCCAAGCGAATCGCGACGATTGACGCCTGAAATTACCAGCATCGGGATCGAATCCTGCCGGGCCTGCGCCATGGCGGTGATGGTGTTGGTCAAGCCCGGTCCGGTGATGACAAGGGCGACGCCCGGCTTGCCGCTGACGCGGGCATAGCCATCGGCCATGAAGCCGGCGCCCTGCTCGTGACGGGGGGTGACGTGGCGGATCTTCGATGCCGCCAGGCCGCGATAGAGCTCGACCGTATGAACGCCCGGAATACCGAACACCACCTCGACGCCATTGGCCTCGAGCAGATCGACCAGGGCTTCGCCTACTGTTTTCGTGGTCATGCGCGGCGCTCCTGACGCAGTGTGGCGCGCTCGGCAAGCACGGTGATGCGACGGCAAGCCTCGTCGATGTCCTTGTCGGGCACGGTCAGGCTGACGCGCAGAAAGTTCTGCGCCTCGTCACCGAAGGAGGATCCCGGCATCACCGCGACCCCCTCTTCCTCCAAAAGCGCCCAGGCGAAGGCTTCGCCGGTCATGCCGGTGGCCGACACGTCGATCAGCGTGAACATGCCAGCCTCCGGTGGCAAGACCAGGATGCCTGGCGCATTGGCGAGGCCCTCGACGATGCGGCGCGAGCGAGACTTGTAGGTCTCGCGCATCCGCCGCGCCGTATCGATGTCATGCGTCAGCGCGTAAGCCGTCATATCGGCAATGAACGGCTGCACGCCGAACAGCATGGTTTCCGACACCGGCAGAAGCCTATTGGTAAACTCCTCCGGCCCGACGGCCCAGCCGCTGCGGAAGCCTGGCGCTGCATGCGACTTGGAGATCGACGACACGACGATAGTGCGCTCGGCCAGATCCGGATTGTCGAACGGAGAGGCAAACACGGCGTCGAACACCAATTCCTCGTAGACCTCGTCGCAGACGATCCAGAGATCGTGGCGGCGCGCGACCTCGCCGATCTCGGCGATTTCAGCCGCGGTCAGTACGGCCCCGGTCGGATTGTGCGGCGTGTTGAGCAGCAGCACCCGGCATTCCGGCGTGATCGCCTTCTCGATATCGGCGGCCTGCATGTGAAAACCAAACTCCGGCTTCAGCGGCACCAGCACGTGATGGGCGCCCGTCGACTGGATGACGCCCTCATAGGTGGCGTAGAGCGGATCGCCGACGAGAACGGCATCGCCGGCCTCGACCAGGCCCAGCATGACGCCGAAGAGCGCCGTCTGCGTGCCCGGGAAGCACATGACGTTTTCGGTGGTGACATCGGCGCGGCGACGGCGGTACTTCTCGACGAGCGCCGCCACGACCGCATGCTCGCCGCGGCCGTTGGAATAACGATAGCGACCGGCATTCATGGCACGCTGGCATTCATCGAGCAGAGCGCGGTCCGGCGGCACGTCCGGCTCGCCGATCGTCAGCTCGATGATATCGGCACCACTCGCCTTCAGTTGCCGCGCACGGATGTGCAGCGACCATTTTCCCGAACCGAGGTCGGCGAGGCGTTCGGTGATCGATGCATAGCGCATGGTGTTTTCTCCCGTTTTCATTGTTTGTCACTGCCAATCGAGGTGCCGAGCAGCGCCTCGACCGAGGCCATGGCGATGGCGACCAGTTCGCCTTCCCGAAACAGATCTCCCGCCAGGCACCCTTCGATCCACAGGCCGTCGACGAGGCCGTTGATCGCGATCGCGTAGGCGCGGCAGGTTTCCGCGTCGGCCGGTTTGTTCTTCACCGCCAAGAAATCGGCAAGCAGGTCCTGCAGCGTGTTGCGAAAGGTCAGGTAGCCGTCCCGGTGGATTTCGGCGAGGATCGGGTCGACGCGGACCTGGCTGATGAAAGCCGCCCAGAGCGAGATGCTGCGGCTGTCGGCGACCGGCTCGGTCAGGTTGATGGCGATGAAGTCCCTCAGCCGCGTTTCCGGGTCGCCTTCGACATGGGCGGCCTTGTCGGTCAGCGACGCGATCACCGCACGGTAGGCCTCGGCGACCATCTGGTCCTTCGATTCGAAATAGTGCCGGACCAGCCCAGCCGTCACCCCGGCGCGGATAGCGATCTGGCGCACTGTCGCACCCTTCAGGCCGAATTCGGCGATGCAATCGAGCGTCGCTTCGATCAGCTCCTGGCGGCGTTCTCCTTCAGGGGCCCGGTGAAACGCGCGACGATTCATGCCGTCATCCGTGCCATCATCCGCGCACGGGGGTCGGCGAACGGGTTCGTCAAATCCTTCGAGCGGAACGGATGCATGGGAGCTCCTTCAGGGAAAATCGGGCACGCGGCGGGCGATAAAAAAACGACGATACGTGTTATTATACGCTTGAACAATAGCGGCACAAGTGCAACCATGCCTGCCAACAAAGACCGTGACAAGCCAAAGATGCTGCACGGAAAGACGACAGGGGAACTGTTTCATGCCTTCACGGAAAGCTCGCAGAGCCATTGGATCGGCGCGTCGATGACGGATGCGGCCCAGGCAATCGCGGTCACTGACCTGCACAAGCGTTTCGGGCCATTGGAAGTGCTGAAGGGAGTTTCGCTCACAGCGAAACAGGGCGACGTCATCGCCATCATCGGCGGCAGCGGCTCCGGCAAGTCCACCTTCCTGCGCTGTATCAACATGCTGGAACTGCCGTCCGCCGGCACTGTCA
Organism: Ensifer sp. ENS11; assembly: GCF_014851895.1. Lineage (NCBI taxonomy): Bacteria > Pseudomonadati > Pseudomonadota > Alphaproteobacteria > Hyphomicrobiales > Rhizobiaceae > Ensifer > Ensifer sp. ENS11. The sequence goes on along the minus strand of NZ_JACVAN010000001.1, from coordinate 504,451 downwards.
GCGTACACGGCGAAAAGATCCGGATGAAACCGGACGGCCGCGGCGGACTTGTCCCGGAAGACCGAAAACAGGTCCAGCGCATCCGCAGCCAGCTCGGCATGGTCTTCCAGAGCTTCAATCTCTGGCAACACATGACAATCCTCGAAAACGTCATCGAGGCGCCGATCCATGTGCTCGGCAAACCGAAGGCCGAGGTGATCGCCACCGCCGAATCGCTGCTCAAGCGCGTCGGGCTCTATGAAAAACGCGATGCCTATCCGGCTTTCCTGTCGGGCGGTCAGCAGCAGCGTGCCGCCATCGCCCGCGCGCTCGCCATCCAGCCGCTGGTCATGCTCTTCGACGAACCGACCTCGGCGCTCGATCCTGAACTGGTCGGCGAAGTGCTCTCGGTGATCGGCGATCTCGCTCGCGAGAAGCGCACGATGATCCTCGTCACCCACGAGATGAAGTTCGCGCGCGACGTCGCCAATCACATCATCTTTCTGCACAACGGCGTCATCGAGGAACAGGGCTCGCCTGAGGCCATCTTCGGCGCGCCCAGATCCGAAAGGCTCAAGAAGTTCATCAGCTCCATTCACTGAATTCAACAATGCTCAACAACCAAAAAAGGGGAACAGCATGAAGAAGACATTGAAAGTCCTGGCGGTTGCGGCCGCCATCGCCGTCAGTGGCGGCATCGCCGCTTCGGCGGAAGCATTGAAGGTCGGCGTCGCCGCCGAGCCTTACCCGCCCTTCACTGCGCCGGATGCGAACGGCAACTGGGAAGGCTGGGAAGTCGAGTTCATGAAGGCCGTCTGTGCCGAGGCGAAGCTCGAATGCGTGCTGACCCCCGTCGCCTGGGACGGCATCATCCCGGCGCTGACCTCGAAGAAGATCGACATGATCATGAGTTCGATGTCGATCACCGACGAGCGGCTGAAGACGATCGACTTCTCCGACAAGTACTACAACACACCGACCGGCGTCATCGGCACCAAGGGCGTCGACTTCAAGCCGACGCCTGAAGGCCTTGCTGGCAAGACGATCGGTGTCCAGGTCTCGACCGTGCACCAGGCCTATGCCGCCAAGCATTTCGCCTCGGCCGGCATCGAGGTCAAGGAATACCAGACGCAGGACGAGGCCAACAACGATCTGGCCGCCGGACGCGTGGACGCGGTCCAGGCGGACGCGATCGCGCTCAAGGCCTTCCTTGCGACGGACCAGGGCAAGGAGTGCTGCGACTACAAGGGTGATGTGGCCGAGGACGTGGCCGTGATCGGCCCGGGCGTCGGCGTCGGCCTGCGCAAGGGCGAGACCGAACTCAAGGACAAGCTCAACACCGCGATCAAGGCGATCCGCGACAACGGCACCTACGACACGTTCTCGAAGACGTACTTCGACTTCGACATCTACGGCAAATAAGGCGCAACCGGCCGGCAGCCCTCGGGCTGCCGGCCGGTGCCTTCGGAGGTCGAAGACGCATGGCATCGGATTCTATCGTCAACTGGAGCCTGCTCGCACTGTCCGCACCCGGTTGGGGCGGCGTGCTGCTGCAGGGTTTCTTCAACTCGATCCAGATCGCCGTCGGCGGTTTTGCGCTCGGCATGGCGCTCGGCGTCGGCGGCGCCTTCGGCAAACTCTATGGCGGTCCGATCCTGCGTGACCTGCTCGAATGCTACACCACGGTCGTCAGGGCCGTGCCCGAGCTGGTGCTCATCCTTCTGCTCTACTACGCCGGCACCGATCTGTTGAACCAGTTGCTGGCGCTGTTCGGCATCGGCCCGGTCGACATCAGCGGCCTGATGGCCGGCATCTTCGTCATCGGCGTGGTTCAGGGCGCCTATTCGACCGAGGTGCTTCGCGGCGCGATCAAGGCGGTTCCGGCCGGGCAGATCGAAGCCGCCCGCGCCTATGGCATGTCGCCCCTGAAGGTGCTGCGGCGTGTCACCTTGCCGGCCATGCTGCCCTACGCCATCCCGGGCCTTTCCAATCTGTGGCTGATCGCCACCAAGGACACGGCGCTTCTGGCCGTCGTCGGCTTCAGCGAACTGACGCTCGTCACGCGCCAGGCGGCGGGCACGACCAAGGCCTATCTGTTGTTCTTCCTTGCGGCCGGCGCGCTCTATCTGGCGCTGACGCTCATCTCCAACATCTTCATCGGCATGCTGGAACGACATGCGAGGCGCGGTTTCGCGGAGCAGCGATGACGGATCAAACCACCCACGCCATCGCCTTCACGCCCGAGGACCTGCCGAACGCGCGCAGTTTCTTCCAGCCGCATCGCATCGTGATGATGCTGGTCTTTGCCGCGTTCGTCGTCACCGTCGCCGTCTTCATGCGCTGGGACTGGTTGCCGCGCTACCTGCCGCGTCTCGGCTGGGGCATTCTCATCAGCCTGGTGATGCTGTTCAGCACATCGATCCTCGGCTTCCTGCTCGCCGTACCGATCGGCCTGGCGCAGGTGACCGGCCCGTGGTTCTTCAAGTTGCCGGCAAAGGTGTTCTGCACCGTCATTCGCGGCACGCCGCTGCTCCTCCAGCTTTGGCTTCTCTATTACGGGCTCGGCTCGCTGTTCCCGCAGTTTCCTGCCATCCGCCAATCCTTTCTCTGGCCGTATCTGCGCGAAGCATGGCCCTATGGCGTCGCGGCGCTGACGATATCCTTCGCAGCCTACGAGGGCGAAGTGATGCGCGGCGCTTTTGCAGGCGTTCCCGCCGGCGAACTGGAAGCTGCCAAGGCCTATGGCATGAGCCGTTGGACGATGTTCCGCCGCATCTGGCTGCCGCGCGCCATCCACCGTGCCCTGCCGACGCTCAATGGCGAGGCAGTGCTGCAGCTGAAATCAACGCCGCTGGTGGCGACGATCACCGTCGTTGACGTCTACGCGGTGATTTCGAAGGTCCGCCAGGAAACGTTCCTGACCTACGAGCCGCTGCTGCTGCTCGCGCTCATCTACATGTGCCTCACCGGCATTCTGGTGGTGGCCTTCCGCACGTTCGAGAATCGCATACCAACCCGTGGTGCATGACATGAAGCTTTCCTCCTCCATCGACAACGCCATGCCGGACCTCGTCGCCATCCGGCACGATCTGCATGCCCACCCCGAACTCGGCCTGGAGGAGACGCGCACCTCCGCCTTCATCGCCCGGCACCTCGCCGAACTCGGCTACGAGGTGACGACGGGGCTTGCCAAGACCGGCGTCGTCGGGACGTTGCGCAATGGCAGCGGGTTACGTTCGATCGGCATTCGCGCCGATATCGATGCGCTTCCGATCCTTGAGGAAACCGGCCTCGGCTACGCCAGCAAGACACCGGGGCTGATGCATGCCTGCGGCCACGACGGCCACACGACGATGCTGCTCGGCGCGGCACGCGCCCTTGCCGAACGCCGCAATTTCGATGGCACCATTCACCTGATCTTCCAGCCGGCCGAGGAGAATTTCGGCGGCGCCAAGATCATGATGGACGAAGGGCTGTTTGAAAAATTCCCCTGCGACGCGGTCTTTGCGCTTCACAACGAACCGGGCCTGCCCTTCGGGCAGTTCGCTTTGCGCGAAGGGCCGATCATGGCGGCGGTCGACGAAGCGCGGATCACCGTGCACGGACGCGGCGGCCATGGTGCCGAACCGCAGGACACCGCCGACCCGATCGTCTGCGGCGCTTCGATCATCATGGCGCTGCAGTCGATCGTCTCGCGCAACATTCACCCGATGGATCCGTCCGTCGTCACCGTCGGCGCCTTCCATGCCGGCTCCGCCAGCAACATCATCCCGGAGCGCGCCGAGATCGTCGTCGGCATCCGGTCCTTCGACCCCGCCGTGCGCGACGAGCTGGAGCGCCGTATCCGCATGATCGCAGAGGCGCAAGCCGCAAGCTTCGGCATGCGCGCAACGGTCGACTATCTGCGCAGCTACGACGCGACCATCAACCACAAGGCAGAGACGGATTTTGTCCGCGATCTTGCCGTCCGCTTTGCCGGTGCCGACAAGGTGATCGATCTCGCCCGCCCGTTCATGGGCAGCGAGGACTTCGCCTACATGCTGCAGGAGCGGCCGGGGACTTACTTCTTCCTCGGCTCGAAAGTGAGCGGCGAGGAGAAGCCGCTCCATCATCCCGCCTACAACTTCAACGACGATCTTCTGCCCGTAGGCGCCGCCTTCTGGACGGAGCTTGCGGAAGCCTATCTGCCGACGCGCTGAAAACGGCGACACAACACCAAGCGCCCCCATGTGCTCGTGCCATCGATGACCGGCGCGCCCGCTCCCTTTTGCCGCAAGCGCGACATTGCCGCAGTGTGACAACGTGGCGGCCGGCCCATCATTGACCTTTGGCAATTTTGGCTCAGATTCAATCACATGCTGAAATTCGGGTGCAACCACAGGATTGGCCCGGCCCGAAAGGCACCGCGTAACGCCTTAGGTCGGAAACGATCCGAGGCCGAAAGTGCGCAGCAGACCAGAGAGCTGCAGTGAGCCTTGCGCGTCCAAATGGACACGCGGCGCTGCACGTCTGAAAGGATTGTGCCGTGTTTGAAAATTTCGATGCGACGATACTTGCCCGCATCCAGTTCGCCTTCACCGTCTCGTTCCACATCATCTTCCCCGCCTTTTCGATCGGGCTTGCGAGCTACCTTGCGGTGCTCGAAGCGTTGTGGCTGTGGAAGAAGGACGAGGTCTATCTCGAGCTCTTCAATTTCTGGAAGACGATCTTTGCCGTCGCCTTCGGCATGGGCGTCGTCTCCGGCATCGTCATGTCCTACCAGTTCGGCACCAACTGGAGCGTCTTTTCCGACAAGGCAGGGCCGATCATCGGGCCGCTGATGGGCTACGAGGTGTTGACCGCCTTCTTCCTCGAGGCGGGGTTCCTGGGCGTCATGCTCTTCGGCCTCAACCGCGTCGGCCCGAAACTGCATTTTCTGGCGACTGCCATGGTCGCGATCGGCACGCTGATCTCGGCCACCTGGATCCTTTCGGCAAATTCGTGGATGCAGACGCCGAGGGGCTTCGAGATCAATGCGGTCGGCCAGTTTGTGCCGGTCGATTGGTGGGCTATCGTCTTCAACCCGTCCTTTCCCTATCGCCTGGTGCACATGGTGCTTGCCGCCTATCTGACGACCGCCTTCGTCGTCGGCGCCTGCGGCGCCTGGCACCTCATCCGCAAGACGGCGCCGCGCCGGGCGCGAAAGATGTTCTCGATGGCGATGTGGATGGCGGCGATCGTTGCGCCGATCCAGATCTTTGCCGGCGACATGCACGGCCTCAACACGCTGGAACATCAACCGGCCAAGGTGATGGCGATGGAAGGCCACTACCAGAGCCACCCGGACGGCGCGCCGCTCATCCTCTTCGGCATTCCCAATTCCGCCGAAAAGCGCGTCGACTACGCCATCGACGTGCCGAAGCTGTCGAGCCTCATCCTCAAGCACGATCTCAATGCGCCGCTTGCCGGCCTCGACACCATTCCCGACGAACTGCATCCGCCTGTTGGTATCATCTTCTGGTCGTTCCGCGTCATGGTCGGCCTCGGCTTCGCCATGCTCGGTATCGGGCTGTGGAGCCTGTGGTGTCGGTATCGCGGCACGCTTGACAGCAATGCCTGGCTACACCGTGCAGCAGTCCTCATGGGCCCGGCCGGCTTCGTCGCCGTGCTTGCCGGTTGGATCACCACGGAGGTCGGCCGCCAGCCCTATACGGTCTACGGCCATCTGCTGACGGCAGACTCGGTCGCACCGATTGCGGCCCCTGCCGTCGGCGCTTCGCTGCTGGCCTTCATCATCGTCTACTTCTTCGTTTTCGGCGCAGGCACTTTCTACATCCTGCGGCTGATGGCGCGGCTGCCGCGTGATCCGACGCCGGATCTCGACGAGGGGCCGATCCGCACGGCCGGTGCCGCCCTCGCCAACCCCCATGGAGGTCATCATGGACATTGATCTGCCGCTGATTTGGGCCGGCATCATCGCCTTTGCGGTGCTCGCCTATGTCATCCTCGACGGGTTCGACCTCGGTGTCGGCATCCTTTTCCCGTTCTTTCCGCAAAAGCATGATCGCGACGTGATGATGAACTCGGTCGCACCCGTCTGGGACGGCAACGAGACCTGGCTCGTGCTGGGCGGTGGCGGCCTGATGGCGGTGTTCCCGCTCGCCTACGCCACCATCCTGCCGGCACTTTACGCGCCCATCATCGCCATGGTCATCGGCCTTATCTTCCGTGGCGTTGCCTTCGAATATCGCTGGCGCACCAAGCGGGCCGAGTATCTCTGGAACTGGGCCTTTGCCGGCGGCTCGATGCTCGCCGCATTTGCCCAAGGCATCACGCTGGGGGCGCTGGTTCAGGGCATTCCGGTTGAGAACCGGGCCTATACCGGCGGCTGGTGGGACTGGTTGACGCCATTCTCGATCATGACCGGCATCGCCGTCGTCGTCGGCTATGCACTGCTCGGCGCCACCTGGCTTGTCATGAAGACCCATGGGGATCTGGCGGAGCGGGCTCGCAGCCTTGCCCTCAAATGCTCGTTCGGCACAATCGCCGCCATGGGCATCGTCAGCCTGTGGACGCCCTTCCTCGAACCGCTCTATCTGCAGCGCTGGTTCGGCTGGCCGACGGCAATCTTCAGCATCATCGTGCCACTGCTGGTGCTCGGTTGCCTCTATCTTCTGATAACCGGCATCAGGACCCGTCATGACACCCGGCCGTTCCTTGCCGCGCTGGGGCTGTTCGTGCTCGGCTATGCCGGCATCGGCATCAGCTTCTTTCCCTATATCGTGCCGCCATCGCTGACGATCTGGGATGCGGCGGCACCTGACGCCAGCCTGTCGTTCCTGCTTGCCGGCGCGCTGGTGCTGGTGCCGATCATCCTTGCCTATACCGGCTACGCCTATTGGGTCTTCCGCGGCAAGATCGACCCGGAGGAGGGCTACCATTGAAAAGCGAAACGGGAACCGGTCGCAAGCTTCTGTGGTTTGTCGGCCTCTGGTGTGCGGGCGTGGTGACCGTCACCGTCGTCGGCCTGATAATCAAGCTGATGATCGGCACCTGATCATGATGGTTCGGTGACAGGGCATAAAGCCTCGCTCAAGCTTGGCGGGTTAGCTTTTCCCAACACGTCAGCAGGCGATCGCCGCGGACGGAGACAGGACCGCACCCTCCTCCCTCGCCAAGCGATCGCCTGCTGAGGTGACCACCAACCCGGTGGCACCTGGTGATTACGGTCCCGGTGTCACCTCGTGATCACCGTTCCGCTGACACTGGGACCGTGCGACCCTGTTGCCTCTTCTCAGATCCCCCGCCGTTTGTTAGCAGTGCGCCGCAAGAGCGCCGCGTGCCCCTGCGGGCGCAAGGCATCCCTGCCGCAACCGGACGAGACAGATGCAAAAGACCCCAGCCGAATGCACTGATATGGCCGATGTGCGCGCCGAGATCGATCGGCTCGATCAGGCGCTGATGGCGCTTTTCGCCGAGCGCTGGGGCTATATCGACCGCGCCGCAGAGATCAAGCGGCCGCTGAAGCTGAAGGCCGATATCCCGGCGCGGGTCATGGAAGTGCGCGAGAATGCCCGCAAGAATGCCGAGAGCCAGAACCTGGACCCGGATTTCTACGAGGAGATCTGGGCACGGCTGATCAACCACGCGATCGCGCATGAACAAAAGATACTGGGCGAAACGAGCGACGATCAAACGCCCTGATCGAGGGCCTCAGACCAATCGCATCTGCGGGCGTGGCAGGTCGTAGCTGTTCTTGCGTGAAAGATGCTCTTCCCAGGCGAAGGCGCTCTCTACGATCTGGTCAAGACTTGCATGGGCCGGCACCCATCCAAGCTTCAGCCGTGCGAGCGCGGGATCGGCAACGATGCGAGCGATATCGCCCGGTCGCCGCGGCCCATGCTTAACCGCAATGTCACGGCCAGAGATGCGCCTGATGGTGTCGATGACCTGCAACACCGAAAAACCCTCGCCGTAGCCGCAATTGCTGATCAACGGCTCGCCACCGGCCCTGAGATAGGCAAGCGCACGCATGTGGGCTTCGACGAGGTCGGCCACGTGGATGTAATCGCGGATGCCGGTGCCGTCGGGCGTGGAATAATCCGTGCCGTAGATATCGACCTTCGGCCGCTTGCCGAGCGCGGCTTCACAGGCGACCTTGATCAGATGGGTTGCGCCGGTCGTCGACTGACCTGTCCTACCCAGGGGATCGGCGCCGGCGACGTTGAAATAGCGCAGCGCCACATAGCTGAAATCGTGGGCTGCAGCGGCATCCCGCAGGATCAATTCGGCCATCAGCTTCGATAGCCCATAGGGGCTTTCGGGGTGGAGGGCTGTCGTCTCGCGCACGGGTTCCGCGCCGTCCTGGCTGCCATAGACGGCCGCCGTCGACGAGAAAACGAAACCGCCGATCCCCGCTTTCACGCCGGCCTCTATCAGCGTACGCGTGTTGCCGGTGTTGTTTTCGTAATAGGCAAGCGGGTTGGCAACCGATTCAGGAACGATCGCCGAACCGGCGAAATGCACGACCGCATCGATGCTGTTCTCGTCGAAGATGCGTGCCAGCAATACCTTGTCGCCGACATCGCCACGGTAGAAACGCGCCTCTGATGGCACGGCCCAGCGGAAACCGGTCGACAGTCGATCGAGCACGACCACATCCTCGTGGGCGTCGAGCAACGCCCACGTCATGTGGCTGCCGATATAGCCGGCACCGCCCGTTACCAACACAGCCATTTACTGCTTCCCGTTCCCTGGAACATAGGAGACAGCAAAACCCACAGATGCTTTCGGAATAGGTAAGGGCCGCACGTCTGCGCGGCCGCGGGACCACAATTCCTTGGTGTAGAGTTAAGAAATAGTCACGCCGAAAGGTCGGCGGGGCACTTACAGCGCCGCGCGTCAAATCTGACGCGCTAAGGACGCTGTAACATTCTAAACTTGCTGCATAATTTTTGCCTTAAATCTATCCTGATTTAAGGAATTATGCAGGAGCGCACGCCGACCTAAGCGATGGCGACCGTTACCGACCGAGAATGTAATTTTGCAGGCGGTGTGCCGCTTCCGCGACCTGCGCCGGATCACGCAGGAAGCAGGCGCGCATGAACAAGGAGCCGCCATCGCCGAATGCGGTTCCCGGCGCAAGGCCAACGCCTGTCTTGTCGACGATGTCGATCGCCGCAGCGCGCGAATCCGTGACGCCGTCGATCTTGAGGAACGTATAGATCGCACCGTCCGGCTTCAGCGTTTCGACCCGATTGGTGGCGATCAGCGCGTCGCACAAGAGGTCACGGCTCTGTGCGGCCTTGGCAATGTTGGCGTCGACGAAAGCATCGCCCTCTTCCAACGCCACGACGGCGCCGCGCTGCATGAACTGCGCCACGCCTGAGGTTGCATATTGCACCAGGTTTTCAAGCACCTGGCCGATTGCCGGCGGGGCGACGATCCAGCCGACGCGCCAACCGGTCATCGACCAGTTCTTGGAGAAGGAGTTGACGAAGATGATGCGCTCGTCGTCGTCCATCACATCAAGGAAAGAAGGCGCCCGGCCGCCTGCGTAGTGATAAAGCGCATAGATCTCGTCGGCGACGATCCAGAGGCCGTGCTTGCGCGCCAGCGCCAGAATGGCGCGAAGATCGTCATGGCTGGCGGTCCAGCCGGTCGGGTTGGACGGCGTGTTGATGAAGAGAGCCTTGGTCTTCGGACCGATTGCCGCTTCGAGCCGCTCGTGATCGAGCTGCCACGTGCCGTTTTCGAAGCGGAGCTCAACGGAGACGGGCTTGACGCCCGACAGCTCGGCAGCCGCGGCAAAATTCGGCCAAGCCGGGGTCAAAAGCACCATCTCGTCGCCCGGCGAGGTGATCGCCTCGATCGAAAGCTTGATTGCCTGCATGCCGGAGCCGGTGACATAGAAATGCTCCGGTGACAGGGTCTTCTGGAACCGGCGCTGGTAATAGCGCGACAGCGCTTCGCGCAGTGGCGGGATGCCGCGCTGCCAGGTGTAGAAGGTTTCTCCGGCGAGCAACGCTTCGCTGGCGGCCTCGGAAATGAAGGTCGGGGTCGAAAGATCGCCTTCGCCGACCCAGAGCGGGATCAGACCGTCGCGCCCACGGGCATAGTTCACGACCTCGACGATGCCGCTTTCCGGCGCCGAGAGTGCACGGGGACTGAGGGTGGTGATGATGGTCATCGACGGGCTCCTGGATCACGTTTTTGATTTGGTCGGGTTGGCTCGACCCAAATCAAAAACGTGATCGATTTTCATGAGTTAGAGCGGGATGCGGGCGGAAAACCGCCCACACTTTTCCTGATCCCGCTCCGGATCGCCCGTCGCTTCTAGCCGCTTTCGCAGCGGCGATCACGCGACTTTATCTGACCGGTTTATTGATTTCTGTGATGTTTCGCGGGCTTCGGTCGACGACGCCGGAGCCCGCGGGAAGAGGAAACTCAGGCGCGCTGCTTCAAGAGATCGCGGATTTCCGAAAGCAGCCGGACATCTTCCGGCGGCGGAGCGGCCGGCTCGGATTCCTTCTGCTTTTCGACCGATGCACGCACGCGGTTTACCGCTTTGATCATCAGGAAGATGATCCAAGCGAGGATCAGAAAGTTGATGAGGACAGTGATGAAGTTGCCATAGGCGAAGACGGCGCCCTGTTCACGGGCAGCGGCAAGAGACGTCGCCGTCACGTTGGCCGAGAGCGGCAGGAAGTAGTTGGAGAAGTCGAAACCGCCACCGGTGAGCGCACCGACAACGGGCATCACCAGGTCTTCGACGATCGACGTGACGATCTTGCTGAAAGCGGCGCCGATGATCACACCCACCGCGAGATCCATCACGTTCCCGCGGGCAACAAACTCTTTGAACTCATTCAGCATACGTCTCTCCGTATTATCCCCGTTGAAAGCGACCGCTGGCGCTGTCCCGCGCTGCAACCGTTTACGGAAACTAAACCAAAGCGGGCAGGGGGGAAACCATTCTTTGCCTTTGATCAAATCGTATGCAAGCGAGTTGCCCGATTGCGATCGCCCGCTGACGACACCGGCGGGCCGCGCGCTTTCTTCAACGCCGCCTTGAACTTAAGACTGATGCCGAGGCAATTCTCAACCTCTTGCAGTTGGCCTATGCTTGCCCCCGGAGGAATGAGGCATGCTCTCGGGTTCGGTCATCTTCGCCTCGGCCTTCGCCTATCTGCTGCTGCTTTTCGCAGTCGCAAGCTACGGCGACCGGCGGGCCAGGAAAAAAAGCACTGCGGTCAACGGCAGGCCGCTGGTCTATGCGCTGAGCCTTGCGATCTATTGCACGTCCTGGACCTATTTCGGCGGCATCGGCCTTGCGGCCGAGCGTGGCCTCGAGTTCACCGGCATCTATATCGGCCCGATCCTGATGTTCACGCTTGGCATGCCGCTGATCCGCAAGATCATCCGGCTTGCCAAGACCGAGAAGCTGACATCGGTCGCCGACTTCATCGCCGCCCGCCATGGCAAGAACCCGGCGGTGGCGGCGATCGTTGCGCTGATTTCGCTGGTGGGCGCCGTGCCCTATATTGCGCTGCAGCTGAAGGCGATCTCGAGCTCGGTCGCGGCGATGATCAACACCAGCGACTATGGCATCGGCGCCGGGCAAAGCTTCATCGACCTGCCGCTCCTCGTCACCCTGTTCCTCGCCTGCTTCGCCATCGTCTTCGGCACCCGCCATACGGATGCAACCGAACACCAGGACGGCCTGATCCTCGCGATCGCGATGGAATCGGTGGTCAAGCTGGTGGCGCTGATCACCGCCGGCCTCTACATCGTATTCGTGATTTTCGACGGGCCGACGCATCTGTGGACCCTCGCCCAGCAAAGCCCGGCGGTCGAAAAGGCGCTCTCCTACGAAACGCCGATCGCGCGCTGGATCCTGCTGATCGTCACCTCGGCCTTTGCGATCATCATGCTGCCGCGGCAGTTTCATGTCACTGTCGTCGAGAACCGCACCGAAGGCGAGTTGCGCACCGCCGGCATTCTCTTTCCGCTCTACCTCGTCGCCATCAACCTTTTCGTTCTGCCGATCGCCATTGCCGGCATCCTGACCTTCTCGGGATCCGGCGACGCCGACCTCTACCTGCTGACGCTGCCGCTCGCCAACGGCCTGCCGCTATTGACGCTGATTACCTTCATCGGCGGTTTTTCGGCAGCGACGGCCATGGTCATCGTTGCCTCCGTGGCGCTGTCGATCATGATTTCCAACGACATCGTCATGCCAGTCTTCCTGCGCCGCAATCTCGGCCAGCGCGGCGGGCTGCAGGAAAATCTCGCGGGCACACTGCTCAATATTCGCCGCACGGCGATCTTCGTCGTGCTTTTGCTCGGCTATGCCTATTACCGTTCGGCCGATATCAGCGCCGGCCTCGCCTCGCTCGGGCTTCTCTCCTTCGTTGCCATTTCGCAGATGGCACCTTCTCTGCTCGGCGGCCTGGTCTGGCGTCAGGCCAATGCCCGCGGCGCCATCTGCGGCATGGTCTCGGGCTTCTTCGTCTGGGCCTATCTCCTGTTCCTGCCGAGCCTCGGCGGACCGGATAATTCGCATGTCGCAACGACGGTCCTCAGTTTCCTGCTACCCTTCACCGAGGTCTTTTCCGGCACTGACGCCGATCCTCTGGTCAACGCCACCGCGCTCAGCCTGCTCGTCAATCTGACCATGTACGTGCTCGCCTCGCTGACCCGGGCACCCAAGCCGCTCGAACGTTTTCAGGCGGGGGTCTTCATCACCCGGCGCTCGCGCAGCGAGAGGGCGTTTCGCGGCCGAAAGACCAAGATCACCGTCCGCGACCTCAAGGCGACGATCGCCCGCTATATGGGCGACGAGCGCATGCAGCGTTCGTTCCATACCTATGAGCGCCAGTCCGGCCGCTGGCTCGACGACAATGCGCCCGCCGACATGGCGCTGGTGCATTTTTCCGAGCAGCTGCTCGGCAGCGCCATCGGCTCGTCCTCGGCCCGCCTCGTGTTTTCGCTGGTGTTGCAACGGGTCGACGACACCTCGTCGGATACGGCCTGGCTGCTGGACCAGGCAAGCGAAGCGCTGCAGTACAATCAGGACATGCTGCAGACCGCGCTTTCGCAGATGGACCAGGGCATCGCCGTCTTCGACAACGCCAACAACTTGATCATCTGGAACCGGCGTTTCCGCCAGCTGCTCGACCTGCCGGAAGCCGCCGGCCAGGTGGGTTTCCCGCTTGCCGACATCGTCGCGATCCTCACCAAGCGGGGCGATATCCGCAAGGAGGACGAGAAGCGGCTGATCGCCAACTTCCTGACGCTCGACAAGCCATTCCTGATGGAGCTTGGAAACGGCCAGCAGATCATTGAAGTGCGCACCAACGCAATGCCCGACAAGGGTATCGTCACGACCTACACCGACATCACCCAGCGGGTCGCCGCCGACATGGCGCTGAAGCAGGCAAACGAGACGCTCGAGCTTCGGGTGGCCGAGCGCACCGGCGAACTGACCCGGGTGAACCACGAACTCGCCGAGGCTCGCGCCGCCGCCGAAGAGGCCAATATCGGCAAGACGCGCTTCTTTGCCGCCGCCGGCCACGACATCCTGCAGCCGCTCAACGCCGCCCGGCTCTACTCCTCCTCGCTGGTCGAACGCCTCGGGGAATCGGACAACAGCACGCTGGTGGAAAACATCGATTCCTCGCTGGAATCGGTAGAAGCCATTCTTGGTGCCGTTCTTGACATATCCCGCTTGGACACCGGCGCGATGAAGGCGCGCCTGCAGTCGGTCCCGCTCAACGACCTCTTGCGCCGGGTCGAGACGGATTTCGCGCCGATGGCACGGGCGAAAGACCTCGAGCTGGTGGTGATGCCGACGTCGCTGGTGGTGCGCACGGATCCGAACCTGCTCCGGCGCGTCGTGCAGAACCTGGTCTCGAACGCCGTCAAATACACGCTCCGAGGCAAGGTGCTCGTCGGCGTGCGCCGGCGCGGCAAGATGGCGACGATCGAAGTGCTGGATTCCGGCATCGGCATCCCGTCATCGAAGTTCCGCACCGTCTTCAAGGAGTTTGCGCGCCTCGACGAGGGCGCCCGCACCGCATCCGGGCTCGGCCTCGGGCTTTCGATCGTCGACCGGATTTCGCGGGTGCTTAACCATCCCGTCAGCCTGCAGTCCAAGCCCGGCAAGGGCACCGGTTTCAAGGTCACGGTGCCGCTCGATCCAACGGCGGGAGAACGGGTCGCCGTCCCGCCCGTGCCGACGACCAAGGCCAGCGAGGCGCTCAACGGCCTGCGCGTGCTCTGCATCGACAACGAGCCGCGCATCATCGAAGGCATGCGGGTGCTGCTATCGGGCTGGGGCTGCGTCGTCACGACGGCGGAATCGCTTAACGCCTGCACCGAGATGTCGACGTCCACGCAGGAGCGTCCGCACGCCATCATCGCCGACTACCATCTCGACGACGGCACCGGCATCGAGGCGATCGCGCGCATCCGGGCGCTGTTCGGCGACAACATACCGGCTTTGCTCGTCACCGCCGACCGGTCGCCGGAAGTGCGCGGCGCGGCGGAGCGCGACGGCGTCGGCCTGCAGAACAAGCCGGTGCGGCCAGCCGCCATGCGGGCATGGCTGACCCAGCTCTCGACGGCGGCAAAGACGGCTGCGGAATAGTCGCTAATGCGGTGTCGCGCATAAAGCGCGCTGCGTTCTTTTAGGAACGCTTTTCGAACTCAAAGCGCTGGTTCCGTCGCATGTCGCGATCGCAAAACCGGGTGCCCACTTTTGCGCGGGATGCTCTAGGCCGCCGCCACAGTACCGATCTTCGAAAGCTGGATGACGGCCTGCGTGCGGCTGTCGACGTTGAGCTTCAACAGGATCGCCGAGACATGCGCCTTGATGGTCGCCTCGGAAACCCCGAGCTCATAGGCGATCTGTTTGTTGAGCAGGCCCTCGCCGAGCATGCTCAGAACGCGCGATTGCTGCGGCGTCAAGGTTTGCAGCCGCTGCAGGAGATCGGCGACCTCCGGCTCGTATTCCTGCCCCTGCTCGTAGCCGGCCGGCACGAAGACTTCGCCGGCCATGACTTTCTCGATGCCATCGCGGATTTCCTCGATCCCCGCCGATTTCGACAGGAAGCCGGAGGCGCCGAGATCGAGCGCCCGGTGGATCGTCGCCGGGTCGTCATGTGCGGAAACCACCATGACCGGCAGGCTTGGAAATTCGGCGCGAAGGGCGATCAGGCCCGACAGGCCGCTGACGCCGGGCATGGTGAGGTCGAGCAGCATCAGGTCTGCGTCGGGACAATCGGCGGCGGCCTTGCGCGCGGCAGCGAAGTCGCCGGCTTCGACGATGGCAGGCGCGCCGGCCATGCCGCTCAATGCCTGCCGCATGGCGCCGCGAAAGAGCGGGTGGTCGTCTGCGATGATGATGGTCATGTCCGGCGTCATGTCGCTCCCTCCCAAGAGCTTCGGCTGCAGCCCGCGTCCCCACGCCGGTTGTAGCCGCACAGTCCGTCCGACCCGTCAGGTCTTCTGCGGCGACGTTCCGTCGCTGCTGCCTTCAAGATCCTTCACGATATCCATGAACTTGCGCATCATTCTTTCCATGATGCCCATTGTCCGGTCAATCTCTTCGTCGGTCGGAAGGTCCGGTTTTGCGACGGCCCCACCGGATTTAGCGGCCTTTTCCAACGCTTCCACCCGCTTGGTAAGGAGATCGATCTCCAATTCGAAAGCCGTGCGCTCATCGGCAGCCATGCGGCAAACGAGCTGACCGTCTTTCTCCTGGCAGAGCGAGACCTCGCCGGTCTGGGTGTCGAGCCGGGCAATGCCGGTGTCCGACTTCTGCATGGCGTAGCGACCGGGCGCCGGTTCCTGGGCGCGTGCGCCTGCGGCAAGGCCGAGGCTGCCGCCTATAAGCATGACTGCAATTGCTCTTCTCATGATTTCCTCTCCGTTGCGGACATACGGGCGGAAATCCGCCGGTGAAAGATCTTCAGCAATGGACAATCGCCGATATTTGCGGCAAGGCCACGACAGGATATCACGACGGACAAGCGGGCATCATGAGCTCAATCATATACAAGATCGTTCCGGCCGCACTATGGCAGGAAGCCAAACGCACCGGCCGTTTTGATGGCGCGCCCATCGACCTCGCGGACGGCTTCATCCACTTTTCGACCGGCGAGCAGGCGATCGAAACCGCCGCCCGCCACTTCGAAGGGCAGGAAGGCCTGCTGCTGGTGGCGATCGATGGCGATGCGCTCGGCGAAGAGCTGGTCTATGAGCCGTCACGCGGCGGTGCCCTTTTCCCGCATCTCTACGCACCGCTGTTCCTTTCGGCCGTCCTGTGGGAAAAGCCGCTGCCGCTCGGCGCCGATGGCCTTCACGTCTTCCCGGAACTCGAGGCATGACCAATCCCTTTGCCAATCTTGCCCGCCGCGGCCTTTTCCTCTTCGATCCGGAGGCAGCCCACGGACTGTCGATCAAGGCACTGAAGACCGGCCTCGTGCCGAGCTGTCCGTCCAGACAGGACAAGCGGCTTGCCCAGACCGTTGCCGGTATTGCCTTCCCCAATCCGCTCGGCATGGCAGCTGGATACGACAAGAATGCCGAGGTGCCGGAAGCGCTTTTGAAGATCGGCTTCGGCTTTACCGAAATCGGAACGGTGACGCCGCGTCCGCAATCGGGCAACGACAAGCCGCGCATCTTCCGCCTGGTGGAAGACGAAGCGGTGATCAATCGCCTCGGCTTCAACAATGAGGGCCACGGCGCAGCCCTGGCCCGCCTCAAGGCCTGCTCGCGCGACGCGCTGATCGGCGTCAATATCGGCGCCAACAAGGACAGTGCCGATCGCATCGGCGACTATGTCAGCGGCATCCACACCTTCTACTCCGTCGCCAGATATTTCACCGCCAACATCTCCTCGCCGAACACGCCCGGTCTTCGCGACCTGCAGGCGCGCGAAAGTTTGGCGACGCTGCTTTCGGCCGTGCTTGCTGCGCGCGACGAGGAAGCCTCGCGCAGCAACAGGCGCGTGCCGGTCTTCCTCAAGATCGCTCCCGATCTGACCGAGGAAGGCCTGGATGACATCGCGGCCGAAGTGCTCGCCCAAGATCTCGACGGGCTGATCGTCTCGAACACGACGCTTTCGCGCGATGGCCTCAAAGACCAGGCCCAGGCGAAGGAAGCCGGCGGCCTTTCCGGCAAGCCGCTGTTCGAGAAATCGACGGCCGTTCTTGCCCGGATGCGCAAGCGCGTCGGCCCGGCCCTGCCGATCATCGGTGTCGGCGGCGTCAGTTCGGCCGAAACGGCTGCAGAGAAGATCCGCGCCGGCGCCGACCTGGTCCAGCTCTATTCCTGCATGGTCTATGAAGGTCCGGCGCTGCCCGGCCGGATCGTGCGCGGGCTTTCCGAGCTCTGCGATCGCCAGGGCCTGACATCGATCCGCGACCTTCGTGACAGCCGCCTCGACTACTGGACCGAACGAAAGGTCTGACCGGCCTTTGCCGGAATTCTGGCGAGCAGGAACAGGCCACGCATCAGCAGGAACAGGTTGAGCCCCGCCCATAGGCCGTGATTGCCGAAGGCGGGGACAAGGATCCCCAGGGCGGCTATGTATCCGACCAGGGCTGCCAGCATCATGTTGCGCATGTCGCGCGACCAGGTAGCGCCGATGAAGACCCCATCCATCAGGAAGGCGAGCGCGCCGGTCATCGCCGTCAGGGCCGCCCAGGGCAGATATTCGTAAGCGACCATGCGAACGTCTTGCGCCGTGGTCAAGAGATCGACCATCCCGCGGCCGAAAAGCAGGAGCGCCATCGTCGTCAAGGCGGCGAGACCGAGCGACCATGCCATCGTCAGCTTCAGTGCCCGATCGAAAGCCGGACGGTAATGGGCACCGATCGAACGGCCGATCAGTTGCTCGGCCGCATTGGCAAGCCCGTCGAGATAATAGCCGGCAACGAGAAAAATGGTCATCAGCACCGCGTTCGCCGCCAGCGTCACCGGGCCGAAAGCTGTGCCGATCCGCGTTATCAGCGCGAAGGCCGCGACGAGAACGAAGGACCGGATCATGATGTCGCGGTTGAGCCCGAACAGCGGCCGGAGCCGTTCGCGGTCGAAGATCATCGCCCAGCTCGGCGCGTCCGTCCTGTCGAAGCGGCCATAGACGATGGCAAAGCCGACCAGAGCGCCGATGACCTCGCCGGTCACGGTTGCGATCGCGACACCGGCGACACCCCAGCCCAGGATCAATCCGAGTAGGATCGACAGCACAATGTTGACCCCGTTGATCAAAGCCTGCAGCAACAGCCCGGTCGTGCCCTGGCCGCGCCCGAGCACAAAGCCGAGGATAGCATAATTGGCAAGTGCCGCCGGGGACGAGAGGATGCGACAGAGGAAATAGGTGCGCGTAACAGCTTCCACTTCTGCCGGTGGGTCCATCAGCCAGAGACCACCGGCGAGCAAAAGCGGCGACAGGGCGACAACCGTAACACCGGCCGCAAGCGCGATCACCAGCGAGCGCCAGAACACGGCCTGCTGTTCGCGCCGGTCACCCCGACCATAGGCCTGCGCGACAAGGCCCGTCGTGGCGGCGCGCAGGAAATTGAAGGTGGTGAAGATCAGGTCGAAGATTATCGCCCCGACAGCAAGTCCGGCCAGCAGCGTCGCCTGGCCCATGCGGCCGACCACCGCGGTATCGACGAGGCCGAGCAACGGCGTGGTCAGAAAGCCCAGCGTCATCGGCAGCGCAATCGCCAGGATCAGCCGGTGGGTGACCTCAAAGGGGCCGGCGGTTTCGGTCTGCGCGGCGGGAGAAATGGCGGTCATCGAACGGTCCAGGGGAATGAGTGCGTGACGACCGTTTTAGGGAAAGATCATAGGCGGGCGCAAGAGACTGCGGTTGGTGACAGCAGTCGATACCTCAGCGCCACGATGGCCCCTCACCCTAACTCTCTCTCCGCTTGCGGGGAGAGAGGACGCACACGGGCGACAGATGTCGAATGCCTCGTAGGTTTGCAGGCAAGATTGGAGCTGCCGGCAAGCCCGCGGGAAAACGCAACGTCCCGATGGAAGGCAAAACGGTAGAGCGTCGTCCCTTCTCCCCGCCCGCGGGGAGAAGGTCCGGGGGATGAGGGGCGGCCTCGAACGCGGTGACAGAGAAACGAGCGATCAGCCCGCCAGCACCATGGCCCAATAGGGCCGGTTGCCCGAAGCGGCGTTTTGCGCCACGGCCACGCCGAGACCACGATAGTTGCCAAGCATGTTTTCCAGATGCTTCGGCGATTTGTACCAGGCGTCATAGGCGCGTTCGGCGTCGTCCTGGCCGACAGCGATGTTCTCGGCAGCCGGAAGGACCACGCCCTGGCTCTTCATCCTGTCGTAGAAACTGTCGTTCCAGCCGATCAGGTGCTGCATCTTGCCGACCTTGGCCATTCTCGCCGCCTGGCTCATGGCCGCAGCGGAAGCCGCCTTGTCCGCCACCAGCGGCGACAGGCCCTTGTTCTTGCGCAGGACGTTGACATAGCCGAGGCTCGCCGCGGTCTGGTCGCTGCCGGTGCCAGTTGCCGGCGACAGCACGTTGGATGTGGTGCAGCCGGCGAGAGCGCCAAGCGAAAGCACGGCACCGGCGCGCAGAAAGCCGCGGCGCTCGATGAGGAAAAGCTGATCCTTCATGCTCAACGCCGGTAGCTCATGACACGCAGGATGACGAAGGCGGGAATGACGATCGCAGCGCCCAGCAGCAGATAGTCGCCGATCCGGCCAAGGGCGGAGAAGCCCGTGTGCCAGAGGTCGAGCAGGAAGTTGCGGATGCCGAAATAGATGTCGGCGGGATACCAGCCGAAAACGGTCATGACGAACCCGACCAGGATCGACACCACGACGAGCTTGACGAGGACGCGCAGCGGCGAATCCCCCAAGAATTTGTTCACTCCGTCCGACATCGGCGAAATACTCCTGTTTCCCTTCACATAAGCTGCCATTCGCACCCTCGCAAGTCACCGGAAAAGGCGGGCTTATACCAACCTGCGCTGATATTGACCTATTGCGCCGGAGCGATTTTGGTTTCCGGCAAGGAGAAAACCGGAACCGGACCAAGTGGTCCGGTGAGGATTATCGACGCTATCCGGAGGCCAAAAGCGCCCGGCCCTTCGGGTGGGCCGTCTGTCGGCCAGCGGCAGCGTCGCAATCCTCGACCGATGCCAAGGCATCGCTCTTGCGGTATGCTCCTCGCCGGATGACCGCAGACGGTCCCACGCAATAGGTCAATATCAGCGCAGGTTGGTATTATGCCCGGTTTTCAGATTCCGCTTGTGTTTTGCCCGGTCCGGCGTCAGAAGCGCTGATCGCAACCAACATCTCACATTGATGACGCTCAACCAGCTCTCCTCCGGCGACCTGATCGCCGATCGCCGCGCCGACTACGCAAAAATGCTTGCCGAGGCCGGCGAGCCCGAGAGCGCGGCCGATCTCATGGCCCAGGCGCTCGAGCGTGTCCCGGAATGGGCTGCCGGCTGGTTCCGGCTGGCGGACTATGAGGAAAAATCGGGCCGGAAAGAGGCGGCGATCGACGCGCTGCGCAAAACCTTGCGCCTCAATCCGAAAGACATTTTTGGCGCGGGGCTGAAGCTGGCGCTGCTCGGCGCGACCGAGATGCCGGAACAACCGCCGAGCCTTTATGTCGAGCGGCTTTTCGATGACTACGCCGACCGGTTCGACCAGGCGCTCGTCGAGAAGCTCGATTACAGCGTGCCGGAAAAGCTCGCTGCGCTGATCGAGACGTCAACGGCCGGCGGGCATTTCGAGCATGTCGTCGACCTCGGTTGCGGCACCGGGCTCTTCGGCGAGCGCATCCGCGAGCGGGCGGCATTTCTCGAAGGCTTCGACATTTCCGCCAACATGCTGTCGAAGGCAGAGACGAAAGCCGTCTATGACCGGCTGGCGCGGGCCGACCTATCGCTGCCTCCGGAACAATCTGATGTCTTCGGGAATTTCGCGGCAGCCCGCGCCGATCTCGTCAGTGCCGCGGACGTGCTGATGTATCTCGGCAGCCTCGATGGCGTCGCCGAGATCGTCGGCAAGCTGCTTTCCGATGGAGGCCTGTTTGCCTTCTCGGTGGAGGATGCCGGCACGGACGATGGTTTCGTCCTGCGCCCGTCGCTGCGCTACGCCCATAGCGAGGCTTATATCCGCGAGCTTCTCCAATCCCACGGCTTGGAAATGGTGGCTGTCGAGCGCACGATCATCCGCATGGATGCTGGCCAGCCGATCTCGGGCATCCTGTTTTTGGCCCGCAAGCCTGCATAAAACGCAGGGCTGGTTCGCAAAATTACGTCAGCATTGCTGACATATTTTTCTTGATTGTTTTTGTGCGTTGCAGCATTGCTTGGCGCATCGCAATCGAGGTTTTTGCCATGGCTCTGAGCAGCAGCGTTTTCGGTCTTTGGAACACCAGCCCGACCCGGCACACGCCGATCGAGGACCTGCAGGGCATCTTCTCCGGCAGCCTGATCGCCGCGCTCGGCCTGTATTTCCTGGCAAGCGCCGGGTTGCTCACCGGCAGCACCGCCGGCGTCGCCTTCCTGCTGCATTACGCGACCGGCGTGAACTTCGGCCTCGCGTTCTTCCTGCTCAACCTGCCGTTCTTCTATCTCTCGCTGAAGAGGCTTGGGCCGGCCTTCACGGTCAAGACCTTCATCGCCATCGGCGTGACCTCGTTCCTGACTGACATCCAGTCGCGCCTGTTCCACATCGGCGATATCCACCCGGCCTGGGCGGCGCTGATCGGCGGCCTGCTTCTCGGCTATGGCCTGCTGGCGCTCTATCGCCACCGCGCGAGCCTCGGTGGCGTCGGCATTCTCGGCATCTACCTGCAGGAGCGTTTCGGCGTTCGCGCCGGGCTGGTGCAGCTTGCCATCGACATGGTCGTGCTGGTCGCCGCCTTCGGCGTGACGTCCCCCGCAGTGGTTGCCTGGTCGGTGCTCGGCGCTGTGGTCCTGAACCTGTTCGTGGCCATCAACCACCGCGCCGATCGTTACATCGCCCTGTAGAACATCACTTGCCGATAGCCCCGAATAGACTTCGGGGCTGTGCTTTCGGCCCGCCTCGAAGGTATCAGGCGGCCTTTGCCGGCGCATCGACCGGATGCTGCGAACGCAGGCCGACGGCGACGCGATTCCAGACATTGATGACGCCGATGGCCATGGTGATCTTGGTGATCTCGGCTTCGTCAAAATGCTCTCTCAGCGGCTCGAAGTCCGCGTCGGGCGCACCGGTCTGGGCAAGGTTGGTGAGCGCTTCGGTCCAGGCGAGCACCGCGCGTTCGCGGGCATCATAGATCGGCGATTCGCGCCAGGCGCAGATCAGGTGGATCCATTGCTCGCTCATGCCGGTATGACGCGCCTCCTTCACATGCATATCGATGCAATAGGCGCAGCCGTTGATCTGCGAGGCACGCAACTTGATCAGGTGGATCAGGCGCGGCTCCAGTTCGGATTCCTTGATGATGTAGCTGTCGAAGGCTGCCGCAGCCTTGTAAGCGTCGGGAGCGGCTTTGACGAAGTTCAAACGCGGATGCATGTCTTCTCCTTCAGGTGGTTGGGATCGTTGTTTCAGGCGCCGGCGGTCGACTTGCGTTCGTTGACCGCCAGGAATGTGTTGGTCCGCGCCGAGATGCTGCCGTCATCTATGGCGTTGAGATCGGCGATGATGTCACCAATGGTCACGCGCCGAAGCTCGGCGCGGTAGGCCTGCTCGGCTTTCAGCATCGCGACGTTGATCGTGCACGCCGCCTTCGGCTTGCAGGCATAGGGATGGGGGCCGCGCAACCGGATTTCGTTGCAACGAAACGCCGGCTCCGGCCCTTCGACCGCAAGCACGATATCGAGCAGGCTGATCTTTTCCGGCAGGCGGGCGAGCCGGTAGCCACCCTTCGGGCCGGGAACCGCTTCGAGCAGCCCTGCCCCGGACATGGCCTGGAGATGCTTCAGGAGATAGCTGGTTGAAACCCCGTGAAATTCGGCGAGCGCTGCCGCCGACAGCGTGCTGCCGGGCTGAAGACAGCTCAGCATCGTCATGCTGTGGATCGCCTGCTCGACACCGTCCCCGAGTTTCATTCGCCGCCTCCATATCGTGGATATTCTTTATCCACGATTTACCGAAGAGTCAATCGCCCTGGGATCGCCGAGGCCGCGGGCTTCTCTTTTGCCGGATTTGATCTACCTTTGTTCTCCGTGAACAGGATCGATTCCCCGCGCCCGCAAGGCGACGCGTTGGCCTTGCCCGCCCCCTTCCTTCGCTGGTTCGGCGAGAAGGGCTGGCAGCCGCGCGCCCACCAGCTGGAACTTCTGGCGCGGGCGGAGGCCGGCGAATGCACGCTGCTGATCGCGCCGACCGGGGCCGGCAAGACGCTCGCCGGCTTTCTCCCCTCTCTCGTCGATCTCACCCGGCGCGGAAAA
Source organism: Ensifer sp. ENS11 (assembly GCF_014851895.1). Lineage (NCBI taxonomy): Bacteria > Pseudomonadati > Pseudomonadota > Alphaproteobacteria > Hyphomicrobiales > Rhizobiaceae > Ensifer > Ensifer sp. ENS11. The sequence continues at coordinate 481,055 of NZ_JACVAN010000001.1, read as the reverse complement.
ATCCCTCCGGGCTCCGCCTTTACCGGCATTCACACGCTCTACCTCTCGCCGTTGAAAGCCCTTGCCGTCGACATCGAGCGCAATCTGATGAAGCCGGTCGACGAAATGGGCCTGCCGCTTCGCGTTGAAAACCGCACCGGCGACACGCCGCAGGGAAAGCGCCAGCGCCAGAAGCTCAACCCGCCCGACATCCTGCTGACGACGCCGGAGCAATTGGCGCTGCTGCTTGCCAACGGCGAGGCAGAGCGCTTTTTCCGGGATTTGCGCTACGTCGTCTTCGACGAATTGCATTCGCTGGTCACCTCGAAGCGCGGGCACCTGCTGTCGCTCGGCCTTGCCCGGCTGCGCAGACTGGCGCCCAGGCTGCAGACGATCGGGCTGTCGGCGACGGTCGCCGACCCGATGGACCTGCAGCGCTGGCTGGCGCCGCAGTCACCCGATCGAAGCGACCATGCCGGCCTCGTGACCGTTAAGGGTGGGGCCAAGCCTGATATCTCCATCCTGCGCACCGACGAACACGTCCCCTGGGCTGGACATTCGGCACGCTACGCCATCGCCGACGTCTACGCCGCGATCAAGGAGCACGGCACCACCCTGCTCTTCGTCAACACCCGCAGCCAGGCGGAGCTGCTGTTCCAGGAACTCTGGACCATCAATGACGACAACCTGCCGATCGCACTTCACCATGGCTCGCTCGATGTCGCACAGCGGCGCAAGGTCGAGGCGGCTATGTCGGAGAACCGGCTGCGCGCCGTCGTCGCCACCTCGACGCTCGACCTCGGTATCGACTGGGGCGATGTCGACCTCGTCGTGCATGTCGGCGCGCCCAAGGGGGCAAGCCGGCTCGCTCAGCGCATCGGCCGCGCCAACCACCGCATGGACGAGCCTTCGAAGGCGATCCTGGTGCCGGCCAACCGCTTCGAGGTGATGGAGTGCCAGGCGGCGCTCGACGCCAATTACATCGGTGCGCAGGATACGCCGCCGGTCGGCAAGGGCGCGCTCGACGTGCTTGCCCAGCATGTGCTCGGCATGGCTTGTGCCGCACCGTTCGGTCCCCTGTCGCTCTACGAGGAAATCACCAGCGCGTCGCCCTATGCGTCGCTCACCTGGGAAACCTTCGAGCGCGTCGTCGATTTCGTCGCGACCGGCGGTTATGCGCTGAAGACCTACGAGCGCTATGCCCGCATCCGCAAGACCAAGGAGGGGCTCTTTCGTGTTTCCAATCCGCTGGTCGCGCAGCAATACCGCCTCAATGTCGGCACCATCGTCGAATCGCCGATGCTGAACGTGCGCATGGTCAAGCGCAACCAGCGCGGTTCGCTCGGCCGCGGCGGCATGTCGCTCGGCAAGGTCGAGGAATATTTCCTCGAAATGCTGTCGCAGGGCGACACCTTCCTGTTTTCCGGCAAGGTGCTGCGTTTCGAAGGCATCCGCGAAAGCGAATGCCTCGTCAGCCAGGCGCTTTCCTTCGACCCGAAGGTACCAAGCTATGCCGGCGGCAAGTTTCCGCTGTCGACCTACCTCGCCGAACAGGTGCGCAAGATGCTGGCCGACCCGGCCCGGCGGGCGGCACTGCCCGAACAGGTCCGTGACTGGCTGTCGCTGCAGAAGGACGTATCGATGCTGCCGCGCGAGGACGAACTTTTGATCGAGACCTTTCCACGCGGCAGCCGGCACTACATGGTGATCTACGCCTTCGAGGGGCGGCTTGCACACCAGACGCTTGGCATGCTGCTCACCCGCCGGCTCGACCGTGCCGGCCTGAAACCGCTCGGTTTCGTCGCCACCGACTACTCGCTGGCGGTCTGGGCGCTGGACGATCTCGGCGCGACATTCCAACTGCGCCGCAAGGCGCTCGCCGATCTCTTCGACGAGGACATGCTTGGCGACGACCTTGAGGCCTGGCTGAACGAATCCTTTCTGCTGAAGCGGACCTTTCGCAACTGCGCGGTCATTGCCGGGCTGATCGACCAGCGACACCCTGGCAAGGAAAAGACCGGCCGCCAGGTGACCGTATCGGCCGACCTCATTTACGACGTATTGCGCGCGCACGAGCCGGACCACCTGCTGCTGGAGGCCACGCGCAACGATGCGGCAACCGGGCTTTTGGACATCGGCCGTCTTGGGGATATGCTGAAGCGAATCAAGGGCCACATCACCCATCGCCGGCTCGACCGGATCTCGCCGCTTGCCGTTCCCGTCATGCTGGAGATCGGCAAGGAGGCGATCCAGGGCGAGGCGCAGGATTTCCTGCTTTCCGAAGCCGCAGACGACCTGATCAACGAAGCGATGGGCGGCGAGCCGCTATAGAATAGCCCCGTGTTCATGCGAACACGACAAGGACGGTGAAGAGACGCATGCACAGGCTCGCTCACGCACTATCGGCTCCGACAGACGGCACGGCGGCTTCCGCGCGCGCCATCGTCCACGGCGTCGAAGCGGTCTGCGATCCGCTCGGCAGCCTCTATCTGCCGGAGACGAGAACGCTTGTCGTTTCCGATCTGCATCTCGAGAAGGGATCGGCCTTTGCCCGGCGCGGCATGATGCTGCCGCCCTACGACACCCTTGCCACCTTGCGCGTGCTCGAAGCGGCGATAACCCGCCATGACCCCAGATTGGTCATCAGCCTCGGCGACAATTTCCATGACCGGGTCGGATCCGCGGCGATGCCCGATACCTTCCGCCACATGATCGCCGCGATGGCGATGGGACGGGAATGGGTCTGGATCAATGGCAATCACGACCCCGATGGCGCCTCGGGTCTGCCCGGCATATCGCTGGACGAATTCCGACACGCCGGCCTCACCTTTCGTCATGAACCATCGAGGGGCGAGGCATCGGGGGAAGTTGCCGGCCACCTGCACCCGGCAGCGACGGTCGTCCGGCGCGAGAAATCGGTGCGCCGCGCCTGCTTTGCTACCGATGGGAAACGGCTGCTGATGCCGGCCTTCGGCGTCACCACCGGCGGCCTCGATCTGCGCCACCGGGCAATGACCGGCCTCTTCGATCGCGCCAAGCTGGTCGCCCACATGCTTGGTCGCGATCGGATCTACTCGGTCCGCTTCACAAACCTGATCGCCTGAGGCGCACCGGACTTCACGCCGGCGACGTTCGGTGTTTCAGGCCGCAACAGGTTGCGGCGCGTAACGCAGGATCACGCTGCCGGTAGAAAGCGGTCGCGCTTCCAGAAGCGCCATCGACATCGCGTTTTCGGCACTCTTGAAGAACGGCGTGCCTTTGCCAAGCCGGAGCGGAACGACGCACAGCATGATCTCGTCGATCAGATTTTCCGGCAGCAATGAATCGACCAGTTCGGCACTGCCGAAAATATAGAGGTCTTTCGCGGCTTCCTGCTTCATCCGCCGCAGTTCGCCGGCGATATCGCTGACGACACGGCTGTTGTTCCATTCTGCCCTATCCATCGTTCGCGATGCGACGATCTTTGGCAGAGCGTTCATATAGGTCTTGACCTCGCCCTCCTCCTCGGTCGTCGACCAATAGGCGGCCATGCCTTCGTAGGTCACGCGACCGAAGACCAGCGCCTCGGTCTTTTGTCCAAACTCACGGCTGAGTTCGTCTAGTTCAGGACCCCAGGCACTGTTGTGGAAATCGAGATCCCATTTCTTCGCGCCTTCGAAGTAACCGTCGAGCGTCACCAGATTCCAGACGATGAGTTTTCCATTTTTCCGCTCTTTCAAAACTGGTTGCATAATTGAAGCAGTTTGACGATATCAAACTGATATCAAATTGCAAGCAGTTTTGACCTTCGGAAAAATCGAACAGCCGTGGGTGCTCCGCCGACGGGCTGTGCAATGATCGCGGATTGTTTTCGTACAGCGCGAGAGGCGTGCCTCACCGTCGAGCGTGAGGCCTGCCGGGTAAAGCGGGGCCGCCCGCTAGCTCAGAACGCGTTGAAGGTCAGCGTCGTCAGCGAGCGGGAGATGCCCGCAACCGTGGCAATGTTGTCGTTGATGAACTTGCCGATGTCCTGGCCTTCTTCGATGTAGATCTTGAGCAGGAGGTCGTAGTCGCCGCTCGTCGAATACATTTCCGAAACGATCTCCTTGCGGTAGATCTCGTCGGCAACCTCGTAGGTCTTGCCGGGAGCGCACTGCAACTGGACGAAAATCGCTTTCATGGAGTTTCCTCTGTTTCTGCCTTGCAGCGCCGCGCGACAAGAATGACGCGCTAAGGCCGCTGCAACGCTTTAAACTGCTGCATCGTTTTCTCCTTAAATCGATTCCGATTTAAGGAACTATTCAGTAGGCCTTCTTTACCCGTCCGGCGCCCAAAAGGGAACGTCGGCCGATTGCCGCCGAGGACTATTCCTTGCGGAAGAGCAGGCTCGCGCCCCAGCCGGTGATGACAGCGAGCAGCACGGCAAAAACGCCGTAGAACAGCGGCTGCCCATGCGCCGTCTCGGTGATCACCTGCTCCAAACCCGTCTTGACCACGCGCAGCGGCAGCGCCTTGGCGGCGACGAAGGTGCCGTCGCGGAAGAGATAGGCGCGCACAACATGCACCCCGTTCGGCACGTTGGCAGGCAGGCGCACCGACGCCTTGAACAGGCTGGAGCTGATGAACTGCACACCACCGGGATCGCGCTCATAGACGCCGCTCGTCTCGCGGATGCGGCGGAAGGCATTGCGGAACTCGCCGAGATTGCTGCCGTCGCCGACGAAGCCGAGGGGCACAAGCCGCATGTGGTCGACCCCGATGCCCATGTTGCCCATTTCACCCGGTGGGGCGATCGTCTCGATGTCACGCGTGCTCGACAGCGAATAGGATTCCGGCACCAGCTCGAAGGTCATGGAGCTGGTGTTTACCCAGATTCCGAAGACGCGTTCCTTCTTGCGCACCGTCGCATTATCCTTCGGCCCCTCGAGCGAAACGATGATGTTGTATTTGCCCTGCGCCAGGAGATTGGGATTGAAACCGTCGACCGCGCCGAAGATCGTCAGATCCGCGCCGCGGAAATCCGAGGTGATGGCGATCTCGTCGGTCGAGATGCCGATCTCCAGCTTCTCGGTGAAGTCGTTGGCGTTCTCGTCCTGCAGCTGGGCACTGGCCGGAGCGGCGAAGGAGAGCGTCAGGGCTGCGAGGGCGATATTGATGAGGCGGCGCATCAGAAGCCGAACCCCGCTGACACGACCGAATAGATGTCCTTCGGCGGAATGACGAGTTCGATTGCCAGACGAATGCCGACGGCAAGCACCAGCAGCGCCAACAGCGCGCGCAGCTGCTCGCCGCGCAGCTTCTGGCCGACCCGGACGCCGTATTGCGCACCGACGACGCCGGCAATCATCAGCACGAAGGCGAGCACGATGTCGACGGTATAGTTGGTCGAGGCCTGGACGATGACCGTGTAGGCGGAGACGAAGATGATCTGGAACAGCGAGGTGCCGACAACCACATTGGTCGGGATGCGCAGGAGGTAGATCATCGCCGGGACCATGATGAAGCCACCGCCGACACCCATGACCGACGTCAGGACACCGATGCAGAAGCCGAGGGCAGCGACGGGAATGACGCTCAGATAGATCTTCGATTTCTTGAATCGCATCTTCAGCGGCAGCCGGTGAACCCAGTTGTGCTGCCCGGGACGGCGCAGCGGCGTCGCCTGGTTCTTGGCCGCCTTGCGCATGGCGCGCACGCTCTCCCACAGCATCAGGCTGCCGACCGAGCCCAAAAGCACGACATAGAGCAGCGAGATGACCAGATCGAGCTGACCGACGCGGCGCAAGAGCGAGAACAGCCAGACGCCGACCGTTGCCCCGGCAAGGCCGCCGCACAGAAGCACCGTGCCGAGCTTGATGTCGATCGTGCCGCGCCGGAAGTGGGTGATGGCACCCGAGATCGAGGAGGCCACGACCTGGTTGGCGCCGGTCGCAACGGCAACCACGGGGGGAATGTTGTAGAAGATCAGGAGAGGCGTGATCAGGAACCCGCCACCGACGCCGAACATGCCCGATAGAAAGCCGACGGCCGCACCCATGCCGAGGATGATGAGTATGTTCACCGACAACTCTGCGATGGGCAGATAAATCGTCACGCCGGACCTCAATATGCCAACGGCCCGCGGTGCGGGCAAAAAACGTCACAGTGGCAAGTAATTCACCACGGAGGGGGGATTATCTCTGAAAGCCGACACCCCTCCCGAGGGCGAGGTGGCATAGGCTTCCGTCATGCGCTCCTGGGCCGGAGCTGTCAACCTTTTCAGCCACATGGCGTACAGCTTCGGCTCCGCGAACCGTGTCACCCGGTTCTGCGGCTTTATTGCGGCGGCAGACCCTGCCGGATCAGGAATTGCGCTTGAGCAATTCCTTCACCAGCTGGTCGGTGATTTCACCGGTCGGCTCCTGGCCGACGGATGTCTGGAAGGCCTTGATCGCGGCAACCGTCTTCTTGCCCATCTGGCCGTCCGGCTTGCCGGCGTCGAAGCCGTTATTGTTGAGGATCGCCTGGATGTTGCGAATGGCCTTGCTCATGTCGATCGAGGCGGTCTTGTTGGCCGGTCCTACCCAGGCATCCGGCACGTCGACCGTGTTCGCCTTGGCGTCGACCGCCTGCGGCTTCCATGCGTCGGCCTTGGCCTTGGCGCTCGAAAGTTGCTCGGGCTTCATCGCCTTGGCCACGTCGTCGCGCTTGGCCGCAGCATCCATGTCGCCCTCGCGGGCGGCGGCGGAAAACCACTTGTAGGATGCTTCAAGATCCTGCGGCACGCCGTTGCCGCGGGCATAGAGGACAGCCAGATTGAACTGGCTGTCGCGGATGCCGAGCTCGGCTGCCTTGGCAAACCATTTCGTCGCCTCGGCGAAATCCGGCGAGCCATCGCGGCCGCTGGCCAGCATGACCGCGAGATTGTGCATGGCGCTGGCATTGCCCTGCTCGGCGGCCTTCAGGTAGAGAACCTTGGCCTTGGCAGCGTCGCGCGTCAGACCCGAGCCTTTCTCATACATGCTGGCGAGCCGGTATTCGGCCGGCACGACGCCGGCGTCGGCGGCGCGCTGATACCATTTGGCGGCTTCCGCCAGATCTTCATTGACGCCGCGGCCTTCTGTGTAGCGCGCACCGATCTCGTAGAAAGCCAGGGGATCGCCACCCTTGGCGGCCGTCACCAGCGCAACCGGGCCGAAACCATCGGGCAGGACGACTTCGGCAGCCTTTGCGACCGGCGCAAAGGTTCCGGCCTGCGCGGCATCGACTGGGGCGGCCTGGAACGTCGAAGCGGCGACCGGCCCCTTGGCTTCCGGCACGGGCTGGAGCAACGGCGCCTGCGTTTCGTTTACCGCCTTCGTCGATGCGGATGTGTCGGCCGGTGGCGTCGCGGCGGCTGGCGTCTCAACGGCGCTTGACGGCTGCTCGACGGAATCGAGCGGCGCTTCGGGAATGGGCTGCAGCGCTTCGACCGGTGTTTCGGTCGCTACGGCGGCTGCCGCCGGTGCCTGGTCGCCCGCGACCTTGGTTGCGTTGGCGATCGCCGGCTGTTCAGCGACGGGCGCCAACTGCTGTTCGATGATCGCCACCGGTTCGGCAACGGGCGCATCGCTGCCCTTCAGCATGGCGCCGACGAGCGGATAGGACATGATCGCAAGCAGCACGGCGCCGACAGCCATCAAGATCGGGCGGCGATGGCGGGCAAAGGCACCACCAACGCCGCTGGCAACGCCACCGTCCTTGGTCCTGTTGAGCGTATCGGCTTCCTCGACCGCCAACTGCGCTGCCCGGCGGGCGGCGGCGATAAAGTCCGCCTTGTCGCCGTCTGCCGCCTGTTTGCCGCCGCGGTTCATCTGGCCGGCGCGAACACGCTCGAGAATCTTCTTGACGTCGGGAACACCAGAGCCCGGCTCGAGCAGCTGATTGGCCTCTTCGGGTGCCAGCATTTCGGATGGGTCGATGGAGGGGGCGGGCTCGACCAGTTGTCGTGCCAGCTCCTGTGCGGGCTCGGCACGCTTCCCGGAAAAGCGCCGGGTCAGGCCAGCAAGCAGGCCCGTGCGGGCGGTAGCCGGCTGTTCGCGCGCGCCATCGGGCTCGATGGTCGAAACCTGACCTTCGTCACCGGCGAACGCAGTCGCATGCGCAGATGCGGTGGCGGCGGCAATGACGCCGTCGTCTTCCGCCTGGAGCGCGCGGACGTTGCGCTGCAGATCCTGATAGCGGTCATCGAGATCGGCGCCGCTGAACGGGTCGTTGAATTCCGGTTGAGCTGCCTTGGGCATCGCAGCAATTTCGCGCGCCACCGGCGCCTCGTAATGCGCCGCGGCCATGGCGGGCTCGCGGCCCTCGATACGCTCGAGCTTGTCGGCGATGTGAACGAGGGTTTCATGCAGGGCTTCAAAGGTGCGCGCCGTGCGCTCGTCGCTGGAGCGGCTCAGATCTTCGAGCGTGCGCAGGTCTTCCGCCAGCGCCGAGATCGCCGCGAGATCGCCGCCACCGGCCGACTGAGGCATGCCCTTCCTGGAATATGCCTCCATCACCGCCTCGGCCGCCTGCCGCGCGGCCTCGACGATGTACTCGTCGCTGGTGGCGAAATAGTCTTCGAGCGCATTCATGCGGCTCTCGAATTCCACCGGCATGGCGGCACCCGCCTCACTGCGGGGCTGGCTGACCAGGGTCGACAGGTTGGCGATCTGCGCTTCGAGGTTGTGCAGCGCGGCGCGGTCGTCGAACGGCGCCGCATAGGTTTCTTCCAGCCGCTGCGCTATGCCAGCGAGGCGATCTTCAAGACGGTCGAAACGCGGATCGGCGACGGGGTGTGCGCTGAGCGTGTCGAGGTCGTCGATGCGGCGGGCGAGATAGTCGAGCCGCTCGGCCAGAGCATCGTTGACGCTGCCTTGATCGAGCGCTTCGATCTTGCGGGAGATGTCGTTGAGGTAGTTCGTCAGGTCCGGTTGGACATTTCGGTGGCTGCGCTCCATCAGCATGGAAAGCTGGTCGAGGCGTTCTTCCAGTCCGGCCGCAGCCTTCTCGCCGGCGAGATCCTCAACCCGTGCGGCCAAGGCTTCGAGGCGGGCACCGAGACCGGAATCAACAGGGCGGGACAATCCGTCGATCTGCCGCGAGAGGTCGCCGAGCCTGGTCTCCAGGCGATTGGCGAACCCGCCCTCGAGGCCGCTGGCACTGCGGCTGTTGGCGGCAATCGCCCGGCTGATTTCGTCAAGCCGCGCGTCGAGGTCAGCGAACTGCGACACGAGGCGCCGGTCGTCCGGCTGTATCTGGCGGCCGAGCATCTCGATCGCCTGGGCGACCGCAATCATCTTGTCTTCAAGCACGTCGACCGCAGAGCTGTTGCCCAGCGCCCCGATCTGCGACTTGATCTCGTCGAGACGGTAGGCCAGCGCCACCAGCTCGTCGTCGCGGTTCTGGTCAAAGGCGATCAACCGATCCTCGACGCCGTTCCAGCGGCTTTCCATGCGGCGAACGCTGTCTTCGCGCGCCAAGCCGTCGATCATCGCCCGCAGATCGTCAAAGTCGCTGCGCAGCGCATCCGCCTGGGCAGGCGACGCCTGGCGGCCGAGCTGCTGGATGCTGTCGGCAAGGCGCTGCATGTCGCCGCGCACGTCCTCGGCGAAGCTGTGGTCCTGGGCCTGCACCTTGATGCCGCGAATTTCGGCGCGCAGGGAGTTCATCTCGCGGGTGACGCCTTCGGTGATGTCGCGCTTGAGGTCCTGGCGCAATCCGACGAGTGCCTCGGCGATATCGTTGACGGCCGCCGCCGGCCGGGCGACGGGCGCACGTACCGGCTGGGGCCGTATATCGTCGACGTAACGCTCGGGCTCGCGCTGGGCCAGGCGATCCGGCTCGCGTTGCGGCAAACGGTCTCTCAAGGGTGGCCGCTCGCGCGACGTGCTAAGCGCCCGCTGGCGCTGCATGATTTCGGAGACGGCATCACGCGGGGATGGGATATCGCGGGGGGCGACACGCTCGCGCTCGACTGGACGGGCCGGCGGCTCGCGTCCCGCTCCGTTCATCAGGCCTTCGATCCGGGCTTCAAGCCCTTCAATCGTGCGGTTCAGGGCGTCCAGAGAGGGCCGCTCGCCATAGCTCTGGCTACCAGCGCGCTGAGGATTTGATCGCGATCCATTCATTGTGCTCTTCGCCCCTGTCCGTCGGCCATCTCGAAAGTCGCCACGGAAGGAAACGGCTTCCTTCACCCCTGCGGCACTTGCGACGTGGGCAAAGCTACAACAATGCGAGGACCGGACCGGTTGCAGCTTTGACCATCTCAACACGCACCTTTCATTAAACGTGGTAAACAAGCCGTTAACCGGCGCGGATTTTTTAACGATTTGACAGTGCTAGCTGATGGAGAGTGTTGTGCGGCGGCGATTTCACCGCGCCTTTTATCCGCAAGCGAAACTTCGATCGGGCGGTATTTTTGACGTTTACGCAAACGTCAAAATTTTGTAGCATCCTGCCAACGATGCGAGACCGCCCTCAGATGGCGGCGCATTCGGCATGTTGCAACCGGACGTCGGCCGCTTGGAGGCGGCGATCCGAAAGCGAAAAAGGCGAGGAAAGAATGCCCACCTACAAGGCACCGGTCGACGATACTCTCTTCATTCTGAACGACGTGCTCGGCATCGAGCGATACAACAACCTTCCCGGCTTTGCCGATGCGACGCCCGACATGATCGAAGCAATCGTCGGCGAAGCCGCCAAGCTTGCGGAAGAAGTGCTGTTTCCGGTCAATCTTTCCGGCGACCAGGAAGGCTGCAAGCGGCACGACGACGGCTCGGTCAGCGTGCCCAAGGGCTTCAAGCAGGCTTTTGATCTCTACCGCGAAGGCGGCTGGCTCGGGCTTTCGGTGCCAGAGGAATTCGGCGGCCAGGGCCTGCCCTACACGCTGCACACCGCCGTCGGCGAATATATGTCCTCGGCCAACATGGCGCTGACGATGTATCCCGGCCTGACCCAGGGCGCGATCGCTGCGATCCTCGTCCATGGCTCGGATGAGCAGAAGCGGGCCTATCTGCCGAAGATGGTGGACGGCACCTGGACCGGCACGATGAACCTGACGGAGCCGCATTGCGGCACCGACCTCGGCCTCCTGCGCAGCAAGGCCGTGCCCGATGGCAACGGCGCCTACAAGATTTCCGGCCAGAAGATCTTCATCTCCGCCGGCGAACACGACATGTCGCAGAACATCATCCATTTGGTGCTTGCCCGCATCGAGGGCGCGCCGGATGGCGTGAAGGGCATTTCCCTGTTCATCGTGCCGAAGTTCAAGCTCTCCGCCGACGGCGAGCCGGGCGAGCGCAATGGCGTCTCCTGCGGCGCCATCGAGCACAAGATGGGGATTCACGGCAACTCGACCTGCGTCATGAACTATGACGAGGCGGAAGGCTACCTCATCGGCACGGAGAACAAAGGCCTCAACGCCATGTTCGTGATGATGAACGAAGCCCGTCTCGGTGTCGGCCTGCAGGGCCTGTCGGTCGCCGAAATCGCCTACCAGAACGCCGCCAACTATGCCCGCGACCGCATCCAGGGCCGCTCGCTTTCCGGCCCGAAGGCGCCGGACAAAAAGGCCGACCCGATCATCGTGCATCCGGATGTGCGCCGCACGCTGATGACGATCCGCGCCTTCAACGAGGCCGGACGCGCCTTTACCCTTTGGACTGCTCTCAAATCCGATATCGCCCACCGCTCCGACAATGACGCCGACCGCCAGACGGCCGACGACATCCTCGGCCTGATGACGCCGATCCTCAAGGGCGTCCTGACCGACAAGGGCTTCGACCACGCGGTCATGGCGCAGCAGATGTTCGGCGGTCACGGCTACATCGAAGAACACGGCATGAGCCAGTATGTCCGCGATGCCCGCATCGCGATGATCTACGAAGGTGCCAACGGCATCCAGGCGCTCGACCTCGTCGGCCGCAAGCTCGGCCTCAACGGCGGCCGTGCCGTCATGGCGCTGTTCAAGGAAATCGGCGATTTCTGCGAGGAAAACCGCGGTAACGAGAAGCTTTCCACCTACACCAAGGCGCTGAAGAAAGGCCTCAACGACCTGCAGGCGTCCACCATGTGGTTCATGCAGAACGCCATGGCCAAGCCCGACAATGCCGGCGCCGGCTCGACCGACTACATGCACCTCTTCGGTCTGGTCGTGCTCGGCTACATGTGGGCGAAGATCGCCAAGACCGCCGAGGAAAAACTGGCCTCTGGCGAAACGGCACGCGCGGACTATCTGAAGAACAAGCTGATTACCGCGACGTTCTTCATGGAGAGAATTCTGCCGGAAACGGCGCTGCGCAAGGCCCGCATCGAGACTGGCGCCGACACGCTGATGGCGCTCGACGCGGCGGCGTTCTGATTTCGCCGCGTTCCGATTTCTACTGCATGATTCCTTAAATCGGATCCGATCTAGGCGTAAAATTATGCAGCAAGTTTAAAGTGTTACAGCGTCCTTAGCGCGTCTGACGCGCCGCGCTGTAAGTGTTTGACGGGCGGCACCATCAGGTGCTGCCGAAAGGGAGATGAGACATGACGAAAGTCTTCGTTTACGACCACGTGCGCACGCCGCGCGGCCGTGGCAAGAAGGACGGCTCGCTGCACGAAGTGCCGTCCGTTCGCCTTGCGGCCAAGATGCTGGAGGCCGTGCGCGATCGCAACGGGCTCGATACGTCAACCGTCGACGACATCATCATGGGCTGCGTCGATCCGGTGATGGATGCCGGCGCGGTTATCCCGAAGGCAGCCGCCTTCGAAGCAGGCTATTCCACCCGCGCGCCCGGCATGCAGATCTCGCGCTTCTGCGCGTCGGGTCTCGATGCCGTCAACTTCGGCGCGGCGAAGATCGCCCAGGGCGCCGACGACATCGTCATTGCAGGCGGCGTCGAGAGCATGTCGCGCGTCGGCCTCGGCATGTCCGGCGGCTCCTGGTTCATGGACCCGTCCGTCAACCTGCCGGCCTATTTCATGCCGCAGGGCGTCTCGGCCGACCTGATCGCCACCAAGTACGGCTTCAGCCGCGACGACGTCGATGCCTACGCCGTCGAAAGCCAGAAGCGCGCAGCGCATTCCTGGGAAAAGGGTTACTTCAAGAAGTCGGTCGTGCCGGTGAAGGACCAGAACGGGCTGACCATTCTCGACCGCGACGAGCATATGCGTCCCGGCACCGACATGCAGGCGCTCGCCTCGCTCAACCCGTCGTTCCAGATGCCGGGCGAGATGGGCGGCTTTGAAGCCGTCGGCATCCAGGCGCATCCGGAAATCGAGAAGATCAACTACGTGCACCATGCCGGCAACTCGTCGGGCATCGTCGATGGCGCCGCGGCCGTGCTGCTCGGCTCCAAGGCCGGCGGCGAAAGCATGGGCCTCAAACCCCGCGCCCGCATCCGCGCCTTCGCCAATATCGGCTCCGACCCGGCGCTGATGCTGACCGGCCCGGTCGACGTGACCGAGAAGTTGCTTAAGCGCGCCGACATGAAGCTCTCCGACATCGACCTCTTCGAGCTCAACGAGGCGTTTGCCGCGGTCGTGCTGCGCTACATGCAGGCCTTCGACATTCCGCACGACAAGATCAACGTCAACGGCGGCGCGATCGCCATGGGCCATCCGCTCGGCGCTACCGGTGCGATGATCCTCGGCACGGTGCTCGACGAGCTGGAACGGCGCGATCTCAACACCGCGCTGGTGACGTTGTGCATCGGCGCCGGCATGGGCACCGCAACGATCATCGAAAGGGTCTGACGATGGTAGCCACGCGCCGCACGCTTCTCGGGCTGATGGGGCTGGGGCTGCTTGCAGTCTCAGCTTGCGTCTCCGAAGACGAAGGCGGCGACAGCTTCACGCTGACCGGTGCGATCTCCAATGTCGCCAACGGCCCGGTTCCGGCAGGCACCGTCACCATCCGGCTCGAGGAGCAGGGCGTGATGGATGTGGCCGCCAAGCTGATCGCCGAAACGTCCGTTTCGAGCGACGGCAAGGCAAACCGTGTGCCCTTCGTGCTGCAGGTGCCGAAGCCCGAACTCGACAAGGCCGCCGATGCCGGCTTCACCATCAGCGTCGAGCGCGACGGCAGGCTGATCGCCACCAACACCACCAAACAACGTTACAGCGGCGGATCGAATATCTCGCTGCGCATCGAACCCATTCTCTACTGAGGGGGAGAACCATGACGAAGTATACCAATTTCAAGATCGAGACCGATGCCGACGGCATTGCCCTGGTCACCTGGGACATGCCTGAGAAGTCGATGAACGTCTTCACCCAGGAGGTGATGGAAGAGCTGAACGCCATCGTCGACGAGACGACGGCCGATGCCGCCGTCAAGGGCGTCGTCTTCACGTCGGGCAAGTCGTCGTTCTCCGGCGGCGCTGACCTCTCGATGATCAAGTCGATGTTCACCTTCCAGCAGGAAGAAAAGAAGAAGGACCCTGATAACGCCGCCCAGAAGCTTTTCGACCTCGTCGGCCGCATGACCGGCTTGTTCCGCAAGCTCGAAACCTCCGGCAAGCCGTGGGTGTCGGCGATCAACGGCACCTGCATGGGCGGCGCCTTCGAGCTTTCGCTCGCCTGCCACGGCCGCGTCGCCTCGAACTCCAAGTCGGTCAAGATCGCCCTGCCTGAAGTCAAGGTCGGTATCTTCCCCGGCGCCGGCGGCACCCAGCGCGTGCCGCGCCTGACCAACGCGCAGGACGCGCTGCAGATGATGACCACCGGCTCGTCGCTGACCGCGGCGCGCGCCAAGGCGCTTGGCCTGGTGCATGAAGTCGTCGACGCCGACAAGCTGGTCGAGGCTGCCAAGGCGATGATCAAGAACGGCCTGAAGCCGGTCCAGCCCTGGGACGAAAAGGGCTACAAGGTACCCGGCGGCGGCATCTGGACCCCGGCCTCGGCCCAGCTCTGGCCGGCTGCCTCCGGTATCCTGCGCCGCGAGACGCAAGGCAACTACCCAGGCGCGATCGCGATCCTCAAATGCGTCTATGAGGGCCTGCAGGTCCCCTTCGACACGGCTCTGAAGATCGAACAGCGCTACTTCACCGAGATCCTTCAGACGACCGAAGCCTTCTCGATGATCCGCTCGCTGTTCGTCTCGATGCAGGAACTCGGCAAGGGTGCCCGCCGCCCGGCCGGCGTGCCGAAGTCCGAGTTCAAGCATGTCGGCGTCGTCGGCGCCGGCTTCATGGGCGCCTCGATCGCCTATGTGACGGCCGCCGCCGGCATCGCCGTCACGCTGATCGACCGCGACATGGAAGCGGCGACCAAGGGCAAGGCCCATTCGGAGGGCCTGGTCAAGGATTCGGTCGGCAAGGGCCGCCTGACCAAGGAAGAAGGCGAAGCGCTGCTTGCGCGCATCACGCCCTCCGCAGACTACAACGACCTGAAGGATGTCGGGCTCGTCGTCGAAGCCGTGTTCGAAGACCGCCAGGTCAAGAAGGACGTGATCGAGAAGGTGGAAGCGGTGATCGGCGAAGACACGATCTTTGCCTCCAACACCTCGACGCTGCCGATCACCGGCCTTGCGAAGAACTCGAAGCGTGCCGGCCAGTTCATCGGCATCCACTTCTTCTCGCCGGTCGAGAAGATGATGCTGACGGAAGTGATCCTCGGCAAGGAGACCGGCGACAAGGCGCTCGCCGTCGCGCTCGACTATGTCGCCGCGATCAGGAAGACGCCGATCGTCGTCAACGACACGCGCGGCTTCTACGTCAACCGCTGCGTCTTCCGCTACATCCACGAAGCCTATGACATGCTGATCGAGGGCGTGCCGCCGGCGATGATCGAAAATGCCGCCAAGATGGCCGGCATGCCGGTTGGCCCGCTGTCGCTCAATGACGAAGTGGCAATCGACCTCAGCCAGAAGATCCTGAAAGCCACCGTCGCCGATCTCGGCGAAAAGGCCGTCGATCCCAAGCACATGGCGCTGATCAACAAGATGGTCGACGACCTCGACCGTCGCGGCCGCAAGAACGGCAAGGGCTTCTACGAATATCCGGCAAAGCCCGCGAAGAAGTACCTGTGGCCGGAGCTGAAGACGCTCTATCCGCAAGAGAATGCCGACAAGATCGACGTCGAGGTGCTGAAGCAGCGCTTCCTGGCAACGATCGCGCTCGAAGCGGCCCGCACCATGGAAGAAGGCATCGTCACCGATCCGCGCGAAGCCGACGTCGGCTCGATCCTCGGCTTCGGCTTTGCGCCCTACACCGGCGGCACTCTCTCCTACATCGACGGCATGGGCGCCAAGGCCTTCGTCAAGATGTGCGAGAAGCTTGCCAAGGACTATGGCAGCCACTTCAAGCCGACGGCACTGCTGAAGGAAATGGCCGAACGCGGCGAAACCTTCTACGGCCGCTTCGACCCCTACGGCGAGAAGAGGCAGGCGGCGTAAAAGATCCCACCGAACATGCAGACAGGCTCCTCACGGAGCCTGTTTTCGTTTGTTGGAAATCTCAGATGAGTTGGCTACATCGCGACATAAGGTGCCGCAGAAGCGACCCTCGCCAATTTGTCACCACAATTCCTCATAGAGATCGCGCCAGTCCGGATTCATGCGCTCGATCAGGTCGAGTTTCCATTGGCGATACCAGCGCTTCAGAGATTTCTCACGCTGGATTGCAGAGCCGATCTGAAGGTGCTCTTCGTACCAAACCAACCGGGCGCACCCGTATTTTGAAGTGAACCCGGGCATCAAGCCTTCGCGATGCTCATAGATCCGGCGCGCAAGATCGGATGTTACGCCGATGTAGAGCGTCCCTTTCTTCTGATTGGTCACGATGTAGACATAGCCCGCCATGCGCGCGAATAGTGATGGCCGCTGCTCGTTCTGGTCAAGTCCAGATCGGAGTGGCGAGATGCATTGGTGATGCGGGAAAACAACCGGGATAAGAGAGGACCAATGATCCTCGCAATACACCCTTGCGTTATTGCTCGGGCGCATGGATCCTCGGGTCAAGCCCGAGGATGACTGTCGGAGGACGAGCCGATTTCCTTTTGATCCGAGAATAGGTGCGTCTTCTACTCTGGCAGGCTTCCCTTGGTGCCTGTCCGCGTCGCGAACGCTGGCGCAGAGAAACGTCTTCCCGTCGGGGAAAATGAAGCGTTCCGGCACCGCGACATGGGGCACTGAACGCACTTTGAGCATCACTTCGGTAGCATTTGTCTTCAGCCGGCCCTCCACCCGTCATCCTCGGGCTTGACCCGAGGATCCAGACCCGTTCGCGGCGCTAACCGATCGGTCCTTGCGTCAAGCCCGAGGAGCGCGGAGGAGAGAACGTTGCCGCGCGCCGGCAATCTTCTGCGCAGTCACTGCTGCCGTCGGGCGCTACCAAAGCACCGGCGCATCGGCGCGATTGGCCGGATCGGCCCAGTAAAGCGACGTCAGGACTTTGGCGAGGTGGCCGAATTCGGTGTAGCAATGCTGGAGCAGACCGGGCCGATGGCATCATGCCAGCTGGACAATCGAGCTACCGCTGCTTGAGGCGGGCTAAACCTCGGCAACCACCCGCCGATGGGCCAAGCGCTCGCCGACAATGATCGTCAGTCCGGCGACGAAGATAAGGCCGGCGCCGGCAAAGACGTTGCTCGCCGGAATATCGCCCCAGATCAGGAAGCCGAGGCCGAAGGCCCAGACGAGTGAGGTATATTCGAACGGTGCGATCACCGAGATCGGCGCCCGGCGCATGCCCTCGAACAGCGCATATTGCGCGATGCCGGCGATCACCCCCGTGCCCGCCATCAGCGCGAGATCGAACAGCGCCGGCGGCGTCCAGTAGAAGCCGACGGCAAGCCCGGTCATTGCGATGAAGAAGACGTTGGAGATCGTCATCTGCGTCAGTGTCGTCTCCTGGAGCGCGGTCTTGCGCAGCATCACCGTACCGATCGCCCAGAACACGGCGGCCATCAGCGCCAGGAAAACCGGCAGCGAGAGCCTCATGCCCGTTCCAAGCGGATCGCAGGCGATCAGCACGCCGATGAAGCCGAGCAGCACCGCGAACCAGCGGATTGGTGGCACGTCTTCCTTGAGGATCGGGACGGCCAGCAGCGTCACCACGATCGGCGCGGCGTAATAAAGCGTGGTCATTTCGGCAAGGGCGAGATCGCGGGCCGCATTGAAATAGGAAAGCCAGGCGGCCAGCAGCAACAGGTTGCGCACGAACAGCGGCTTGACGACGGGCGACGAGATCGCGCGGCGCACGAGCCTGCCCCGGCCGATCACCAGACACAGGAGGAGAATGGTGATGCTGCGGGTAAACAGGATCTGCCAGACCGAATAGCCGACCACCAGCCATTTGACCGACGCATCCTGCAGCGAGAACAGCAAATAGGAAAACGTCGTCATCACGATGCCGGAAAGCACTGTCTTGTTCATGGAAAGCCCCGATGGCAGCCGGGAGAAAAGGCGGCAGCGCCCGTCTGATAGCGCGCCGCCGCTCAAGGCGGAAGAGGTGGCGGCAGCCTGCGCTGTGGCGAAATCTTGGAGTGTGTTCGTACTTTCGCTTGATGGAGATCAAGGCCCCGGACCGGCCTCTTCGCTACGCATGAAGCAACCAGGTCGGGGTCGGTCCCGGGAGTTATGCAGAAAGTCTCAGTGCGGCGGCAACAGGAGCGTATCCAGATTGATGCGCGATGCTGTACATGACCGCAATATCGCCGCGAAACCGGATCCTCGATGATGCAACCGCTCGCCTTCACCCTTTCCGCCCTCGTCCTCTTGGCGACGCCGGGCCCGACGAACACCTTGCTCTGGCTCTCCGGCGCCGCGGTCGGTTTTCGGCGCTCGGCGCAGCTGCTCCTAGGCGAACTCGGCGGTTATCTCGCGGTGATCATTCCAGCCGTGGCGCTGCTTGCGCCATTTCTCGCGGCGCATCCGCAGATCGGGCTCGCGCTCCGGATCGTGGCTGCCTTCTGGGTCCTTTTCCTCGCCTATGCACTGTGGACCACCGGTGACGACAACCGGGCTTCGCCCGAGATCACCACCCAACGGGTGTTCGTTACGACGCTTCTCAATCCCAAGGCCCTGATCGTAGCCCTGGTGCTTTTGCCGCAGACCGGACTGGTGGCGACGATACCGTGGATCACAGGGTTTTCGCTGCTCGTCGTTGTCGCCGGCTCGTTCTGGATCGGCGCCGGCGCCATGCTCATCCGGCTGTCGCGCGGCGCGCACATGTCCAATCTGCCGCGCCGCATTGCCGCCGTCTGTCTCGCGGTGTTCTCCTTCGGCATCGCCGGCAGCGCGCTGGCAACGATGCTTTAATGCCGCAGATCCGCAGCGATGGCAGATCAGGCGGCTTCCGCCGTCTCGCCGAGTTCGGTGCCAAGCGCGGCGATCAACTCTTCCCAGCCCTCACGCCGATAGGCGACCTGGTCGAGCCCATCAAGAAAGGCCGCCTGCTCGGTGAAGACGATACGCGTGCCGGCGCCGTGCGGCTGGATATCGACGGTTGCCACCGAAGCGGAAATCCGCCGCTCGTTCTCAGCCATCGTATAGGCCGAGATGATGCGCCGGTTCTCGACGATATCGAGGTAAACAGTGTCGTTGTGATAGAAGGTCTTGCCGTCCTTGCTGAAGCGGCCGCTCTCGCGCCCGCCGACGCGGAAGTCGTGGCTATATTCGGCGACCGGCCACCCGTCCGCCTTGACGAACCAACGGTCGTGCGCCGCCGGATCGGCGAAGGCGCGAAAGACCTGTTCGGGCGTCGCCTTGAAAACCCGTTCGATGGTGAAGCTCGCATGTTCCACGGAATTGGCACTCATGATCTTCTCCTCTTCGATCCATTTGCGCAGACGCACCAGCGCTTCCGCGCGCAGCCAGATAACTGATTTCATTTTGAAAGCAGTTGCAAGATAATTCCACTGATGCAATAATGCAAGCAGTTTTGAAAGGACCCCAATGAAAGACGATCATCGCTCCGGCTGCCCGATCAATCTCTCGCTCGAGGTCTTTGGCGACAAATGGAGCCTGCTGATCGTCCGCGACATGATCTTCGGGGGCAAAAGGCACTTCCGCGAACTGCTGCGATCGCAGGAGGGCATCTCGTCGAACATTCTTGCTGATCGGCTGAAGATGCTTGTCGAGCAGGGAATGCTGACCAAGACGGATGACCCGACGCACAAGCAGAAGGCCATCTACAGCCTCACAGAAATGACCATCGCGCTGGTGCCGATCATGGCGCATCTCGGCGCCTGGGGGCGGCGCTACCTGCCCGTCAGCGAAGAGCTCAGCATCCGGGCCGAACTGATGGAAACCGGCGGGCCTGAGCTCTGGAACCGCTTCATGGACGAGCTTCGCTACGAGCATCTCGGACTGGCCCTCGATGGTCCGCCGCGCGTGCGCGCGACATTGCAGGCAGCCTTTGAGGATGTCGTCGCCCGCAAGACCAGGGAAAACGCGGTCGCTTGAGGACTACAAACCGATAGCCGAAAGCATGACGAAGGTGGAAAACAGCACGAAATGCGTCATGCCCTCGATGGCATTGGTTTGACCGTCGTTGAGATTGATCGCTGCAACGATCAGCGTGATCGCCACCATCACCGTCTGCACCGGCGACATCGCCATGATGAAAGGCTGGCCGGTGTAAAGCGCAATCGCCTCCATCACCGGCACGGTCAGGATCACGGTCGACAGCGATGCTCCGAGCGCGATGTTGACGACCGCCTGCATGCGATTGGCAAGTGCTGCACGCATCGCCGTCATGATCTCGGGCGACGCCGAGATTGCGGCGACGACGATGGCGGCGACGGCCGGCGGCGCGCCGCTCCCCTTGAGGCCTGAGGTCAGCAGCCCCGACATGATTTCGGCAAGCGCGCCGATCAGCACCACGCCAATGAGCAGGATCACGATCGACGGCAGCACCGGCTCGTCGGGTTCACCGGCATCATCAATCCCGTCGCTCCTCGCCCGGGGGTAGCTGTAGCTGAAGAAGTAGCTGTGCACCCCCACCTGCATGCGCAGGAACAGCGTGTAGAGCATGATCATCGCGCCGATGGTGAAGGCGGAATAGAAGTGCCACCTCGCGGCCGGCACGAATTCGGGCACGACCATCGAAATGCCCATCGCCGTCAGGATCATGACGCTGTAGGTGCGCGCGGAATTGTCGTTGTAGGGTTGCTCTCCGTGTTTCAGCCCGCCAAGCAGCGCGGCAAGACCGAGAATGCCGTTGATATCGAGCATCACGGCGGAATAGATCGTGTCGCGCACCAGCGTCGGCGAACTCTCGCCGGTCATCATGATCGCCAGAATGATCACTTCCACCAGCACGGCGGACAGCGTCAGGATCATCGTGCCATAGGGGTCGCCGACCTTGGCCGCGAGGACTTCGGCGTGATGGGCGACCCGCATCGACGCCAGCACGATCGCACCCACCAATGCGGCCGCCCCAACGAGCGAAGCTACCTGCCCCATTTCGAGCAAGGGGTGCTCCAGCACAAAACCGGCAATCGCGGCAACCAAGGCGGCGAACAGCAGACGTTCGGATTTCAGCACCGCCAACAAATGAGCCCCCTCGCCGGCTAAACTCAAGCAACGACAAGGACTATAGAAGCGGGCCACTCTATTTCAATCGGAACGACCAAGGATTATTTTCCTCCCTGTTCTTTACCACCCTGGCCGGCTTGGTTAATCTACTGTCGAATAAGGACGTGCGGCCGTCGCCGCCCTGCCGCGGAACAGACATTCATGCTGTCACACGACACCATCTGGCACGCCATCGATGCGTTGGCCGAGCGCCACCAGCTCTCGCCGTCCGGGCTTGCGCGCCGCGCCGGGCTCGACCCGACGTCCTTCAACAAATCCAAGCGCCAGTCCGCCGATGGCCGCGAGCGCTGGCCGTCGACGGAATCGATCGCCAAGGTGCTGGATGCGACCGGTGCGACCATCGACCAGTTCATGGCGCTGATGCGCCCTGACGCCGCCCGAACCGAGCCGTATAAACCCGCCATACCGCTGATCGGTTTTGCCCAGGCTGGCGCTGGCGGCTTCTTCGACGATGGCGGGTTTCCGGCCGGCCAGGGCTGGGACGTCGTCGATTTCCCG
The DNA here is from genome assembly GCF_014851895.1 of Ensifer sp. ENS11. NCBI lineage: Bacteria > Pseudomonadati > Pseudomonadota > Alphaproteobacteria > Hyphomicrobiales > Rhizobiaceae > Ensifer > Ensifer sp. ENS11. The sequence continues at coordinate 459,073 of NZ_JACVAN010000001.1, read as the reverse complement.
GCGGCGGCCGAGCGACGCGCCGGCATCTATGCGCTCGAGATCCAGGGCGAAAGCATGCTGCCGCTCTATCGCGACGGCGACGTTCTGATCGTCGACCCGGGCGCGCAGGTCCGGCGCGGCGACCGTGTCGTGGTCAAGACCCGCGAAGGCGAGGTTATGGCGAAAATCCTGGTGCGGCATACTCCACGCAATATCGAACTGCTATCGCTCAATCCGGAACATCCCAACCGGAGTTTCGAGATGAGCGAAGTCGAATGGATTGCCCGGATCATCTGGGCCAGCCAATAGGACATCTTTCCTGATGCGGCAGCAACTGGTCACCCTGGCAGGCGGGATTGCCGCCATAGCGCTCTATACCGGCATCCTCTATGCCGGCGCCACGACGATCCGCGACCGGGAAAGTGGCGCCACGCCGGACTTCGTGCTCGAAACGCCCGACATGGGGGAAACGCAGCCTGAGGTCGGCGCCGAAGACGTGCCGTTCGACATGACGGCCCCTGAACAGAACGACACGGTGCCTGATGGTGGCCAGAGCGAAAGCAGCTCCCACTCGACCGAGACCACTGCCCGCGCCATCGAACCGCAACAGTTTGGTCTGCCCGACGAAGTCACGACGAAGCCACTCGAACGCATAGAACCGCGAACGCCGCTGTCGGATACCGACAGGGACAAGCCGAAGGCGCCGACGGTCCTCCAACAGCCGATGGCGCTCGCCGCCGGGCTCATCCGCTTCGGCAAGATAACACTGCAACTCGACGGCATCGAGCCGGAAGCGGCGGAACGGACCTGCGAAAGCGCCGGCAAAAGCTGGCCCTGCGGCATGGTCGCCCGGACCGCCTTCCGCAACTTCCTGCGTGCCCGTGCGGTCAACTGCGACATCCCCGGAGACGGAACGGGCGAGACCGTCACCGCCCGGTGCACCGTCGGCGGCCAGGATCCTGCCGCCTGGCTGGTTGCCAATGGCTGGGCGACACCGTTGCCGGGCTCGGTGCTTGAAGAGCAGGCCGAAGCGGCACGCAAGTCAAGGCTTGGCTTCTACGGCGATGACCCGCGCGATTTTCGCCAAACGCCGATGCCGTTCGACGATCCGAGCGCCGCTGCAACGATGGACGAAGCGGCACCGGACTTGTAAGGAACGGCGGAACACACCAGTTCTTCCTACAGCGCCGCGCGTCTTATTAGACGCGCAGACGTCGCTGCAGCAGACACTTTGCGGAAAGCCTCCATGCCACCCAACCTCAGCCAGCACGAAGCCCTTGTCTATGTCATGGTGATGATGTCGGCGGTCGACCGGGAGATGAGCGACGACGAGTTCGCGCGCATCGGCAGGCTCGTGCAGTTTCTTCCCGCCTTCGAAGGCTTCGACGAGGACCAGCTTGTGCTCGTCGGCCACGAATGCTCAGCCCAGCTTGCCGCCCCTGAAGGCCTCGACATCGTGCTTGAGATCGTTCGCGAGGCGCTGCCGGAGAGGCTTTACGAGACGGCTTATGCGCTCGCCGTCGAGATTGCGGCCGCCGACCAGCGCATCCGCAACGAGGAGATCCGCCTTTTGCAGTTGCTGCGTGATCGCCTCGGCCTCGACAAGCTTACCTGCGCTGCAATCGAACGCGGCGCGCTCGCCCGCTTCCGCAGGTAACGGCGGGCCGATCCGGCCGGTTCACGTCAACGTGTCTTGGCGCTCTCCTGCCGAAGCGTGATATCGCTTCACCGAAAAACGGCAGCGAGGCCTGAGGGATGCAGCTTTTCGGCGTGACCGAACCCATGTGGCGCCTTTTGGCCTTTCTCTCGGTCTTTGCCGCCATGGCGGCGCTCGAGCTTCTGCACCCGAGGCTGGAGCGGCCGGAACTGCAAAAGGCGCTGAAGGCGCGCCGCTGGTTTACCAACCTCTCTATCCTGGTTCTGTCCTCGCTTTCGCTGCGGCTGATCTTCCCGGCCGCTGCCACGGGCGCGGCACTCTGGGCTGAAGCGCGGGGATACGGCCTGCTGCCGGCATTGGGCGTTCCTCCGCTCGTGGCCGGCGCAATCGCCTTCGTCTTGCTCGACTTCGCCGTCTGGCTGGAACATGTCGCCTTTCACAAGGTCCCCGCCCTATGGCGAATGCACCGGGTTCATCACGCCGACCCGGGCGTCGACCTGACCACGGCGCTGCGCTTTCATCCGCTGGAGATCGTCGTCTCGATGATCTGGAAGATTGCCGTCGTCGTCGCGCTCGGCGCACCTGCCGTCGCCGTGCTGATGTTCGAGATCGTGCTGAATGCCGCTGCCATGTTCAACCATGCCAATCTGCGGCTGCCACCCCGCCTCGACCGGGCGCTGCGGCCGCTGATCGTCACGCCCGACATGCACCGCATCCACCACTCGACCGAGCGCTCGGAAACGGATTCGAACTACGGCTTCAACCTGGCGATCTGGGACCGGCTGTTCTCGACCTATACGGATCGGCCGCGACGGGGCGACGATGCGATCGAAACGGGGTTGACCGCCTATGGCCGCAGCGAGCCGACCAAGCTTTTGTGGTCGTTACTCCTGCCCTTCCGTCGCAGTTGATTTGGAGCATGTCCGCGCAAAGTGTGCGGCGGTTTGGCGACATAAACTGCAGAGCGTTTCTGTCTCAGAGGAGCCGCTGAAACGCTCCTAGTAAATTCCGTTCGGGAAATAGCGCAGGTAGATCTCGTCGAGCCGCCCACTGCGCGAAAGCGCCAGCAAGGCGTGATCGATCGCCTGCGTCAGCGCCGGCTCGGCCTTGCGGTTCATGATCGTCAGGCCCTCGCCAAGAAAGCGTTGCGAGAAATAGGCGCCGTCGACAAGCGCGCAGCATCCGGCGGCAGCGCTGCCGGACACCCAGAAGGAAAGCTGCATGCCGTCGGAAAAGACGGCTGCGACCTCGCCCTTCTGCAGAGCGGCGAGCATGGCATCGCGATCGGGAAAGATCCTGGCTTCAAGCTTGGGGAAAAAGGCCCTGAACATCACCTCATGCGTGGTGCCGGAAACGACGCCCACCGCCTTGCCCTTCAGGCCCGACGGATCGGAGACGGCGCCGGCTGCCTTGGTGTTGACGGCGAAGCGCGCAGGAAGCCGTATGAACGGCCTGGAGAAGCCGAAGCGCTGACGCAGTTCCGGACTGACGGAGATGCCGGCGGCGACCGCCTCGCCCTGTCCCTCTTCCAGCGCCGGGAGCAGCTCGGCATAGGTGACCGCCTGGATCTGGCATTTGGCTTCGATATCGAGTTCGCGGCAGATCTCGCGCACCAGGTCGACATGGAAGCCCGAAAGCTTGCCCGATTGGTCGATGAAGTTGAACGGCGGGAAATCCACCGTGGTCAGGAACCGTAGGCGCGCAAGGCCGGTCAGATCCGGCTTGGCAATGCGCTCGCGCGCATCGAACAGATTGGGCAGATCCCTGGGCTGGGCGGCAAGCGAACCGGCCATCAGATACACGCACAGAGCCAGCAGTCGGTGGATTTTCATGGGCAATGGCCAGCGCGTCTCTTGGTGGTACCGCACGGCCAGCGCGGCCGCAGATGATTCATGGGTGATGACAAGATTAGCCGGATGGAACCGGGCTGGCTACTGGCTTCGGCGTCCGACGGTTCGGGCCGTCGCACGCAGGAGTGCCGGCTCAAAGCGCGATGGGCTGACATTGAAGAAAAAAGTGGAGCGGGTGATCGGGATCGAACCGACGACATCAAGCTTGGGAAGCTGGCGTTCTACCACTGAACTACACCCGCAGCGCTTCGGAAACTTCCTCAACCGCATGCATCTGTCAAGGACCGTTGCGCCGCGTTGCCGCGCAACGGCACTTTTTCTGTTACTCCGCGTGGAAATGCTTGGAGAGCTTGAGACCCTGAGCCTGATAGTTGGAGCCAAGACCGAGGCCGTAAAGTCCCTCCGGGCGTTCCAGCATATGTTCATAGACCAGCCGGCCGACGATCTGGCCATGCTCGAGGATGAAGGGAACCTCGTGGCTGCGGACTTCGAGCACCGCTCGGCTGCCGCTGCCGCCGGCAGAGGCATGGCCGAAGCCCGGATCGAAGAAGCCGGCATAATGCACGCGGAATTCACCGACCAATGGATCGAACGGCGTCATCTCGGCAGCGTAGAGCGGCGGAACATGCACAGCTTCGCGCGAAACGAGGATGTAGAATTCGTCGGGATCGAGGATCAGCTCGTCGCGGCCACGGCTATAGAGCGGCTCCCAGAAGTCGAACACGGCATGCTGCGCCTTCTTGTCGACATCGACGACCGCGGTGTGATGCTTGCCGCGGTAGCCGATCAGTCCGTCCGGGCCCGTACCCTTGAGATCGATCGAGAGCGCGATCCCGCCGCCGCTGACATTGGGCTTGTCGCTCGCAACCAGCATATCGCTTTCATGCAGCGCCAGCAGTTCCTGCTCGGAGAGCAGCGACTGGCCGGTGCGGAAGCGGATCTGCGACAGGCGCGAACCGCGCCGCACGACGATCGGGAAGGTGCGCGGGCTGATTTCGAGGTAAAGCGGTCCGCGATATCCAGCCGGGATCTTGTCGAACTCCTGGGCGCGATCGGTGATGACGCGGGTGAAGATGTCGAGGCGACCGGTCGAGCTCTTCGGATTTGCCGAAGCCGACATGGTCTCCGGCAGATCGAGGCTTTCCATCAGCGGCACGATATAAACGCAGCCGGTTTCCAGCACGGCGCCGTCGGAGAGATCGACGACATGCAGTTTCAGCCGGTCGAGCTTGTCGGCAACGAGATGCGCCGGCCCCGGCATGAAGCTCGCGCGCACGCGAAATGCCTTGGCGCCGAGGCGCAGGTCGAGGCTTGCCGGCTGGATCTGATCGGTATCCAGCGCCTTTTCGCTTTTCAAGCGTCCGGTCGCAAACAGCGCGGCGATCGCGCGGTCGGCCAAAATCCCAGTCTCGCGGCCCATTTCGATCCTCTTTTCAGTTGCGAGACAAAACCAAACTCCAGGAATTGACGCAAGCGCACCCAAGCAGTATTGGAGCTTTATCCCGTGGTGATTTGGCCGGTCGGCTTGCAGCCACGTTAAACAAGTAGCTAAAAAGGCCGGGTTTCAAACCGGCCCTTCACGCGGCCGGTTTTTTTGTTTTTGAAGGTGATCGTCACATGAGCAAAAACTGGCGCCCGGCAACCCAACTCGTCCACGGCGGAACGACCCGCTCCCAGCACGGCGAGACGTCCGAGGCGATCTTCCTCACCCAGGGCTTCGTCTACGAGACATCCGAGGCGGCGGAAGCACGCTTCAAGGGCGAGACCGAAGGCTTCATCTATGCCCGTTACGGCAGCCCTACCAACGACATGTTTGAAAAGCGCATGTGCATGCTGGAAGGCGCCGAAGACGCGCGCGCCACGGCATCAGGCATGGCTGCCGTCACTGCCGCCATTTTATGCCAGCTGAAGGCCGGCGACCACATCGTTGCCGCCCGCGCCCTCTTCGGCTCCTGCCGCTGGGTGGTCGAGACGCTGGCCCCGAAATACGGCATCGAATGCACGCTGGTCGACGGACGCGATCTCGCGAACTGGGAAAAGGCGATCCAGAAGAACACCAAGGTCTTCTTCCTGGAAAGCCCGACCAACCCGACGCTGGAAGTGATCGACATTTCAGGCGTTTCTCGGCTCGCCAACCAGATCGGCGCCAAGGTCGTGGTCGACAACGTCTTCGCCACGCCGCTGTTCCAGAAGCCGCTGGAACTCGGCGCGCATATCGTCGTCTATTCCGCCACCAAGCATATCGACGGCCAGGGCCGGTGCCTCGGTGGCGTGGTTCTGTCCGACAAGGACTGGATCAACGAGCATCTGCATGACTACTTCCGCCACACCGGCCCGGCGATGTCGCCGTTCAACGCCTGGACGTTGCTGAAGGGCATCGAGACGCTGCCGCTGCGCGTCAAGCAGCAGACCGAAAACGCCCGTCGCGTCGCCGACTTCCTCGCCGAGCAGCCGCAGATCGCCAAGGTGATCTACCCCGGCCGCGCGGACCATCCGCAGGCCGACATCATCGCCAAGCAGATGACCGGCGGTTCGACCCTTGTCGCCTTCGAACTCAAGGGCGGCAAGGATGCGGCCTTCGCACTGCAGAACGCACTGCAGATCGCCCGCATCTCCAACAATCTTGGCGATTCCAAAAGCCTGATCACCCATCCGGCGACGACGACGCACAAGAACCTGACGGACGAAGCTCGCGACGAGCTCGGCATTTCCGCCGGCACCGTTCGTTTCTCCGCCGGTATCGAGGACAGCGACGACATCGTCGAGGACTTCGCCCGCGCGCTGAAGACCGTCAAGGCCTGATACCCACGAACAAGACGGCCGCCCCGAGATCGGCGGCGGCCGCTACTCGACGTCGCGAAAACGCGTTCGCGCGAGCACAATGCGCGATAGCGCGGTGTAGAGGCAGACGACCGCAAACAGCGCCGCCAGCAGCGGAAACCACGTCGGGAACAGGCAGAAGGCCAGGAAGGCGGCGATCGTCTCCGTCGCCTCGGCAAGCCCGGTGGTGAAGTAGAGCGATTTTGCCCCCCGCACATCCGTCGTCATCGCTCGCTTTTCGGCCATAATGGCATAGGCGAGAAAACTCGATCCGTTGACGTAGAACGAGAAGAGCAGCAGACCGCCGACAAGACCGTTGGCCTGCGGATCGGCGCCGATGAAGCCGAGCGGGATGGCACCGTAGAAGGCGAAGTCGAGCACGATGTCGAGGAAACCACCGAAATCGGTTTTGCGCGTGGCGCGTGCCACCGCACCATCAAGTCCATCGCAAAGCCGGCTAACGACGATAACAATGGCGGCGGCAAGGTAGTATTGTCCGGCAATGAGGACAGCGGCAACGAGGCCGAGCGCGAGGCCGGTGATCGTGACCGCATTGGCACCGACACCCCCGCGGGCAAGTGCTGCACCGAGCCGATCCAGTATCGGATCCAGATGTTTTCTCACCGCGCCATCAAGCATCGGCCTCGCCTTTCCGCAGACTTGCCGCCGACGCATGCAATCCTGCCGTTATTCTTGACGAAACCATCTTGCTGTAGAATACCCTGAAAGACTTGAAACAAGGTGTTGCTCATGTATCGCGCGCTCACTCGCGACATAGAAGTTACGGTGGAGCCTTATTATCTGGAAGAGCAATCTGATCCGGATGACAGCCGCTATGTCTGGGGCTACCGCATCGTCATCGCCAACCATTCGGCCGAGTCGGTTCGGCTGATGACACGCTACTGGCATATTACCGACGAGAACGGCCAGGTGGACGAAGTCAGCGGGCCCGGTGTCATCGGAGAGCAACCGTTGCTGAACCCCGGCGATACCTACGAATATTCCTCCGGATGCCCGCTCGATACGCCGTCCGGCGTCATGTTCGGCCACTACAGCATGGAATCGGAAGGCGGAGAACACTTCAACGTGGCAATCCCCGCCTTCTCGCTTGATTCACCAGGGCTCGTTCGAACCCTGAATTGAGGCATCCTACTGCTGGCGGACCTCGCTTGCCTCGAAGCGATAGGTGGTCGAGCAGAACTCGCACGTCACCTTGATCAAGCCGTCCTCGATGGTGCTCTCGATATCGTCGGCGTGCAGTCCGGTGAGCACCGAGCGGATCTTTTCGCGCGAACAGCTGCAGCGATCATAGACCGCCTGCGGCTCGTAGACGCGAACGCCGCGCTCGTGGAACAGCCGATAGAGCAGACGTTCCGTGCCGACCATCGGGTCGGTCAGTTCGTCGGCATCGATCGTCTCGACCATGACCTTGGCTTCCGCCCAGAGATCGTCCTCGTCGAAGAGATCCTCGTTGTCGTCGCCGTCACCCCCCGAAAGATCCGGTTGGCGCATGCGCTCCGGCGCATCCGGCAGGAACTGCGCGACCATGCCGCCGGCGCGCCAGCGATGGCGCGGCTTGCCGTTCTCGTCGCGGTCGAGCAGTTCGGCAACGCCGAGGCGCACCTTGGTCGGGATCTGCTCCGACTGGCGGAAGTAGACGCCGGCAATCTCCTCGAGCGTGGCGCCATCGAGCGCAACGATGCCCTGATAGCGCTGGGTATGGGCACCCTGATCGATGGTGAAGGCGAGAACGCCCTTGCCCAGCAGCTCATGCGACTGGGTGCGTCCGTCCTTCAGAGCTTCCTCCAGCGCTTCCTCGTTGAAACGGGCATAGGCGCGCACCCGATCGGGCGTGGCAAAATCGGCGACGACAAGATCGACCGGGCCGTCGCTCTTCGTCTGGACGATAAGCTTGCCGTCGAACTTCAGCGACGTTCCGAGCAGCACGGTCAGCACCACGGTCTCGGCAACCAGCCGCGCGACCGGAAGCGGATAGTTGTGGCGCTCGAGGATCGCATCGAGCATCGGGCCGAGCTGAACGGCGCGGCCACGCACATCGAGGCCCTCCACCTGGAAGGGCACGACATGATCGTCACCGGCAAAGTCGAATTCGCCAAGTCCTGGTGCCATCTCAGTCATCTGCTGCTCCTTACGTCACTAAAGCGCGTCGCGATCGCCAGGATTCGCTGACTGCGCTTCAAGTTTTTGTTCTTGTGCATATCGTTATCGCAAAACCGCTGCGCACTTTTCCGCGACATGCTTGGGAGAGGGCCGCGCAGAGAACATAAACATCCTCCGGTGCAGCCTGCCCGTTATCCTATTCGATCCCGCCATAAACGGATTTGTCTAGCAGGCATGTGCCGTTTTGCCGGCCGATCATGCGCTGCCTGTCGTCAGGTAACGTCCGTTGTTTCCACCCCGGAACGTCCCGCATTCGGCCTAAATCGTGTCGCATGCGGGAAATTTCAATAGGCAGACGCGCCGATCAGACGAGCCCCATGCACCAGGCGATGATCGACTTCTGTGCGTGCAGCCTGTTTTCCGCCTCGTCGAATACCACCGACTGCGGCCCGTCGATGACCTCGTCGGTCACTTCCTCGCCGCGATGCGCCGGCAGGCAGTGCATGAACAGTGCGTCCGGCGAGGCGTGCCTCATCAGCGCGTCGTTGACCTGGAAGGGCTGGAAGACGTTGTGGCCGCGAGCGCGATGCTCCTGGTTCATGGAAATCCAGGTGTCGGTAACGACGCAATGCGCGCCGGCAACGGCCTGCTCGGCCTCATGGCAAAGCAGGATCTCGCCGCCATTGTTGCGCGCCCAGTTGAGGATCTTGTCGTGCGGCTCGGAACCGAGCGGCACCGCCATGTTCATGCGGTAGCCGAAACGGGCCGAGCCCTCGATCAGCGAGTGAAGCACGTTGTTTCCGTCGCCGGTCCAGGCGATGGTCTTGCCCTTCACCGGGCCGCGATGCTCCTCGAAGGTCATGATATCGGCCATGATCTGGCAGGGATGGGTGTCGTCGGTCAGGCCGTTGATGACGGGCACCGTGGCGTGCTCGGCAAGCTCGAGAAGACGGCGATGATCGGTGGTGCGGATCATGATCGCATCGACGTAGCGTGACAGCACCTTGGCAGTGTCGCCGATGGTCTCGGCGCGGCCGAGCTGCATTTCGGTGCCCGAGAGAAACAGGGTTTCGCCGCCGAGCTGGCGCATGCCGACGTCAAAGGAGACGCGCGTGCGGGTCGAAGGCTTTTCGAAGATCATCGCCAACATCTTGCCGGCGAGCGGCTTTTCGGCGGTTCCGGCCTTCGTCGCCGTCTTTCGCACGCGTGCGTCATCGATGATCGTGCGCAGATCGGCTGCCGTCATGGCCGAAAGATCGATGAAATGTCTTGTGCCTGCCATCGTAGTCAATTCCTGTCTCAGAATGGCCCGTGGAGCGCGACCGGTGTCGAAGAGCCAAAAGAACGCTCGACACCTTGGGCTCGCGCATGGACCCTTGGGAAAATCGCTGCCGATCTCCGGGTTCACAAATTAGGCTGCGGCGGTACCGCTGCTGCTTCTCACGGCTTCGGCCGCGCGCTCGATCCGCGCCAGGCCTTCGCGCGCTTCCGCGGCGGTCACCGTCAGCGGCGGCAACAGGCGCAGGACGTTTTCGCCGGCCGGAACAGCCAGCAGCTTCTCCGCGCGGATCGCCTTCAGGAGATCGGCCGAAGGGCCTTTCGCCTTGATGCCGAGCATCAGGCCGTCGCCGCGGATATCCTCGATCACATCGGGGAAACGGTCCTTCAACGACGCGAGGCCCTGGCGGAAGACCAGGGCCACGTCGCGGACATGCTCCAGGAAACCGTCGGCCAGGATGACGTCGAGCACGGCGTTGCCGACAGCCATGGCAAGCGGGTTGCCGCCATAGGTCGAACCGTGCGTACCGGCGACCATGCCGGCAGCCGCCTCTTCGGTCGCAAGGCAGGCACCGAGCGGGAAGCCGCCGCCGATGCCCTTGGCGACAGCCATGATATCCGGACGGATGCCAGCCCATTCATAGGCGAAAAGCTTGCCGGTGCGGCCGACGCCGGACTGGACCTCGTCGAGGATCAGCAGCAGACCGAACTCGTCGCAAAGCGCGCGCAGCTCCTGCATGAATTCCTTGGTGACCGGGCGGATGCCGCCCTCGCCCTGGATCGGCTCGATCAGGATCGCCGCCGTCTCGTCGGTGATCGCATCCTTGAGCGCCGTGATATCGCCGAAGGGAACCTGATAGAAACCCGGGGCCTTCGGGCCAAAGCCCTCGATGTACTTCTGCTGACCACCCGCCGCGATGGTCGCGATCGTGCGTCCGTGGAAGGCACCCTCGAAGGTGATGATGTGGAACTTCTCCGGATTGCCCTTGGCATAGTGGTAGCGACGCGCAGTCTTGATCGCGCATTCGAGCGCCTCGGCACCCGAGTTGGTGAAGAAGACACGATCGGCGAAGGTGACGGCCGTCAGCCGGCGTGCAAGGCTCTCCTGGCCGGGGACCTCATAAAGGTTGGACAGGTGCCAGACCTTCTCGGCCTGCGCCTTCAACGCCTCGACCAGATGCGGATGCGCATGGCCAAGCGAGTTGACGGCGACGCCGGCGGCGAAGTCGAGATAGCGCGAGCCGTCTTCGGCGATCAACCAGACGCCCTCTCCTCGCTCGAAACGCAACGGCGCACGCATGTAGGTGTCGTAAAGCGGCGTGGTTGCAGTCATGGCGAGCCTCTCCTTCATTGCTATCGGCATCGATCCGAGCCCCTGTTGAGCGCGGCAAAAAATTAAAAATGCCGCCTTGCGGCGGCGCAGGCACTATTCCTATTTCGCAGCGCAATGTCAACAAAACCAAGCTTTGCAGTGCGGTCGGACGGGTCTGATCCATGCGACGAAAAAATCACGCGACGGGGCTTGCAAAAATGCAACGCCCACCGAGCAAGTTGGGGAAAACCAAGAAATCGATTCGGCGCGATTCGCGGGACTCTTGCCACGGAGTCCGCCGGTCAGTAGGTTAATGTTCAATTACTAGACGCATGCGGCGGGCCTAGTCACCAAAAGTGTTATCGCGTTGCAGCTCCGGAGCCTGTCCGGAGCGTGGTGAGAGATTCTGTCATCGCCAACGCTGAGAACGGAGAGTGCAGAAATGAACTGGACTGACGAGCGGGTGGAAAAACTGAAGAAGCTTTGGTCCGAGGGCCTGAGCGCGAGCCAGATCGCGGCACAGCTCGGCGGCGTCAGCCGCAATGCGGTCATCGGCAAGGTTCACCGGCTGAGCCTGCCCGGCAGGGCCAAGGCTGGCGGAACCACCGCCGCGACCCGGCCGAAGCAGCGCCCGACTTCGGCGCCGCGCGCTCCGAACTACGCTTCGCGCGTCACGACACGGACGGTTACCCGTGCGGCCGGCGCGACCGTGCTCAAGGAAGAGGTCGAAGTCGATCTCGTCGCCGAACAGGATTTCCGCATCCAGACGGATGTGGTCGTGCCAATGTCGCGCCGCCTGGAGCTGACGCAGTTGACCGAGCGCACCTGCAAATGGCCGATCGGCGACCCGCTCAAGGAAGAATTCCACTTCTGCGGCAACGATTCCCCGGAAGCTTCGCCCTATTGCACATTCCATGCGCGGCTTGCCTATCAGCCGACCTCCGAGCGCCGTCGCGCTCGCTGAGACGACCGAAAACCACATGCAGAAAAGGGGCCGCACGGCCCCTTTTTTATTGGCTGCTGCATGTTTCCCTGGTTCGTATTCGCTTCAAGGAAACATGCCGCAATTCAAGATGCAACAGCGACCTTTGCGCGTCCATTAAGATGCGCGGCGCTGCAGTGGCCGGCTGGCTCAGCTTTCGAGCGAGTAGCCGGCACCGCGAACGGTGCGGATGACATCAGGCATGCTCGAGAAATTCAGTGCCTTGCGCAAGCGACCGACATGCACGTCGACGGTGCGCTCGTCGACATAGATATCGTGGCCCCAGACGCCATCAAGGAGTTGCGAGCGCGAGAACACCCGGCCCGGCGACGACATCAGGAATTCGAGCAGGCGGAATTCCGTCGGACCAAGGCGGACCTCGCGGGTGCGGCGATGCACGCGATGGGTCTCGCGATCGAGCTCGATGTCGCCGCAGCGAAGCAGCGTCGAGAGGACCTCGGGCTTGGCGCGCCGCAGCATCGCCTTGACACGGGCCATCAGCTCCGGGGTCGAGAACGGCTTGACGACATAATCGTCGGCGCCGGTGGCAAGGCCACGAACCCGCTCGCTCTCCTCGCCGCGCGCCGTCAGCATGATGATCGGCAGGCGCTCGGTTTCCGGACGTTGGCGCAGCCGGCGGCAAAGCTCGATGCCGGAAACGCCCGGCAGCATCCAGTCGAGGATCAGGAGATCCGGGAGGCGCTCCTGTAGGCGGATCTCCGCCTCGTCTCCGCGCAGGATCGTATCAACATCGAACCCTTCGGCTTCGAGGTTATAACGCAGCAGGACACTCAGCGCCTCTTCGTCTTCGACAACGGCGATTTTCGGCAACATCAGGCAACGTCTCCTTACCCAGAGCGTCTCGCGTTCGATCGAACGCAAAGAGATGCTCGAACATATAGAATCTGGAGCACTCCGCGCGTTTTCATAGGCACGCGCGAAAACGTATAGCTTCAGACGCAGTAGAGCAGGGCCGCAACCAGGGCTGCGACCGGAGCAGGTTCATAAGCAGGCACTCGAACGTATCCGGGTCTTAAAGCGCGTCGCGATCTCTAAGATGCGCTTGTTGTGCTTTAAGTTCTTGTTTTTGCACATGTCGTTATCGCAAAACCGCTGCGCACTTTTGCGCGACATGCGTTAGTCCTTCACGGCACCCAGCGTCGACGTATTGTCGTCCTTCGGACGCTCGCCTTCCGGCTGCGCGCCCGTCGCCATGTAGTAGATCGTCTCGGCGATATTGGTGGCGTGGTCGCCGATACGCTCGATGTTCTTGGCACAGAAGAGAAGATGCGTGCAGGGCGTGATGTTGCGCGGATCTTCCATCATGTAGGTGAGCAGCTCGCGGAACAGCGAGGTGTAGATCGCGTCGATCTCCTCGTCGCGCTCGCGGATGCTGTTGGCCTTCTCCGGCGAGCGGGAAGCGTAGACGTCGAGGACTTCCTTGAGCTGCACCAGCGCAAGCTCTGCCAGGTGTTCGAGACCGCGCGCCAGCTTGCGCGGGATGCCGGAGCCGGCAACCGCGATGACACGCTTGGCGTTGTTCTTGCCGAGGTCGCCGACGCGCTCCAGATCGGACGCGATGCGGATCGATCCCATGATCTCGCGCAGGTCGGCAGCAACGGGCTGGCGCTTGGCGATGGTGACGATTGCCTTTTCGCCGATCTGGCGTTCGGCTTCATCGAGGATGGTGTCGTCGGAGATCACCTTCTGCGCCAAGGCGAGGTCAGAATTGACAAGCGCACGAACGGATTCGCCCACCATCTGCTCGGCAAGCCCGCCCATCTCGGAGATGCGGCGCGTGAGATATTTCAGTTCTTCGTCGTAGGCGGACATTATGTGCATGGACATAGTCTTCGATCCTTGCGGGCGCGTTCAGGAAACGGGGTGAAGAGGAGCTTCGGCCATCAACCGAACCGGCCCATGATGTAGTCCTGGGTACGCTGGTCATCCGGATTGGTGAACATCTTGTCGGTGTCGTTCTCCTCGACAAGATTGCCGAGGTGGAACATGGCAGTGCGCTGCGAAACACGCGCCGCCTGCTGCATCGAGTGGGTGACGATGACGATCGTGAAGTTGGTACGCAGCTCGTGGATCAGTTCCTCGACCTTGGCCGTCGCGATCGGATCGAGCGCCGAACAGGGCTCGTCCATCAGGATCACTTCAGGGCTGACGGCAACGGCGCGCGCGATGCACAGACGCTGCTGCTGGCCGCCCGAAAGACCGGTGCCCGGCTCCTGCAGGCGATCCTTCACCTCGTTCCACAAACCAGCCTTCTGCAGGCTGGTCTCGACGACTTCGTCGAACTCAGACTTGGTGCGGGCAAGCCCGTGGATGCGCGGGCCGTAGGCGACGTTGTCGTAGATCGACTTCGGGAACGGGTTCGGCTTCTGGAACACCATGCCGACGCGGGCTCGCAGTTCCACGACGTCGATCGTCGGGTCGTAGATGTCGTCTTCATCGAGCGTGATCTTGCCGGTGACGCGGCAGTTCTCGATGGTGTCGTTCATGCGGTTCAGCGTGCGCAGGAAGGTCGACTTGCCGCAGCCCGAAGGGCCGATCAGCGCTGTCACCGTGTTCTCGCGGATATTGAGATTGACGTCGAAAAGCGCACGCTTCTCGCCGTAGTAGACCGACACATCCTTGCCGATCATCTTGTAGGGCACGGTGTTCATTTTCTGATCCAAGGCTTTTTCGACTGCTGCTTCTGACATGATGTTCATAGTAATTACCTCACTACCAACGGCGCTCAAAGCGACGTCGCAACAGAATGGCGCCAAGGTTCATGACGACGAGGAAGATGAGAAGAATGATGATCGCGCCGGATGTGCGCTCGACGAAGGCGCGTTCCGCCTCGTTGGCCCACATGTAGATCTGCACCGGCAGCGCGGTCGACGGCTCCATCGGCGAGCCGGGATAATCGACGACGAAGGCGACCATGCCGATCAACAGCAGCGGCGCGGTTTCGCCAAGTGCATGGGCGAGACCGATGATCGTGCCGGTCAGGATGCCCGGCATCGCCAGCGGCAGGACGTGGTGGAAGATGGTCTGCATCTTCGACGCACCGAGACCGAGCGCTGCCGAGCGGATCGACGGCGGGACCGCCTTCAACGCTGCACGGGTGGCGATGATGATCGTCGGCAGGGTCATCAGCGTCAGCACCAGGCCGCCGACGAGGGCGGCCGAGCGCGGCATGCCGGCGAAGTTGATGAATACGGCCAACCCCAAGAGACCGTAGACGATCGACGGAACGGCGGCGAGATTGTTGATGTTGACCTCGATGAGATCGGTCAGCCGGTTCTTCGGCGCAAACTCTTCGAGATAGATCGAGGCGGCAACGCCGATCGGCAGCGACAGCACGAGCACGATCAGCATCATGAACAGCGAACCGAGGGCGGCAACGCCGACGCCTGCCGCTTCCGGACGGCTCGAGGCACCGAAGGTGAAGATGCCGGTGTTGAAGCTCTTCTTCAGGACGCCGGCGCTTGCAAGCTCGTTCATCCAGGTGACCTGCTGGTCCTTGACCTTGCGCTTGCTCTCATCGACCTTCAGGTCGATCTGCCCCTTGAAGGCGGAGTCGACATTGGCTTCGGCGAGCAGTGTCACCGGTATGGTCTTGCCGATAACCGACGGGTCGGCGACGACGATGTCGCGCAACAGCGTGCGGGAGCTTGCAGACACCATGTCGGTGGCCCGCTTGACCAGCGGACGATTGCTCGGATCGATGCCGAGCTGCTTGATCAGCGCATCGCGGACCAGCAGCGGATAGTTGGCCGCCACCAGCACCTTGCCGTCGGTCGCGCGCTCACCCTTGGGATCGATGACCTTTTCGGTGAATTCGATCGGCAGCGTGATCGTCGTCTGCTGGAACGCGGTGTAGCCGTTGGAGATCACCGTCCACAGCAGCAGAGCGAGGAAGAACAGGCCAAGACTGATGGCGCTGATGCCATAGGCACGGAACCGACGCTCGGCCGCGTAGCGACGCTTGATGCCGATATCACGCTTGGCGGATGCGGGGCGGACGGAGATCCGGACGGCCGGGGAAGCGATGTCGGTCATTCGTACTGTTCCCGATATTTGCGCACGATGTAGAGCGCGTAAATGTTGAGGCCGAGCGTGATAACGAAGAGCGTGATGCCGAGTGCGAAGGCAACCAGCGTCTGCGGCGAGGTGAACTCAAGGTCACCCGTCAGCTGGTTGACGATCTTCACCGTCACCGTGGTCATCGGCTCGAAAGGATTGATTTGCATGCGGGCCGCGACACCGGCGGCAAGCACCACGATCATCGTCTCGCCGACGGCACGCGAGGCGGTCAAAAGCAGAGCGCCGACAATGCCCGGAAGTGCTGCGGGAAGGATGACCTTCTTGACTGTCTCGGAGCGGGTGGCACCAAGGCCGAGCGAACCGTCGCGCAGGGCCCGCGGTACCTGGGTAATGATGTCATCGGAAAGCGAGGACACGAACGGGATCAGCATGATGCCCATGACGATGCCGGCGGTCACGACGCTCTGTGCCTGGATGAAGTTCTGATAATTGCCGGTGACGAGACCGTTCAGTTGGGCAGAGATATCGCGCAGGAATGGGCCGACGGTCACAAGTGCGAAGAAACCGTAGACGATGGTCGGGATGCCGGCGAGCACTTCGAGCAGGGGCTTTGCCGTCGAACGCAGTCGTGGGCTGGCATATTCCGCCATGTAGATGGCGGCAAACAGGCCGATCGGCACCGCAAACAGCATGGCGACGAAGGCGATGTAGAGCGTACCGGCGAGAAGCGGGATCAGGCCGAACTGGCCGGAGGAGCCACCGCTTCCGGCGGCAGCAAACCGGGGGTCCCAGACCGTGCCGAAGAAGAACTCGAAGGGTGAAACCATCGTGAAGAAGCGGCCGGCTTCCGACAGCATAGAGGCGATGATGCCGACCGTCGTCAGGATGGCGATCGAGGACGCTACGATCAGCGCGCCGAGCATGACGCGCTCGACCTGGTTGCGGGCGCGGAAGCGGGTGGCGATGTTGCGGATGGCATAAAAGCCGCCGGCAATCGCGATCAGCAGGACGACGGCGCTCATCAGCCAGCGATTGGTGGCGCTCATCGCGTTGAAATGCTGGGCGGCGGTGATCATGTAGGGTTCGCCCTCGCCGGCAAGAGCCACGCCCTTGGCCGCAAGCGTCGAGCGAAGATTGGCCGAACCGCTTTCAAGCGCCGAAACTTCTTCGGCCGTCAACCGCTTCAGGCCGCCGGCGACCGACTTGACCTGGCCAAGCGCCAGCTCGACCGTGGCGCCGCCCTGCGTCTGCACCGTCTCGGGCAAGGTCGCCCGGGTGCTGGAGTCGATATACATGGGCGCGGCGACGAGCCAGGCGCCGAGTACGAGCGCCGCTGGAAGGATCGCCCAGATGGCGACATAGCTGCCGTGATAGCCGGGTAAGGAATGCAGATTGGAGAGCTTGCCGCCAGCCTGTGCGAAGGAGCGCGCACGACCCCCAAAATAAGAAATAAAACCAATTACAACAATGAGCAAAAGAAGAAATGAAGTACTCATCGGCACGTCTCCGCGGCGTGACGCTCAATGCGCTGCCGGCAGTTCGGATGGAGGCATGCCCCGGCGCGAGACCATCGCGCCGGGGCTTGTCAGTATCAGAGCATGTTGCCGGCTGCGAAAGCCTTGCGAACTTCTTCGCGCTCGGCGTCCGGAGCAGCGACGAGGCCGTATTCTGCAAGCGGGCTTTCCGGGCCGATCATCTGATCGTCGAGGAAGAACTCAACATATTCCTTGAGGCCCGCGATAACGCCGAGATGTGCCTTCTTGACGTAGAAGTACAGCGGGCGGGAAACCGGGTATTCGCCGGAAGCGATCGTTTCGGTCGACGGAACGATGCCGTTGACGGTGGCGACCTTCAGCTTGTCGGCGTTGTTTTCGTAGAAGGACAGGCCGAATACGCCGATGCCGTTCTTGTTGGCAGCGATACGGGCCAGCGTTTCGGTGTAGTCGCCGTCGATGTCGACAGCCATGCCGTCCTTGCGGACTGCGACGCACTTGCTGTGCTGCTGCTTCTCATCGGCAACGGCGGCCTTGATGACGTCAATGGCGCCAGCTTCCTTGCAACCTGCGGCCAGGATCTTCTCTTCGAAGACTTCGCGCGTGCCGTGCTTTTCGCCCGGGATGAAGGCGGCGATGTCGGCGTCCGGCAGAGCGGAGTTGACTTCAGACCACTTCTTGTAAGGGTTGGCAACGAGCTTGCCGTCGACGACGATTTCGGCAGCCAGACCCTTGTAGAGATCAACGGGCTTCAGGGCGAGGTCGGCGTTGCCGGCGTCGGTTGCGAAGACGATGCCGTCATAACCGATCTGGATTTCCTGGATCTCGGTGACGCCGGCGGCCTTGCAGGCCTCGACTTCGCTGTCCTTGATCTTGCGGGAGGAGTTGGCGATGTCGATGGTATCAGGGCCAACGCCCTTGCAGAATTCCTTCAGGCCGGCCGAGGAGCCGCCGGATTCGACAACCGGGGTCTTGAAGTCCGGGAACGTTTCGCCGAACGTCTCGGCGACGATCTTTGCGTAGGGAAGAACGGTCGAGGAGCCGGCGACCTGAACCTGATCGCGCGCGGCAGCCACGCCGGCGAATGCGGCGGATGCGACAAGCGCCGCTACGGTGAGTTTAAGAGCTTTCATAAAAGTTCTCCCGGAATGGGCTGGTGTTGAGTGCGCCAAGCGTTGCAGCGCTCTTCGCCGTTTGATCGGCTGCCCCTAACTAGCCGCCGATAGCCACACCTTTTATGTCAGTTTCGCGAAACATTTATGACAGCTCATGTCATTGAAAATAATAATGAAAAATGAACACAGCGGCATTATCCCGCGCCAATATGTCAAAAGCGCACGGTAAACACCGTGCCCTTGCCCAACTCCGAGTGGATCAGGAGCCGCGCGCGGTGGCGGGTCAGGATGTGCTTGACGATCGCAAGGCCGAGACCGGTGCCCTTTTTCGAGCGGCTGGCCTCCACATTGACGCGATAGAACCGCTCGGTGATGCGCGGCACATGCTCGGCCGGAATGCCGGGGCCGTAGTCTCTGACCACGACCTCCGCCTGCCCGCCGTCGTCGCCGGAAAGCTCGACATCGACCCTCTTGCCTTCCTGGCCGTATTTGCAGGCATTCTCGATCAGGTTCTCGAAAACCTCGATCAGTTCGTCGCGATCCCCCTGAACGACCACAGGCGTCTCGGGCATTGTCAGCGTGATCGTCACGTCAAGATCGCCCGCAAGCGGAGCAAGACTGTCGCGGACATGGCCGAGCAGCGGCCGCAGATCGATCGTATCGTCTGGC
The DNA here is from genome assembly GCF_014851895.1 of Ensifer sp. ENS11. Taxonomy (NCBI): domain Bacteria; kingdom Pseudomonadati; phylum Pseudomonadota; class Alphaproteobacteria; order Hyphomicrobiales; family Rhizobiaceae; genus Ensifer; species Ensifer sp. ENS11. Next base: position 439,756 of record NZ_JACVAN010000001.1, on the reverse strand, counting down.
GCGATGTGCGATTTCAGCTCCAGCCGCGACAGCGACAGGAGGTCGTCGACGAGGCGGCTCATGCGCGTCGCCTGCTCGTGCATGATGCCGAAGAACTTCTCCTGCGCCTTCGCGTCGTTGCGCGCCGGGCCTTGCATGGTTTCGATGAAGCCGCGCAGCGACGCCAGCGGCGTGCGCAACTCGTGGCTGGCGTTGGCGACGAAGTCAGAGCGCATGCGATCGATGCGGCGGGCCTGCGAAATATCGCGGTAGGTCAAGAGAAAGATCCGGCGCCATGGGCCATCGCCACCGATTTCGGCTGGCGCCACCCGGACCACATAGACGGCATCGGACGGCAGCCGCTCGGTGTGCTCGATCTGGTTGATCTTGCCGGTCGCGATCGTCTCGCGGACCATATCGAGAATGCCGGGCGAGCGAACGCGGGCGGCAAGATAGCTGTTGGGCGGGATGGTGCCGAAAGCCTTTTCGGCAGCGATGTTCTGGAAGACGACCGTTTCATCGACAGCCACCACCAGCACCGGCATATCGAGCGCGTTCAGGGCTGGGATCAGGGCGTCGCTGGCCGCGCCCGCAACCGCGGCCACCTTTGCCGCTTTTGCGGCCTTCGGTAGCACCGAAGGCGCGCTGCGGTTGAGCAGGGCTGCGGCAAGCACGATCCAGAACGGCAGCACGACGAGGAAATGAATGCCGGCGACGGTCGCAAGCGCGGCGAGCAGCGCCGTCAGGCCGAGGAGCCAACGTTCTGCCTTCAGTCGCGGCACGAGCATCCGCCAGAACGCCTTGGAACCGTCCAGCACGATATCCTCATGAATCACTTTGTCTTCCTCCCGACCCTAAATGGTCGAGAGATAGCGACCGTTCATGACATGATTTTCACGACGCGCTTGAATCCGCAATGCAATTGTGGCCTCCTCACAGGAAATCGCTCGGGCTGGAGGAAGACCAAATGGCGTCAACGCAGGCAGCAACGAAGACCGAAAGCCGGGCGGTAGAACTCGATATCGGCGGCAAGAAGCGGCTCTTCGACATCGACAATCCCGAATTGCCGAAGTGGATCGACGAGGCCGCGTTCTCCTCCGACGACTACCCCTACAAGAAGAAGCTCGACGACGATGAATACCTGAAGACGCTGGAAAAGCTGCAGATCGAACTGGTCAAGCTGCAACTCTGGCAGCAGGCAACCGGCAAGCGCATCATCGCCCTGTTCGAGGGCCGCGACGCGGCCGGCAAGGGCGGCGCGATCCATGCGACCAGCGGCAACCTGAACCCCCGCTGGGCGCGCGTCGTCGCGCTGACGAAGCCGACAGAAACCGAGCGTGGGCAATGGTACTTCCAGCGCTACATCGCGACGATGCCGACATCAGGCGAACTCGTTCTCTACGACCGCTCTTGGTACAACCGCGCCGGCGTCGAGCCGGTCATGGGCTTCTGCACGCCCGAGCAGCACGAGCAATTCCTGAAGCAGGTGCCGCGCTTTGAAAAGATGATCGTGCACGAAGACATTCAGTTCTTCAAATTCTGGATCAACATCGGCCGCGAGATGCAGCTCAAGCGCTTTCACGACCGCTGCCATGATCCTCTGAAAATCTGGAAGCTGTCGCCGATGGATATCGCCGCACTCAACAAATGGGACGATTATACCGATAAGCGCAACCAGATGCTGAAAGAGACCCATACGGACCAGGCGCCATGGACCGTGGTGCGTGGCAACGACAAGCGGCGCGCCCGTCTCAACCTCATTCGGCACATGCTTTCCAAGCTCGATTATGAGGGCAAGGACAAGGACGCCATCGGCGAGGTCGATGACAAGATCATCGGCTCGGGCCCCGGCTTCCTGAAATAGGCCCGCGGCCTGTCGCGCAAAAGTGCGCAGCGATTTTGCGACAACGACATGCGCAAGAAAAGACGCGCGGCGCTGTAAAGCGCAACAAGAGAACACTTGAGATCGGGACGCGCTTTAGCGTCAGCCGGCCGCCCGTCGGTCTATACCCACCTGCGTTGGGATTATTGACCCGGCAGGACGCGGATGGCGTAAAGGTTCATGCCCTTGCCGCCGCCGCTGATGTCGCTGTTGATGACGATCTGCCCGGCAGCACTCGGCGCAAGGCTGCGATCGAAGGTGACCTTGAACAGCATGTCGACCCGTTCGTCATGCAGGGTGAAACGGTGGCGACCGCACTCGCCCAGCGAAGAGAAGTTGCACTCCACCGCAAACTCGGTCGACTTGCCAGGTGCGGCCTGGACGGTCAACGCCAGTGTCGACGTCTTGCCTGAAAGCTCGGCCAGGATCGCGGCCGGGATCTCGATGGTCACGTCACCGTCGGCATCGGCATTCCCAGATGTCAGCAGGGCGCGCGGTCCGCCATCGTCGTTGACCTGTTCGGCGGTCGCCTGCGGGCCGGGCGTGATCGCGCCTGTCTTGCCGGGCGCATACACCTCGACCCAGTCGCCGGTGAAGCCTTCCTGGGCACCGAGGGTCTGCAGACCGGCGGCACCGTCGAAATCCTGCGATGCCACTGTTGCCGGCGGGTTGGCGACATTGGTATCGCGCGCGGCCGGCGACTGCAGCAGATTGTTGGTCTCGACCCACCAGACGGCAGCCACGACCGCGGCGGCAAGCGTCGCAACGACCATGGCGAGCGAAAGCAGACGCCCCCGCTTGCGTCGACGCTTGCGACCGTCCGTCGCGCGCGCTTCCGGCGCAACTGCGCCTCGGCCTTCATGCGACTGCCTGGCCGCGACCTCGCCGGCCGCTGCCGTCGAGACAACGGGGCCATCGCGGTCGGCGCGAAGGCTGCCAAGCCCACCGTCATTCGGCGCATCGCGCGGTGCCTGGCCGGCGAAAGCCGGCTCGCGGCGGCCGCTAGCGGGCGCGGACGGCTGCAGCTCGGGCCTGCTCGTTGCTGTATCGCGTGGCGTGACCGCGTCGTCGAGGCTGACCGAAGGGGTCGGCGCCGGGCGTGCCTTCAACGCCGCGCGCTCCTCGGTTTCGATCGCATGGATGACCGCTTCCAGCCGATGGCGCTGCTGGGCGACGACGTTCTGATCCTCGATTCCCTGCTTCTGCAGCCCGGTTTCCAGCGCCTGTCGCGCAGATTGATAGATGCGCGCCCGCGTTTCGGCGTTGGTTCTGTCGGAGCGCTCCAGCGCATTTCGGATTGCAGTTTCGAGTCCGCTCACGTCAAATCCTTCTGTGCACACCGGGCCTTACAGCGCCGCGCGTCAAATATGACGCGTAAAGGACGCTGTAACGCCTTAAATCTGCTGCATAATCCTATCCCTGAATCGGATCCGATTTAAAGGATTATGCAGTAGCCCCCGCCGGCGCTCGGCATTCGATCGGTGCCTTTTTCATCATCCGCAAGCTCTTATCGGTTAATTCCGGATGCACGCCGTTGGTTTTGTTAACAATTGCGTAACCGCTGCTTTCAAAATCCGCAAGTCCGACGCGCCGGCAGCCCCGGCAACGGCGGGGAAAACTGCTTCCGAACCGTCGCTTCGCTTCGAAAATCCGCATCTTTGCAAGCGCGCAACTTGCTGCTATCTATTTTGACGTTTACGCAAACGTCAAAAATTTCATGGGATGGAGAACTCGATGTCGCTGCCGCCAATTCTTTCCGGAACGACGAGACTGCCTGTTGTCGGCGCACCCTTGTTCATCGTCTCGCATCCCAAACTGACGATCGCGCAGTGCAAGGCAGGAGTGGTCGGGTCCTTCCCGGCATTGAACGCCCGCCCGCAATCGCAGCTCGACGAGTGGCTTGCCGAAATCACCGAAACGCTGGCCGACCACGACGCCAAGAACCCCGGCCGTCCGGCTGCCCCCTTTGCCGTCAACCAGATCGTCCACAAGTCCAACACCCGCCTCGAACAGGACCTGATGCTCTGCATCAAGTATAAGGTGCCGGTGGTGATATCATCGCTCGGTGCCGTGCCCGAGGTCAACGCCGCCATTCATTCCTACGGCGGCATCGTGCTGCACGACGTGATCAACAACCGCCACGCCAATTCGGCGATCCGCAAGGGCGCCGACGGCCTGATCGCCGTTGCAGCGGGCGCGGGCGGCCATGCGGGCACGCTCTCGCCTTTCGCCCTCGTCCAGGAAATCCGTTCCTGGTTCGACGGCCCCTTGCTTCTCTCCGGCGCGATCGCCAATGGCGGCGCCATCCTGGCAGCCCAGGCGATGGGCGCCGACATGGCCTATATCGGCTCGCCCTTCATCGCCACGCAAGAAGCGCGCGCCAGCGACGCCTACAAGCAGATGATCGTCGACAGCAATGCCGCCGACATCGTCTATTCCAACTACTTCACCGGCATTCACGGCAACTACCTGAAGCCATCGATCTTGGCGGCTGGCATGGACCCGGAAAGCCTGCCGGAAGCCGACCCGTCGAAGATGGACTTCGCCCAGGCCACCGAGGGCGCCAAGGCCTGGAAGGACATCTGGGGCTGCGGCCAGGGCATCGGCGCGGTCCGCGAGGTCACTTCGGTCGCGCATATGGTCGATCGGTGGGAGCGCGAATACGACGCCGCGCGCGCCCGCCTCGGGCTCCGCCCCGCCCCCACGATCGCCGCCAACAAGGAATTTTCAAGTTCTCGAAACTGATGGCTTGAAATCTTGGCGCTTTGCGTTTATCAGCGCCTCACACTTCGTTCCGCGGACTTTTCGCGGAACCGCCTCAGGGCCGCTTTAGCTCAGTTGGTAGAGCACATCATTCGTAATGATGGGGTCAGCAGTTCGAGTCTGCTAAGCGGCACCATTTTCCTTCAAAGAAATGAGCACTGTAGCGGGATGAAAGTCTGAAGCTGGCCGAAGGTCAGCTCGTCTTGCCACGCATGAGCGGCCGGCAAGAGGTCCATTTCGAGGAAGCCGATCGATGTCGCTTAAAGTCAGCCGTTTTCAAGTTCACGAGGATGCCGTCCAGGCCAATGTCTCCGGCCGGACCTGTTCCTTGTCGGCGCTGGAGATCGGCGGCGAGGTGTTTGTCGTGCTCACCTGGCTCGGAAACAAGGACGCGGGCCTGCGCCGTCCGGAATACGTGCTGCCGTTGGCGTCGATACCGCATCAATCGCGCGAACCGGATGCCGGCTCGCCCTATCGCTGGATCCTGACAGGGACGTTGCCAATGTCGCTGTTCGATGGCAGCGCATCGCGGCAGGTCCGCCGACAGCACGGCGTCAGCCCCGGCCCGGCGCTCAACCTGCCGCTACCCGGCGCCACATCCTGATCTGCAGTCAAACGACAGCCTACTGCATGTTTCCTTAAATCCTATTCGATTTAAGGACAAAAGACATGCAGCAATTCAAAGTGCTACAGCGACCTTTGCGCGTCTAATAAGACGCGCGGCGCTGTCGACCGCTCGCTCACGCCGCCGGCTGGCGATCGGCCCCTTCCGGCGCTGGCACACGCCATGTCGCGCGAATGCCGCGACCACGGCAAGGCCCGCCAGAATCGCGGCTGCGGCCGGAAGCACAGATGGCGAGGCCGCTTCGACAAGCAGACCGCCGATGCCCGTGCCCAGCCCGACGCCGACATGCATCGCCGACAGGTTGAGACCGATGCCGGCTTCCGCCGTCTCGGGGCTCTGGCTGATCAGAAAGCTCTGCACCACGGGCGAAATCATCCAGCTGATGCAGCCCCACAGCATCATCACCACTAGGAACAGCAGGCGCATCTCGGACATGAAGGGTACGGCGATCAGCGCAAGCAGGTAGGCGAGCGGCGTCAACCGGATCGCCAGCCGCGGCGGAACGGCATCGCTGAACCGGCCGCCGAGATATCCACCGCAGACGCCGGCCACGCCGAAGGCGAAAAAGGCTGTGACGACCTCATCGCCCCGCATCCCGACGATCTCGGCCAGATAGGGTGCGAGATAGGCGAACAGGATGAAGTGACCGCCGATCATCAGCACCGACACGAGCTGCGCGCAGACGCAGGGTAGCGAGCGCAGATGGCCGGCATAGGAGCCACCGTGCGCCGGCTTCGACCGACCGCCCCCCGGTACGAACCAGCCACATGCCAACATCACGCAGGCCGCAAACAGCTCAAGGCCGATAAAGACGCTGCGCTCGCGGCCGCCATGCCGATGCGGGCGGCAACCAGGACGCCGTAATTCGGGCTGGCAGCGGCCACGACGTTGCTTGTGATGAAGAGCCCCAGCGTCACTAAAAGCAGGGTCCTGCGCTCCAGGCGCGCCGTCAGCATGAGGGCTGCCGGCGCCGCCAACGCGAATGTCACGGAGAAGACCGACGTCAGCTGCCCGGCGAGGCCGATCGAGACGCCGAGCCCTGACGCCACATCGGGCAGGATGCCGATGACGAGATTTTCCGCCGTGCCGGTGGCGAAGGTCGCCAATGCGAGGAGAAGAAGGGGGATGTTCATGTTGCCTTTCCCGATCGGTGGACGCCACGATCGGAAAAGGTCTTCCCGGTGTGGCGACTGGTTGCACACCGGGTTTCGAGGCAGAGCTTCGGTTATCCCTTTGACCGCGCTCCTAGCACGGATCGGCGCCTGCGAGAAGCGCCAAGGTCCGCCGGCTGGGCCGCCGCCTAAGCAGCCGCTATCTGCACAGCGCCACCATAACGCGAGAACCCGGGAAGTACCCGCTTGCATCCGCCGGCCCGGAATGCTGTCATCGCGCCGTCGCGAAAGCACAGTCTGATGCGGCTCGTTTTGTTTCTGCGTGGGGCGCCGATGATTGAGAATGCGCGTATTAAGATCTCGACGGCGCGGATGCCGGCAATGATGACGATCATCCTCCCCGTTGTCCTCTCGCTGGGGCTTGCCGGGTGCGGTGGCAAGCCCAAGGGCGTGATGACGCCGGTCGCCCTGACGGCACAAACACCGAAAACCTCACAGGTGGACATGCTGGTCGCAACGACCCGGCAGCCTTCCGGCGATCCTGCGACTCTGTTTTCAGGCGAAAGAGACGTCAACACCTTCATGACCGATGTTTCGGTATCGATCCCTCCGGATTCGGTGCGCAAGCCCGGCACCGTGCAATGGCCGCGCAAGCTGCCGCCCAATCCGGCGACCGACTTTGCGGTAACGCGGGTGCGGGAACTCGACACACTTGCCGACGGCAAGGCCTGGTTCAGGCAGCACAGTGTCGGCGGCCACACCTTCGTTTTCGTTCACGGCTTCAACAACCGCTACGAGGATTCCGTCTTCCGGCTTGCGCAGATCATCCATGATTCCGGCGCCCAGACAACGCCGATCCTGTTCACCTGGCCGTCGCGCGCCAATGTGTTCGAATACAATTACGACAAGGAAAGCACGAACTACTCGCGCACCGCACTCGAGGATACGCTGCGCATCCTCGCCGACGCGCCTGATGTCAAGGACATCACCATCCTGGCCCATTCCGTGGGCACCTGGCTGACGATGGAATCGCTCAGGCAGATGGGTATTCGCGACGGCAACGTCCCCTCGAAGATCCAGAACGTGATCCTAGCCTCTCCCGATATCGACCTCGACGTCTTTGCCAAGCAATGGGTGGAGATGGGCAAGAAGAAACCGAAGTTCACGATCTTCGTCTCGCAGGACGACCGTGCGCTCGCGCTTTCGAGTTTCATTTCCGGTGACGTTTCTAGGCTCGGCGCCATCGACCCATCGAAGGAACCCTATCGCACGGACCTGGAGAAATCCGGCATCACCGCCATCGACCTGACCAAGGTTGAGACCGATGACGGGCTGCATCACGGCAAGTTCGCCGAAAGCCCGGAGATCGTGCAATTGATCGGCCAGCGGCTGATCAAGGGCCAGACTCTGACCGATTCCAACATTTCGGTCGGCACGGGCATTGCGGCCGTCGTCGCCGGCACAGCCAGAGGCGTCGGCAACGTCGCTGCGACAACGCTGTCCGCGCCGGTCAGCATCATCGAGAATCCACGCCCGACGAAAAAGCGGCAGGTGGTCGGCGACACGCTGTCCGAAGACCAACCGAAGCCGCTGGTGATCAACTGAGTGGACGTTTCGAGGGCCGACCGGAAAAACCGGTCGGCCTCAGTCGTCGTCGCCGACGAAGCGGTAACCGACACCAGGCTCGGTGCGGATAATCTTCGGGTCGGCCGGATCGCGCTCGATCTTGCCGCGCAACTGGCCGATGAAGACGCGCAGATAATGCAGGTCCTCTCCATGCGCCGCGCCCCAGACCGAGGTCAGCAGCGTCTTGTGGGTGACGACGCGTCCGGCATGGTGCGCCAGCATGACGAGCAGATCATACTCCTTCGGCGTCAGACGCACCGGCTCGCCGTCGCGCGTCACCAGCCGCTTGATCGTATCGATCGCCACGCCATCGGCCGAGAGCTGGGTGTGGCCGCCCTCCATCTGGATGCGGTGGCGAAGCGCTGCCCGGATGCGCGCCGTCAGCTCGCCGATGCCGAAAGGTTTTTCGATATAGTCGTCGGCGCCGAGATCGAGGGCAGCGATCTTTTCGCTCTCGCGGTCGCGAGCCGACAGGATGATGATCGGCACCTGCGACCAGGCGCGGATGTTGGCGATCACATCCTTGCCGTCCATGTCGGGCAGGCCGAGATCGAGAATCACCACATCGGGCGCGGTGGTCGCCGCCGCCTTCAGCGCCTCGGTGCCCGTCAGCGCCTCAAGCACGTCATAGCCAGCGGCACTCAACGCCGGTCGCAGAAAACGCTGGATCTGGGGTTCGTCGTCGACAACGAGGATGCGCTCCACGCTCATGCACGGTCCTTTTCAGAAATTTCTGCTTCGGCGGCGGGAAAACGCATGGAAATGCGCGTTCCGCGACGCCTCAAAGCCGGGCTCTCAGCCTTGATGCGGCCGCCCATGGCCTCGACGAAGCCTTTGGCGATCGACAGTCCGAGGCCGGTGCCCGGCGTGCGGCCATCCACCTTGCCCCGCCGGAAGAATTTTTCGAATACGTGTTCGAGATCACCGTGAGCAATCCCCTTGCCGAGATCGGTGACCGACAGCACAATCTCGTTGCCGTCCCGCCTGGCATAGATGCTGACCGGCTCCTCGCCGCCGTATTTGTTGGCGTTGTCGAGCAGGTTGAAGAGCACCTGGCCGAGAAGCACGCTGTCGCCGCGCATCAACGGTAGTTCGGGCGCGATGCTGGTTTCGATCTCACGGTCCGGAAAATACTTACGCGCCCGATCGACGGCTGCCCGCACGGCGTCGGCGACATCCACCCAGTCGCGCTTGGCATTGACTGTCCCCGCTTCGATGCGGGTCATGTCCAAGAGGTTGGCGACGAAACGCGTCAACCGTGCGCCCTCCTCCTCGATCGATTGCAGCAGGTCGTCGCGGCTTTCCGGCGGCATGCGGTCGCCCAGCTGGCGCAGGCTGGTGACGGCGCCGGTGATGGTGGCAAGCGGCGTGCGCAGATCGTGCGAGATCGATGACAGCAAGGCAGCGCGAAACCGCTCGCCCTCCAGCTTGGCGGCGTGATCGAGGCTCTCGCGCGAAAGGCGCGCCCGGTCGATGGCGATCGCCGTCTGGTCGAGGATGGCGGCGAGCGCCCGCTCTTCGTTGATCTCCAGCGGCTTGCCGGCCTGGGCGAAACCGCAGACGCCGACGACGCCATGCGGGCTGGTCAACGGTCGGAAATGGAAGGGGCTGTTCGGCAGCGTACCGGTGCCGTTGCCGGCCGCCTCCTGCTTGTCCATCGCCCAGCGCGCTGCCATGGTATCGGTGACATCGAGCTCGGTGTCCGGAGGCCACGCGGCCTTGAGCTGCAGATCGCCCTCCTCCGGCAACAGCAGCGCGACATTGCGCTTCAGCGTCGTCTGCATCTGGGTCACCGCCGCCCAGAGCACATCGTCGACATTGGCGGTACCCGAGAGCTTGCGGGAGAAATCGTAGAGCGCCTGCGTCGCCGCGGCACGGCGTCGCGCTGATTTCGCCTGTTCGCGCACCCGGGAGGCCAGACTACCGGCAAGCGCAGCCGCGACCAGGAAAATGAACAGCGCGAAGACTTCGTGCGGTTCGGCGACCGTGAAGGTGCCGACCGGATCGATGAAGAAGAAGTTGTAGGCAAGAACCGAAAACAGGGCAGCCGCGATCGCCGCGACGTGGCCGGCATAGGTCGCCGACGCCAGCACCGCCAGCAGGAACAGCAGCGATATATTCGGCAGGATGATGAAGCGCTCGATCAGGACGCCAAGTGCAGTCGCCGCCGCCACGGTGACGGCCGCGATCGCGAGCGCCCGCCCGAAGCCCTCCGGCATTTGCCGCTTGACGCTCAGGCGACTTTTCGGACGCGGCTGCTCCTTGTCGGTAACCAGATGAATGCCGACGCCGGTGATGCGTTCGGCCAGCGCGTCGGGAAGCGATTGCCGGAACAGCCGTAGCGGGAACCGCTGGCGCCTGATGCCGATGACTATCTGCGTCGCATGCTCGCGACGGGCGAGCTTGAGGATCTCCTCGACGAAATCGTTGCCGACGATGCGGCGGGTTTCGGCGCCGAGCTGTTCGGCCAGGCGAAAAGTCTCGTCAAGCCGTCGCGCCGCTTCGCCATCGCCGCTTTCGCGGTCGGCCCGCTCGATGAAGACGACGATCCATGGCGCATTCAGCCCCGAGGCCAGGCGGCTGGCGGTGCGCACGACCTTTTCCGACAGCGGGTCGGGCCCGATGCACACCAGCAGACGTTCGCCGCTCGCCCAGGGGCCTTCGATGGCGTTCTGCTTGAGATAGTCGACCATCTGGTCGTCGACGCGGTCGGCCGTCCGCCGCAGCGCCAGCTCGCGTAGCGCCGTCAGATTGCCGAGGCGGAAGAAGCGCTCGATCGCGCGCTTGGCGCTGTCAGGCAGATAGACCTTGCCTTGGTTCAGCCGCTCGATCAGTTCGGCCGGCGGCAGGTCGACGAGCAGCACGTCATCGGCACGGCTGAGAACCGTGTCGGGCACCCGCTCGCGCACCGGAACGCCGGTGATCTGGGCAACGACATCGGACAGGCTTTCCAGATGCTGGATGTTGAGTGCCGTCCAGACGTCGATGCCGGCGGCAATCAACTCTTCGACATCCTGGTAGCGCTTCGGATGGCGGCTGTCCTCGGGGTTGCTGTGCGCCAGTTCGTCGACGACGATGATCCGCGGACGGCGGGCGAGCGCCGCGTCGAGATCGAATTCGGAAAGCACACGGCCGCGATGGTTGACATCGCGGCGCGGCAGTATCTCCAGCCCTTCGACGAGCGCGGCGGTCTCGCCGCGCCCGTGGGTTTCCACCAGACCGATGACGATGTCGACGCCATCGGCCTTCAACCGACGCGCCCGCGTCAGCATCGTGTAGGTCTTGCCGACGCCGGGGGCTGCGCCGAGAAAAACCGTGAGCTTCCCCTTTCGCCCCTGCCCGGCCAGCGCCAGCAGTGCGTCCGGGTCCGGACGGCTTTTCGATTCGCGGTCGGTTTCAGGCATTCAGGGTCTCTGGCAGCGTCTCTGGCCGCATCTCAGGCTTCACACTCAGCTTCTCCGGGCATCCAGAGCGAGGTTGAGTTCTAGCACATTGACGCGCGGCTCGCCTATGATCCCGAGCAGACGACCTTCCGTCGCCTGTTCGACCAGGCTCGCCACGTCGGCTTCCGCAAACCCGCGGGCCTTGGCAACACGGGACACCTGCTCGCGGGCGAAAGCCGGCGAAATATGCGGATCGAGGCCGGAGCCGGACGCGGTGCCGCCATCGGCGGCGATCTCGCCTGTTATACCGCTGGCGCGCAGCTTCTCGACGTCGGCGGCAACCCGGTCCTTCAGTTTGACCGAGGTCGGGCCGAGGTTGGATCCGGTCGAGCCGCCGGCGTTGTAGGCTTCGGGCCCGGTCGCGGAGGGGCGCGGCCAGAAATATTTGTCGGCGGTGAAGTTCTGCCCGATCAGATCGGAGCCGACGATCGCGCCATCGATGCGGATCAGGCTGCCATTGGCCTGCGCCGGCATCAATGCCTGGGCAACGCCGGTGATCGCGAAGGGATATGCAAGGCCGGTGATCGCAGTCAGCAACAAGGCCATGACGATTGCGGGACGAAGTTGGTTCAACATGATTACACCAGATTGAGAGCAGAGACGACGACGTCGACGAGCTTGATGCCGGCAAAGGGCAGCAGGAGGCCGCCGAGGCCATAGACCAGCAGGTTGCGGCGCAGGAGTGCTGCGGCGCCGACCGGGCGATACTTGACGCCCTTCAGCGCCAGCGGGATGAGCGCGACGATGATCAAGGCATTGAAGATGACCGCTGACAGGATTGCCGATTGCGGTGACGACAGCCCCATGATGTTGAGCGCGGCCAGCGCCGGATAGGTGGTGATGAACAGCGCCGGGATGATGGCGAAGTATTTTGCCACGTCGTTGGCGACCGAGAAGGTCGTCAGCGAGCCGCGCGTCATCAACAGTTGCTTGCCGATCTCGACGATCTCGATGAGCTTTGTCGGGCTGGAATCGAGATCGACCATGTTGGCCGCCTCGCGCGCCGCCTGCGTGCCGGTCTGCATCGCCACGCCGACATCGGCCTGGGCCAGCGCCGGCGCGTCGTTGGTGCCGTCGCCGCACATGGCAATCAATCGGCCGCCCTGCTGTTCCTTGCGGATATAGCCGAGCTTGTCTTCCGGTGTCGCTTCGGCGAGGAAATCGTCGACGCCGGCTTCCGAGGCGATTGCCGCTGCCGTTACCGGGTTATCGCCGGTCACCATCACGGTGCGTATCCCCATGGCACGCAGTGCCGCGAAGCGCTCCTTGATGCCAGGCTTGACCACGTCCTTGAGGTGGATGACGCCGAGCAGGCGATTGCCGTCCGCAACGGCAAGCGGCGTGCCGCCGGTGCGCGCGACCTGGTCGACGGCACGGCGGAATTCGGCCGGCACGTTCTCGTCGCGAACGCCTGCAAACTTCAGGATCGAATCCACGGCGCCCTTGCGCAGCCGGCGTCCGCCGAAATCGACGCCCGACAGTCTCGTTTCGGCGGCAAAGGGCACGACGGCATCAATTGCCAAGGCACCTGTTTGAACCGAGCCGCCACCGACAGCCAGAGCCACAACCTCGCGGCTCGTCTGCTTGTCGGAAGCTGGCAGCGATACGGCTGGCGTCTGACGACCGAATTCGCCGGTCGCAAGGGCGGCAATCGAGCGGCCCTCGGGGGTCTCATCGGCAAGGCTTGCCAGCAGCGCGGCATCGGCAAGCTCGGCATCCGTCACGCCGGGGACCGGCATGAAGTTGGCGGCCATGCGGTTGCCGAAGGTGATCGTGCCTGTCTTGTCGAGCAGCAGCGTATCGACGTCGCCAGCCGCCTCGACGGCGCGGCCGGATGTGGCGATGACGTTGAACCGCACCAGCCGGTCCATACCGGCGATGCCGATGGCCGACAGCAGGCCGCCGATGGTGGTCGGGATCAGCGTGACGAGCAGGGCTGCAAGAACCGTGACCGACAGAACCGTGCCGGAGTAGCCGGCAAGACCCCAGAGTGTCACGACGGCGACCAGGAAGACCAGCGTCAGGCCCGAGAGCAGGATAGAGAGCGCGATCTCGTTCGGGGTCTTCTGGCGCTGCGCGCCTTCGATGAGCGCGATCATGCGGTCGACGAAGGTGTCGCCGGGCGCCGTGCCGATGCGCATCTTGATCCAGTCGGACAGCACCTGCGTGCCGCCGGTGACGGCGGAGCGGTCGCCGCCGGACTCACGGATGACGGGTGCGGATTCGCCGGTGATGGCGCTTTCGTTGACCGAGGCGACACCCTCGACGACGTCGCCGTCGCCGGGGATCAGTTCCCCGGCTTCGACCAGCACGAGATCGCCGACCTTCAGCGATGTCGCCGGAATGGTCTGCGTTTCCCTGCCTTCGGCCGAGACAAGCTTGCGGGCCGTCAGTTCGGACTTGGTGCGGCGCAGGCTGTCGGCCTGCGCCTTGCCGCGTCCTTCGGCGACCGCTTCGGCGAAGGTGGCAAACAGCACCGTGAACCACAGCCAGGCGGCAATCTGGCCCGAAAACAGCGGCGTGCCGGTTCCAGTCGCAAGATCGCGAATGAAGAAGACCGTGACCATGGCTGCCACCACCTCGGTGACGAAGATCACCGGGTTGCGGACAAGCTGGCGCGGGTCGAGCTTGGTGAATGCGGCCTTGAAGGCCGGTAGCAGGATCGCCGGGTCGAGAAGGCTTGGGGCGACGGGTTTCGAAGACATTGTCTGTTCCTTCAGAAGGTCTGGCCCGAGAGCATGGCGAACTGCTCGACGATGGGACCAAGCGCGAGGGCCGGGAAATATTGCAGCCCGCCGAGGATGAGGATGACGCCGATGAGCAGGCCGACGAAGAGCGGCGTGTGCGTCGGGAAGGTTCCCTGGGAAGCCGGAACGCGGGTCTTGGCGGCGATTGAGCCGGCTATCGCCAGCACCGGTATCGCGTAGGCGAAACGGCCGAGCAGCATCGCGAAGCCGAGCGTCGTGTTGTACCAGGGCGTGTTGGCCGAGAGGCCGCCAAACGCGGAGCCGTTGTTGCCGGTAGCAGAGGTATAGGCGTAGAGGATTTCCGACAGGCCATGCGGACCTGACGTGCCGATGCTGGCGACAGCCGAGGGCATGACGGCAGAAATCGCGGTGAAGCCGAGGATCGAGGCGGGCAGGATGAGGATCGCCAGCATCGCGTATTTCATCTCGCGGCCTTCGATCTTCTTACCGAGCAGTTCGGGCGTGCGCCCGACCATCAGGCCGGCGACGAAGACGGCGAGGATCGCGAAGACGACCATACCGTAAAGGCCGGAGCCGACGCCGCCCGGCAGCACTTCGCCAAGCTGGATCAGCAGCATGGGGACAAGGCCGCCAATGCCGGTGAAGGAGCCGTGCATGCCGTTGACCGCACCGGTCGAAATGCCTGTGGTCACGCCGGCATAAGCCGCCGACATCGCTTGGCCGAAGCGGACTTCCTTGCCTTCCATATTGCCGAGAGACGCCTCGAGGCCGAGGCTGTGCAGGATCGGGTTGCCGTAGCTTTCGGCCCAGTAGATGACGCCGATACCGGCGATCAGCAACGTTGCCATGGCAGCGATGAAGGCCCAGCCCTGGCGGCGGTCACCGACTATCTGGCCGAAGGTGTAGACCAGCGCCGAGGTGATCGACAGCATCGCGAAGATCGACAGGTAGTTGCTGAGCGCGCTCGGGTTTTCGAACGGGTGCGCCGCATTGGCGTTGAAGAAGCCGCCGCCATTGGTGCCGAGCTGCTTGATCGCCTCCTGGCTTGCGACCGGACCAAGCGCGATCGTCTGCTGCACGCCCTCGAGCGTGGTGGCGCTGACGGAAGCGTGGAACGTCTGCGGCATACCCATCGCGACGAAAGCGAGTGCAACGAGAACTGCCAGCGGCAGCAGCACATAGAGGGTCGAGTGGGTCAGATCGACCCAGAAATTGCCGAGTGTCGCGGCGCCGGAGCGGGCAAAGGCGCGGGTGACGGCAAGCGCGATGGCGATGCCCGTTGCAGCCGACACGAAGTTCTGCACCGTCAGGCCGGCCATCTGGCTGAAATGGCTCATGGTGGTCTCGCCGCCATAGGACTGCCAGTTGGTGTTGGTGAGGAAGCTGACCGCCGTGTTGAAGGCGAGGTCTGGCGGGACGTTGGCAAACCCCTGCGGGTTCAGCGGCATCGACCCCTGGAAGCGCAGGATGACGTAGAGAAGCGCGAAGCCGGCCGCGCTGAAGGCGAGCATCGACAGTGTATAGGCGAGCCAGCCCTGCTCCTTCCTAGCATCGACGCCAGCCGCGAGATAGAGCCCACGCTCGACGGGTCCGAGAACCGGAGAGAGGAAGTTGCGCTCGCCAGCGAAAACCCGGGCCATGTAAAGGCCCAATGGCTTGATCGCGAGGAAGACGGCGAGAAAGAGGAGGCCGATCTGCAGCCACCCGATAATAGACATGAGGAATTCTCCGCAAAATACGGCTGAACGATCAGAACCGTTCCGGTCGAACGAGGGTCACGATGAGATAGGCCGCGAGCGCAAAGGCGACGGCGAGGCCAATGAAGGCTTCGAACATCGACGCCTCCTAGAGCCGGCTGAGCGTGCGCGCGTAGAGCGCAAACACGACAAGGCCGCCGAGACCGGCGGCAAGAAAAAGGAAATCGGACATGTGCATTCTCCGGAACTGTTTATGGCCGGATGATGCACCCTCAGCGGGTCAATTATCGATTGCGATGGTTTCGCGCGCGCATAAGGAAAAGATAAGGATACTGCCACCGTCCGAAGGCGGCTGGCGGATTGGTGGCGTCAGAGCGTTTCCAACTTAAACTGAGTAACAGAAACGCTTTAGCTCTTTGTTTTTACGCATTTCCTGGCGAAAAACCGCTTCGCATCTTTGCTGGAAAAACCCTAGCCCTTGATGATCGGGCTTACGGTGGGTGCCGCTTCGGTGGTCACTTCGCGCATCCACTCGCGCCAGATGGCGACGAGCAGTGCCATCAGCACCGGACCGACGAACAGACCGAGAAAGCCCATGGTCTTCACGCCGCCGACGAGGCCGAAGAAGGTCGGCAGGAACGGCAGCTTGATCGGGCCGCCGACAAGGCGCGGACGCAACGTCTTGTCGACGATGAAGAGTTCGGTCGTGCCCCAGGCAAACAGCGCAATGCCCTGGACCGGCGAGCCGCTGGCGACGAGATAGACGGAAACCAGCGTGAAGCAGAGCGGCGCACCGCCGGGGATCAGCGCCATCAGGCCGGTGATGATGCCGAGCGTGACCGGCGAGGGAACGCCGGCCAGCCAATAGGCGACGCCGAGCACGATGCCCTCGCCGATGGCGATGATGCCCATGCCCGTCACCGTCGAGCTGATCGTCAGCGGCACCACGCGCGACAGCCGTTCCCAGCGCATCGGGAAGATGCGTTCGCCGAGATGATCGAGCTGCTTGGAGAAGGAGTGTCCGTCGCGATAGACGAAGAACAGCGTGATCAGCATGAAGAGCAGCGTCAGGAAGGCGTGAAACGCCGACGCGCCGATGACCAGCACGCCGCGATAGATATTGCCGATGTTGGAGCCGCTGACGAGCTGCACCAGTTCGCCGAGCGCTCCGGGATGGCCGACATATTTGACCCATTGCTCGCCGAGCCAGGCACCGGCGACGGGGATCGAGGTCAGCCAGACGGGCACGCCGGCGCCGTTGGCATTGGTTTCAACCGCCCAGACCAGCCAGTCGCGCACTTCGTCGACCGCGTAGACGGCAGCGACCGAGATCGGCACGACGATGAAGGCGACGACGCAGATAATGGCAATGGTCGCCGCCAGTGTGCGGTTGCCGCCGACGGCCGCCAGCAGGCGGCGATAAATCGGCCAGCTGGCAAAACCGATGACGACAGCAGCCAGAACCGGGACGAGGAAGCCGTGGAAGAAATAGACGCCGGCCAGAAGCACGAAGACGAGCATCCAGCGCGCAGCGGTGATCGGACCAACCAGAGCCGAGCGCGACGCCGCCGCATGCCCGAAGAGTCGCGGCTCTACGGGAAGGTTTTCTCGTTCGCGATTGCCCAACTGCACCAACATTCCTCCGTCTCCAGACGACCTTACAACAAACCCGAGGCCTTGCCAGCCTGTACAGTGCCGCGCGTCTCCCACAAAGACGTGCAAAGGTCGCTGTACCAGGATCTGATGCATAATTTTGCGCTTAAATCGATCCGATTTAAGCGCAAAATTATGCAGTGCCGCCCCCATGCCCCCGGTTTACGGTAGTTTCGGGGCCACAGCCGACGCTAGCGGCGGGACATGACAGAAAAATTTAGCGGCGCGCAAGCTCTCAGGCTTCATTTGATGGCAGAAGTCATTCTGCCGCACGTATCGCCGCCCGCTTGGTCGTCTCGGCGCGATCGACGAAAACCGATGCGAGGAAGATACCGAAACCGGCAACCCCCATGACGGCACCGACCAGACCAGTCGAAGTCCAACCATAGCCAGCGGCAATGGACCAGCCGCCAAGCCAGGCGCCGAGCGCATTGGCGAGGTTGAAGGCGGAATGGCTGAGTGCTGCGGCAAGTGTCTGCGCCTCGCCCGACACGTCCATAAGTCGGGTCTGCACACCCGGTACGACGGCAAAGCCGCCGCCGATGAACAAGACGTTGACGATGGCGATCCACGGATTGCCCATGGTGAAATAGAACAGCACATAAGCGAAGATATTGAAGGCAAGCGCGATGCCGATCGCCGGCAGCAGCGCCCAATCGGCGAGCCTGGAGCCGACGATGTTGCCGAGGATCATCCCGGCGCCAAACACCGACAGCATGATCGGCACGTTCGCCACGGAAACGCCTGCGACGTCGGTCAATGCCGGAGCGATGTAGCTGAAGACGGCGAACATGCCGCCGCAGCCGATGGCGCAGATGCCGAGCATCAGCCACACCTGCAGCTTGCCCAGGGCGCCAAGCTCGCGCAGCGGCGTCGCCTGCGGATTGCCCTTGTCGCGCGGCACGTAGGACCAGGTGAGCGCAATGGTCAGAAGGCTGATGCCGCCGACAATGGCGAAGGCCGACCGCCATCCGAGCGCCTGACCGAACCAGGCAACGAGCGGCGTTCCGAACAGGGTCGCGATCGTCAGGCCCATCATCACGCGCCCGACGGCACGCGCCCGCTGGTTGGGTGCAGCCAGCCCTGCAGCCACGAGCGCCGCCACACCGAAATAGGCACCGTGCGGAAGACCGGCAAAGAAGCGCGCGGCAACCAGCGTGTAGAAATCCGGTGCGATGGCGCTTGCGAAATTGCCGATCGCAAACAGCAGCATCAGCACCAAGAGCACCCGAAAGCGGGAAAACCGCGCCGCAAGCACCGCGATCAACGGTGCGCCGACGACGACGCCGAGTGCATAGGCGCTGATGACGGCGCCGGCGCGCGGCACCGAAACGCCGACGTCATCGGCCACTTGCGGCAGCAGGCCCATGATGGCGAATTCGCCCGTACCGATGCCGAACCCGCCAACGGCGAGCGCAACCTCGGCAACAGAGATGCGGCTTCGGCGCGAATCGACGGCAGAAGAATAGGCTTCGTCACACATGAGCAATGACCTGTGTCGTTCGGCCTCGAACAGCGGAACAAATCTGTGGGGTGCTGGCGGCGTGGTATCGGACGGTTTCCGACGGGGATATGCTGCAATGCAATACAGGCTTTAAACCCGGCTGGCAAAGGCTTTGCGGCACTCATCATACTTTTTCACACGCTGGTGAAGCAGACCGGCTAACTGTTCGCTGAGTTGACGTTTACGTCAAAGTTATATAATCCCGAATCTCGGCTTGAAGAGGTGTCGTAAAAGCATCATCTTCATCGGCAAGAGAAGACCGGGAGGGTTACTTCTTTGGCCGCAAGCAAGGCTAGCCTGTGGCGACCAGAGGGAGAGAGGTCATGGCGGAACTCAACACGCAACCAACAGGCATCAGCCCGGAGAAGATCTGGCTGAAGTCCTATCCGCCGGGCATTGCCGCCGAAATCGGCCCTCTGCCCTACAAATCGATCGGCGACTTCTTCGACCATGCCGTCGCGCGCTACTCGCGCCGCTTCGCCTTTACCTGCATGGGCAAATCGCTGACCTTCTCCGAGCTCAATGCCGAATCCGCCAAGATCGGCGCCTGGCTGCAGGCGCGCGGGCTGTCGAAGGGCGACCGCGTCGCGGTGATGATGCCGAACATCCTGCAGAACCCTGTTATCGTTTTCGGCATTCTGAGGGCAGGATTCACGGTCGTGAACGTCAACCCGCTCTACACGCCGCGCGAACTGGAACATCAGCTCGTCGATTCCGGCGCCAAGGCGATCTTCGTGCTTGAGAACTTCGCTCATACGGTCCAGCAGGTTGCGGCCAAGACCAGCATCAAGCATGTGGTGGTCGCCACGATGGGCGACATGCTCGGCTTCAAGGGCACGATCGTCAATCTGATCGTGCGCCGGGTGAAGAAGCTCGTGCCCGCCTGGTCGATCCCCGGCCATCATTCCTTCAAGTCCGTGCTCGCCGAAGGTGGCCGCCTGAAGCTGACCAAACCCAATGTGGCGCCGAGCGATGTCGCTTTCCTGCAATATACCGGCGGCACCACGGGTATTTCCAAAGGGGCGACGCTCACCCATTCCAACCTTTTGTCGAACATGGCGCAGATGGAAATCTGGTTCGACACGGCGTTCCGCTCGCGTCCGCGGCCGGACAGTCTCGTCTTCATGTGCGCTCTGCCGCTCTACCATATCTTCGCGCTGACGGTGAACTCGCTGATGGGCCTTGCCACCGGCGGCAACAACATCCTGATCCCCAACCCACGCGACATTCCCGGCTTCGTCAAGGAGCTCGGCAAGTACAAGACCAACATCTTCCCGGGTCTCAACACGCTGTTCAATGCGCTGATGAACAACCCCGAATTCCAGAAGCTCGACTTCTCGTCGCTGATGCTCACCTTCGGCGGCGGCATGGCCATCCAAAGACCGGTGGCAGAGCGCTGGCAGAAGATGACGGGGTGCCCGATCGCCGAAGGCTACGGGCTTTCCGAGACGTCGCCGGTCGCCACCGCCAACCTTCTCGACTCGACCGAGTTCACCGGCACGATCGGCTTTCCGATCCCTTCGACCGAGGTTGAGATCCGCGACGACCAGGGCAACACCCTGGCGATCGGCGACGTCGGCGAAATCTGCATTCGCGGGCCGCAGGTCATGGCCGGTTACTGGCAGCGTCCGGACGAAACCGCCAAGGCGATTTCGCCCGACGGTTTCTTCCGCTCCGGCGATATCGGCTTCATAAACCCCGCCGGCCTCGTCAAGATCGTCGACCGCAAGAAGGACATGATCCTGGTTTCGGGCTTCAACGTCTTCCCTAACGAGATCGAGGAAGTGGCGATGACCCATCCCGGCATTCTCGAATGCGCGGCGATCGGCGTTCCGGACGAACATTCGGGCGAAGCCGTCAAGCTGTTCGTCGTGCGCAAGGATCCTGACCTGACCGAAGAGGACGTCAAGCGGCATTGCGCGGCCAATCTCACCAACTACAAGCGGCCGCGCTTCGTCGAGTTCCGCACCGAGTTGCCGAAAACCAATGTCGGCAAGATCCTGCGCAAGGACCTCCGGGGCTAGGGCCAGCCTCGACTTAAAACGATTTAAAAAATCCTGAAAACCGCCATCCCGGCGGTTTTGCGGGCTTGATTTGGACAATGCAAAGCGAATAGCTACGCAGGCGAATGTCCGACACAAGGAGCCCCGCGATGAAAGCGCTTGTCGATCAACTCAAAGCAACCGCCGCGCAGACCAATGCGACCGATATCCGCGCCGCCTTCGCGAGCGATGCCCAGCGCTTCTCGCGCTTCAGCACCTCGCTCGACGATCTGCTGCTCGATTATTCGAAATGCGCAGTGAACGAACAGGTGCTCGACGGTCTTGAGGCGCTGGCGAAAGCGGCCAAGGTCGAAGAGAAGCGCGACGCGATGTTCCGCGGCGACATCATCAACATTACCGAAGAACGGGCCGTGCTGCACACGGCGCTGCGCAACCGCGGCAATCGTCCTGTCATGGTCGACGGCAAGGACGTGATGCCCGACGTCAACGGCGTGCTTGAAACCATGGGCGCCTTTGCCGATGGCATCCGCTCGGGCGCGCTCAAAGGTGCGACCGGCAAGAAGATCACCGATGTGGTCAATATCGGCATCGGCGGCTCGGATCTCGGCCCAGTGATGGCGACGCTGGCGCTCGCGCCGTTCCATGACGGCCCGCGCCTGCATTTCGTCTCCAACATCGATGGCGCGCATATCGCCGATACGCTGAAGCCCGTCGATCCGGAAACGACGCTCTTCATCGTCGCCTCCAAGACCTTCACGACCATCGAGACGATGACCAATGCGGCGACTGCCCGCGCCTTCATCGCCGGCAAGCTCGGCGAAGCCGCAGTCGGCCACCACTTTGCCGCCGTCTCGACGGCACTCGACAAGGTCGCAGCTTTCGGCATCGACCAGGCGCGCGTGTTCGGCTTCTGGGATTGGGTCGGTGGGCGCTATTCGATCTGGTCGGCCATTGGCCTGCCGCTGATGATCGCCATCGGCAAGGAGAATTTCGGCCGCTTCCTCGATGGCGGCCATGCCATCGACGAGCACTTCCGCACTGCGCCGATCCGCCAGAACCTGCCGATGCTGCTGGGCCTCCTCGGCTTCTATCACCGCAATGTTCTCGGCTATCCCTCGCGGGCGATCCTGCCCTATGACCAGCGCCTGTCGCGCTTTCCGGCTTACCTGCAGCAGCTCGACATGGAATCGAACGGCAAGGCGGTCACGCTCGACAGCAAACCGGTCGAATATTCGACGGGTCCGGTCGTCTGGGGCGAGCCGGGCACCAATGGCCAGCACGCCTTCTACCAGCTGATCCACCAGGGCACGGACGTCATCCCGGCCGAGTTCATGATCGCCGCCAACGGCCACGAGAAGAACCTGCGCCACCAGCACGAACTGCTGATTGCCAATTGCCTCGCCCAGTCTGAAGCCCTGATGAAGGGGCGCACGCTTGCCGAGGCGAAGGCACAGCTGACCTCCAAGGGCATGGCGGATGCCAAGGCAGACAAGATCGCGCCGCACCGCGTCTTTGCCGGCAACCGCCCGTCGCTGACGCTGGTCTACGACCAGCTCGATCCTTTCGCCTTCGGCCGGCTGATCGCGCTCTACGAGCACCGCGTCTTCGTCGAAGGCGCGCTCTTCAACATCAATTCGTTCGATCAGTGGGGCGTCGAGCTCGGCAAGGAGCTGGCAACGGGCCTGCTGCCCGTGGTCGAAGGCAAGGAAAGTGCTGCCGGTCACGATTCGTCGACGGCGGGCCTTGTGGCCGTGCTGCTCAAGGCTTCTCGCTAAGAATGCGAGGCCAGGGCGCGCCCGGCGTGCCCTGGCCGTTCAGGCCGCGCAGGCCGGCAGCGCCTTGACGCCGGACTGGCGGAGCATATCCATCAGATCCAGTCCCGAAAGGAGCTGGAAGTAGTTTTCGTCGGAACGCGTACGGATCCAGGCATCGACCGTGACTTTCTGGTCAGCAGGAAACGCACCGCTCCAGCAGCCACCGGAAAAACCGACCGTAAGGCTTCCGCGACCCTTGGCCTCCGTGCCTTTGGTCGCCGCGATCTTCTCCTGCATATCGCGCAGGCGCTCCGCATCGGCGGGCGTCAGCGTCAGGACATAGAGCGTCTGCCCCTCCCGCATCCCCTCGGTCAGCCCCGGCGCCCCGACATTTCCGGATTGGATCTGAAGGGCAAAACGGTGGGTGTCGAGGGGCGCACCATCCGCCTTCCACGAAATGCCGAGTGTTGCGTCGCCGCGCCTGAGCGACAGCGCTTCGGGCACCAAAAGGGCAACACGCAGTTCTGCCGGATCGGACGTGAGCGGATCGACGCCAGACAGTTTTTCAAACGAGCCGACATTGAGCGCTGCACAGGCGGCCAGCACGTTGAGGGACAGGAAAAGGCATGGGTTCATCAAAATACGGAAAGTCATGAAACGCACCAAAATCATAATTGACGCGAAATAATTATCGTTTTACAATAAAAAAACAAGTGAGCCGATAAGGAACTTTTTAATGAACGGATCTCCCGAGCGGCTGCGCAAGCTGAGCCGCATCATGAAACTGATGGTCGTATTGTGCGGCGCAGTGTTCTGCTCGGCCGTCGTCTACGGGCACTGGCAGATTTTCTTCGACCGGGCCGGCTTCGAGCAGGGTATTCGCGACGTGGTCTTCCCGAAGGTCTCCGCCATCACGCTCTCCTATCGCGCGATAATAACCGTCATGTTTCTCACTGCGATGAACAATGCGCTTGTTATTGCCGGCCTCGCCTTTGCCTGGCAACTTTTCGACGGTTTCGAACGCGGTGAGATCCTTTCCAGCCGCAATGGTGTCCTGCTGAAGCGGATCGGCATCATCGCCATCGTCGGTTCCTTGTGCATGACTGTCAGCAACGCAATCGGCATCATGGCTGTCACCTACGACAATCCCAGTACGACCGGGCACTCCGTCTTCATCGACATCAATGGGGGAACGATTATCGTTATGCTGATGGCCGGGCTGCTTCTGGTGCTCGGCCATGTCATGGTCATCGCATCGGGGATCGAAGCCGAGAACAGGAGCTTCGTTTAACGGATGCCGATTGTCGTAAACCTCGACGTCATGCTGGCGAAACGCAAGGTGCGCTCGCGCGATCTTGCGGAACAGGTCGGCATTACCGAGCAGAACATATCGCTGTTAAAATCGGGCAAGGTCAAAGGCGTGCGCTTCGACACGTTGGAGAAGATCTGCGCCGTTCTCGATTGCCAGCCGGGTGACATTCTCGAATATCGCCCGGAGGAAAAGGATTGAGTTTCGTGCGGGCTCTTCTCAGAGCCCGATTTCATGCTTCCAGGGCGGGTTGGCGCCGGCACGCGAAACGGTGACGGCGGCGGCCCTGGCGCCGAGGGCCAGGGCGTCGCGAACAGCGCTTTCCGAGAGGTTTGCGACGGCGTCCTTGGTCAGGAGACCGCTCAGCTTCAGCGATGCGAGCACGCCGGCATCGAAGGTATCGCCGGCACCGACCGTGTCGACGACCGTGACGCGCTCACCGGCAACGTCGACCTTGTGACGCCCGGTGTAGCCGACGGCCCCATCGGCGCCCTTGGTGATCAGAACCAGCTTCGGACCGCGCTTCAGCCATTCGGCCGCCAGATCGTCGTGGCTGCCGGTCATGCCGAACCAGTCGAGATCTTCATCCGAGAACTTGATGATGTCAGACATCGCCGCCATGCGGTTCATCCGGGCGAGATGGGCTTCCCGATCCTTGATGAAGCCGGGCCGGATGTTCGGGTCGAAGGAGATGATCCGCTTTTCGTGTTCGCGGGTCATCAGCGCCTCATATGTCGAGCCGCAGGGCTCGGGGATGAGGCTGATCGCGCCGAAATGCAGCGCCTCGCAGAAGTCGCCGAGCGCCGGCAGATGATCTTTCGTAATCATCCGCCCCGCCGTGTTCTCGTCGAAGAAGGCGTAGGTGGCATGGCCGTTGACGAGCTTGACGAAGGCAAGCGTTGTATGCAGCGACAGGGTCGCGCAGGGAGCGAAGTCGACATTCGCCGCCTTCAGCGTTTCGCGGAGGACATCGCCGAACATGTCATCGGAAAGGCCGGTGAAGAAGCCGGTGGGAATGCCGAGCCGACCGAGCGCGATCGCCGTATTGAAGATCGCCCCGCCGGCATAGGGCGCAAATGCACTTTCGCCCGCGGTCGTGTCCCGCGGCAGCATGTCGATCAGCGCTTCACCACAACATACGATCATCGGCATTTCTCCCCTGAAGACATTTCAACTGATTTCAATGACTTTCGACGAAATCCCAGAGTGTCGCCGACTATTGGGCGGCAAGCGCGCTGACGCCGCCATTGCGGCCAGACCAGGCCAGCGGGTCGTTGAGGAAGGCCTCGACTTCGCCAAGCGTCTCGTCGTCGAACAGCGCCTGCTCGCGGGCAACGGCAAGCACGTTGCGCCATGTGGCGATCCAGTGCAGGTCGACACCCTTGCCCTTCATCTCGCCGACGGCCTCCGGGAAGATATCGTAATAGAAGAGCGCGATGCCGTGGTCGACGATGCCGCCGGCTGCGCGGATCGCATCGATGAACTTGAACATCGAGCCGCCGGCGGTCGTCAGGTCCTCGATAACAAGAACACGGGCGCCCTCCGGCATGTGGCCCTCGATCTGGGCGTTGCGGCCATGACCCTTCGGCGCCTTGCGCACGTAGATCATCGGCAGGCCCAGGCGCTCGGCCAGCATCGCCGCGAAGGGAATACCCGCCGTCTCGCCACCGGCGACGACGTCGAACTGCTCGAAGCCCGCCTCGCGCAGGATTGATGCCGCGGCAAAATCCATAACGGCCGAACGGATGCGCGGATAGGAGATCAGCTTGCGGCAGTCGATATAAACCGGGCTCGCCATTCCGGACGAGAGCTTATAGGGCTTGTCGGCGCTGAAATGCACCGCCTTGATCTCCCAGAGCATCTTGGCGACCAGCTCGGCCATCACGGCCTTGTCGGTGAACGCATTGGAAAACATCAAACTCTCCTTCAAAATTCCAAACGATCAGGCGACGGCCCAGTGCAGCGGGAACATCGGATCGAAAACGGTGACCGGACCGGCACCGGTCTCGATCTTCTTGGGATAGGTCACGGCTTCTGCCTGCTTCCTGAGCGTGATCGTCTCCTCGTTGACCGGCAGGCCATACCAGGTGGGACCGTTCAGCGAGGCGAAGGCTTCGAGCTTGTCGAGCGCGCCCTCCTCTTCGAACACATGCGCCAGGCAACTCATGGTGTTGATCGAGGTGTAGATGCCGGCGCAGCCGCAGGCGCATTCCTTCAGCGGATCGACATGCGGTGCTGAGTCGGTGCCGAGGAAGAAGCGCTTGTCGCCCGAGACGGCGGCAGCGCGCAGCGCCAGACGGTGGTTTTCGCGCTTGGCAACCGGCAGGCAGTAGTAGTGCGGCTTGATGCCGCCGACGAGAATGGCGTTGCGGTTGATGATCAGGTGATGGGTGGTGATCGAGCCGGCAAGATTGGCCTTCGACGCCTTGATGTAGTCGATGCCGTCCTTGGTGGTGACGTGCTCCATCGTGACCTTCAGTTCCGGCAGGCGCTGGCGCAAGGGATCAAGCACGGTGTCGATGAACACGGCCTCGCGGTCGAAGATGTCGACGTCCGATGTCGTGACCTCGCCATGCACGCAGAGCGGCAGGCCGATCTTCGCCATGCGCTCGAGCACCGGCATCGCCTCATCGATGTTGCGCACGCCGCTGTGCGAATTCGTCGTCGCGCCAGCCGGATAGAGCTTGACTGCCTTGACGAGGCCGCTCCTGTGGCCGGCCTCGACGTCGTCGGGGTTCGTGCCCTCGGTGAGATAAAGCGTCATCAGCGGCTCGAACCGGTCGCCTGCCGGGATGGCCGCGAGGATGCGCTCGCGATAGGCAGCAGCGTCGGCCGCGGTGACGACCGGCGGCACGAGGTTGGGCATGATGATCGCGCGGGCGAAATGGCGGCTGGTGTCGGCGATGACGCCCTTCAGCATGTCGCCGTCGCGCAGGTGAAGGTGCCAATCATCCGGCCGGCGGATAACGAGGTCTTGCATGGTCAGCGTTCTCCTAAGTCAGGGCGGGATGCAGGCGGAAAACCGCGTACACTTTTCCTGATCCCCCTCCCGGTGCTCGCGCCCGATCCGCGCGCGCAGCTTTGCAGCCGGCAGGTGCGGGTGTTGGGCGGTTACTCATGTGGTGAAACCGCGTCTCGATATCACCAATGCGCCCGCAAACACAATCCGCAATCCGACCATCGCTCAGAAATCCGCAAGCACGACATCTGCGCGTCGCTGATGCTCGACCACACGATGCGCGTTGGGGATGTCGTTGCCATGGGCTTTTCGCTTCGCCGCCTCCTCGTCGTAGCCGTGGTCGAACCAGCGCTTCAAAAGCCGCCGCTCCAGTTCCTCGATGCCGGGATTGATGAAGATGGAGAAATCGAAGGCACCGGCAAGCTTGTTCCAGGGCGCCTCGTCGAGCAGCAGATAGTTGCCCTCGGCGAGAATAATGCGGGTATCGGCCGCTACAACACGCGCCGAGGCGATCGCCAGTTCGCGCGAGCGATCGAAGACCGGCACCAGCACCTCGCCGTCATTGGCCCTGACCGCAGCGATCGTCGCCAGGAACGACCTGACATCAAAGGTTTCCGGCGCACCTTTGCGGGCAAGCAGGCCCTTCTCTTCGAGCACGGCATTGTCCATGTGAAAGCCGTCCATCGGCAGCACCGCCGCCATTTCTCCTGCAGCTACCAGCGCTTCGGCAAGCGCGTCGGACAGGGTGGATTTTCCGGCACCCGGCGGGCCGGCAATCGCCACGACGAAACGGGCGGCTCCAGCCGCCCGTTCGAGGATCTGATCAACCACCGGCCCGACATTCATGCGGCGAGCGCCTCGCGCGGCGGCTCCTTCGCGCCGGTCATGAAGGCGACGGCATCAGACATCGTGTGTTCCTTCGGATTGATGACGCAGAGGCGTTTGCCAAGCCTGTGGATGTGGATGCGATCGGCCACCTCGAACACATGCGGCATGTTGTGCGAGATGAGCACGATCGGCAGGCCGCGCGAACGCACGTCGAGGATCAACTCCAGCACCCGCCGGCTTTCCTTGACGCCGAGGGCTGCCGTCGGCTCGTCCATGATCACCACCTTGGAACCGAAGGCTGCGGCTCGCGCCACCGCCACGCCCTGGCGCTGGCCGCCCGAAAGCGTTTCCACCGCCTGGTTGATGTTCTGGATGGTCATCAGGCCGAGCTCGGACAGCTTTGCCCGCGCCCGCTTCTCCATCTCCGCACGGTCGAGCGTGCGGAAAAGCTTGCCCATGATGCCGGGTTTACGGATTTCGCGGCCGAGAAACATGTTGTCGGCGATCGAGAGCGCCGGTGACAGCGCCAGGTTCTGATAGACGGTCTCGATGCCGGCCGTGCGCGCCTCCATCGGCGAGCGGAAGTTGATCTGCTGGCCCTCGAGCCGGATTTCCCCCTCATCCGGCGTGATGGCGCCGGAGATCGCCTTGATCATCGAGGACTTTCCGGCGCCGTTGTCGCCGATGACGGCCAGGATCTCGCCCGGGTAGAGGTCGAAATCGGCATAGTCGAGAGCCGTAACTCGGCCATAACGCTTGACCAGGCCGCGCGCGGTGAGAATGGGTTCCTGAGCCATCAGCCTGCTACCTTTCTGATCCATTGGTCGATTGCGACGGCGGTGATGATCAGCACGCCGGTGAGGAAGACTTTCCATTGCGGATCGGCGCCCAACATGTTGAGCCCCATGGAGACCACGCCGACGATCATCGCGCCGATCAGCGTTCCAAGGATCGATCCACGCCCGCCGAAGAGTGAGATGCCGCCGATTACGGCCGCGGTGATGGCCTGAAGATTGTAGTCGGTGACCGCTGCCGAAGGCGAGATCGAGCCGTTGCGGCCGATCGAGACCCAGGCGGCGAGTGCCGCAATCAGGCCGGCGAGCGTATAGGCGCTGAGCAGCACGCGGCTGGTGCGGATACCGGAAAGCTTCGCTGCCTCAGGATCGTCGCCGACGGCATAAAGGTGGCGTCCCCAGGCCGTATGGTTGAGCGCGTACCAGAGGCCAAGGACCAGCACGACCATCATCACCACACCGAGCGTGAAGACGGCGGATCCCACCTTGAAGCTGACGCCAAAGAGGTGAAGCATCTTGGTGACGGCCGCTACATCGGCCTCGCGGATCGTCGCATTTGCCGAGTAGATGAAGTTCGTCGACATGATGACGTACCAGGTGCCGAGCGTGACGATGAACGGCGGAAGCTTGACCCTGGAGACGAGGAAGCCGTTGAGGAAGCCGCAGGCACCGCCGACGACGAAGCCGATGAAGATCGCGATCGGCGCCGGAAGGCCGTAAGTCACGGCGCAATTGCCCATGATGACAGCCGAAAGCACCATGATCACACCGATCGAAAGGTCGATGCCGGCCGTCAGGATGACCAGGGTCTGCGCGGCCCCCAGGATGCCGACGATGGCGATCTGCTGCAGGATCAGCGTCAGCGTATAGGACGAGAAGAACTTTCCACCGATCGTCAGACCGAAGATCAGGATCGCTGCAACGAGCACGATGAACGGCACAGCCGCCGGCGTCGAATGCAGGAAATGCTGGATCTTCTGGATCAGCGTCTTGTCATGTGTGTCGAACGACGCGACCTGCGTCGAACTGTTGACCAGGACCTTTTCGAATTCCTGGGATGGCTGTGCGGCTGCGTTGGGCTCGCCCATGGACCTTCCTCCGGTGAACCCCACTCCCAAGGGGTTGCGATGCAATCTGGTGCACAGCCCGCCCACCATGTGGCGGGCATCAGCACTCATTCAAGAAGCTGCGCGGTTTTCGTCGCCTTGTCAAAGACATCGACGCTTACGCGAAGGGCGGCCCGGGCCGCCCTTCCGTTGCTGCTCATGCGTTCGAAGAACGGGAGCGATCAGCCCCAGCACTTCTCCGTGCCGACCTTGACGTCGATCGATTCGACGCCGGCAGCCGGCTTGTCGGTGACGAGCGAAACGCCGGTGTCGAAGAAGTCCTTGCCTTCGGTCGGCTTCGGCTTTTCGCCGCTGTCGGCGAACTTCTTGATCGCCTCGATGCCGAGCGCCGCCATCATCAGCGGATACTGCTGCGAGGTCGCGCCGATGACGCCTTCGGCCACCGACTTGACGCCGGGGCAACCGCCGTCAACCGATACGATCAGCACGTCCTTTTCCTTGCCAACGGCTTTCAGCGCCTGGTAGGCGCCGACGGCGGCCGGCTCATTGATGGTGTGGATCACGTTGATATCAGGATCCTTCTGCAGAAGGTTTTCCATCGCCTTGCGGCCACCTTCTTCGTTGCCGTTGGTGACGTCGTGGCCGACGATGCGGGCATCATCCTCGTCGCCGATCTTGTTAGGATCTTTCGGGTCGATGCCGAAGCCGATCATGAAGCCCTGGTCGCGCAGGACGTCAACGGTCGGCTGCGACGGTATCAGATCGAGGAAGCCGACCTTGGCGGTCTTGGCGCCCTCGCCCATCGTGGCGGCGGCCCATTGGCCGATCAGCTTGCCGGCGAGCAGGTTGTCTGTAGCGAACGTCGCGTCGGCGGCGGTGGCCGGATCAAGCGGCGTATCGAGCGCGATCACCAGAAGACCGGCCTCCTGCGCCTTCTTCACCTGGTCGACGATTGCCTTCGTGTCGGAAGCGGCGATCAGGATGCCCTTGGCGCCATCGGCGATGCAGGATTCGATCGCAGCCACCTGGCTGTCATGGTCGCCGTCGATCTTGCCGGCATAGGACTTCAGCGTGACGCCGAGTTCCTGGGCCTTGGCGGTAGCGCCTTCCTTCATCTTGACGAAGAAGGGGTTGGTATCGGTCTTTGTAATCAGGCAGGCGCCGATATCGGCGGCCTGTGCCGGAGCGGCAAAAACGACGCCGAGCGACAGCACGCCGAACGCGGCGGAGAGAACAGTCTTCTTCATGTAATCCTCCCAAGGATGAAAAACGTGCCGGTGGACCGGCCCAGGCCTCGCCGCCACAGCATTCTCCTCTGCTGCAGCAGGCGCTTCCGGATCAAAAACAAACATTAAATTTCGGGGGTGTCAATAAATAAATCAAATTGAATTATTATTTCGATGTGGCATTCTCTGGATAACAGCGATCCGAGGCCATCCGGGCCGTCGCGCAAATTGACAGGTCCGCCCAGAGCGGAAACAACAGACCCGCGCCAAGCGGGCACCAATGCCAACGGGAGGAGACGGTGGCATGTCATTGACAGACGGCCCCGACAGGGGACCGATACAACCTGAGGTCATCGACCCGAGCGGCGGGGCGAACCAGACGCGCGTGCGCGCCTACAACGAGAGGCTGGTGATGTCGCTGGTGCGGCGTCACGGCGAGCTGTCGAAGGCGGATATCGCCAGACGCTCCGGCCTTTCGGCGCAGACCGTTTCCGTCATCATGCGGGCGCTCGAAAGCGATGGCCTCTTGGTGCGCGGCGCGCCGGTGCGCGGCCGTGTCGGCCAGCCGTCGACGCCGATGCGGCTCAACCCGGATGCGGTGTTTTCCTTTGGGGTGAAGATCGGGCGTCGAAGTGCCGACCTGGTGCTGATGGATTTCGTCGGCAATATCCGCCTGCACCTGCACCAGATCCATGCCTATCCGCTGCCCGGCGAACTGGTCGACTTCATCGTCGGCGGCATCGAGAAACTCGAGGCGCAACTGAGCCCAGAGGAGCGCAAGCGCATCGCTGGGGTCGGTATCGCCACGCCCTTCGAACTGTGGAACTGGGCGGAAGAAGTCGGCGCCCCGCGGGAAGAAATGAACCGGTGGCGCGAGGTGGACCTGCAGGCGATCGTGGCCCAACGCACCCGCCACCCGGTGTTCCTGCAGAATGACGGCACCAGCGCCTGCGGCGCCGAACTCGCCTTCGGCGTCGGCGCCAGCTATCCCGACTTCGTCTATTTCTACATCGGCTCGTTCATCGGCGGCGGCATCGTCATCAATTCCGCGCTCTTTTCCGGCCGCACCGGCACCGCCGGCGCCGTCGGCCCGCTGCCGGTTTCCGGCAAGGACGGCAAGACCATCCAGCTCCTGAAGATCGCCTCGGTCTTCGTGCTCGAAAACCTGCTGCGCGAACGCGGCATCGATCCGAAGCCGCTGTGGTATTCGGCCGACGACTGGATCGATTTCGGTGAGCCACTCACGATCTGGATCGACGACAGTGCGGCAGCCCTTGCCCAGGCGGTCGTCTCCGCCGCCTCGATCATCGACTTCTCCGCCGTTGTCATCGACGGCGGCTTCCCGCCCTGGGTCCGCGCCCGGCTTTTGACGGCAACGCGCAAGGCGCTCTACGACCTCGACCTGCAGGGCGTGACGATCCCGGAACTGGTCGAAGGTTTGGTCGGCAGCCATGCCCGCGCCATCGGCGGCGCGAGCCTGCCGTTGTTCTCCCGCTACCTGCTCGACACCAACGTCCTCTTCAAGGAGCTCAGCTGATGCTGAAAGGCATAGACCCGATCCTCAGCCCCGAATTGCTGGCGACGCTTAGGGCAATGGGCCATGGCGACGAGATTGCGCTGGTCGACGGCAACTATCCCGGCCAGGAACATGCTCGCCGGCTGGTTCGGCTCGACGGCCACGGGCTGATCCCGGTGCTGGACGCCATTCTCAGCGTGATGCCGATCGACGATTTCGTGCCGGCGGCGATCTTCCGCGCTACAGTCAAGCAGGACCGGGACGCGCTAGATCCCGTCCACCGGGAGATCATTGATTGCTGCGGCAGGCATGAGCCGGCACGAACGGTCGTGCCCCTGCTCGGCCCGGAATTCTATCCGCGGGTGCAAGCGGCGCACACGGTGGTGCAGACCAGCGAACCGCGGCTTTACGGCAACGTCATCCTGCGCAAGGGCGTGATCTATCCCTGACGGATCGGGCGACAAAACGAAAAACCCGCCGGCGGAACCGGCGGGTTTTTTCGTTTCATGTCTGGAATGTCTTAGGCGCGACGTGCGTCGATCGACAGTGCGCCCGGGCCGAAGGCGGCAAGCACCAGGAAGCCGCCGGCAACCGAGATGTTCTTCATCATCATCAGGCCGTTGAAGACGCTCAGCAGGCCGTTGGCTTCCGGCGGGAACGTCGGAATGTTGATTGCGCCGCTGTGGAAGACGAAGGCGGTGACCAGGCAGAACAGAGCCAGCAGGTAGGCTGCAATCTTCGTCTGGAAGCCGACCAGAACGGCAAGACCGCCGATCAGCTCGAAAGCGCCGGCGAGATAGGCAAGCGCGGTTGCTGCCGGCCAGCCGGCATTAGCAATCATTCCGGCGGTGCCGGCGGGATCAGTCAGCTTGCCGAAGCCAGCGGTGATGAACATGATCGAAAGGAGAATGCGCCCGATGAGGACGACGACATTCTGAGACATGCGAGGCTCCTGTGAGAAACGAGTGTTGGCAGCAGAAGTATCAGCATTTTCAAATTCATCTAGCCGCACGCCCGGCGACAGATCGTTCACAACGTAGAGACAACCGGGATTTATCGTCAACCGACATTTGAGCCGCGGCCCAGTCTGTGCAGTGCTTTTCGTCCTAGCGAGCGCTGGTTCGGCCACAAGTGTTCTTTTCTGTTGCAAGGACGGGGCTGCTGGGTGAAATTCAGGCGCGGCAGGGGACGCCGCGCGGGGGCATCTCATGAACGAAATCAACAGGAGCCCGGCCTTCTGGCACTCATTCGCGATCTTCGAAGGGTTCGACAAGAAAACGATCGAGGATCTCGCCGATATCGCCACCTATCGAAAGTGGCCGGCCGGCACGGTGATCTTCCAGCGTGGCGACGAAGGCAACTATATGATCGTGGTCATATCGGGCCGCATCAAGCTTTCTCTGATCACACCGCAG
This sequence comes from Ensifer sp. ENS11, assembly GCF_014851895.1. Classification (NCBI taxonomy): domain Bacteria; kingdom Pseudomonadati; phylum Pseudomonadota; class Alphaproteobacteria; order Hyphomicrobiales; family Rhizobiaceae; genus Ensifer; species Ensifer sp. ENS11. The sequence goes on along the minus strand of NZ_JACVAN010000001.1, from coordinate 405,893 downwards.
GGCCGCGAACTGATGCTGCGCCAGCATGAAGCCGGCGCGATCTTCGGCGAGATGGCGGTGCTCGACGGCCAGACGCGGTCGGCAGACGCCACGGCGCAGACGGCGTCCGAAGGCTACGTGATCGGCAAGAAGGCGTTTCTCGATATGGTCACTACCCGGCCGGCGGCAGCTGAGTCCGTCATCCGCTTTCTCTGCGCCCAGCTGCGCGACACCACCGAGCGGCTGGAAACCATCGCGCTCTATGACCTCAACGCCCGCGTTGCGCGGTTCTTCCTGGCCACACTCCGGCAGATCCACGGCAACGAGCTTCCCGAAAGCGCCAATCTGCGGCTGACGATGAGCCAGACGGATATCGCCGGCGTTCTCGGCGCCAGTCGCCCCAAGGTCAACCGGGCCATTCTGTGGCTAGAGGAGAGCGGCGCCATCAAGCGGGGAGAAGGGATCATCGCCTGCAAGGTCGGCCGGCTGCTGAGCATCGCCGATCCTGAAGAGGATTAGGCGGCATGACCGTGCAACCTCGCCGGCAATTTCGCTTCACTCCGCTCGCCGGCGGGATCCTGACGAGCCTGATCGTCGCATTGGCACTCTATTTCTATGCGGAACCGGTATTCGAAACGCAGCGGGAGCTGTTCTTCGACCGCCTGATGCAATGGGTGCCGTCACCGCAATCGCCCGACATCGTCGTCGTCGATATCGACCGGGCGGCCTACCAATCCCGGCCTGATGGAGACTGGGACAGGGCGGCAACCGCCGAACTCCTATCCGGACTGACCGTGGCCGGCGCCAAGGTCATCGCCGTCGACTTCGTCTTCAGTTCCGATTGTGCGGCAGAGCTGCCAGGCAATACATCGCTTTCGCAAGCGCTTTCGAAGACCCCCGTCGTTCTCGGCTTTCTCATTGCCGATACGCTGCAGGAGCGCCCTCGCCCGGCTCCGCCACTGGCGTTGAGCCGCCCCTTCGCAGCACCGGAACTCTGGTTCCTCGACGGCGCGGAAACCTCCTGCCCTTCCTTCATGGATCACGCCAAGGCGGCGGCCGCATCATTTCTTGTCGGCGACGAGGATGCCCGTATCCGACGGGTGCAGGCTTTCGCTGTTCTCGGCGAAGAGGCCTATCCGACGCTTGCGATCGAGGCGACGCGGCTGATGATGGGTGCAGGAACGCCGATACTCGGCGGCGACCCAGCCTGGCTGCGGCTCGACAGGCAGGTGATCACACTCGACGATACCGGCAGCCTGCGCTTCGTCGCGAGCACCCCTGACTTGATCGCCGCCCGGACCATTTCGGCAGCCGACGTTCTCTCAGGGAAAGCAGGCAGCGACAGGTTTGCGGGCAAACTCGTCTTCATCGGCAGCAGCCTGCCCAATCTCGGCGGCCTCCGGCCGAGCGCCTCAATGCCGCTCGAGCCCTCGGTTCAGATCCATGCCGATATCGCCAATGCGATCGCCACCGGTTTCATTCCACGGCGTGACGCGCGGCTTCCCGTCATCGAGGCCCTGTTCTCGCTGGCAGCGGGCATTGCCGCCGCCTATGGCGCGGCAAGGCTCCGGCCGATGACATCGGCCGTGCTCGGCATCGTCGCGGTTGCCGTCGTCGTCGCGGCGACTGCCGCGATCTACCGCACCAGCGGCTGGCTCGTCGATGCAGTGAGCATTTCAGTCGCACTTGCTGCCGTGCTGGCAGTGACCAGCACGCTGCAGTTCGCCCATGTCAGGCGGGCGGAAGCGACGGCGCGGGAAAAATTCTCGCAATACCTGCCGCAATCCGTCGTCGCGCGCTACATCGACAATCCAGGTGCTGCCCGGGTTGCGGGCGAGGAACGGGCGGTGACGGCGCTGTTCACCGACATCGAGAGCTTTTCGACGCTTTCGCAAAAACTCGGGCCGCGCGACCTCATCGCCCTGCTCGATATCTATTTTACCGAGGTCAACGGGCTGGTAGCGCAATATGGCGGCATGGTCGACAAGGTGGTCGGCGACGCCGTGCACGCCTTCTTCAACGCGCCGGAGGATCTGGCCGATCATGTCGACAAGGCAATCGAATGCGCCAAGGCAATCCATGCGTTGACCGAAGAAATGCGCAGGCGACCGCAGTTTGCCGCACGGGATTTCGGGCGCACGCGCATCGGGGTCGAGACGGGTCAGGCGGTGCTTGGCGAAGTCGGCGCCGGCGGCAAGCTCGACTACACCGCCCATGGCGACGCCATCAACCTTGCAGCGCGACTGCAGGAGGCAAACAAATTTCTGGGCACGGCCATCTGCGTCGGCCCGGCTGCAGCAGCTGAAAGCAAGCAACGGCTTCGCTCGCTCGGCAGCCATGAAATCCGCGGCTTTGCCACGATGGAACTCTTCACAGTCGCCGACCCTGAACAGGTGTAGCGCCACTGCAGAATTCCATGGTCGGCATCGATTGAGGCAGAGAATTGCTCCTCGTGGTGCTGCCGACGCTACTGTTGGCCAACACTGGCATAGGCTTCCCGGATCCGCGCCTGTCCCCAGTTGACGGGGTCGCTCGGCGCGTCGCCTCGCTGTCGGAACTCGACGCCCTGCCCCGCAGCGACAATCTGCGTTACGCCGCCCGCGGCGACCGCAACGCTGCCATGCTCGACGAAGACGGCGAAGGCGACACGGCTCGGGCCGCAAAAGAACTTGGTGCCGCGCACGCCGATCATGCCGAAAGCGGTCCTGACGGCAACATCGACCTTGGGCAGCCCCTCGGGGCGGTCGAATACCATTCGGCCGATGCCGAGTTCGAGCGTACCGCCCTGGCCGGCAATGAAGCTGTCGACCAGCAGATCGGTCTCAGCACCCAAGAGGACGCGGGTGTCGGCACCAAGCGCCAGGGTTGCGAAACTTTCGGCCTCGGTGCGCACATGATCGTTGTCGAAGATCTGCGCACCGACAGCCAGAGCCTCTTCCTGCTCAGTCTGTCGACGACGAACGTCGCCGCGGATTTCCGTTGCCTTGCCGATCACCGGGCTCGCCATGGTCGTTGCCACGCCGCCGCCCATGGCCGCCAACAACAGGCCACCAACGACGACGCGCCTGCTCACCAGCATCTGCCGCACCAGCTCCCGGTCCATCATGGTCCTTCTCCCTGTTCGACGCGTTCGAGCCCTCGAGCGTCCGGCTTTCCCAAAGGATATCCCCGATATCAGCGGAAACAAGCCGAACGCGCAATGGTGCGTTCCTTGCCACCTCTCCACTTCGCCAGAGCCCCAGCAATCCGGCTGTTACCGCCGGAACAGGCAGTGCGAACCCACCGGGCTAAGTTCGCGTCAAGAGACGGGGAGAGCATCATGGAAAATCAGCGCAAAACAGGCATTCGCATCTTCAACGCATTGCTTCTCGCCATCGTCAGCTTCCTGGCGCTTGCGGCAATCGCGCTTCCTCCCGCCCGTGCGGCAGAACTTTCGGCCGTCGACATCTGCGACCGCGAGGCGGGCAGCATCTTCGACCTGCAGCGCAACCAGGCCTTCCCGGCAGTTGCGACCGAGGACATGAAGATCGGTATCGCCCTTTCGGCCTGCCGCGAGGCCTATAACCAGCATGCCGGCGCCCGCATCGAGTTCCAGTTGGCCCGCGTGCTCGACAAGGCCGGCCAGAAGATCCAGTCGCTGCGCATCCTCAGCGAAGCGGCCGAACACGGCCATGCGCTGGCGATGACCAACTATGCGGTGCTTGTCGGCGAACAGGGCGACATCAAGACCGAATTCGCGCTCAACCAGAAAGCCGCCGCAGCCGGCAATATCCTCGCTGCCTATAATCTCGGCGTCGCCTACCGCGACGGCATGGGCACCGCCGCCAACGGCAAGCTCGCCATCGAATGGTTCGAGCGGGCGACGCTCGCCGGCGATGACATCGCCGCATTCAACCTCGCGGTCATCCTGGATGAAGGCAAGCTGGTGCCGGAAGACAACGCCAGGGCCGCGCGCTTCTATCGCCTCGCCGTCGAGCGCGGCAATGTCGACGCGATGGTCAATCTCGGCCTGATGCTGGAGACCGGCGAAGGCGTAACCAAGGATTCATCGGCCGCGCGCGCCATCTTCCGCAAAGCCGCGGCCGAGGGCGACGCCTTTGCTGAGCGCAAGTTCGCCGAACTCAGCGGCGGCAGCAATTTCGAGACGGCCATGCTCGACAAGACCAGCCGCATCAAGTGACGCATTGCGAGCCGACCTCAACCGGTCGGTCCGCGTTATGTCCCGACAGGTTCCCCCCAAAGATGCAGCTTGACGTGCAGCCGGGCGCACTACAGCGTGGCGGGAAGACACCCCTCGCCTGGAAATGTAATGACGAAACTGATTATCTTTACCGACCTGCACATGGTGCCCGAGGGCACGACGATCATCGGCCTCGATCCCTACCAGCGCCTGGCCAACGGTATCGCACATGTGAACCGCTACCACGCGGATGCCGACCGGGTGATCTTCACCGGCGACCTCGCGCATCATGCCGACCGCGCCTCCTACGAGCGGCTGAAAACGCTGACCGATCAATTGCTGCCTCCGGCCGCCATCATGATCGGCAACCACGACCGGCGCGACGTGTTTCTCGACGTCTTTGCAGACGCCGTAACGGACGACGATGGCTTCGTGCAGCAAGTGGTCGACTTTGGCGATTGCCGGGCGATCCTGCTCGACACGCTGTTTGCGCCGCCCTACGACTACCCCAACAGCCATGCCGGGCTCCTGTGCCAGAAACGCCTTACCTGGCTCGATCGCCAATTGGCAGAAGCCGGCGACAGGCCGGTGCTCATCTTCATGCATCATCCCCCGCACGCCACCGGCTTCACCGGCATGGACATGATCCGCCTCGTCAACGAAGTGGAATTTTATGCGCTCGTGAAGAACCACGGCAATGTGCGCCACATCTTCGCCGGCCATGTGCACCGCACGATCAGCGGTTCCAGCCGCGGCATACCCTTCTCTGTCTTCAAGAGCCCGGTGCACCAGCAGCCGATGCCGTTCGATGCGCCGGATGCCTCGCTCTCAGTCGATGAACCAGCAGCCTACGGCATTGCCGTGGTGACGAAGGATGGCGTTCTCGTTCATACCGAGGATTACGAAATCGCCCGCCGGGACGCTGCCTTCGCCTGATACCAACCTGCACGGATATTGACCCATTGAGCCGGCGCGATTTTGGTTTCCTGTAAGGAGAAAACCGGAGCCGGACCACGCGGTCCGGTGAGGATTGTCGACGCTATCAGGAGGCCAAAAGCGCCCGGCCCTTCGGATGGGCCGCCTGTCGGCCACCGGCAGCCTCGCAATCCTCGACCGATGTCCAGGCATCGCTCTAAGGTCCGCTCCTTCCCGGACGACCGCAGACGGTCCCACGCAGTGGGCCAATATCCGTGCAGGTTGGTATGAGGGGCATTCCGGCCGCCGGGCCTTCATGCTAGGTTGGCCCATGACCCAAACCACCGCCACCGATGAAATCCTCGACTGTCAGAGCTGCGGCGCCTGCTGCGCCTACTCCTCCGACTGGCCGCGATTCTCGATGGAGACGGACGAGGAACTCGACCTGATACCGGAAGAGTACGTCGCCGCCGACCTCGGCGGCATGCGCTGCGAAGACAACCGTTGCACGGCACTCGGCGGCAAGCTCGGGGTGCATGTCGCCTGCAAGATCTACGCTGTGAGGCCGATCGTCTGTCGCACCTGCATGCCCGGTGACGACGAGTGTCTGATGGCGCGCGAACGGCACTTCGGGCAGGCCGCGTAGAACTTCGGATCATCCGGCACTCAAGCCTACATTCCGTATCCCCATCGGTTTGCCGGCACTGCGATAGTGAAACATTCCGAGAATGACGAAATTTGCCGGATGGATGTTCGGCGGGACGACGCGTATTTTCTGCCCACGAAATCCAAGGCGCATTGCGCCTTGTCACCGCCTTCCGGAGGACCGCGTTCGATGAGCCAGACCCAGCTTCAAAAATCCAGCCCAAAGGCCGATGCGGCCCCGGCCCCCTTTGCCGACTTCGCACCGCCGATCCGCGCGCAAGGCACGCTGCGCCAGGCGATCACCGCCGCGTACCGCCGGCCGGAAACCGAAGCGCTGCCGCCGCTCGTCGAAGCAGCAACGCTTCCGGCCGAGACACAGAAGGCAGCCGCCAGAACCGCCCGCAAGCTGATCGAGGCCCTGCGCGCAAAACATAAAGGTTCCGGCGTCGAAGGACTGGTGCACGAATACTCGCTGTCGAGCCAGGAAGGTGTGGCGCTGATGTGCCTGGCCGAGGCGCTGCTGCGCATTCCCGACACGGCAACGCGCGACGCGCTGATCCGCGACAAGATTTCCGACGGTGACTGGAAGTCGCATCTGGGCGGTGGCCGCTCGCTGTTCGTCAACGCCGCGACCTGGGGTCTGGTCGTGACCGGCAAGCTGACGTCGACGGTCAACGACCGCAGCCTTTCGGCCGCGCTGACGCGCCTGATCGCCCGCTGCGGCGAACCGGTGATCCGCCGCGGCGTCGACATGGCGATGCGGATGATGGGCGAACAATTCGTCACCGGCGAAACCATCGACGAGGCGCTGCGCCGCTCGCGCGCGCTCGAGCAGAAGGGTTTCCGCTACTCCTACGACATGCTGGGCGAAGCCGCGACCACGGCTGAAGACGCCGAGCGCTATTACAAGGACTACGAAACGGCGATCCATGCCATCGGCAAGGCATCGGCCGGACGCGGCATCTACGAAGGCCCCGGCATCTCCATCAAGCTTTCGGCGCTGCATCCGCGCTACGTGCGCGCGCAGTCGGCCCGCGTCATGGAAGAGCTTCTGCCGAAGGTGAAGGCACTCGCGGTCATTGCCAAGAAGTACGACATCGGCCTCAACATCGACGCCGAGGAAGCCGACCGGCTGGAGCTTTCGCTCGACCTGCTCGAAGAACTGTGCCTCGACAAGGATCTCGCCGGCTGGGACGGCATGGGCTTCGTGGTCCAGGCCTATGGCAAGCGTTGCCCCTTCGTGCTCGACTTCATCATCGACCTCGCCCGCCGCGCGAGCCGCCGCATCATGGTCCGGCTGGTCAAGGGCGCCTATTGGGACGCCGAGATCAAGCGCGCGCAGCTCGACGGCCTGGAAGACTTCCCCGTCTACACCCGCAAGATCTACACCGACGTTTCCTACATCGCCTGCGCCCGCAAGCTGCTGGCAGCAACCGACGTGATCTTCCCGCAGTTTGCCACCCACAACGCTCAGTCGCTCGCCACCATCTACGAACTGGCCGGCAAGGACTTCCAGGTCGGCAAGTACGAGTTCCAGTGCCTGCACGGCATGGGCGAACCGCTCTACGACGAAGTCGTCGGCAAGGGCAATCTCGACCGGCCGTGCCGCATCTATGCGCCCGTGGGCACGCACGAGACGCTGCTGGCCTACCTGGTGCGCCGCCTGCTTGAAAACGGCGCCAACTCTTCCTTCGTCAACCGCATCGCCGACCCGAAGGTCTCAATCGACGAACTGGTTGCCGATCCGGTCGACATCGTGCGCGCCATGCCTGTCGTCGGCGCGACGCACGCGCAGATCGCCCTGCCGGTCGGTTTGTTCGGCGATGCACGCCCGAACTCCGGTGGTCTCGACCTTTCCAACGAAACCTCGCTCGCATCGCTAACCGAAGCGCTCAAGGCCAGTGCTGCCATCGACTGGCGCGCGGTGCCGCAACTGGCAACCGGTCCTGCATCGGGCGAGACCCGCCCGGTCGTCAACCCCGGCGACCACCGCGATATCGTCGGCGCCGTCACCGAGACATCGGAAGCGGACGCCCGCCAGGCCGCAAGCCTTGCCGCGAAGGCCGCCTCGAGCTGGTCGGCGGTTTCACCGGCAGAGCGTGCAGCCTGCCTCGTGCGTGCAGCCGACATCATGCAAGCCCGCATGCCGACTTTGCTCGGCCTGATCGTGCGCGAAGCCGGCAAGTCGCTGCCGAACGCCATCGCCGAAGTGCGCGAAGCGATCGACTTCCTGCGCTACTATGCCGAACAGACCCGCCGCACACTCGGTCCTGCTCATAAGGCGCTCGGACCAATCGTCTGCATCAGCCCGTGGAACTTCCCGCTGGCGATCTTTGCCGGCCAGATTGCCGCAGCACTCGTCGCAGGTAACCCGGTGCTGGCAAAGCCGGCGGAAGAAACGCCACTGATCGCCGCCGAGGGCGTGCGCATCCTGCACGAAGCCGGCATTCCGGCCGACGCGCTGCAGCTCCTGCCCGGTGACGGTCGCATCGGTGCGGCACTGGTTGCCGCGCCTGAAATCGCCGGCGTGATGTTCACCGGCTCGACCGAAGTCGCACGCCTCATCCAGGCGCAGCTGGCCGACCGGCTGTCGCCGTCGGGCCGGCCGATCCCGCTGATCGCCGAAACCGGCGGCCAGAACGCCATGATCGTCGACAGTTCGGCGCTCGCCGAACAGGTCGTCGGCGACGTGATCGCCTCGGCCTTCGACAGCGCCGGCCAGCGCTGCTCGGCGCTGCGCGTCTTGTGCCTGCAGGAAGATGTCGCCGACCGCATCCTCGCGATGCTGAAGGGCGCGCTGCACGAACTGAAGATCGGCCGCACGGACAAGCTTTCCGTCGACGTCGGCCCTGTCATCACCGCGGAAGCGCAGGGGATCATCGAGAAGCACATCGAAACCATGCGCGGCATGGGTCGCAAGGTCGAGCAGATCGGCCTCGCGTCCGGTACCGAACTCGGTACCTTCGTGCCGCCGACGATTGTCGAGCTCGAAAAGCTCTCCGACCTCAAGCGCGAGGTCTTCGGTCCCGTTCTCCACGTCATCCGCTACCGCCGTGACGATCTCGACCGGTTGATCGACGATATCAACGCGACGGGCTACGGCCTGACCTTCGGCCTGCACACCCGCCTCGACGAGACGATTGCCCACGTCACGTCTCGCGTGAAGGCCGGCAACCTCTACGTCAACCGCAACGTCATCGGCGCTGTCGTCGGCGTACAGCCCTTCGGCGGTCGTGGCCTCTCGGGCACCGGCCCGAAAGCAGGCGGTCCGCTCTATCTCGGCCGCCTCGTCGCCACCGCCCCGGTGCCGCCGCAGCACAGCTCCGTCCACACCGATCCGGCGCTGCTCGACTTCGCCAAATGGCTCGACGGCAAGGGTGTCAAGGCGGAAGCCGAAGCCGCCCGCACAGCCGGCAGCAACTCGGCCCTCGGCCTCATCTCCGAGCTTCCAGGCCCGGTTGGCGAGCGTAACCTCTATGCGCTGCATCCTCGCGGCCGCGTGCTCCTGGTGCCAGCCACCGAGACCGGCCTCTATCGCCAGCTCGGCGCGGCACTGGCGACCGGCAACACCGTCGTCATCGACGCGGCGTCGGGCCTGCAGTCCTCGCTGAAGACCTTGCCGGCAAGTGTTTCCACCCGCCTGTCCTGGTCGAAGGATTGGTCGGCGGACGGCCCCTTCGCCGGTGCACTGGTCGAAGGCGACGGCGAGCGTGTGCGTGAGGTGAACAAGGTGATCGCCGGCCTGCCGGGTCCGCTGGTTCTGGTCCAGGCCGCCTCGACTGACGAGATCGGCCGCAACCCCGACGCCTATTGCCTCAACTGGCTCTTGGAAGAGGTGTCTACCTCGATCAACACCGCCGCTGCCGGCGGCAATGCCAGCCTGATGGCGATCGGCTGAGCCGGCCTGCATCAACAAGTACGGCCCTCTCCCCCACGGGGGAGAGGGATAAATCAGTTCTCATTGCTCCGGTCCGCCGCTTCGGACTTTGACGACCGCGCTACCTGCGTGCGCCGGATGGCGCATTTGGCAGCAATCCGCTATCAGCGTTGAACAAACGGAAGCAGCGGATGTTCACCCTCAAGCACACAGAAACCTCGACGCAGGAAATCAAGAAGAGCCGGTTTCTGGCAATCTGCGCGCCCGTGCCCGACGAGCAGGCGGCAAAGGCTTTCCTTGCTGAGCATTCCGATCCCACCGCCAACCACAATTGCTGGGCGTGGCGCATCGGCCAGGCCTATCGCTTCAACGACGACGGCGAGCCGAGCGGGACCGCGGGCAAGCCGATCCTCGCTGCGATCGATGGCCAGTCGCTCGACCGCGTCGTCGTGGTGGTCACCCGCTGGTTCGGCGGCATCCTGCTTGGCAGCGGCGGCCTGATCCGCGCCTATGGCGGCACCGCCGCGCTCTGCCTGCGGGCGGCCGAGAAGATCGAAATGATCGAGACGATACGCACCACCATCGCCTGCGACTTTGCCGATCTGGCGCTGATCAAGGCCCGCCTTCTTGCCCGTGACGTCACGATCTCAGGCGAAACCTTCACCGACAAGGGGCCGGTAATGACGGTCGACATGCGCAAGGACGAAGCAGACGGCATTCTTGCCATGGTCACCGATCTCAGCCGCGGCCGCGCGGTCATTTCGACCGACGATTGATCGCCTTCCCCTTGCCGATCGAACCATCATAAAAGCGACCCGCAAACCGAATAATATTCAATCCGAAAACGATTTCGACGCCAGGGAGATGATCTGCATGAAAACGAGAGTTCTGGGCAAGACAGGTGCGACGATTTCGGAGATCGGCTTCGGCGCCTGGCAGATCGGCGGCTCCTGGGGCGACGTCAGCGAAACGGACGGCAAGCGCGCGTTGAATGCCGCACTCGACAGCGGCGTCACCCTCGTCGACACGGCCGACGTCTATGGTGACGGACGGTCTGAAAAGATCATTGCCGCCGTCCTGAAGGAGCGCGGCGGCGAAAAGCCGTTCGTCGCCACCAAAGCCGGACGCAGGCTGAACCCGCATGTCACCGAAGGCTACACCGGCGCCAATATCGAAGCCTTCATCGATCGCAGTCTTAGCAATCTCGGTATCGAAACGCTGGATCTCGTCCAGCTCCACTGCCCGCCGACCGACGTCTATTACCGTCCGGAGTTTTTCGGTGCGCTCGACCAGCTCATCACCAAGGGCAAGATCCGCAATTACGGCGTCTCGGTCGAGAAGGTCGAGGAAGCGCTGAAGGCGATCGAGTATCCGGGTGTTGCCACCGTCCAGATCATCTACAACATCTTCCGCCAGCGGCCGCAGGATCTGTTCTTCGCGGAAGCCAGGAAGAAGAATGTCGGCGTGATCGTGCGCGTGCCGCTCGCCTCCGGGCTGCTGTCGGGCAAGATTACCCGCGACACGGCGTTTGCCGCCGACGACCATCGCAACTTCAACCGCTTCGGTGAAGCCTTCGATGTCGGCGAGACTTTTGCAGGCGTGCCCTTCGAGACGGCACTGGAAGCCGTCGAGCAGCTTCGCCCGCTGGTGCCCGCAGGCGTGCCGATGGCGCAGTTCGCCCTGCGCTGGATACTGGAGCAGGATGCCGTGTCCGTCGTCATCCCTGGCGCCCGCAATGAGACGCAGGCGCAATCCAATGCGGCTGCCAGCGCGCTGCCTGCCATCGACGAAAAAGCCAAGGCCGCCATCGCCGCGCTTTACGAGCGGCTGGTCAAGGTTCATGTTCATCATCGCTGGTAGGATGTATCGTAGCTGCCAATGGGGCCGCCGCCAATGGGCGCGACCGGCGGCAGCGGACACCACCCGACTGCATGTTTCCTTAAGTCCTATTCGATTTAAGGATAAAAACATGCAGCCATTCAAAGTGCTACAGCGACCTTTGCACGTCTAATAAGACGCGCGGCGCTGTAGCGGGCACACAGGCGCGCCAGGGCGGGAGAAGCGATCATGGCAGACCCTTTCGTGCTGCAGCGCTTTGTCGACGCTCAGGGCCGCGTCCATGCCGCAGCGCTCGACGAATTGCGGCGTGGCCGCAAAGAGACCCACTGGATGTGGTTCGTCTTTCCCCAGCTTGCGGGCCTCGGGCATTCGCCGATGGCCCAGCGCTTCGCCATCTCCGGGCTCGCGGAGGCCAGGGCCTATCTCGCCCATCCAATCCTCGGGCCCAGGCTTGTCGAATGCACCGAGACCGTCAACGGGCTGATCGGGTGTTCGGCACACGAAATCTTCGCAAGCCCTGATGACATGAAATTCCGCTCGTCGATGACGCTGTTTTCGAAGGCCGCAAACACAGGCAGCGTCTTCGGGCAGGCCCTCAGTTTCTATTTTGCCGGGGAAGAGGATCGACGAACGCTCGACCTGCTCGGCCCGCCTTCGCCATGACGGCGCACAAGCGCCAGGGGCATTCAGCCCGCGGATCGCGTTAGACGCCGTGCGCGGCGCTCGCGAGGAAGAACAGGATCACGAAAGCGCAGACGGAAAGCCCGGCTACGATCACCAGCAGCTCTTTCATCATATAACGATACATCGGGCACCTCCTTCCATCAGCCGTACGGCTCCCTTTTATATGGGAATCGGACCGGCCATTTTTCAGTCGCAGGCTTCAAAAGATCGTGAGGATGCCCCCTTTTTCCGGCCGCCGCAGACGCCTCCGGATCGCTCTCTTCCGCCCCCATCAGGCGCAACGCAAGCGCGCAGCCTGTAAGTTACATTATACTAATATATAGATTTATTACAACTGTTCTTACGGCTCCGCCGAGGCGCATCACGATCGGATGGAACGGAGAACCAGCGCGGTTTTTTTTGATCGCGGCGCTAGTGAAGCGCCGACGAAAACGCCTCGCAAACGTAGCCGGATGCTCAATCAACCGAAGCGCGCGCACGCTTGCGACCATAGGCTCGTCGTTGACTTCGCAGGCGATGAGAGGAAAATGTCTTCTTATGCGTCACAACGTAACACAAGGGGCGCCCAACGATGACTATCGCAAGGAAACTTCAGGACTATATCGACGGCGAGGGTGTCGCCTACGACACCGTCGCGCACCATCGTACGGCAACGACCAGCCAGTCGGCGCGCGCCGCGCATGTTCCGGGCAGCAGACTGGCCAAGTCCGTGGTCGTACACCACGAAATGGGGTACGTCCTCGCCGTTGTTCCGAGTACGCACCGGATCGAGCTCTCCACATTGCAGAGTGTTATGAACAGACGCCTTGGCCTCGCCTCGGAGGAGGAGGTCTGTTCGCTTTTCGCCGATTGCGACATTGGCGCGGTGCCGCCGATCGGATCGGCCTACGATGTACCGGTGATCCTCGACGAAAGCCTCGAAGACGCCAGCGACGTCTATTTCGAAGGCGGCGACCACAAGACACTGGTGCACGTCACCGGACCTAACTTTCGCAGCCTGATGAAGGATGCGCAGGTCGCCCGCTTCAGCCACCTGCCGTAGACGCCGCAATCCTGCATCGTACACCTCGCAGAGGACGACGTGGAGTTGGTGCCTGCGGGGGCAAGTCAAAGTGCTACAGCGTCCTTTGCGCGTCCAATAAGACGCGCGACGCTGTAGGGAATGCTGGAGAAGCGCCTTCAGTTAAGGCTTTGAAATTGTTGGCGCACCCGAAGAGATTCGAACTCCTGACCCCCAGATTCGTAGTCTGGTGCTCTATCCAGCTGAGCTACGGGTGCTTGCCTGAAGCGGTCGAACCGCTTGCGTGAGCGGTTCTCTAAAGGGTCCTTTCGGGGATTGCAAGCGCCGCTCGGCAAAAAATTTCATTTTTACGACGACGCGGTTTCAAGCTGTGGATTTTCACGGCGAAATCAGCGCGCAATCTCACCCGCGAACCCCTTCAATGCCGGGCTTTGGAGCGAAATGCATCGAGCGGCACCGGGCGGTCCGGTAATTCGATGCGAAAAAGCGTTCCGGGCGTCGGCTTTTCCACAAGGGCAATCGTTCCCCCATGGGCGAGCACCAATTCGCGTGCAATCGCCAGGCCAAGACCGGTGCCGCCCGAGCGCGCCGAGCCGCGGAAGGCTGCAAAAAGATTTTCGCGGGCCTTTGCCGGCATGCCTGGGCCGGTATCGTCGACGGAAATGGTGACGACACTGCCCATGCGCATCGCCGAAACGCTGACGACGCGTGGCCGCCCGTCCTCGGCCTCGTGATTCGTCAGCGCCTGGACGGCGTTGCGGCAGATATTGTGCACCACCCGGAACAGTTGCTCGCTGTCGGCGTCGACCTCAAGGTCGTCCTGCACCTGGATCTGGAATTCGATGCCGGATTGCGGATCGATCGAAAGCAGCTCGGCGACATCGGAGACCAGCGGCTTGAGGGCGACGAACCGGCGGTGCGGTTCGGCCTCGGTGGTACGGCCATAGGAAAGAACCTCGCGGGTATAGCCGACGGCCCGGTCGATCGCCCGCAGCAGCGTCGGTGCGAAGCGCTTGACGACGGGATCATCGACATCGGCGAGACGGTCGGAGATCAGCTGCGCCGACGACAGGATATTGCGCATGTCGTGGTTGATCTTCGACACCGCCAGGCCAAGCTCGGCAAGGCTCTTCTGCTGCTTCAGCGTCTTCTGCAGCTCGCGCTGCATGCTCGCCAGATGCTGGCCGGCGACCGCGAGTTCGTCGCGCCCCTCCGGCGGAACGAGCACGCGCGCCGGATTGGACGGATCGTTGGAGAATTCCTGCATGCTCGCCGTCATTCGCCGGATCGGCACGATCAGCATCCGGTTGATCGCAAGGAAGATCAACGTCGCGGTAATCAGCGAGATGATGATCGACAGGAAGAACACGTTGCGGGAATAGACGAGCATCGCCTTGTGCAGGCTGGCATCAGCCATGACCAGCTCGATCACCGCGTCGCTTTCACCGAGCGGCCCGTAGACGCGCACCACCCGGTTGCCACCGAACAGCAGCGTATCGAAGGCATCGCGGATCGCCGCCAAGGCGGTGAAATTGGCGGTGTCGTATTCGCCGTCGATCTCTGATGGCATGTCGGCGGCAGCGATCATCCGCGAGGCATCCTTGCGGCGAATGACGATCGCCTTGGTGCCCGTTGCCATCAGCGTGTCGTCCTGCACGTTTCGGGGCAGCTCGACATTCTGCAGGCCGTCGACGACGACGGCGGCGGCAGCGACGGTGTTCAGCCGATCCTGCAGCCAGCGGATGCGCATGTTTGCGACCGACGGCACGAAGATCAGCACCTCGGCCAGCATGACGAAAACGATCGTCAGCAACAGCAGCTTGCCCGAGAGCCCGCGGAGGAAGCCCGCTGCGGTTCGCGGCGCTTCACTCACCGTCGTCGGCTGCGCCTCTTCGCTCATCGTCCCGAAAAATCCCTGTCCGTCAGCCGAAATACCGCAAGGCCCTGATGGCGGACCGCACGACCGCCTTCCTCGCCAAGGGCGCATAATAGGAGATGACCGCCTGTTTTCCAATCTCGGAAAGGGTCGGATAGGGTGCGACATAGCCGCGGACCTGTTTCAGCGTCATGCCGTTGGCGACCGCAAGCGACCACATGTTGATCAGCTCCCCTGCACCTGGGGCGGCAATGCCGACACCGAGGATGCGTCCGCGGCGGCCGGCGACGATCTTGATCACGCCAGCCTCGACCCCGTCCGTGCGGGCACGGTCGCCTGCGGCAAGATCGGTCCTGATGACGTCGACGGCGCCGAATTTTTCCCGCGCCTCCGTCTCGCTCAATCCAACCTCGGCGATTTCCGGATCGGAGTAGGTGACCTTCGGCACAATCGTCCGATCTTCCCGCGCCGGCAATCGAAACAGCATCTGCTGCAGCACCAGCCGTGCATGATAGCTCGCCACATGGGTGAACTGCAGCCCGCCTGCGACATCGCCGATCGCATAGACGCGGCGATTGCTGGTGCGAAGGTTGGGCCCGACCTCTATGCCTTTCGCATTGTGGTCGATGCCGGCGGCGGCAAGGCCGAGCGATGCGTGGTTCGGCCGACGACCGGCGGCAATCAGGAGATCGCTGCCTTCGACCTGGAAAACGCCGCCTCCATTCTCGCATCGCAGAACGACCCGCCCGCCATCCTGCTCGGCGCCAAGGATCGTCGTTGCCTCGTGCAGGACCACGCCCCCGTGCCGAAGTGCGGCAATCGCGATCGATGAAAGCTCGGGATCGGCATCCGAAAGCGCGCGCCGGCTCTCGATGACGGTGACGCCGGCGCCAAGCCGGCGATAGGCCTGCGCCATCTCGATGCCAACAGGACCCGCACCGACAATGATCAAATGGGCCGGAAGCCGGGTCAGATCGAACAGCGTCTCGTTGGTCAGGAACGACACTTTGTCGAGGCCCGGAATATCAGGGATCGCCGGCGACGAGCCGGTGGCGACGACGAAACGGCGGGCGCGGACGAGATGGTCTCCGGCGGCAACGGTATTTTCATCGACGAACCGGGCCGAGGATTGCAGCACCTCGACGCCGAGGCCGGTAAAGCGCTCGACGCTATCGTGCGGAGCGATACCGGCAATGACCTCGTGGATGCGGGCATGAAGGCGTTGATAGTCGACGACGGGTTGGCCAGCGGCCAGACCGAAGCGACCCGCCATACGGATCGCCTGCGCGTGCCTGGCGACGGCAATCAGCGTCTTCGACGGCACGCATCCGTGGTTGAGGCAATCCCCACCCATGGTGCCGCGTTCGATCAGGACCACGGGAACACCGAAGGCGGCGGCACCCGCCGCCACGGAAAGCCCGGCGGCACCGCCACCGATCACGCAGATATCCGGATTGATGACTTTCGCCACGCCTGCCCCGTACCCGTCAAACAGCCTTGCGGCGCGACCATACCCGCTTGAAAGCGAGTGGCAATGCCGCAAACAACGCTAATACCACAAGCGCCAAGGTCAATTTCGGCGTTGCGAAATCCGACACCGACAGCTCGCGGCCAACGGCAGCCGAACTGGCGATCACCTCGTCGAGCCCACCGCCGAGCCAGGCATAGGCGAAGGTGGCGGGAACGATACCGATCAGAGTTGCCATCGCAAACGTTCTCAATCTCACCTCGAAGAAGGCGGGCGCGATGTTGACGACGAAGAACGGGAAGATCGGCGTGAGCCGCAGGACGAGAAGATAGAGAAACGCATTGCGGCAGAAACCATCGGCAAAACGCGCGAGGAATGGCCCGGCACGCCGCCGCAGGAGATCGCCGAACATGCTGCGGGCCGCCAGAAACAACAGGCACGAGCCGAGCGTCGCGGCTGCAACGACGAGAAGGCCGCCACCGGCGCAGCCGAAGAGAAAGCCGGCAAAGATCGTCAGAACCGAAGCAGCCGGGATCGAGAAGACCACCACTGCTACGTAGACCAGGAAAAACAGACCGGCGGCCTGAAGCGGATAGGCTTCGACATAGAGGCGCAACGCCTCACGGTGATGGACGAGTGCGCTCAGAGACAGATAACGCTGAAGTCCGAAGGCATAGGAGGCAAACCCGCCGGCGACAAGAAGGGCCAACAGCACCAGACGCCACGCGACCTTGCCGCGGTCTTCGGGCGAGCCCTCGTCCGGTGCCTCCGACGGCGTTGGACGGGCATCCCCGGCTCTGTTGATGGCGCTTCGGTTCATGTGATTTCGTTTCTTGGAAAAGTCTTTCCTTGCAGTATCGGCAATCCATACCGGAGACCAATAACGAATGGTCGCGTTGCAAAACGACAGCGTGAACGGGCCGACAAGACAACTCACGTTGCCGTTACACGAGAGCGTGGCGGCAACGACGGGGCGATGATTGCAGATTATCCACGGAAAACGCCCGCGGAGACGTCAGTCGTCCGCGGGCGTCGATTGGTGCGATCCGTCAAACTGGTCGGATCAGAACTCTTCCCAGTTGTCCCTGGCGACGGCCGCCGAAGATCCGCCGCTGAAGGCGCGGGCGACGTTGCCCATCATCCGGCGGGCGGGCGAATCCACCGGACGGCTGGTTTCCCGCGCCGGTGCGATCGTGCGTGCCGCCGAAGTGCCGTCGAGCTTGAAGTAGGCGATCAGGCTCGCAAGGTTGTTGGCTTCCGCCGACAGCTTGTGGGTCGCGGCATTCGCCTCTTCCACCATGGCGGCGTTCTGCTGGGTGACCTGGTCCATCTGGTTGACGGCGGTGCTGACTTCGCCGAGGCCGGTCGACTGTTCGCGTGCGGCCGTTGCGATCGAGTGGATATGATCGTTGATCTTGAGCACGCGCTCCTCGATCTCGCCAAGCGCCGCGCCGGTTTCCTGCACGAGCCGGACGCCGGTTGCGACTTCCGAGCCCGACTTCGAGATCAGGGCCTTGATGTCCTTGGCAGCACTGGCCGCACGCTGAGCAAGCTCGCGAACTTCCTGAGCGACAACGGCAAAGCCTTTACCGGCATCACCAGCACGGGCAGCCTCGACGCCGGCATTCAGCGCCAGCAGGTTGGTCTGGAAGGCGATCTCGTCGATGACATTGGTGATCTGGCCGATCTCGCTCGATGCCTGCTCGATCCGGCCCATGGCCTCGACCGCGTTGCGCACGACTGCGGCCGATTCGGCAGCGCTTTCCTTGGCTTCGTTGACCATTACGGTCGCTTCCTGCGCCCGCTCGGTCGAACTCCTGACGGCGACGGTGATCTCGTCGAGTGCCGCAGACGTCTCTTCGAGTGCTGCGGCCTGCTGCTCGGTGCGCTTCGACAGATCGTCGGCGGCGGAGCGAAGCTCGGACGAATTGCCGTTGATCGAGTCCGTGGTGACACGCACTTCGCGCAGCGTCTTCTGCAGCGTCGACAGCGTCTCGTTGACGTTCTTCTGCAATTCGGCGAAGGCGCCATGGAACTGGCCGTTCATGCTCTGGGTCAGGTCGCCGGCGGCAAGGCTGGCGACGACGCGGCGCGTTTCGGCAATGCCGGCATCGACGCTGCCGACGAGTTCGTTGACGCTCGACGCAAAACGATTGAGATCGTCGTTCTCGTAGTCCTTGCCGATGCGCTTGGTGAAATCGCCGGCGGCCGCAGCCGAGACGACGACGCCGATGCTCATCTGCAGATCGGCGCTCTTTTCGCGCAGCGCCGCTTCCTGGGCGTTGAGATCGCGAACGGCAAGGCCATTCTGCTTGAAGATCTGCACGGCCGCAGCCATCTCGCCGATTTCGTCCTTGCGGTCGGCAAAGGGTACGTTGGCGGAAAGATCGCCGCCGGCGAGCAGCTTCATCTTGCCGGTGAGATCGAGGATCGGACGGCTCAGATGATTGGTGCCGATATAGAAGGCGGTGCCGATACCGACGGCGAGCCCGAGCCCGGCGATGCCGAGAATGATGACGATGACCGAACGTTCGAACGAAGCGATGTCAGCCTTGACGGTCTCGAGCGTTGCCAGGTTGGCTTCGACGACGGCGTCGATCTCGCCCTGGAAGGCCTTGCGGTTGGCGCGGTTGGCGTCGGTGTTGCCCTGCTCGTTGGCCGCCTGCGGCGATACCTCCTGGCCAAGACGCGCGGTTTCGACGCGGAACGTCTTGAACTCCTCAGCGCGCTTGACCAGCGCATCGAACGAGCCGAGCTTGTCGGCCGGCACCAGGGGTCGCCACTCGGCAAACAGCGCATCGATTTTTTCGAGGTTCTTCAGAATGCCTTCGGCGAAGGGCTTTGCCTTTTCGATGGTGGGCGCTGCGTAGATTCCGCGCGCTTCCATGACGACGCCGGTCACCAGTCGATTGAGATGCTCGCCGTTGAAGGCACGCTCAGAAGCGTTCTGGTACTGATGGAACCGGCTGTTGTATTGAGAAACCACCAGCAGCGACATGCCGGTCACCGCGATCGCCAGGAGGCTCATTACCCCGACGATCAGATTGATCTTACCACGTATTTTCATCCCTGCCTCCACGACACCGCAAGACTTGCCCGGTTATCGGAAGGGTCGCGGCCTCATTGCACCGCAGTCACGCTAAAACATTCATGGTTAATAAAGATCGCGGTGGCCGGCCGGCATTCTGGGGAGTGCCGGTTAGCTCCCTGTTTACCAGTCTGAGATAGTGCGACGCGGCTTGTGCCTGCGAAATCGAGGTCGCCCGGATATCGGGATGCGATCACTTTTGCCCATCGAAGGCCTCGCGTGATTGACTTTCCGGGAAATTTGCCTTTATAAGCCGCCCACGTCCGGCCAAGCCTGCCTGCCCGACAGGCGGAGCTATGTCCGGAACGTAAACGCTCCTTGCTACATGCAAACCCAAGAAGGGCCGCACACCGCGGTATTAAAATAAATGAAGCGTACTTACCAACCGTCCAAGCTTGTTCGCAAGCGCCGTCACGGCTTCCGTGCACGCATGTCCACCTCGGGTGGCCAGAAGGTCCTCGCAGCCCGCCGGGCTCGTGGCCGCAAGCGTCTTTCGGCTTAAGCCGAAGTTGCCCGAAACCAGTGTCCGGGCACATGACGTCAGATAAAGACAAAACGACTGTCGGGCGGCTGAAAAGCCGTCCGCAGTTTTTGGCCGTTCGGGCAGGAGAAAGCCGTAGAGGCCCGCTGTTTCTCCTCGAAGTGCTCGACCGCAACGATCCGGAGGGAGAGGCCCGCGTCGGCTTCACCGTTACCAAGAAACACGGCAATGCCGTCGAGCGAAACCGGATGCGCCGACGCCTGAAAGAGGCGGTGCGGCTTTCCGCCGGGTTTGCAATGAAACCCGGACACGACTATGTGATTGTCGCCCGACGCGATCTCCTGAATGCCCCCTTCGACGCCTTGACCCGGGGGCTTGGCGAGCGCATCGAAAACAAGCCGAAACAGAAGCGGCCGCCGGCCGGTTCCAGGAAACAATGATGGAAAAAAACCGCAACTATTTCGTGGCGATTGGCCTGTCCGTGCTGATCCTCGTCGCCTGGCAGTTCCTTTACGTCAATCCGAAGATGGAAAAGGAACGCATCGCTGCGGAAGCGCTGCAGGCCCAGCAGGCTCAGCAGACCCAATCGCAGCCGGGCACCACGGCTCAACAGCCGGCGACCGGTCAGGCCCTGCCTGGCGGCACAGTTCCCGGGACGGGCGAAAACCGCGACAAGGCGCTTGCCAAGTCGGCGCGCGTTGCCATCGACACGCCTGCGGTTTCCGGCTCCATCAACCTGACCGGCGCGCGCTTCGACGATCTCAAGCTCAAGGCCTATCACGAGACCGTCAGCAAGCAGAGCCCGATCATCACCCTGTTCAGCCCGGCTGAGACCACCGACGGTTACTTCACCGAAATCGGTTATGTCGGCGATGCGGCAAGCGGCAGCGTGCCCGGCCCGCAGACCGTGTGGACGCTTTCGGGCGGCGACAAGCTGACGCCCGCAACGCCGGTGACGCTGAGCTTCACCAACGAGAAGGGCATCACCTTCAACCGGACGATCTCGATCGACGAACGCTACATGTTCCAGGTGGTCGACAGCATCAAGAACGGTGCCGCAGAACCGGTGTCGCTCTCCTCCTACGGTCGTGTGACGCGCTTCAACAAGCCGACGACACCGAGCGTCTATGTTCTGCATGAAGGCTTCATCGGGGTCATCGGCGATCATGGCCTGCAGGAAGTCGGCTATTCGAAGATCGAGGACGACAAGGCGATCGAACCCGGCAAGGCGACGGGCGGCTGGCTCGGCATCACCGACAAGTATTGGGCCGCAACGATCGTTCCGCCGCAGGCGACGCCTTACGAGACCCGCTTCTCGCACTTCACAGATGGCCGCGCCCGCTATCAGAGCGACTACAAGAGCGACGCAATCACCATTGCCGCCGGTCAGTCCTCGGAACTCAAGAACCTCGTATTTGCCGGCGCCAAGGAAGTGCCCGTCGTCGACAACTATGAGGCCGCCTATTCTATCCCTAACTTCGACAAGCTGATCGATTGGGGATGGTTCTACTTCATCACCAAGCCGATGTTCAAAATGATGGATTTCTTCTTCCGTCTGTTCGGCAACTTCGGCATCGCCATCCTGACGACGACAATCGTCGTCAAGCTGCTGTTCTTCCCGCTTGCCAACAAGCAGTACTCTTCGATGGCGAACATGAAGAAGGTTCAGCCGAAGATGGAAGAGCTGAAGAAGAAGTTCGGCGACGACCGCATGGGCCTGCAGCAGGCAATGATGCAGCTCTACAAGGACGAGAAGATCAATCCGCTCGCGGGCTGCTGGCCGATCCTCATCCAGATCCCGGTGTTCTTCGCGCTCTACAAGGTGATCTACATCACCATCGAGATGCGCCACGCACCGTTCTTCGGCTGGATCCACGACCTGTCCGCGCCGGATCCGACGACGATCTTCAACCTCTTCGGCCTCTTGCCGTTCGACGCGCCGTCCTTCCTGCACCT
Organism: Ensifer sp. ENS11; assembly: GCF_014851895.1. Classification (NCBI taxonomy): domain Bacteria; kingdom Pseudomonadati; phylum Pseudomonadota; class Alphaproteobacteria; order Hyphomicrobiales; family Rhizobiaceae; genus Ensifer; species Ensifer sp. ENS11. The sequence continues at coordinate 383,884 of NZ_JACVAN010000001.1, read as the reverse complement.
CGGCGTCTGGCCGATCATCATGGGCATCACCATGTTCGTGCAGATGCGCATGAACCCGACGCCGCCCGATCCGACCCAGGCGATGCTGTTCACCTGGATGCCCGTTGTCTTCACCTTCATGCTGGCCTCGTTCCCGGCCGGTCTGGTGATCTATTGGGCCTGGAACAACACGCTTTCGGTGCTGCAGCAGTCGATCATCATGAAGCGCCAGGGCGTGAAGATCGAGCTGTTCGACAATCTGAAGAACCTGTTCTCGAAGAAACCCAAGCCGGCGGAGTGACGCCGGCAGACAGAGCCTTCACAAGGCCCCGGACCTCGGTCCGGGGCTTTTTCGTTCGGCCGCTCTAAGCTCACCGTCGAGGGGCTGCGCCAGCAAATCCCGCCGGTTCGATAGCTGCGCCGAGCCGAAAGCTTGACATCGCCGGCCAAAACCGTGAAGCCAAAGCCAATCTTGACGAAGGAATGAACATCGATGGCCGACACAAAGACAAAAGACGACAAGCCGCTGTTCGGCCGGCCGTGGATTTTCATTCGCGGCGTCCCGGCGATGAAGTTCCTGCCGCCGGAAGGACCGACCGAAATTGCCTTTGCCGGCAGATCGAATGTCGGCAAGTCGTCGCTGATCAATGCGCTGGTCGGCCAGAAGGGCTTGGCGCGCACATCCAACACGCCCGGACGCACCCAGGAACTCAACTACTTCGTGCCCGACGGCTATTCCGGTGAAGCGGGCGATCTGCCGCCGATGGCGCTGGTCGACATGCCCGGCTACGGCTATGCCCAGGCGCCGAAGGAACAGGTGGATGCCTGGACCAAACTGGTGTTCGACTATCTGCGCGGCCGCGCGACGCTGAAGCGCGTCTACGTGCTGATCGACTCCCGCCACGGCATCAAGAAGAACGACGAGGACGTGCTGTCGCTGCTCGACAAGGCGGCCGTCTCTTACCAGATCATCCTGACCAAGACGGACAAGATCAAGGCCGCCGGCGTGCCGCGGCTGATCGCCGAGACGCTCGAGAAGATCAAGAAGCACCCCGCCGCATTTCCCGAAATCCTCTCCACCTCCTCGGAAAAGGGAGAGGGCATCGATGAGCTTCGCGCGACGATCGAGCTTGCGCTTTCGCGCTGAGAGCGACGATCGCCCGAAAGTCTTTGATCTCCGTCACTACTCTGACATGCAAACCGCTCTATCTCTGCCGTGCGGTCGCGCGTTTCCTTGCGCGATAGCGTCAAGGATAGGAGAGACACATGTCCGATTTGATCGTTGTGGGATTCGACACGCCTGAAGAGGCCGACAAGGTTCTCGTCAAGCTCGCCGGCCTCAAGAAGGAATATTTGATCGATCTCGAGGACGCCGTCGTCGTCGTGCGCGACGCAGAAGGCAAGGTCCACCTCAAGCAGAGCCTCAACCTGACCGCGATCGGGGCGACCTCCGGTCTCTTGTCCGGCTCCATCTGGGGCGGGCTCGTCGGGTTGCTGTTCCTCAATCCACTCGCTGGCTTTGCCATCGGCGGCGCGCTCGGCGCCGGCGCCGGTGCGCTCTCCGGCTCGCTGACCGACTACGGCATCGACGACGAATTCATCAAGTCGCTCGGCAACACCATCCCGAACAACTCGTCGGCGCTGTTCGTCCTGGTGCGCAAGGTGCAGCCGGAAAAGGTCCTGGCCGAATTCTCAGGCCTGCGCGGCCGCGTGCTGAAAACATCGCTGTCGCCCGAGCAGGAGCAGAAGCTCCAGGCGGCGCTCTCCGACGCCCAGACGCCTTCGCCGCAAGCCGGAACGTTCTGAGCCGCATCAGCGCGATCTTCCTGCGGGCGCATCGTCGACCGCAGGAACGGGCGCTAGTGCGTTCGGCTTAAACGGAGTCGCAGAACTACCATCTTTTTGTTTTCGCGCATTTCCTGCCGGAAAACCGCTTCGCACTTCTCCTGGAAGTGCTCCTAGGCGCTCGCCGCAACGAATGTCAGCGCGAAACCATTGATGCAATGGCGTTTGCCGGTTGGCGGCGGGCCATCGTCGAAGACGTGGCCGAGATGTCCGCCGCAGCGATGGCAGTGGCATTCCGTTCGCGTCATGAACAGTGCGTTGTCCTCGCGCGTTGCCACGCCGCCCGGCAGGGACTGCCAGAAACTCGGCCAACCGGTGCCGCTGTCATATTTGGCTTCGGAGGAATAGACAGGGAGCGCGCAACCGGCGCATTGAAACGTGCCCTTGCGCTTTTCATTGTTGAGCGCGCTGGTAAACGGACGCTCGGTGTCCTCCTGGCGCAGTATCCGATACTGTTCGTCGGTCAGGATCGCCCGCCATTCGGCATCGGTCTTCGTGACCTCGAACGTTTCGGCCGAGGCTGGGCGCGCCGCCAGCGGAAACCCCTTTGCCGCCGCGATCGCGATCACGCTTAGTGTCCCGCCAAAAATCAGAAAATTCCGCCGGTTCACGATCGAACCCTCCTTGTCATGCCCCTTGACGCTGCCGAGGTCGAAGATAGCGGCCGGCCTGTCACGCGGCAAAACAAGACCGATCAAAGCGCCGTGAAGAAGCCGGGTTGAAAGGCCACCGATCGCAAGCGATCGGTGGCAGAAGCGCCGGCGCGCCACGGATGAGACCCCGGCGGCGGATCGCCTGCGAATGTCTGCCGCGGCGATCCGGAGGAAGCGAGAGCTCAGCCCTTCGGCAGCAGCACCTTGTCGATAACGTGGATCACGCCGTTTGACTGCTTGACGTCGGCGATGGTGACCGTGGCCGTGCCGCCGGTCTCGTCCGTGAGTGTGATCTTGCCGCCGTCATCCTTGGCCTGGAGAACGCAGCCGCCAACCGTCTTGACGTCGTGTTCGCCACCATCGCCTTTGACCATCTTGGCGATCGCCGAGGACATCGCGTCGGCGGAGACGACATGGCAGGTCAGAACCTTGGTCAGCTTGTCCTTGTTTTCCGGCTTCAGGAGCGTGTCGACCGTGCCGGTCGGCAAGGCCTCGAAAGCCTCGTTCGTCGGCGCGAAGACGGTGAACGGCCCCTTGCCCTGGAGGGTCTCGACCAGCCCGGCCGCCTTGACCGCCGCCACCAGCGTGGTGTGATCCTTCGAGTTGACGGCGTTTTCGACGATATTCTTGTCCGCATACATCGCCGCGCCACCGACCATCGGGTTCTCGGCATGGGCGATTGCCGCACTTGCGGTCAGTATGGTGATGGCAGCGAACGAACGGATTCCATAGGTGAACATCTTGGTCTTCCTTCCTGTTGAACCTGTCAGGGAGGCGACACCCAGCCGCCTCGTTGAAATTGCCGTTCCCTCCCCGGGAACATGACAAGCAACGGAAGCCTTGGAAAAAGAGTTTCAGGAATTTTCGGATTGCCGGTCGGTTGGGCGAAAAACGACGTGAGAAGCGACCGACGCTGCAGGACCGGGAAGGCCCGCGTGCGCTGAGTTAGAGATCGCGGGCCTTGCCGAGCGCGATGATCGGGCCGGTGGCCGATCCGGTCGGCGAACCGCCAAGCGGCTCGATACTGACGGCCAGAACCGAACCGCGCGAGAATTTCCCGCGCATGGCCGGGGCGATGATGATCTCGCCTTCGCCGGTCTGGGGCAGCACGCCGAGGGAAACGGCCGGGTTGTCGCCGTTGATGAGCCACAGCTCCAGCGATTTTTGCTCGGCCTGCTGTGCGGCAACCGGCGTCACCCGGAGATGGCCGGTCTCGCGATCGAAACGGGCGACGAGATCGACCGAAATGCCCTTGCCGGTCATTTCGGCGACAAGCGGCCGGCCGCCGGACGGCGGTGCAAACAGCCCTGCCATGGACGCGCCCATGACGGCGACGGCAGCAAGCGAGGCGAGTGCGAGACCACGCCAGAGCGCAAGCGATTGCCATATGCCTGCCCGCACCGGGGCCGCGGCAGGCGGGGCCGTTTCGAAGAGCCGGCGCTCGATCGCCGCGAAAATCCGCGCCGGCGGCACGACGGGATCATAGGCTTCGTCGAAGGAGGAGAGATTGTTTTGCCAGCGCGTCACCATGGCGGCGAAATTGCGGTCGGATGCAAGGCGGGCCTCGACTTTGCGGCGGTCGTCGGCGGATAGCACACCCAGCACATATTCCCCGGCGATCACCTCGTCGCGGCGGAAATCTCCTTTGTCTGGGGTGGACGCTGTCATCGCTCCATGCACTCTCTCAACTTCAACAGGCTGCGCCTCAACCAAGTCCTCATCGTGTTCAGCGGCACAGCGTACATTTCAGCCAGTTCCTGGTAGCTCAGACCTTCGACATAGGCACGCCGCACGGCGTCCGCCCGATCGGTTTCGAGCTCCTCCATGCACGCATCGATCCGCCTGCCCTCTGCTCTGACCACTGCCGATTTTTCCGGATCGGCAGCAGGATCAGCCAAATCGTAGGCTTCGTCAATCGCGTTGGCTACGGGTTTTCGCGCCCGGATCAGATCGATGGCACGGTTGCGCGCAATCGCCGCCAACCAGGACATCGGCGTTGACTGGCCGGGCGAAAAACGGTCGGCGTGCTGCCAGATTCTGACGTAGATTTCCTGGAGCGTTTCTTCCGCTTCACTTCGGTCTCTCAGGATACGCAGGCAAATGGCGAAAAGTTTCGGGCTGGTCAGCCGGTAAAGTTCGGCAAAGGCCGCACGATCCCTGAGCGCAACACGGCCGAGCAGTCCGGAAATTTCCTCGTCGATCATTGCCAACCCGACCCGATGCATTCTTGAGATAGGACATAGAGCACAAATCGCTATCCGCCAGCGCGCATCGTCATTGCTGTTTTATGTTGCTCGCCGATCATTCCATCGACGGGAAACTTGCGTTAAACAGCAGCCGGTATTTTTCGAGGGTCCGCCATGTCCGCTAATGAAAGTGAAATCCAGGCACGCCTGCTCACCCAGGCCCTGCCCTACATGCAGCGCTACGAGAACAAGACGATCGTCGTCAAATATGGCGGCCACGCCATGGGCAACGCCGAATTGGGCCGAGCCTTTGCAAGCGACATCGCTCTGTTGAAGCAGTCAGGCGTCAACCCGATCGTCGTGCACGGCGGTGGCCCGCAAATCGGCGCGATGCTGACGAAGATGGGCATCGAATCGAAGTTCGAAGGCGGCCTGCGCGTCACCGACGAAAAGACCGTCGAGATCGTCGAGATGGTTCTGGCCGGCTCGATCAACAAGGAAATCGTCGCCCTCATCAACCAGACCGGCGAATGGGCGATCGGCCTTTGCGGCAAGGACGGCAACATGGTCTTTGCCGAAAAGGCACGCAAGACCATCAAGGATCCGGATTCCAACATCGAACGCGTGCTCGATCTCGGTTTCGTCGGTGAGGTCGTCGAGGTCGACCGTACCCTGATTGACCTGCTCGCCCGCTCGGAGATGATCCCGGTGATCGCGCCGGTGGCACCTGGCCGCGACGGGCACACCTACAACATCAACGCCGACACCTTTGCCGGTGCAATTGCCGGTGCGCTGAACGCCACGCGGCTCCTGTTCCTCACCGACGTTCCCGGCGTGCTCGACAAGGAAGGCAAGCTGATCAAGGAACTGTCCGTAGCGCAGGCACGGGCGCTGATCGCCGACGGCACGATTTCCGGCGGCATGATCCCGAAGGTCGAAACCTGCATTGATGCGATCAAGGCCGGCGTCCAGGGCGTCGTCATCCTCAACGGCAAGACGGCGCATTCCGTGCTGCTCGAAATCTTCACCGAGCGCGGTGCCGGCACGCTGATCGTTCCCTGATCGACAGCAAACCGAAAACACGAAAAAGCGGGATGCGGTTTTCAGGCCGCATCCCGCTTTTGTTTTGGGCTGATTGATCAGGCCTGATAAACGGCCTGGGCCTCCTGCTTCAGCTTTTCCATCATCGCCCGGTAGGGGAAAGGTCCGTAACTGACACGTGCGACGCCGGCGCCGGCGAGCGTCTGCAGGTCCGGCGCACCCGGCCGCATCATCACGTTGACCGGCAGGCTCGAAGCGGCGCAGACCTTGGCAATCAGCGCGGCATCGACCAGCCACGGCACGAAGAAGCCGCTGGCGCCGGCTTCGGCAAAGGCCTTTCCGCGCGCAATCGCCTCATCGACAAGACCGGCATGGCGGCCAGCATCGCTTTCCTGCAGGAACAGGTCGGTGCGGGCATTGATGAAGAACGGCACACTGCGGCGGTCCGCCATTTCGCGGATCGCGCGGATGCGGGCGGCCTGCTTTTCGACCGCATGCACGCCGGATTTGCCGACAACCTGATCTTCGAAGTTGATGCCGATGGCGCCGACGTCGATCAGACGCGAGACATTGGCAGCCCCCGTTGCCGGGTCGTCGGAATAGGCGCCCTCGAAATCGACCGTGACCGGCAGTTCGGTCGAGGCGACGATCAGCCGGGCGATATCGGTAAGCAGCGCCAGCGGAACCTTCTCGCCATCGCCAAACCCATGCGCGGCGGCAATCGACCAGCTGCCGGTCGCAAGCGCCTTGGCTCCAGCCTCGGCCACGGCCTTGGCGCTGCCCGCATCCCAGATATTGTAGAGCACCACCGGATCGCCCTTGCGATGCAGAGCGGCGAATTCGGTGGCCTTTTCAGTCTGGTTCATTGCATTTCCTCCGCAAACAATCCCACAGGTTTCATTTTGCCTTCGTGCCGCAGCAGCCATTGCTTGCGCCACAACCCGCCGCCATATCCCGTCAGCGAACCATCGGAGCCGATGCAGCGGTGGCAGGGAATGACGATGGCGATCTGGTTGGACCCGTTGGCCTTCGCCACGGCACGCACGGCCTGGATCGTATCGACCTCGCGCGCGATGTCACCATAGGAACGTGTCTCTCCGAGCGGAATTTTCACGAGCCTTGCCCAGACCTCACGCTCGAAGGCAGTGCCGCCAGGCGCCAGGGGCGTGCGAAACTCTGCGATATCGCCCGAGAAATAGGCTTTCAGCTCCGCCTCCATCTGGTCGATCGGCGCCGTGCGGCCTGGGACGATCGCCGAGCGGGTCTTGCGCTTCAGGTTTTCGAGCTCGGTCGGCAACGCCTTGCGATCGTGAAACTCGAGAATGTGCAGATGGGTCTTGTCGGCGACCGCCACCATCGGGCCAAGCGGCGTGTCGATGCGGTCGGCAAACAGCAGCACACGGCCCTGCGACATAGCCGGCGCTTCGCCGAGCAATTTGGCAAAGGCGGCGCGAAAGCCGCTCGGCGATTCGTATCCGGCGTCGATCTGCGCATCAATGACCCGGCCGCCCTCGGCGAGTTGGCGGGCGGCAAGGCCCAGTCGCCGATGTCGGGCAAGATCGAGAAAGGTGATGCCGAGATTGCGCTTGAAGGCGCGGCGAACGGTCGACGGATCATGGCCGCGGCGAACCAGGTCGTCCTCGGTCCAGCGCCGTTCGGGTGCTGCCTCCAGTGCCTGCAGCAGGTCATCGACCAGCGGATCCTTGGCACCGACGGTTGCAAGCGGCTTGCAGCGCTGGCACGGGCGAAAGCCGGCTTCGAGGCAGGTGCCGATCGAGCCGACGAAGATGGTGTTCTCGCGCTTCGGCTTGCGAGCGGGACAGGAGAGGCGGCAGAAAATGCCCGTCGTCTTGACGCAGACATAGGCAGCGCCCTCGTATTCGGTGCTGCGCGCAATCAGGGCATCGTAAAGCGTTTCGTCGGAAGGAAGATCGAACAACATGCGGCCCTTCTACCATGTGTGCGAAGGGACGGGCGCCGGTTTTCGGGCGTCTATTTTTCCGGCGATGGTTTGGCGACAGTTCAGATAAGCACGAGCGTCACCACGCCGAGCACGATCAGGAGGCAGCCGAGGAGTTCGAGACGATTGATCCACTCGCGGAAGATGAAGAAGGACGAGGCGAATGTGAAGAGCATCTCGACCTGCGCCACTACTTTCACGATCGCCGCCTGCTGCAGCGTCATTGCCATGAACCAGCCGAAGGAAGCGGAGGCGCCGACGAAGCCGACGACGAAGGCAGGCTTCCACGCAGCGGCAATGCGCTTCAGCTCGGCCGGCTCGCGCAGCACGATCCAGATCAGCATCACCACCGTCTGCAGCAGGATGACGAAGCCGAGCGTGAAGCTCGCCTGCATCATGTAATCCGGTGCCGGCAGGCTGGGCGCGAGCACCAGCGAGGCCGAACGATAGGCCACGGCCGAAAGCCCGAAGAACGTGCCCGAGAGAAGGCCTATCCCGGCCGTGCGGCTGAAAACCGAAGTGACCAGCGAGCGCGGGCTCAGCGTCGTACGCGCAACCGAAATCAGCATGACGCCGACGACGGAGATGGCGATCGCCACCAGCGTGCCCTCGCTCGCCCGCTCGCCCAGGAAGATGAGGCCGAAGAGCGCTGCCTGGGCCGGCTCGGTGCGCGAATAGGCGGTGCCAACCGCAAAGTTGCGGAAGGAGAAGAGGTGCACCAGCAGGAAGGTCGCCGCGATCTGCGCCAGCCCGCCGATGACCGCCCACAGGAAGAATGTGCCGTTCGGCACCGGCAGCGGATGGCCCGCCACGCGCCAGAGCACGATGAGATAGAGCAACGCAAAAGGCAGGCCGAAACCGAAACGCACGAAGGTCGCGCCGGTCGTGCCCATGACGCCCTTCAGGTGTTTCTGCATGGCGGAGCGGACATTCTGAAGGAAGGCCGCAGCGACGGTGATGATTACCCAGGTTTCCATGGCTGCGAGCTAGCACGCGGGTCCTGATATTGCCAAGAACTCCGTACAGTCTCGCCGATATATACCAACCTGCGCTGATATCAGTCCGGCTTTTCCTGAACTTCCGCCAGGTCGACCGCCCGACTGAACGTGAGCGGCTGACCTTCGTCTTCGAAGGCCTTCACGCGCTGATCGTAGTTCGGCGAGATCGTGCCGAGCACGCGATCCCAGAACGAAAAGTAGTTGCCGTAGTTGTACTTGAAGCCGGAATGATGCTGGTCGTGGAACGTCGTGCACAAGAGAGGGGACGGATATCGCGCCGTCGATGAGGCGAAATACTCGAACCCGCAGTGCCCGAACATGCCGTTGAAATGTTCGAACAACCGGTGCCCGATCAGGATCGCCGGCGGAAACGGGACGGCGAAAACGACGACGGCTGAAAAACTCTGCAAGAGGAAGTTGTCGAAGAAATCCTCAGAATAGGTGCTCCAGATCGTTGGTGCGACGCTTCTGTGATGAAGGGCGTGCAGTGGAAACAGCCACTTGGTGTGCAGCAGCCGGTGCATGAAATAGAACCAGGTATCGTAGAGGAACATGCACAGGACAAAGAGCGGCACCGCCGCCCACCAATTGAAGGTCCAGGGCCCGGGCGCCCAGCCCTTTTGCTGGACATAGAGGCCGATCGTCAGCGGCAGGCAGGCGCTGAACATCGACACCAGGCTCTGGCGGACTTCCGCCCTGCGGCGCTTGTCGGAACCGCGTCCCTTCTGAATCTTTCGCTCGGGATTGCGGTCGTTGACCCAGGTCAGGCCATAACCCAGGGCGAAATAGGTAACGACTGTCGTCGCGTAGAATCCGAACAGAAACAGCAGGTAAAACAGTTCGTCCGACATCGGCATCCGGAACCCCTACGTCAAAGCCGCGCCGGCCGAACGATGCCATGTTGTTTTGGCAATTCAAAGTGGAAACGTCTGCGCCGGTAGGGTAGCCCGTGCGGCGGGGTGAATTTTCTCGTTTGGTGGCCGCCCATACCCGTGTCATAAGGCGGTCATGAAAAAGCTCGATCGCCTGCCGACCCACGACGAATTCGCCCATGTCACCGACTGGGTCTTCGATCTGGACAACACGCTCTACCCGCACCACGTCAATCTGTTCTCGCAGATCGACCGTAACATGACGGCTTACGTTTCGGCGCTGCTGTCGCTCGAGCCGGCGGACGCGAAGAAGCTGCAGAAAGACTACTACCGCGATCACGGCACGACGCTCAAAGGCCTGATGATCCATCACGGCATCGACCCGAGCGACTTCCTCGAAAAGGCGCATGCGATCGACTACAGCATCGTGCCGCCGGATCCGACGCTGGGCGAAGCGATCAAGGCGCTACCGGGGCGCAAGTTCATCTTCACCAACGGCAGCGTTGCACATGCGGAAATGACCGCTCGCGCACTCGGCATCCTCGATCACTTCAACGACATCTTCGATATCGTCGCTGCCGATTTCGTGCCGAAGCCGGCCGGCGAAACCTATGACAAGTTCATGAGCCTGCACCGGGTCGATACCCGCAATGCGGTCATGTTCGAGGACCTGCCGCGCAACCTTCTGGTTCCGAAAACGCTCGGGATGAAGACGGTTCTACTGGTGCCGCGCAACTTCGAATACGAGTTCGCCGAATCCTGGGAGCAGTCCGGAGACGAGGACGAGCAGATCGATTACGTCACCGAGGATCTCGCCAGCTTCCTCAGGCGCGTGGTCGCCGACCTCTGACCCCGACACATTTTGGCCCGGGAAAAACCCCTTTCCCGCCAAAGACTTAAATTACCAAAGTTTAACTGGTGCTCGCCGTCCCGCTGCCTATCATTCGTTCGGGCATAACCCGATCGAAAGGAAGCATGATGCGGAACAGAACCCTGATCCTTGGCGTAACCGCCCTTGCCGTCGCCGTTACCGGATTGGCTGCGCCATCATTTGCCGCCAGAGACAAGATGACGCCCGAACAGCGGGCCGAACGGATGATCAAGCGACTGGACACCAACAGCGATTCCAAGGTGTCACTCGACGAGTTACAGGCGCACATGACCGCGAACTTCAAGGCATTCGACACCAATGGCGACGGCCAGATCAGTGCCGACGAGATGCAGGCGAAGCGCCAGGCGTTCCGCGACGCCCGCAAGGCCTGGCAGGAAGCCAAGAGCAAGGACGGCAAGGAGCGCGACGCAGCCCTTGCCCAACTGAAGGACGCGCGGCCGGCCATGGTGCCCGGCATGCGGCCAAAGGCCTTCAAGCGCGTCGACGCCGACGGCAACGGCTCTTTGAGCGCTGCCGAGGTCGCAAGTGCTTCAGAAAAAATGTTCAAGCGTCGTGACAAGAACGGCGACGGTGTCATCGACGCCGCCGACTTCACCAAGAAAATTTGATCCATCGGTGCCCTTTCCCGCCGCCCGGTGAAAGGAGTATCCGACGACACCGCCGCGCGCCTGGATTGGCACGCGGCGGTGTCGAAAGCTCCGTGTCAAACAGGGCGGCGGAAATGCACAATCCTTGTTTTGACGCATTGCCGTTACCGAAGCACTAGGCGCGGCTGCTGGCTCAACGACTGGCTCGCCGGCATTGATTGCTGGCGCTGGTTCCGGTTTTGGATGCAGGGCTTAGGGCGGCATCAAACCGAATGACGAAGAAGGCTCTCGATCAGGAACCCGATCGCTCCGGCAAGCGTCATCGCGGCACCCAGGGCGAGGGAGATTGTTTTTCTGACTGATGATCGATTGTCGTTCTGCATGGGCACAAAATACACGAGAACCGGAGGAAATGAAGATGGCCTCCCCTGAGCGAAACCGCTTCGCAAGTTTACCGGAGAGGCGCTATCGCCTGCCGTTCGCCATCGGCACCGACCGCGGATCGACGGTCTCGTAGAAGCGGGAGATGATATCCCAGGCCTCATCGGCGGTTTCGACGAACTGCACCAGATCGATATCGTTCGGCGCGATCGTGCCGAACTCGGCAAGCGCCTCGAAATTGATGATCGAGCGCCAGAACTTTTCCCCGAAGAGAATGAGCGGGACCAGCGCCAGGCGACCGGTCTGCATCAGCGTCATCGTTTCGAACAGCTCGTCCAACGTGCCGAAGCCGCCTGGAAACACCGTGACGGCCTTGGCGCGCAGCAGGAAATGCATCTTGCGGATGGCGAAATAGTGGAAGTTGAACGACAGCTCCGGCGTCACGAAGCGGTTCGGCGCCTGCTCGTGCGGCAACACGATGTTGAGGCCGATCGACGGCGCGCCGACATCGTCAGCGCCACGGTTGCCCGCCTCCATCACACCCGGCCCGCCGCCGGTGACGACGACATATTCCTTGTAGTGCAGCTTGGCGGAATGTTCCGAGACGATCTGCGCGAACTTGCGCGCTTCGTCGTAATAGACCGAGGCTGCTTCCAGGTTCTTGCGCTGGATATCGTTCCTGGCGGCCCAGGCGTCGCCGCCCGGCTCGGGAATGCGCGCGCCACCGAACATCACCACGGTCGAGTTGATGCCGTACTCCTCCAGCATCATTTCGGTCTTCAAGAGTTCGAGCTGCAGCCGCACCGGGCGCAGTTCCTCGCGGCAGAGAAAATCGTCGTCGATATAGGCAAGGCGATAGGAAGGAGAGGCCGACTGCGGCGTCACCGGCACCGTCTGCGCCCGTTGCCGGCTCTGCGAGCTATCGGCCAGCGGATCCCAAACCCCATCCTTACGGCGCAGATTGCGCTTCTTCATGCGTGCCATGCTATCGTCTTTCCCGTCGCGTTCCGGACAATCGGCATCTCGGGCGGACGCGTCCTATCCTGTTTCATCGGTCATGAATGCCCCTGATGCCGCAGTCGACCGCGCTTGCCAAGCCCTGCCGGCAGCGTCGAGCCGAAAAGCGGTCCAACTTTTCCGGAACGGGCCTCGGGCGCCGCGCATTCCAGCCGATACAGAACACCCACGGGCGCACATCGCGTCGCTGCCTAATTTTGTCCTTAAATCGATTCCGATTTTCGGAATTATGCAGTAGAGCTTTCGCAGGATAACCGCCGAACTTTAAGGAATTCCGATGACGAACCACAACCTCGCCTCCCTGTCGCAGACGATCGACGCCGCCTTTGATGACCGCGATTCCGTAAACACCGGAACGCGCGGCGCGGTGCGCGACGCCGTGGAAACGGCACTGAACCTGCTCGACAGCGGCAAGGTGCGGGTGGCAGAGCGTGGCGCCGACGGCAACTGGACCGTCAATCAATGGCTGAAGAAGGCCGTTCTGCTCTCCTTCCGCCTCAACCCGATGGAAATCGTCCGGGGCGGCCCGGGGGAATCCGTCTGGTGGGACAAGGTCGCCTCCAAGTTCGACGGCTGGAGCGTCAACGAGTTCGAGAAGGCCGGCTTCCGCGCCGTGCCGAACTGCGTCGTGCGCCGCTCGGCCTATATCGCGCCGAACGCCATCCTGATGCCGTCCTTCGTCAACCTCGGCGCCTATGTCGGCGAAGGCACGATGGTCGACACCTGGGCCACGGTCGGCTCCTGCGCCCAGATCGGCAAGAACGTGCATCTCTCCGGCGGCGTCGGCATCGGCGGCGTGCTGGAGCCGATGCAGGCCGGCCCGACGATCATTGAGGACAATTGCTTCATCGGCGCCCGCTCCGAGGTCGTTGAAGGCTGCATCGTGCGCGAGGGCTCGGTTCTCGGCATGGGCGTGTTCATCGGCAAGTCGACCAAGATCGTCGACCGCGCCACCGGCGAAGTGACCTATGGTGAAGTCCCGCCCTACTCCGTCGTCGTCGCCGGCTCGATGCCGTCGGGCTCGACCATGGGCAACGGCCAGCCGGCACCGAACCTCTACTGCGCCGTCATCGTCAAGCGCGTCGACGAGAAGACCCGCTCCAAGACCGGCATCAACGAACTGCTTCGAGACTGATCCGATGACACCGGAGGGGCGACGGCCGAGCATGATCTGGCTGTTCTTCAGCCCCTCCGGCCGCATCACCCGCCTGCCCTTTTTCCTGTCCTGGCTTTTCTGGCTGCTGATAGGCGGTTTCGTCGTCGCGCAGATGCTCGCCAACGAGAACCACAGGACCGCGCTGGCGCTCTGGACGCTGGCGCTGATCGTGTCCGGCATCGTTTCCACGCTCTCGATCGCCATGCTGGCGATCAAGCGGCTGCACGATATCGGCTATCCCGGACCGCTGGCGATCTGCCTGTTCATCCCTGTCCTGAGCCCCATCGTCTTCATCGCGCTCTGTCTCTGGCCGGGCACCGAGGGGCCGAACGAATTCGGCCAAACCAGCGATGAACCCGGCGCTTGAGCGGCGCACTGTACATTTCGGGCCCGAACGCGTATGTAGCGCGCCATGAACAGGCCGGCGATAAGATGCTGGCCGCGGCAATCGGCGCCTGATGACGACCTGATCCAAGGTCTTGTTCGTTTACCGGCGCGAAAACCGAAATCCGAAAGACGAGAGATGACAGAATTCGAAGGGATCGCGCCTGCGATCGCCGAGGCGTTGGCAAAACGCGGTTACAACGAGTTGACGCCGGTTCAACAGGCGATGCGCGATCCTGATCTGGCGGGCAAGGATGCGCTGGTATCGGCCCAGACCGGCTCCGGCAAGACCGTCGCCTTCGGCCTGGCGCTGGCACCGACCCTGCTTGGCGACCAGCGCCGCTTCAGCGCGCCCGGCGCGCCGCTGGCGCTTGTGATCGCACCAACGCGCGAACTGGCGCTGCAGGTCAAGCGCGAGCTCGAATGGCTCTATGAGCAGACTGGCGCGACGATCGCGTCCTGCGTCGGCGGCATGGACATGCGCACCGAGAAGCGCGCGCTGGAGCGCGGCGCCCACATCGTCGTCGGCACGCCCGGACGCCTATGCGACCATATCCGCCGCAACTCGCTCGATATTTCTTCGTTGCGTGCCGTCGTGCTCGACGAGGCCGACGAGATGCTCGATCTCGGTTTCCGCGAGGACCTCGAATTCATCCTCGAGGAGTCTCCCGACGACCGCCGCACGCTGATGTTTTCGGCGACCGTACCGCGCTCGATCGCGACGCTTGCCAAGAACTACCAGCGCGACGCCGTGCGCATCAGCACCGCGTCCGAGCAGAAGCAGCACGTCGACATCGAATACCGCGCCCTGACCGTTGCGTCGAACGATCGCGAAAACGCGATCATCAACGTCCTGCGCTTCTACGAAGCGAAGAATGCGATCGTCTTCTGCTCGACCCGTGCAGCCGTCAACCATCTGACTGCCCGCTTCAACAACCGCGGCTTCTCGGTGGTGGCTCTGTCGGGCGAACTCAGCCAGAACGAACGCACCCACGCGCTGCAGGCCATGCGCGACGGACGCGCCCGCGTCTGCATCGCCACCGACGTTGCCGCCCGCGGCATCGACTTGCCGGGCCTCGAACTGGTCATCCACGCCGACCTGCCGACCAACCCGGATACACTGCTGCACCGCAGCGGCCGCACCGGACGCGCCGGCCAGAAGGGCGTCAGCGCCCTGATCGTGCCGGTGAGCCAGCGCCGCAAGGCGGAGCGCCTGCTCGAAAACGCCCGGATCACCGCCAACTGGGCCCGCCCGCCGTCGGCCGACGAGGTCAGCCGCCGCGACGACGAGCGCCTGCTTGCCGACACGAGCTTTGCCGAACCGATCCGCGAAGACGAAGAGGCGATCGTGCGCGCGCTCATCGAGCTTCATGGTGCCGAGCAGATGGCTGCCGCCTTCGTGCGCCAGTTCCGCTCTGGCCGCTCGGCCCCGGAAGACCTGATCGAGGTTGCCGTCGGCGACAGCCGCGCAAAGCCGCGCCGCGATGAGAAGTCTGCACCGCGCGAAGACTATGACGCGCCGCGCGCCGATTTCAGCGATGGCAGCTGGTTCTCGCTCTCGGTCGGCCGCAAGCAGAATGCCGAGCCGCGCTGGCTGATCCCGATGCTCTGCCGCCACGGCAAGCTGACCAAGCGCGACATCGGCGCGATCCGCATGCAGCAGGAAGAGACCTTCGTCGAAATGACCTCCGATGGAGCCGAGCGCTTCCTGTCGTCGATCGGCAAGGAGGGCATGCTGGAGAAGGGCATCCGGGTGAAGACGCTGCCGGGCGCTCCCGATCTGTCGCAGCAGCGCCAGGAGAAGCCGAGTTTTTCCAAGGACAAGCCGAACTTCTCCAAGGACAAGCCAGGTTTCTCCAAGGACAAACCGGCCTTTGCCAAGAAGCGCCCCTATTCGGACGATGCGGCACGCAGTGACGGCGACTTCAAGCCGAAGCGCAAGTTCGACAAGAAGCCGGCTTACGCCGCCGCCCCGGCCCACACCGACGACAAGCCGCCGGAAAACCGCGACGCCTGGACTAAAAAGAAGGCCAAGCCGAACGCCGGCAAGGACGGCGGCTTCAAGCCGAAGCCCAAGGGCAACAACGCCAAGAACCGCCAGAGCTAAGCTTGCCGCAGCAACGGCGTCAGCCCAAATCAAAAAGCGCCGCGATCAAATCGCGGCGCTTTTTTTTGTCTGCAGTTGCGGCGGCTGGCCGTATCAGGCTTCGAGGAAGCGCAGGCCGGCGACGGCGACGATGATCATCGCGATGCAGGTGATCCGCATCCAGGAGACGGGATCCCCGAAAAGCACGATGCCGAGCACCGTGATGCCGACTGAGCCGATGCCGGTCCAGGCGGCGTAGGCAGTGCCGGCCGGCAGGTCGCGCATGGCGATCGTCAGGAGGTAGACGCTGCCGAGCGCCGCTGCGATGCCGATCGCGCTCGGCACCAGTTTCGTCCAGCCTTCGGCATATTTGAGCGCCAGGCCCATGATGATTTCAATCAGGCTCGCCGCTATCAGGATGATCCATGCCATTACCGTCTCCATCGAAATTTCCATCTGGAGAACAATCTGGTAGGGTAGGCACTGGATAGCAATTACGCACCTTTTGGTAACTATGAAAATCTCGACAGACCCGCTCGAAGCACCCATCACCTCCATTCCGGATGTCTTCGACCCGACCTGCTCCTCGCGGCATGCGCTGGAGCTGATCGCCAGCAAATGGGCGATGCTGATCATCTCGGCGCTCGAAGAAGGGCCGATGCGCAACGCCGCGCTGATGCGCCGGCTTGGCGACGTCTCGCAGAAGATGCTGACGCAGACGCTGAAGGAACTGGAGCGGAACGGCCTTGTCATTCGCGAGGACAAGAAGACCGTGCCGCCGCATGTGGAATACAGCCTCAGCGCTGTCGGCCGTTCGCTCAGCGAAACCCTGCTGGTGCTCGACCGTTGGGCCGAGACGCATTTCGGCACTCTCGACGCGGCGCGCGCGCGCTACGACGCCGAGCGGGGCAAATAGGCCTATTCGCCGTCGAGTTGCGACTGGGCGATCACTTTCACCACCCAGTCGGCAAAGACGCGCAGACGGCTGCTCAGGTGTCGGTTCGGCGGATAGACGAGATAGATCGGCATCGATTCGATTTGCCAGTCCTGCAGCACCCTCCGCATCGCGCCGGTCTCAAGATCCTCCCGCACCATGAAGCGGGGCGCCTGGATGACACCGAGGCCGGCACGGGCGGCGGCGAGATAGGTGGTCGATTCGTTGGCGGCCACCGCATAACGACCATGAACCTCGATCTCTTCCGCGCCGCGCTTGAAATAGAACGGCATCTGCTGGCCGGTCTGCGGGCGGAAATAGCCGACGACATAACAATTCTTCGAAAGATCGGAGGGATGTTGCGGCGTCGAGCAACGGTCGAGATAGTCGGGTGCCGCGCAGGCGACGAAGCTCATGTCGGTGATGCGCCGGGCAATCAGCGACTGGTCGGTCAGGGTGCCGACACGAATGGCGCAGTCGACATTCTCGGCAACATAGTCGACGGTGCGGTCCGAGACGCCGAGATCGATCTGGATGTCAGGGTAGCGCTTGTGGAATTCGGACAGAGCCGGGATAACGATGAGATTGGCCATGGCGCTTGCCATCTCCACGCGCAGCCGCCCCTTCGGCAGCGTCTGGGCGCTCGACAGGCTGCCGTCGAGCTCATCGAGGTCGGTCACGAGGCGCGCGGCCCGCTCGTAATAGAGCGCGCCATCCGGGGTCACCAGAACCCGCCGCGTCG
The DNA here is from genome assembly GCF_014851895.1 of Ensifer sp. ENS11. NCBI lineage: Bacteria > Pseudomonadati > Pseudomonadota > Alphaproteobacteria > Hyphomicrobiales > Rhizobiaceae > Ensifer > Ensifer sp. ENS11. The sequence continues at coordinate 366,171 of NZ_JACVAN010000001.1, read as the reverse complement.
TGCGATTGAGCAGCTTGGTGCGCAGATGCGCTTCCAATCCCTGGATGAGATTGGTGACGGTCGCCTTGGGCATATTGAGCGAAGCGGAAGCACGTGTGAAATTGCCGGTTTCGACAACGCGGAGAAACGCGCGCATGGCCGTGAGCTGGTCCATTTTCAATAGCCATTATTGTTCGAGATACTGAATAGTGTAGTCGGATTAGACGGACTATTCCAGACAGAAGACAATGTTATTCTCCCATCATGGCGGGTTGTCGCCTCATGTGGGATGACCCCGTGGCAAAGGCAAGAGAGATGGGTGAACGCTTTACGGTAGAGACGATGCAGACGGGCAAAGGTTCGTGCCCGGCACGTGTCTATAGTGGCGAAACGCTGCTCAACCCGCCGCCCGTGGTGCTGCACCTGCATGGCGGCTCCTTCGTCGGCAGCTCGATCGCAGCCGGCGAACGCGTCGCCAAGGCGCTTGCGGCGGCCGGTGCCATCGTCATCTCGCCGGAATATGCGTCGGCCTGCCTCAATCCGTTCCCGGCCGCACTCGACGTCACCTATTCCATGCTTTCTTCGATGCGTGCGCGTTGCCCGCAGTTCGCGCATAAAAAATCGTTGCTGTTCATCGCCGGCGAGGAGGCGGGCGGCAACGTGGCAGCCGGCGTGGCGCTGATGGCTCGCGACCAGTTCCTCACCGACCTCAAGGGGCAGATCCTCCTGTCGCCGATGCTGGATCCGTGCCTGGCGACCGCATCGTTTCGCAAATACTGTCCCGAGGGTTCGGTGCAATCGATCGCCGAAGGCTGGCAACGGTATCTGGGCGAATGCGGTGGATTCACGCATCCCTATGCCGCTCCGGCGCACTGTACGCGGCTCGCCGGCCTTGTTCCCTCGCTCATCCTGACCAGCGAGGAATGCCCGATGCGCGACGAGACTGCTGCCTATGCAGACCGTCTTCGCCAGGCGGGCGTGAGCGTTCAGTCCCATATTCTTCCCGGCCGCGCCGGGTGGATACCGGAAAATACCGTGAACGCTGAAACCTGGGCATCCCAGGAAGAAACGATTACCGGCATCTTTTCCCGCTTCTTCCAGCAGGCGGGGGCGAAGCCGGCTGAAATGACGATGCGTTAGCCAAGGACGACAGGGCCGCCGGCCTTTCCCTTTCGCTGACGACAGCAGCAAAAACGCCGGCTCCCAACCGGCAAGGAGAGAAAAATGAAATCGACAGTGACCCGCCGGGCCCTCTGGGGCGCCGGCCTGAGCATCCTATTGTCCGCCGCCGGCGGTGCCGCGGTTCTTCTTGGCCTGCCGCAGCACTTCGAGGCGGATGCCGCAACCGAAACGGCAGCCGCGCTTCCACCGGCCGTGCCGGTTTCGGTGGCCAAGGCGCAGTCGCGCCGCATCACCACCTGGGAAGATTTTTCCGGGCGGCTGGAAGCGATCGAACGCGTCGAGATTCGCCCCCGTGTCGGCGGCGCCATTCTCCAAGCCCACTTCCGCGAGGGTGCACTGGTGAAAAAGGGCGACCTTTTGCTCACCATCGATCCCGAGCCCTATGCGGCAGCCGTCGACCGGGCTGCAGCCGAGGTCGCAGCAGCCGAGGCGCGGGTGGCGCTCGCCAGGACGGAACTCGACCGCGGACGCAAGCTCGTGACCACGAGCGCCATCCCACAGAGCGGCGTCGACCAGCGCCTCAGCGCCTTCGACGAGGCGCAGGCGAGCGTGCGCTCCGCCAAGGCCGCGTTGCGCACGGCCGAACTCGACCTGGAATACACCGAAGTCAAGGCACCGATCTCCGGCCGCGTCGGCCGGCTGGAAGTGACCGCCGGCAACCTCGTCGCCGCCGGCTCCGCTTCGCCGGTGCTGACGACGCTGGTCTCGGTCGACCCGATCTACGCAAGCTTCAGCGCCAGCGAAGAAGTGGTCACCACTGCACTCGCCCGGCTCCAGGCCTCGGCCGGCGGCAACGCCATCGAGCGCATCCCGGTGCAGATCGGCACCGCTGCCGACGAAGGCACGCCGATCTCCGGCCATATCCAGCTCATCAACAACGAGGTGGATGCGGCGACCGGCACGATCCGCGTCCGCGCCGCGCTTGAAAATGCCGACGGGCGGCTGATCCCCGGCCAGTTCGTGCGCATCCGCATCGGCGAACCGGAGCCCGAAGAAAAGCTCGTGATCAGCGATCGCGCCATCGGCTCCGACCAGGACAAGAAATTCGTGTTCGTCGTCGGCTCCGACAACAAGGTCGAGTACCGCCAGGTGAAGCTTGGCCCGAGTTCCGACGGGCTGCGCATCGTCGAAAGCGGCCTGAAGACCGGCGAGAACATCGTCGTCAACGGCCTGCAGCGGGTACGCCCGGGTGTGCTCGTGGCACCGCAGCAGGTCGAAGAAACGACGGCGTCGATCGCAACCAAGTAGGACATGACGGCACCCACTTCGGCTGTCGCCGAGGCGGGATTGGCCGCCCAGACATCACTTAGCAGATCCCGGCGCGTGGCGAGTGTTCTTGCCGCGACAGCCGGAGATTTGCCTGAACTCGTCCCAAGGGGGATACGTCAATGAACTTCTCACGCTTCTTCGTCGACCGCCCGGTCTTCGCGGGCGTTCTTTCGGTCCTGATCTTCGTGGGCGGCCTGCTCGGCATGACCGGCCTGCCGATCTCCGAATATCCCGAAGTCGTGCCGCCGCAGATCGTCGTGCGGGCGCAGTATCCCGGCGCCAACCCGGCTGTTATCGCCGAGACGGTGGCAACGCCGCTCGAAGAACAGATCAACGGCGTCGAGGGCATGCTCTACATGCAGAGCCAGGCGACGGCGGACGGTCTGATGACGCTGACCGTCACCTTCGAACTCGGCACCGACCCGGACCAGGCCCAGCAGCTGATACAGAACCGCGTCGCGCAGGCCGAGCCGCGCCTGCCCGAGGAAGTGCGCCGTCTCGGCGTCACGACCGTCAAGAGCTCGCCGGACCTGACGCTCGTCGTGCACCTGTTGTCGCCCAACGGCCAGTACGACATCAACTATCTGCGCAATTACGGCGTGCTCAACGTCAAGGATCGGCTCGCCCGCATCGACGGCGTCGGCCAGGTACAGATCTTCGGCGGCGGCGACTATTCGATGCGCATCTGGATCGACCCGCAGAAGGCTGCCGAACGCGGTCTTGCGGCAAGCGACGTGGCCAACGCCATCCGCGCGCAGAACGTTCAGGCCGCCGCCGGCGTCATCGGCGCCTCGCCGTCGGTTCCCGGCCTCGACCTGCAGCTTTCCGTCAACGCGCAAGGCCGCCTGCAGACGCCTGAGGACTTTGCCGACATCGTCGTCAAGTCGGGCGCCGGCGGCGAGGTCACGCGGCTTGGCGACGTCGCACGCGTCGAAATGGGCGCTGCCGACTATTCGCTGCGCTCGCTGCTCGACAACAAGGCCGCCGTCGGCATGGGCGTCTTCCAGGCGCCGGGCTCAAACGCGATCCAGATCTCGGAAAACGTTCACAAGGCCATGGCCGAGCTGAAGCTGACCATGCCCGACGGCGTCGACTACGAGATCGTCTACGACACCACCCAGTTCGTGCGTGCCTCGATCGAGTCGGTCATCCACACCCTGCTTGAAGCGATCGCGCTGGTCGTCATCGTCGTCATCGTCTTCCTGCAGACCTGGCGCGCCTCGATCATCCCGCTCGTGGCGGTGCCCGTCTCGATCGTCGGCACCTTCGCGGTGATGTACGTCTTCGGCTTCTCGATCAACGCGCTCAGCCTGTTCGGCCTGGTGCTGGCGATCGGCATCGTCGTCGACGACGCCATCGTCGTGGTCGAAAACGTCGAACGTAACATAGAGCAGGGTCTGTCGCCGGTACAGGCGACCTACCGTGCGATGCAGGAGGTTTCCGGACCGATCATCGCCATTGCGCTGGTGCTCGTCGCCGTGTTCGTGCCGCTTGCGTTCATCACCGGCCTGACCGGGCAGTTCTACCGCCAGTTCGCACTGACGATCGCCATCTCGACGGTGATCTCCGCCATCAACTCGCTGACGCTTTCCCCGGCGCTCGCCGCCCTCCTCCTGCGCAATCACCATGCGCCGAAGGATTGGCTGACCCGTGCCATGGACAAGGTGTTCGGCTGGTTCTTCCGCGGCTTCAACCGCTTCTTCGGTCGCAGCTCGGAAGCCTATGGCCGCGGCGTCGGCAGGATCCTGTCGCGCAAGTCGCTGATCATGGGCGTCTATGTCCTGCTGCTCGGCGTCACCTTCGTGCTGTTCCGCGCCGTTCCCGGCGGCTTCGTGCCCGCCCAGGACAAGCAGTATCTGATCGGCTTTGCACAGTTGCCTGACGCAGCGACGCTCGACCGCTCGGAAGACGTCATCCGCCGCATGAGTGATATCGCGCTCAAGCATCCCGGCGTCGAAAATGCCATCGCCTTCCCCGGCCTGTCGATCAACGGCTTCACCAACTCGTCGAACTCCGGCATCGTCTTCGTGGCGCTGAAGCCGTTCGAGGAGCGCACGACGCCCGAGCTTTCGGGCGGGGCGATCGCCATGCAGCTGAACCAGGAATTCGGCGCGATCCAGGATGCCTTCATCGCCATGTTCCCGCCGCCGCCCGTCCAGGGGCTGGGCACCACCGGCGGCTTCAAGCTGCAGATCGAGGACAAGAACGGCCTCGGCTACCAGGCACTCGACGAGGCGACCAAGGCCTTCATTGCCAAGGCCTACCAGACGCCGGAGCTGGCTGGCATCTACTCGAGCTTCCAGATCAACGTGCCGCAGCTCTACGCCGACCTCGACCGCGTCAAGGCGCGCCAGCTCGGCGTCGAAGTGACCGATGTGTTCGAGACGCTGCAGATCTATCTGGGCTCGCTCTACGTCAACGACTTCAACGCCTTCGGCCGCACCTACAGCGTGCGCGTCCAGGCCGATGCAAACTACCGCAGCCACGCCGACGACATCGGCAAGCTGAAGGTGCGTTCGCAATCGGGCGAGATGATCCCGCTGTCGGCACTGTTGAAGGTCGAGCAGACGGTCGGCGCCGAGCGGGCGATCCGCTACAACGGCTTCCTGTCGGCCGACATCAACGGCGGCCCGGCGCCGGGCTTCTCCTCGGGCCAGGCTCAGGCCGCGATCGAGAAGATCGCCGCGGAAACGCTGCCGCCCGGTATCGCATTCGAGTGGACGGATTTGACCTATCAGCAGATTCTTGCCGGCAATTCGGGCATGCTCGTCTTCCCGCTGGCGCTGCTCTTGGTCTATCTCGTGCTGGCCGCCCAGTATGAAAGCCTGACCCTGCCGATCGCGATTATCCTGATCGTGCCGATGGGCATCATGGCCGCCCTTGCCGGCGTCTGGCTGACCGGAGGCGACAACAACGTCTTCACGCAGATCGGCCTGATCGTGCTTGTCGGGCTTTCCGCCAAGAACGCGATCCTGATCGTCGAGTTCGCCCGCGAACTGGAACTATCAGGCAGCACCGCCGTCCAGGCGGCGATCGAAGCGAGCCGGCTGCGCCTGCGGCCGATCCTGATGACCTCGATGGCCTTCATCATGGGTGTCGTGCCCCTGGTGATCTCCACCGGCGCCGGCGCCGAAATGCGCTCGGCCATGGGGGTCGCGGTCTTTTCCGGCATGATCGGCGTCACCGCCTTCGGCATCTTCATGACGCCGGTGTTCTACGTGCTGATCCGCAAGCTCTCGGGCGAGCGGCCTCTGAAGCACGCCGGAGCGCATATCGAAGCACCTCATCTCGCGCCCGGAGAATGAGGTAATCTTGCCGCATATGCGCTTTGAGCGGGCCGGATCTGATCCGGCCCGTTTACGTTGAAGACAGACGGATAGCCTCAGCCGTCGGCTGCACACCCATCCTGCGTGACAGCCGCGCAACGATCGGATAAACCAGCATCCTCAATCCCATTGGCCCCAGCGCCACGCAGACGGCATATCGCTACATGACCTCGACCGATCCGATCGCCAATCTCGCCACCCTCATCCGTTGCCCCTCCGTTACCCCTGCCGAAGGCGGCGCGCACTCAGCGCTTGAAGCCATGCTCAAGCCGCTCGGCTTTGCCGTCGACCGGGTCACGGCCAAAGACGCGGGTACGCCCGATATCGAGAACCTCTATGCCCGGCTCGGCAGCGACGGCCCGCATCTGATGTTTGCCGGCCATACCGACGTGGTGCCGGTCGGCGACGACGGCGCGTGGACCCACGGTCCGTTTTCCGCCGATATCGCCGGCGGCGAAATGTATGGCCGCGGCGCGGTCGACATGAAGGGCGGCATTGCCTGCTTCGTCGCAGCCGTCGCCCGCCACATCGAAAAGCATGGGGTCCCCAAGGGCTCGGTTTCGTTCCTCATCACCGGCGACGAGGAAGGCCCTGCGATCAACGGCACGACGAAACTTCTCGGCTGGGCTGCCGCCAAGGGCGAGCGTTGGGACGCCTGCCTTGTCGGCGAACCGACCAATCCAGACCGTCTCGGCGACATGATCAAGATCGGCCGCCGTGGCTCGCTTTCCGGCCGGATCACCGTCAACGGCGTCCAGGGCCACGCGGCCTATCCGCACCTGGCGGACAATCCGGTGCGCGGCATCCTGCAACTGACCCAGGCACTGATGGACCCGCCCTTCGACAACGGCACGGAAAACTTCCAGCCGTCGAACCTGGAAGTGACGACCATCGACGTCGGCAATGGCGCCGTCAACGTCATCCCTGCGAAGGCGGCTGCTGCCTTCAATATCCGCTTCAACGACACCTGGACCGCCGAGAGCCTGATGGCGGAGATCATCGCCCGCCTCGACCGCGCGGCAACGGACGGCGCTCTGCGGGCAGGCCGCGACCCGGTCCGTTACGAGATCACCTGGAACGAACGGCCGAGCCACGTTTTCCTGACGCGCAACAATGCGCTGATCGATTCGCTGTCAGGCGCTATCGAAGCGGTCACCGGCCAGCAGCCGAAACTTTCGACCACCGGCGGCACCTCGGATGCGCGGTTCATCAAGGACTATTGCCCCGTCGTCGAATTCGGGCTTGTCGGCCAGACCATGCATATGGTGGACGAGCGTGTCGCCGTCGCCGATCTCGAAACGCTGACGGAAATCTACGAAACCTTCATCTTCAGCTGGTTCGGCCATGCCGCTGCTTGAGGAGGTTCTTTCCTATATCAAGGGCCTCTGGCTGCTGATCCAGGGCAATGGCGAAGGCTTCCGCTGGCTCGATTTCAGCGAGAGCGGATTGTGGCGTTCGTTTACAGCGATGCTCTGGTGCCTGCCGGCCATTGCCGTCACCTGGGCATCCTGGCGGCTTTATTATCTCTCTGCAATGCCAACAGGAACCACTGTCGGCTTCGGCTTCGTCTTCAAGCTTCTGGTTGTCGATCTCGCCAGCTGGCTGCTGCCGCTGGTGCTGGTCTTCGTCCTGGCGCGCCCACTCGGCTTTGCCGCCGCCGTGGTGCCGATCGTCGTCACCACCAACTGGCTTTCCGTGCCGCTGTCCTATGCGATGGCGGTGCCGGCGGCGATCCGCCTCGTCATTCCCGGCAGCGAAGGGCTGACGAGCCTGATCTGGCTGGTGCTGCTCTTCGTCAGCATCGGCATACTCTTCCGGCTGCTGCGCATCATTACCGGAAACCAGACCTTGCTGGCCACGGCGCTGACGGCGCTTTTCCTGCTGCCGTCGATGATGATGGGCGAATTGCTGCAGCAGTTCTTCGGCCTTATCCCGACCTGACAGACGTCACGCGCCATCTGCGCGCGACGTTACCTTCCTCAGTAATCGACCTGCATGAAATAAAGCCCGTCGGGCGGCGCCACCGGACCGCAGGCCTTGCGGTCGCGCGCTTCGAGTGCCGCCTGCAGCTCGTCCGGCGTCCATTTGCCTTCGCCAACCAGCTTCAGCGAGCCGGCGAAGGAACGGATCTGATTGTGCAGGAAGCTCTGCGCCGTGGCGCGAATTTCGATCAGATTGCCGGTGCGAGAGACATCCAGCCGGTCGAGCGTGCGCATCGGGCTTGTCGCCTGGCAATGGACGGAGCGGAAGGTGGTGAAGTCGTGGTGGCCGACGAGCCGTTGCGCGCCTTCATGCATCGCCTCGTGATCGAGCGGCTTCGTCACCCACCAGGCACGCTTCGCCTCCAGCGCCAGCCGCGACGGACGGCAGATGATGCGGTAGAGATAATGCCGGCGCAGCGCCGAAAACCGTGCGTCGAAGGCGTCTGTGACTTCCTGGGCGTCGAGGATCGAGACGCCCTCGCCGGCCATGCCCAGATGCGCGTTCAGCGCATTGCGCAGCGTGTGAGGTTTCCACTCGCGCGTCAGGTCCGCATGCGCCACCTGCCCGACGGCATGAACGCCGGAATCGGTCCGCCCGGCACCGCGGATCGAGACGGTTTCGCCGGTCAAGGACAGGATCGCTTTTTCGATCGCGCCCTGGACGGAAGCGCCGTTGTCCTGGCGCTGCCAGCCGACATAGTTGGAGCCGTCATATTCGACGATCAGTCGAAAGCGCGGCATCAGCCGACCCTCGTGCCGGCGGCGATGGGCGTACCGCGCAGGAAATCGGCAACACTGAGAGCCTTGCCGCCTGCCCGCTGCAGCCGCGTCGGCCGCACGGCACCGTCGCTGCAGGCAATGGTGAGAGTGTCGTCGAGCACCGTTCCGGCGGTTCCTGCCGCCGTCACGCGCTCGGAGTTCAAAACCTTGATGCGCTCCGGCTTGCCGGCGATCTCGAGCTCAAACCAGGCGCCGGGAAAAGGCGACAGGCCGCGAATATGGTCGTGCACTTCGCGCGCGGTCCTCGCAAAATCGATGCGAGTCTCGGCCTTGCTGATCTTGGCGGCGTAGACGACGCCCTCGCCCGCCTGCTCGGTCAGTGGCAGGTCATCGGCCTCAAGCTTGCCGATCGCTTCCTTCATCAGGTTAGCGCCGACCTGCATCAGCCGGTCATGCAGCTCGCCCGCCGTCATCGTCTCGCCGATCTGCACCGCCTTGGTGAGCGCGACCGGGCCTGTGTCCAACCCCTTGTCCATCTTCATCACCATCATGCCGGTCTCATGGTCGCCGGCCATGATGGCACGCTGGATGGGAGCCGCACCACGCCAGCGCGGCAAGAGCGAGGCATGGCCATTATAGCAGCCGAGCCGCGTTCCGGTCAGGATCGCTTCCGGCAACAGCAGGCCATAGGCGACGACAACGGCAACGTCAGCATTGAAATCACGGAAGGTCTGGCGATCGGCTTCGTCCTTGAAGTTGACGGGCGTGAGCACGGGAACGCCGAGCAGCTCGGCCGCCTGGTGCACCGGCGACTTCTGCAGGTCGAGCCCGCGCCGTCCGCCGGGCCGCGGCGGCTGGGTATAGACGGCAACGATCTCGTGACCTGCCCCTGCGAGTGCGGCAAGCGTCGGTACGGAAAATTCCGGCGTTCCCATGAAGATGATGCGAAGCGACAAGGCGGATACTCCGACCGTTTGAAATCAGGCCCCTTCAAACGGGTTTACGCGCCTCAAATCAAGCCCCTCAACGACAAAGCGCCCTGCGGGCGCTTTCCTCGGGATCAGATCGCCTTGGCGCCGCGGGTCTTTGCAGCCTTGGTGAACCTGCGGATCACCATGTCCCGCTTGAGCTTGGAGATGTGGTCAATGAACAGCACGCCGTTCAAGTGATCGATCTCATGCTGCAGGCAGGTCGCCAGCAGGCCGTCGGCCTTGACGATCTGTTCCTTGCCGTCACGGTCGAGGTGCTTGACGGTGACCTCCGCCGGACGCTCCACCTCGGCATAATAATCCGGAATGGAGAGGCAGCCTTCTTCATAGACCGAGAACGCGTCGGACGAAGCGACGATTTCGGGATTGATGAAAACGTGCGGGGTCTTCTCGTCGCCTTCCTTGGAGACGTCGAGAACCAGCATGCGTTTCGCCACGCCGATCTGGATGGCGGCGAGCCCGATACCCGGGGCGTCATACATCGTCTCGAGCATATCGTCGGCCAGGCGACGGATGTCGGCATCGATGGTTTCGATCGGGGTCGAGACCTGACGCAGAACAGGATCGGGAAGGATGATAAGCGGCTTGATCGTCATATCGCTCCCATAACCGATCTTTCCATCCGGGTGCAAGAAAATTGGCGCGCACGCTACGGGCATCGCGGCAATGTCGTCTCCCGTTAACCGCGCCGGGTAAATGTTCTCGTTTTGATCTGGTCTTCAAAAAAGAATCTGTTAGGCTTGCCGCATGGAACCTGCGCCAATTTCGTTTGACCAGCCTGTTTTTCTCATCGGCACCGTGCCGGTCACTGTCGCCCATCTCTGCATGGTTCTGGCCGTGCTGGCGATTGGCTTCGTGCTGATGACCGTTTCGCGGCGGCGGCGGGCGGGCGACGACGAGCGTCACGAGCAGATGGCCATGCTGCTGGCAGCGCAGACGGAAATGCAGGGCCGCATCGCGGCAATGGCCGACGTGTTCGGCAGCCGCCAGGCGGAACTGAACCAGACGCTGAGCCAGCGGATCGATGGCATGACGCACCGGATCGGCGCCTCGATCAGCGAGCAGACCAAGGCGACGCACGAAAACCTGCGGCGATTGCAGGAGCGCCTGGCAGTGATCGACACCGCCCAGAACAACATCCAGTCGCTGGCCAAGGACATGGCCGGGCTGCAGGCCATCCTTTCGAACAAGCAGACACGCGGCGCCTTCGGCCAGTCGCGTATGGAAACGATCGTCGCCGACGGCCTGCCGATGGGCGCCTTTGCCTTCCAGACGACGCTTTCCAACGGCGCCCGGCCGGACTGCACCATCCGCATGCCGAACGACCAACCGCCGCTGGTGATTGACGCGAAGTTTCCGCTGGAGGCCTGGAACGGCATGCGGGACGCTGCAACGCCTGAGCGCCGGCAACAGATGGTGCAACTGTTCCGCCGCGACATGGAGGTGCATGTCCGCGATATCGCCAGCAAGTACCTGATCCCCGGCGAGACGCAGGAGACGGCTTTCCTCTTCGTTCCCTCGGAATCGATCTTCGCTGAAATCCACGAGCATTTCGAAGCGATCGTCCAGAAGGCGCATCGCCAGCGGATCGTCATCGTCTCGCCGTCGCTGCTGCTCCTGTCGATCCAGGTGATCCAGTCGATCCTCCGTGACGCCCGCATGCGCGAGCAGGCGCATCTCATCCAGGGGGAAGTGGGGCGGCTGATGGAGGACTTGACGCGCCTCGACGAACGGGTCCGCAAGCTGCAGGGTCACTTCGCCATGAGCCAGAAGGATGTCGAAGAGATCCTCATCTCCTCGGGCAAGCTTTCCCGCCGCGGCGCCAAGATCGAAGCGCTGGAACTTGAGGCGGAAGGTGCGGCACGACCGGAAGAACCGCGCCATGCCGTCGACAATCGCGTCGGGCAATTGCGCCTCAGGGTGGTTGACGAGGACTGACGGTCTCGGGCACTCTCCGGCCAAAATCAGCAATTCGACGGGACATCTTCACATGATCACTGTTTTTGGGTCCATCAATATGGACCTGATCGCCACGACCGCGCGTCTGCCGAAGCCGGGCGAAACCGTTGCCGGCTCGGGCTTTTCGACTGCCGCCGGTGGCAAGGGCGCCAATCAGGCGCTGGCCGCACGGCGTGCCGGCGCCATCGTTCACATGGCCGGCGCCGTCGGCTCGGACAGCTTTGCCGACGGCGCGCTCGAATTGCTGCGGGAGGCCGGCGCCGACCTGTCCTTGACCAAAACCGTCGAGGAGCCGACGGGCACGGCCCATATCCTCGTCGGCGGTGAAGGCGAGAATGTCATTGTCGTCGTTGCCAGCGCCAACGCAACGGTCAACGAAGCCGATGCAGTTGCCGCCGTTGGTGGCCTGAACGCCGGCGACACCCTGATGCTGCAGCTGGAGATACCGGCAGCGTCGGTGGAAAAGGCGCTCTCGGAAGCCCGGCGCAAGGGCATTCGCTCCGTCATCAATATCGCGCCCCTGACCCCGGAAGCGGCCCGCCTCGGCCGGCTGGCCGATATCGTCATCGCCAACGAGACGGAGTTCGAACTTTTGGCCGGCAAGACCGGGATCGAAGGTCACGAACGCGAAGAGGCAATGAGAAAGCTGCACGCCGAAACCGGCCACACAGTCATCGTCACGCTGGGCGCGGAAGGCGTCATCGCCGTGCACGAAGGCGAGGTCCATCGCGCCCGCGGCCTAAAGATCGACCCGGTCGATACCGTCGGTGCCGGCGATACGTTCTGCGGTTACCTGGCTGCAAGCCTCGACGAGAAGCTCGCATTTCCCGACGCGCTCCGACGCGCCGCGGTGGCGGGTTCACTCGCCTGCCTGAAGCGCGGCGCCCAGCCCTCGATCCCGCTTGCCTCGGAAGTCGAGCCGCGCATCTAAGGGCCTGATCCGATCTTGAAGTGCGTTGCGATCGTTCGATTGCCGCACTTCAAAGCTCTCGCTTTTGCCGATGTCGTTATCGCAAATAGCTGCACACTTTTCCGGGCAGACTTTGACGCCCGTCGCGCGACCTGGTTTGAACGGCGAGGCTTTCCGTTCCTGCTGTGCCGAAAGCGCCCTTTCAGCGGGCAACGACCCTGAAAATCACTCTTCGACAGCCTTTGCGCAATCCGGACAGTCTTTGTCGCGGAGGTAAAACTTTGCGCGGAAATTCTCCATGAGCGGCGCATGAATTGGCCGTTGCGTTGGCCCAATCTTAAGATTTGCTCGGCTATTCAAGACCATGAGAAAGCCGGTTCCCCAAGGAATGGGCAGCCTCCTTAATGCCGGTCGGCATCTGGCGCTCCATGATGGAGTTTCACCCACATTGTGAAATGCGTTCGCCGCAGGTTGTCTCCTGCGGACCTCCCAGCACGTGAGGATTTCATGTTCAAGTTCCAAGCCAAATCGCTGGCGACCAAGCTGATCGCGGTGACAGGCGGCACGATCGCGCTCGTGTTGCTCGCCTCGAACTTCGTTCTCATCTCCCAGACACAGGAGCGCGTCGAAACGCTGGTGCTCGACCAGGCAACCGGCGAAGCGAAAGCCATCGCTTCTGATATCGCCGGCGGCATCGGCGAACTGGCAAGCGCTTCGCGCTCGATGGCCGGCATCCTTGGCCGCAGCCACGCGGAAAAATCGATGGAACGCGCCGGTGTAATCAACATCCTCAGGGCCAATCTCGAACAGAACCCATTCGCCTTCGGCAGCTGGTTTGCCGAAGAGCCCAAGGCCTTTGACGGCCGCAAGGAGGACGTGGCCAACAACAAGGAGCTGGGTGCCAACGAGGAAGGCATCTTTGCGCCCTACTGGTCGAAAAACCGCGAAAACGAGATCCAGTTCTCGACCTTCCGCGCGGACTACGCGGCGGAATGGTACAGCCTTGCGGCAAAGAGCGGCAAGGGCGCAATCACCCCGCCCTATACCGCGCAGGACACCGATGTCCCGACTGCGATGAGCTCGATCGCCTATCCGGTCACGTCCAACGGCAAGCTGATCGGCGTTTCTGGCGTCGACATCTCGCTCGCTTCGCTGGCGGACGGCCTCTCCAAGCTGAAGCCGTTCGAAACCGGCCGCGTCTACCTGCTGTCCCAGACCGGCAAGTGGCTGGTCGCGCCGATCCCGGAGCTTTTGCTCAAGGATTATGACGGCGAAGGCAACGAGGTCGTCAAGAAGGCACTGGCTTCGGGAACTTCGGGCGTCGTCAAGAACCTGTCCTACGACGGCAACGAGCCCTTCGACCGCGTTGTCTACCCCTTCGCCGTTTCGGGTGTGAACACCAGCTGGATCGTGCTCGTCGACGTGCCGCGCACGGCGATCAACGCGCCGGTCCGCGACCAGACCTACATGATGATCATCGGGGGCCTGGTCGTTCTCGGCGCGGTGCTGCTCGGCCTTTACTTCGCAGTCCGTGGTTTTGTCCAGCAGCCGCTTGCAGGCCTCGTCAGGGACGTCCGCAACCTCAGCAACGGCGACTACGGCAATTCGATCACCGGCCAGGACCGCTCCGACGAGACGGGCCAGGTGGCAAAGGCGCTCGAAGGCTTCCGCCACCAGCTGGCCGACACCAAGCGGCTCGAAGGCGAAGCCCGCCACGAGCGCGAGCAGGCGGAACACGAGCGTAGCCGTTCCGAGACCGAGCGGGCCGAATCCAGCGCCCTCCAGCGCGACATCGTCGCCCGCCTCGGCAAGGGTCTTTCGCACCTCTCCTCCGGCGATCTCGCCTTCCGCATCACCGACGAATTCCCCGGTGAATATGCCCAGCTGAAGCGCGACTTCAACGCGACAATGGACAGCCTCGAAGAGACGATCCGCACCGTCAACCACTCCATCGTCAACATCGGCAACGGCACCAGCGAGATCAGCAGCGCCGCCAACGATCTGTCGCACCGCACCGAACAGCAGGCGGCAAGCCTGGAAGAGACGGCGGCAGCTCTCGACGAGCTGACCTCGCAGGTCAACGCCAGCGCCGAGAACGCCAAGGTCGCCGCCAAGTCGGTGGACGTGGCCAGCAGCGATGCCGGACAGTCCGGCGAAGTGGTGCAGAAGGCGATTGCCGCGATGAAGGGCATCGAGCAGTCGTCGCACGAGGTCAGCCGCATCATCGGCGTCATCGACGAGATCGCCTTCCAGACCAACCTGCTGGCGCTCAACGCCGGCGTCGAAGCCGCGCGCGCCGGTGACGCCGGCAAGGGCTTCGCCGTCGTCGCCCAGGAAGTCCGCGAGCTTGCCCAACGCTCGGCAAACGCTGCCAAGGAGATCAAGACGCTGATCAACACCTCGGCGGGCCAGGTGCGCGAAGGCGTCGACCTCGTCGGTCGCGCCGGCGGCGCGCTCGAAAAGATCGCCGAACAGGTGGTGCAGATCAACGGCCTCATCCGCCAGATCTCGAGTTCGGCTTCCGAACAGGCCGTCGGCCTCAAGGAGATCAACTCGGCCGTCAACCAGATGGACCAGGTGACCCAGCAGAACGCCGCGATGGTCGAAGAAACCACTGCCGCCGGCATGGCGCTCAACGAGGAAGCACGCTCGCTGAGCACGCTGGTCGCCCGCTTCCGCGTCGCTCAGCGCTCGGGAACGACGGCAGCCCAGCCGAACTCGACGGAGATGTTGCGCGGTACGGCCGAGCGCATGCGCTCGGCCGAACGCCCGGCACCCGCACCGGCTCCTACCTATGCCCGCGACACCCGTCCGGCACCGAGTGCCGCGCGCGCCGGCTATACGCCATCGACCCAACGCGTCCTGACACAGACGTCCGGCGCCAACGCGTTGGCACAGGACAATTGGGAAGAGTTCTGATCCAGTAATCGATAAAGCAAAAAAACGGCGCCTCTCGGGGCGGCGTTTTCTTTTGTGGTTTTGGCTCGCGGCGATCAGATGCGCGCCAGCCGCTCTGTCAACAGGTCGAAGAAACCCTGATCGTCGATATGACGCATGACCTTGGCATTGTGCGTGCGGCCCGTGACCTGCCACCAGTCGACCACGGTCATGCCTGATGTCAGCGGCGACTGAACTTCGATCTCGACATTGCAGTCACGACCGGTGAAAAGCTCCGGCCGCAGGAGGTAGGCGATGACGGTCGGATCATGCAGCGGGCCGCCGTCGGTGCCGTACTTTTCGATGTCGAACCGCTCGAAGAATTCCAGCATTTCCGCCATGGCGATCGCCGGTGCGCTGCCGATCTCACGGATCTTCGCCACGCGCGCCTTGTGCGTCAGCACCCGGTGGGTGACGTCGAGCGGCATCATCACGATCGGAATACCCGAACGGAAGACGATGTCGGCCGCTTCCGGATCGACATAGATGTTGAATTCGGCCGCCGGCGTGATGTTGCCACCCTCAAAGAAGCCGCCGCCCATCATCACCAGTTCGCGCACCCGCGGTGCAATGTCCGGCGCCTTCTGAAGGGCAAGCGCGACGTTGGTCAGCGGACCGAGCGTGCAGAGCGTGACCGTGCCAGGTGCTTCAGCGCGCAACGTGTCGATGATGAAGTCGACGCCATGCTGGGCCTGAAGCGCCATCTTCGGCTCGTCGAGAACAGGTCCGTCGAGACCGGTCTTGCCGTGCACATGCTCGGCAGTGACGAGCGGACGGGCGATCGGCCGGTCGGCGCCGGCGAAGACCTTGACTTTGGTCCTGTCGCACAGTTCGCAGATGATGCGGGCATTGCGCGCGGTCATGGCCAGAGGAACGTTGCCGGCGACCGTCGTGATCCCCAGGATATCGATTTCTTCCGGACTGCCGAAAGCGAGCATGATGGCGGCGGCATCGTCCTGCCCGGGATCAGTGTCTATGATTATTTTTCTCGGCACAGGCACGCTTGTGTTCCTCCTTCGGATTCTCGCGCTGCGGACTATGATTTGCGTGCACGCCGGAGGCAAGCGGCTTGCGCTCATTGCGCACAGCTACCATATTGGAAGGGGATGCTGCTTGGCAGGTCCGCAGAATGGTCGCTTGATCTTACAAGGACTTGGGAATGAGCAGAATTACGCCTTTCACGAGCCCACTCCTGCTGGGTTTCGACACAATGGAAAAGACCCTTGAGCGTATCGCCAAGGGAAATGACGGCTACCCGCCCTACAATATCGAGCGCATCCGCGGCGACGATTCGGTCGATGCGCCAGAGCGATTGCGCATCACGCTCGCCGTCGCCGGCTTTTCCGAAGAAGATCTCGACGTCACGACCGAGGAAAACCAGCTCGTCATTCGCGGCCGTCAGATCGACACCGGCGATCGCGATTACCTGCACCGCGGCATTGCCGCCCGGCAGTTCCAACGCACATTCGTGCTTGCCGACGGCATGAAGGTGCTTGGCGCGGAATTGCGCAACGGCCTGCTCTCGGTCGATCTCGTTCGTCCGGAACCGGTGCGTATGGTAAAGAAAATTAACATTTCAGTCCCAGAGTAGGATAACCGGCGGGATTTTCCCCTGGCCGGCGACCACGGAGTACCACCATGGGACTGAAAGCCATCACCTCGTCATTGTCAAAAAACGACCTCGCACATCTGGGAGAGGGCGAAGTCGGCTATATCAGAAAGATGCGTTCGGAAGAGGTTTCCCGCTGCTTCCCGGAAGCGCCTGAAATGGGACCGGGCATCGATCTGTGGGCCCTGTTCGGTGCGGACGGCACGCCGATCCTTTTGACCGACAACCGCTCCAGCACCTTCTACAAGGCTGCAGAAGACGATCTGAAGACCGTCAGCCTGCATTGATCGTCAGCTGCGGCGAAGCTCGCCGCTGGAACGTCAAGGCGCTGCGCGTCAAATCTGGCGCGCAACAGAAGCTGCTGCAACGCTTCGAGTGTCCTTAATATGCTGTGCGTAGACCGCCGCTTAAACGCGACGGAAGGTAAGATAGGCGGAACTCCGCCCTTCCCTGCGCGCCTTGGCCTCGTAGCGCGTGCTCGGCCAGCCCTCAAACGGCGTCAACCAATCCGATGCCTGTTCGGCCGTCCATTCGAAGGCGGCATGGTCGCGGCAATGCAGCAGCGTCCAGTTGACGTAGGTGTCGATATCGGATGCGAAGCAGAAGAGGCCGCCGGGCTTCAGCACCCGTGCGAAGCGGTCGAGATTGACGCTGGAGACGAAACGACGCTTCCAATGCTTGCGCTTCGGCCAGGGGTCAGGATAGAGCAGGTCAACCTGGTCGACGCAGGCGTCCGGCATCCAATCGAGCACCTGCGTGGCGTCGTCATTGTAGAGACGAATGTTGGAGACACCCTTCTCCTCGATCTGCCCGATCAGCTTCGCCATCGAATTGACGAAGGGTTCGACGCCGATGAAACCGGTCGAGGGGGTCTCGGCCGCGCGGTGGATCAGATGCTCGCCGCCGCCAAAACCAATTTCCATACGGACGCGATCGACCGGCTCGGGAAAGAGCGACTTCATGTCCTGCGGCGCGGCAGTGCCGAGATCGAGCTTCAGCTTCGGTAGAATGGTTTCGAGGTGTGCCGCCTGGCGCTCGCGCAAGGGCTTGCCCTTGCGGCGTCCGAAGAAGGCTTCCGTGGCGCGGCTGCGGCGCGGTTCAGTCATGACAATCTTCCTTCAACGAGCAAGGCGGACACCCCTTTCGGGGGCATCCGCCTTTATCTTTAGCGGCCGGACGTTCTGTGTCCGGCAAATGTCGAAGCGTCAAGCCCCGATGGCTTCCTTGAGCGGCTTGACCAGATCAAGCTTCTCCCAGGAGAACGAGCCGTCACGGCCGGCCTTGCGACCAAAGTGGCCATAGGCAGCGGTCTTGGCGTAGATCGGCTTGTTGAGGTCGAGATGACGGCGAATGCCGGTCGGCGACAAGTCCATCGTCTTGCGGATCGCGCTTTCCACCTGGTCCTCGGAGACCTTGCCAGTGCCGTGCAGGTCGACATAGACCGAGAGCGGCTGGGCAACGCCGATGGCGTAGGAAAGTTGGATCGTGCAACGATCGGAGAGGCCGGCAGCAACGACGTTCTTGGCGAGGTAGCGGGCTGCATAGGCAGCCGAACGGTCGACCTTGGTCGTGTCCTTGCCCGAGAAGGCGCCGCCGCCATGCGGAGCTGCGCCGCCATAGGTATCGACGATGATTTTGCGACCCGTCAGGCCGGCATCCCCATCCGGGCCGCCGATGACGAACTTTCCGGTCGGGTTGATGTACCAGGTGCAATCGCTGGCGATCTTCAGATCGTCAAGCGCTTCGCGGATATAGGGTTCGACGACCGCACGAACCTTGGTCGAATCCCAGCTCTCATCGAGATGCTGGGTGGACAGAACGATCGAGACGACTTCCGCCGGCTTGCCGTCGATGTAGCGAACGGTGACCTGGCTCTTGGCATCCGGGCCGAGCTTGGCGACTTCGCCGTCGCCCTTCTTGCGGGCGGCTGCGAGCAGATGCAGGATGCGGTGCGAATAATAGAGCGGCGCCGGCATCAGTTCCGAGGTCTCGCGGCAGGCGTAACCGAACATGATGCCCTGGTCGCCAGCACCCTCTTCACCCTGCTTGTCGGACGCGCTGTCGACGCCCTGGGCAATGTGTGCGGACTGGAAGTGCAGGAGCACGTCGATCTTGGCCGTTTTCCAGTGGAAGCCGTCCTGCTCGTAGCCGATGTCGCGGATCGCCTTACGTGCGGCAGACTTGAACTTCGAGGGGTTGATGACGTCGTTGCCGTTCTTGTCCTTCTTCAGAAGGCTCGGCGGCAGGCGGACTTCGCCGGCGATCACAACGCGGTTCGTCGTTGCCAGCGTTTCGCAGGCAATGCGTACGCCCCAGGGATCGACACCGGTCTTGGCAGCTTCGCGGTAGACCAGATCGACGATCTCGTCGGAGATACGGTCACATACTTTGTCCGGGTGGCCTTCGGCTACGGATTCACTCGTGAACAGGTAGTTTGCACGCATGCGGGAATTCCCCTCAAGAAGATAAGCGCTGGCATCGTGTTAGTGGTTTTGCGACCGAAAAACAAGCGAACAACGACATAAATATATCTTTATATCGACATCGGAGCCAATCACTTCCGATATCAGAGGGAAACGGCGGACAAGAAAAAAGCGGCACAAATGGCCGCTTTGTTTTCCAATCCCGATGGGTTTCGGGACTATTCGCTTTCTGCTTCCGCAGCCAGAGCCTTGACGAGGTCGACAAGCTTGCGACGCACCTTGGGATCGTTGATCTTGACGAACGCGCGATTGAGCTGAAGGCCTTCCGAGGAAGAGAGGAAGTCGACAACGTAGTTCGAGCTGGAGGCTTCGGCCAAGCCGGAAGCGCTGGTGTTTTCACCGGGAGCGTCTTCGAAGAAGAAGGAAACGGGGACGTTCAGGATGCTGGAAATGTTCTGCAACCGGCTGGCACCAACGCGGTTCGTGCCTTTTTCGTACTTCTGGATCTGCTGAAAGGTGATCCCCAGGCTTTCGCCCAGTTTTTCCTGGCTCATGCCAAGCATCGTGCGGCGAAGGCGAATCCGGCTACCGACGTGAATGTCGATCGGGTTCGGCTTCTTTTTATTTTCCATCATATCTGCGTTCCTAAACACGCTGTTTCGATCATCCACGGACTGGCGTGGGGACACCGCACACCGCTGCAACCGCAACGGTGAAGACAAACGAGTCGCCACAGCAGATACCGATGGTCCGGTCCACTATGCAATTTTAGGGGTTTTAGGTCAATTCTTCCTAATATTAAAACTAACACGCGAGAAGGCTGCAACCAGCAGGAGGAAGATTGCGCACAACCCGAAAATGCGGCTACGAATGACCTCATTCGTGGGCGTAGGAAGCCTTCCCGGCAGAATTGTGTCGATCACTCCCCTATAATTGTAGGCCAATCCTACCACTAAAACCCCACGTGCATCAACAATCGCTGATATACCATTATTGGCTGCACGGATAAGGGGTAATCCCGTTTCCACTGCACGCAACTGCGCCTGATGGAAGTGCTGACGGGGGCCCGGCGTGTCGCCGAACCAGGCATCATTGGTGATGTTGAGCAGCGCGTCGGCGCCGCGCGCATCAGTGCCGATCTCGTCGGGGAAAATCGCCTCATAACAGATGAGCGGGTAGAACGTGCGCCCGCCGGGCAAGGTCAGTAGCGACCGGGTCTTGGCGGCCGAGAAACCACCCGGCAGGGCGGCCGCGACCGAGCTTAGGCCCCAGGACGAGAGCATGTCCTCGAACGGCAGATATTCACCAAAGGGAACGAGGTGCACCTTGTCGGCAGCACTCATGATCTGCCCGCGTTCGTCGATGACGTAGATCGAGTTGTAATAGCGCGGCGGCAGGCCGGCGCCGGCATCTTCCGCTCGCACCGCGCCGGCAATGAGGATCTGCCCGTCATCGAGCACTTCGGCAATGCGCGCAAGCGCATCGGGACTGTCGGTGAGGATGAACGGGATCGAGGTTTCCGGCCAGACGACGATATCGGGCTTCTTGGTTTCACCTTCGGCTGGTGCCGTGGTCAAAGCCAAATGCTCCTCGAAGATGGCGCCGCGCTCGCTATCATCGAGTTTCTTTGCCTGATCGATCACCGGCTGAACGAGGCGAACGGCAAGCGGCTGATCCGGTCCGCCGGGCGCCGGCAGCGCAAGCCGATAAAAGCCGAAGCCGGTATGGGCCGCGAAAAGCGCCACAGCAAGGCTGAGACCAATACGGCTGCCCTTGCCGGTCGCGATAAGGGCCGGCGCCGCAAAGACGAAAACCGCCAGCATGTTGATGGTTGCGAGGTTCAGGACACTTGCCGACTGCATCATCAACGGCATCGGCATCGCCGCATAGCCGATCGCATTCCAGGGAAAGCCGGTAAAGATGAACGAGCGCAACCATTCAGCCAAGCCAAAACCCAGCGCCAGTGCTGCGATCCGGCCCACGCCATCCGACCAGAGGATGCGGGCAATCAGGGCCGCGAGCGCGTAGAACAGGGCAAGGCACGCCGGAAGCCCTACGACTGCCAGCGGCAATGCCCAGGCGAAGCTGTCCGCCTCCACCAACAGTGCGTTACCAAGCCACCAGAGCCCGCCGAGGAAATAGCCGAAACCGAACGCCCAGCCGATGCAGACTGCCGGCCAGAGCCGCCGGATTACGCCGCCGTCCGGATGGCCGGTCGCGCCGTCGAGCAGCCAAACGAGAACAGGAAAGGAGAGGAAGGCAGCCGCAAAGATGCCGAACGGCGGCTGTGTCAGAACAGCCAGGAGGCCCGCGGCAAACGCGAGCAATAGCCGGGGGGCGCCCGACAGAAGCATGATCCTGCCAGCCAGTCTTTCCATGCAGCCTCCTGTTGGCGCAGGCCGCGAAACACGACGCTGCGCGGGAAGAACAACCGAATCAGTTGCCGGCAGTGTTCCAAAAAAGTGGCTGCTTGTCCCCTTTGCAGCACCACGCGTCGAATTTGACGCGCAAAAGGGACGCCACCGATCGAGGATCGGTGGCCGTTCTCAGCGAAGGTCGAGACCGAGCTTCGCTGAGAAAACAATGTGGGGAAAAGCCTATTGCTCTCCGGCGGCGGCCTGTTGCGGCTCGGTACCGTTGCCGCGATTGGCGGGCGCCTGTTCCTGTGCCAACTCGCCTTCGGATCGCACGATGCGACGACGGGCCGGCGGACGCTTGCGCATGATCCGCACCCGCTTGACGCGGCGAGGATCGGCGTCGAGGATTTGGAACTCAAAGCCTGGCAGTGCCTGCACCACCTCGCCCCGCACCGGAATCCGCCCCAGCGACGCGAAGATCAGGCCACCGAGCGTATCGACATCCTCAAGCTGTTCGCGAACGTCGAAATCGGAACCGATCGCTTCGGCGATCTCCTCCAGCTCGACGCGGGCATCGGCGACGAAGACGTCCTCCGAGGTCTTGGCGAACATGACCTCGTCGTCGTCATGCTCATCCTCGATGTCGCCGACGACCATCTCGACGATGTCTTCCAGCGAAACGAGACCATCGGTGCCGCCATATTCGTCGATGACGAGCGCCATCTGGATACGAGCGGCCTGCATGCGCTGCATCAGGTCCGAAGCAAGCATCGACGGCGGCACGAACAGGAGCTGGCGGATTATGCCCACCTCCTCCAGCGACTTGCCGAGATCGACACGCGACAGATCGAAGGTCGCTTTCGGCGATCTTGGTGTCTTTTCAGCCGAAGACGACGACGCGGCGGTAGTCTGAGCCTTGCCGTTGCGACGGCGGTTGCGGGCCTGCTTGGTCACATAGGCGAGCAGGTCGCGAATGTGGATCATGCCGCGCGGATCATCCAGACCTTCGTTGTAGACCGGCATGCGCGAGCGCCCCGATTCCTCGAAGATCACCATCAATTCGCCAATGGTGATGCTCTGGTCGACGGCTTCGATATCGGCGCGCGGGACCATCACGTCTTCGACGCGGACTTCGCGGAAGCGCAGGATGTTGTTGAGCATCGCCCGCTCTTCGGGCGAAAATGCCGTGTTGCTGTCGGCGTCCGTCAGCAGTGCGTCGGCAAGGTCCTCGCGGAGGCTCGAAGGATTGGCACCACGCAAAATGCGCGCGGCCCGGCTCCAGAAGGACGATGTGGATTTGGTGCCCTCTTGTCGAGTGGCGGTGCTACTACTGCCCGCCTCCGCCTCTCCGGAGGCATCGGCCTCCTCGGTCGCCATTGCGACGGGCTGTGTTTTAAAGTCGCTCATTGGTCCAAACTGTTAATCCGGGGATCGGTCCCCGTAAGGATCAGATAAGCCAAGACGCGCCAAAATGCGAGTCTCCAGGCTTTCCATTCTTTCGGCTTCATCATCTACCATATGATCATAACCGAAAAGATGCAGGAATCCATGCACGAGAAGATGCGTCAGATGCGCATCGAACGTCTTCTCCAGACCCTCAGCTTCGCGCTCGAGGGTTTCGCGCGCAACGATGATGTCGCCGAGCATCGGCCCCGGCATCTTGCCGGGCGTCAGCGGAAACGCCGGGAAGGAAAGCACGTTGGTCGGCTTGTCCTGGCTGCGCCATTCGGCATTGATCATGCGAATGGAAGCGTCGTCGGTGAAAACCAGCGACAGCTCGGGCTGCATCTTCGGGAACGGCTGGCCCTCTTCCGCAGTCAGGAAGGCTGCGGCCGCCTCGAGCACCGGCGACGAAAAGGCGAGAAGCGTCTCTTCGTCGGGCCAATTGCCCTCCTCGACGCTGATCTGGATATCCAATGCAGTCATGATCGCAACGACCGCCGATCAGCGGTCGCTCTGCTCGCTTTCATCGTGCACGGCGGTCTGGGCCTCGTAGGCCCGGACGATGCGTGCCACCATCGGATGGCGCACGACGTCGACGTCCTTGAACCGGACGACCGAGACACCCTCGACGCCGCGCAGGATCTGCAAGGCCTCGACCAGACCCGATTTGACGCCGCGCGGCAGGTCGACCTGGCTCGGGTCACCGGTCACGATCATCCGGCCGTTTTCGCCGAGACGGGTCAGGAACATCTTCATCTGCATCGATGTGGTGTTCTGGGCCTCGTCGAGAATGACGGCGGCATTGGCAAGCGTGCGACCGCGCATGAAGGCCAGGGGTGCGATTTCGATGACGCCTGCCGTGATGGCACGCTCCACCTTGTCGCCCGGCATCATGTCATAGAGCGCATCGTAGAGCGGCCTGAGATAGGGGTCGACCTTCTCCTTCATGTCGCCCGGCAGAAAGCCGAGGCGTTCGCCGGCTTCGACGGCCGGACGGGAAAGCACGATGCGGTCGACGGCACCACGCTCAAGAAGCTGCGCCGCATGGGCAACCGCGAGGTAGGTCTTGCCGGTACCGGCCGGACCGACGCCGAAGACGAGCTCGGAACGCTCCAGCGCGCGGATATAGGCATCCTGCGTCGGCGTGCGGGCGACGATCGTCTTCTTGCGCGTTGAAATCTGCGCCATCGTCAATTTGGCTTTTTTCTCCATGGTCGGCAATTGCAGCTGGTCGTCGGCAGCGACCGCCATGCGGATCGCGCCTTCCACATCCGACGTATCGATCGATCCGCCACTCTGCAACCGTCCATAGAGAAAATCGAGTGCGCGGCGCGCCTGATTGGTGGCAACGACATCACCTGAGATCGCAACGGAATTGCCGCGCGGGTGCGCTTCGATCCGGAGGCGCTCCTCGAGGAGCTTCAGATTCTGATCGAACTGCCCGAAGAGTTCGCTGGCGAACCGGTTGTTCTCGAATGTGAGCACGAAGTGATTGGCGTCTGTCGCAGTTGTTTTCGACTGGCGCGATGATGAAGAGATCAGTTCGTGTCCGTTCAAGCGGTTCAGGCTCCTGTGTTTGGTCCTTACCCGATCATCTCGGCAAACAGACTGTTCGGTCCCGCCTTGATGATTCGCACCTTGATAATGTCACCGATTTGCGATGCTTTTGCATCAACATTCACGGGCTGCAGCCAG
This sequence comes from Ensifer sp. ENS11, assembly GCF_014851895.1. Classification (NCBI taxonomy): domain Bacteria; kingdom Pseudomonadati; phylum Pseudomonadota; class Alphaproteobacteria; order Hyphomicrobiales; family Rhizobiaceae; genus Ensifer; species Ensifer sp. ENS11. Next base: position 341,391 of record NZ_JACVAN010000001.1, on the reverse strand, counting down.
GGGGACCGGCCGACGAGTTGCCCGGGCATGCGGCCCGGCTTCTCCAAAAGCAGGTCGATTTCGCGTCCGACACAGGATTCGGCAAAGGCGCGCTGCTGCGAAATCAGCAAAGCCTGCAATCTTTCCAGACGCTTGGCTTTTACGTCCTCCGGAACCTGATCCTCGAGGTCGGCGCCGGGCGTGCCGGGACGGGTCGAATATTTGAACGAAAATGCCTGTGCATAACCCACGGCCTCGACCAGCCTTATGGTCGCTTCGAAGTCTTCGTCGGTCTCGCCGGGGAAGCCGACGATGAAATCACCCGACAAGGCGAGGTCCGGCTGCACCGCGCGGATGCGCGCGATCAGCGCCAGATACTCGGCCGCCGTATGCCGCCTGTTCATCGCCTTGAGGATGCGGTCGGAGCCTGCCTGGACCGGCAGGTGCAGATAGGGCATCAGCTTCGGCATCGATCGATGCGCCTCGATCAGGCTGTCGTCCATGTCGCGGGGGTGGCTGGTGGTGTAACGCAGCCGCGCCAGCCCCTCGATGTCGCCAAGACATTGCAGCAGATCGCCGAGGCCCCATTCGCGGCCGTCGGGGCCGAGCCCATGCCAGGCGTTGACGTTCTGGCCGAGCAAGGTGATCTCGCGCACACCGGCTTCGACCAGCTTTTCCGCTTCCGAGACGATCTGGGCGACGGGACGGGAGACCTCCGATCCGCGGGTATAGGGAACGACGCAGAAAGTGCAGAACTTGTCGCAGCCTTCCTGCACCGTCAGGAACGCTGTGACGCCGCGCGCGCGGGTCCTGGCCTTGTCGGGTGCCGGCAGATGCTCGAACTTGTCCTCGACGGCGTAGTCGGTCTGGACGACGCGCTCGCCGTTGCGCGCACGCTTCAGCGCTTCCGGCAGACGGTGATAGGTGGTCGGCCCGATGACGAGGTCGACCGCCGGCGCGCGGCGCAGGATCTCGTTGCCTTCGGCCTGGGCAACGCAGCCAGCAACGCCGATCACCATCTCCCGGCCCTCGAGCGCCTTCGCCTTCTTCAGATCGCGCAGGCGACCGAGTTCGGAATAGACCTTCTCTGCCGCCTTCTCGCGGATGTGACAGGTGTTGAGCAGGACGAAGTCGGCATCCTCAAGCACATCCGTCGAGACATAGCCGTCACGCGTCAACGCATCCGACATGCGGTCGGAATCGTAGACATTCATCTGACAGCCGTAGGTCTTGACGAAAACCTTGCGGGCCGGCGTGCGTTCGTCGCCCGTTGCGGGCGTCGTCAGAAGAGCTGTTTCCTGGGTCATGCCGGTTCTTTAGTGCAAAGCGGGTCAGAATTGAAGTATTTTTGCCTGCCGGCATTCACGTGGCCACCAGCGTCAGGCCCGTCCGCGCAGGCGGTCCGACAGCATCGAGCGGATGCGCTGCTCGATCACGCGGCTGACTTCCTTGCGGTTGGTGTGGTGGTCGTAGTCGACGGCCTCGCCGAAATCGACATCCACCTCGATCGCCCCTTCGCGCAGGATACCGAGCAGATGCGGCACCAAGCCGGTATCACCGGGCCAGGCGGCGATCGGCCTGTTGAAGCGCCCCATCGGCATTCCGTGAATGCCCGTATAGGATATGGCGACCGGCTGAACGTGGACCATGCCGGTCGGTGAATGCGGCACAGCAGAAGCGGCTGCGCCGAACAGCGACGTCTTGATTTCGAGCAGGCGGTTGCCGTCGGAGGTCGTGCCTTCCGGGAAAAGCACGACGATCTCGCCGCAAGCGAGCCGCTGGCCGATCTCGCTGACCTGCTTTCCGGTCGACCGCTTTTGCTCGCGCACGACGAAGATCGATGCCTGCAACCGCGCGAGAATGCCGAAGACCGGCCATTGCTTGACCTCGGACTTGGCGACGAAGACGACGTCGGCAACCGAAGACAACACCAGGATATCTTTCCACGAGGCGTGGTTGGCGCACAGAAGCAGCGGCCGGCGGCGTTCGGGCATGCCATGGACGCGCACCTTGATGCCGAGCAGATAACAGGCCATGCGGTGCCAGTAGCGCGGCAACAGGCGGCGCGGCTTCAGATCGAGCCAAAGGCAGACGATCTGGATCGGCATCAGCACGAGCGAGGCCAACGCCAGCACCAGCGCGAACAAAATGATCCGCAGCCAATTGATCATCGAAAAGGATTTCCTGCGCCGTTCACGCGCCACTCCGCATGGTTGCGCGAAGCCCCGGTTCATCCGGGGCGTGCCGAACCAATCCGGTTCGCACTAGCGAAGATCGAGCCGCATGACAAGCGCAGCGGTGCGCTGTCCTGTCTTGTCCTGGTAATAGGCGCGGCGTTCGCCGACCTTGAGGAAGCCGAGCTTACGGTAAAGCCCGATCGCGGCCTGATTGGTCTCGTCCACTTCGAGGAACAGCGTGTCCGATCCCTTGACCGAAGCTTCGCGCATCGCCGCCTGCATCAGCCGCCAGCCGAGGCCGGAACGGGCATAGCGCGGATCGACGCCGATGGTCAGGATTTCGGCCTCGCCGGCCACCGCACGCGACAGAACGAAGCCGCCGAAGGCAGGCCGGAGCGAGCCGTTGGTCTGGCGAGCGACAAAGCCGAACACCGTGTCCTGGACCAGCAAGGCGTGGATTTCGCCATCGCTCCAAGGCGCCGCGAAGCGCTGGCGATGCAGGCCGGCGGCGGCGATGAGATCCGGCTCTTCCAGCGGGAAGATGTCGAATTCGGCACGGCGCGTGAAGTAATCGGTGAAGTTCATCTGTGTCTAGGCTCGGGCAACGGCAAAGCCCGCTTGCGGCTTGGCGTCGGGCCCACGAAGATATAGCGGCTTCGGCTTGGCCGAGGCTGGATCAGCAATAACACCGAGCCGCGCAACGACTGCGATATCGACGAGATCCGGGGTCTTGACCGGCGTCAGAGAGGCGAGCAGTTCGGCGCCCGAACCGGCCACGCATCCCTCGAAACCGGCAAAGCGGTCGCGGGCAACCGTGACCGACAGCGCTTCCGGCTCCGTGACGGCATGGCCTGCGGCATCGTAGGCCTGGACATAGACCTCGTCGCGCTTGGCGTCGATCGCGACCAGCACCGATTTGCCCGGCGCCGCGGAACGGGCTTCTTCTGCGATAACGTGAAGGGAGGAAATGCCGACCGCGGGCTTGCCAAGCGCAAGCGCCAGTCCGCGCGCCGTCGCGACCCCGACACGGATACCGGTGAACGATCCCGGGCCGATGGTGACGGCGATGCGGTCGATATCGCCGATCGGGCGATCGGCTGCGACGAGCGCCTCGTCGACGAACTCCATCAGCCTTTCGGCATGGCCACGGCCGATGTCGGCACCGGATTGCCCGAGAACTGCCGACGAACCACTGTCATAGATGGCAGCGGAACAGCCGGACCCTGATGTGTCGATGGCAAGTACGATCATTTCAGTTGCAGCGATTTCCAGACGCATCATGCCGCGAAGCCCGATCGGCATCGCGGTTACGCTTACTCACACTAGTGATCAGCTGCAGCCTCGAAAGGCGCAGCCGTTCGCCATCGCGATATCAGACGGCTTCGACCGCTTCCACCTCGGGAACGAAATGCCGCAGCAGATTCTGCACGCCATGCTTCAGGGTCGCCGTCGACGACGGGCAGCCAGAGCAGGCACCCTTCATGTTCAGGAACACGGTACCGTCCTTGAAGCCGCGGAAGGTGATGTCGCCACCGTCCTGAGCCACCGCCGGGCGAACCCGGGTTTCGAGCAGTTCCTTGATGGTTGCGACAATGGTCTCGTCGCCGGGCTCGAAGAATTCGTCTTCTTCGTCCAGCTGCTCGGCGCGGCCCGCTCCGGCCATGATCGGCGCACCGGACATGAAGTGCTCCATGATCGAGCCGAGGATGGCGGGCTTCAGGTGCTGCCACTCCTGCCCGTCCTTGCTGACGGTGATGAAGTCGTAGCCGAAGTAGACACCGCTGACGCCAGGGATCGAGAACAGGCGGGCAGCAAGCGGCGAACCGGCGCGTGCTTCTTCCTCGTCGCGGAATTCGGCAGTGCCGCTTTCCAGAACGACCTTGCCCGGCAGGAACTTGAGCGTGGCCGGGTTCGGCGTGGCTTCGGTCTGGATGAACATGTCTCTCTCCGTCTCGCCGGGATCGGTTCCCTCAACCGGCTCTTTAGAATAATTCAAAAGAATATAAGATCTTCGTTCCGCCCTCGCAAGAGCGCAAAGAGACGCAGCTCAGCTGAGCGCGTCGATTTCCTCGTCGGTGAGCAGATCCGGGATGACCGTCACCGGGATCGGGAAGGCGGCCGCCTTGCCGGCGATCGACGACACCAGCGGACCGGGGCCCTCCTTTGCCGAGCCTGCGGCCAGAACCAGGATGGCGATGTCGCGATCCTCTTCGATGGCCGAATGGATCTGCTCGGTTGCTGCCCCTTCGCGGATGACGATTTCGGGTTCTATTCCGATGCGCTCGCGGACGGACTGCGCCACCTTGGCGAGCGTCGCTTCCGCCTCGTCGCGCGCTTCCGCACGCATGATTTCCTCGACCCCCAGCCATTGCTGGAAGTCGCCGTCGGCGATGACATAGAGCAGGACGAGACCGCCATTGGAATTCTTGGCGCGCATGCCAGCATAGTGGACAGCGCGGCCGCATTCCGGGGTATCGTCGATCACCGCCATGAATTTGCGGCGGTGACCTTCAAGTCGTGAGAGTCGGGTCGAGACCATGCGGCGAACATTACACTCCAGATAAGCCGCCGCAAGGCCTCATTTTCGCCTTTTACTGCAGAAATCCGATGATTTCGCGAACCTCGCTCATGGTCTTTTCCGCCCGCGCCCGGGCACGCTCGCCACCATCGCGAAGGATGGCGTCGATGTGGGCCGTGTCGCCCATCAGGCGGCGCATCTCGCCAGTGATTGGCGACAGAACCTCGACCGCCAGGTCGACCAGGGCCGGCTTGAACACCGAGAACTGCTGGCCACCGAATTCGCCCAGCACTTCTTCCTTGGTCTTGTCGGAAAGGGCCGCATAGATGCCGACGAGGTTTTCCGCCTCGGGGCGTCCCTTGAGGCCGTCGAGCTCGCTCGGGAGCGCATCCGGGTCGGTCTTGGCCTTGCGGATCTTCTTGGAGATGGTTTCGGCATCATCCATCAGGTTGACGCGCGAAAGATCCGACGGATCGGACTTCGACATCTTCTTGGTGCCGTCACGCAGCGACATGACACGCGGCGTTGCGCCGCCGATCAGCGGCTCCACCGGCGGGAAATAGGCATGAACAGGCTCTTCGCCGACGACCATGTCGACGCCGTAGCCACCACGACGGATGTGCTCCATGAAGTCGATATTGAATTTCTGGGCGATGTCGCGCGTCAATTCGAGATGCTGCTTCTGGTCGTCGCCGACAGGAACATGGGTGGCGCGATAGACGAGAATGTCGGCGGCCATCAGGCTCGGATAGGCAAGCAGGCCCAGCGAGGCGTTCTCGCGGTCCTTGCCGGCCTTGTCCTTGAACTGGGTCATCCGGTTCATCCAGCCGATACGGGCGACGCAGTTGAAGATCCACGCGAGTTCCGCATGCTGCGGCACGGCCGACTGATTGAAGACGATATGCTTTTCCGGATCGATGCCGGACGCGATGAAGGCTGCGGCGATCGAGCGGATCTGCCCCTTCAGGTCCTCATGCACGAGCTGCGCGGTGATCGAATGCAGGTCGACGACGCAATAGATGCAATCGTTGTTTTCCTGCAGAGCCACGAACTTGCGGATCGCGCCGAGATAATTACCGAGATGGAGGTTGCCCGTCGGCTGCACACCGGAAAATACGAGCGGCTTGAATTCGTTCATGTCGTCCTCAATAGGCTGGTGGAGGGCCCCAGGGTTCATCACCCATGTTGCTAACGGCATGGCTTATGCACGTCGGGCGGGGCGCGATCAAGTGGTGCGAATCCGAGTGGGCGACGCCGATTAAAATAGGCATCGCCGCTTCATCACCGGATGGTTCAGGCGTCTGCGTCCGGCGCTGGAGCAGGGTCTGCCTTGGCCTTCGCCTTGCGCTTGATGTTGCGGCGGATCATGCCGAGATTAGCGCCGCCGATACCGAAGGCGATCGCGAAATAGATCGCCATGGCGACGGCCACCAGACCGCAGAGCGTGGTTGCGCGCACGATCAACGGCGCTGCCGACGACACTTCGTAGGCCAACCACTGAAGAGCATAATGCAAGGCGAGCGCCATGCCGGCCGCGGCAATGACGAGACGGGGAATGCGGGTCAGAAGCGGAATGTCGCGTCCCCAATGGCCACGCCAGACGAGCATGCCGAACAGCAGCACGGCATTCACCCAGCCGGCAACGATTTCCGCCGTCGCGATGCCGCTTGCGCCCAGCCGCGGAAACAGCGTCAGCGCCAGCGACACGTTCACCGCAACCGAAATGCCGGCAAAGACCATCGGCGTGCGCGTGTCCTCGCGGGCAAAGAAGCCGGGGATGAACGCCTTGATCAGCACGAAAGCCGGCAGGCCGAGGCCGTAGATCGCCAGGATATGGCCGACGACCACCGTCGACGACGCGGAGAATTCACCACGTTCGAACAGCAGCCGGACAATCGGCTCCGACATGACAAGCAAGGCCGCCGCCGCCGGCAACGTCAGAAACAGGGTGAATTCCACCGAGCGGTTCTGCAGGTTCGCGGCCTCGTTGACGTTGCCGGAGCGCAGCGCGCGCGCCAGTTCCGGCAAAAGCACGGTTGCGACCGCAATGCCGACGACGCCGAGCGGCAGCTGGTAGATACGGTCGGCATAGACGAGCGACGACACAGCACCTTCCTGCGCCGAGGCGATGTTGGTGTTGATCAGGAGGTTGATCTGGGTGATGCCGCCGGTGATCGCGGCCGGCAACGCCAGCACCAGCAGCCGCCTGACATTGGCCGTCAGCCGCGGGCGGCGAAAGCCGATCTTGATGCCGGCGTCGCGCACCGCGACCCAGACGATCGCCAATTGCACGAGACCGGCCGCCATCACGCCCCAGGAGAGGCCGTAGCCGACCGCAATCGGATCCTGGCCGATGTACCAGGCATGGCCGAGGATGCCGATGAGGATGATATTGAGGAACACCGGAGCGATCGCCGCGGCGAAATAGCGGTGCAGCGAATTGAGCATTCCCGCCATCATCGCGGCAAGCGACATGCAGGCGAGATAGGGAAACATGATCGTCGCGAAGACGATGGTATTGCCGAGCTTCGCCGGATCATTGGCGAAACCGGGCGCGATCAGGTTGCTGACGATGAACGGCATCGTCAGTTCCATCACCACCGTCAGGAACAACAGCACGGTGAAGAGAACGCCGAAGACTTCTTCGGAGAACCGCCGCGCCCCTTCCATGCCGTTCGCCTCGATCTCCCTGGCAAAAAGCGGCACGAAGGCGGAATTGAATGCGCCCTCGGCAAAGAGCCGGCGAAAGGTGTTGGGCAGGCGGAAGGCGGTGTTGAAGGCATCGGCGACCGGGCCGGTGCCGAGGGCCGCCGCCATGAAGGTTTCGCGGATGAAGCCGAACAGACGGCTGCCGAGCGTGGCGCCGCCGACGGTTGCAAATTTCTTGACCAGACTCATGTTTCGGCTTTTGTCGTTCTTTGAGCGGAGGACGTGCCTACGGCAGGCGCGATGATGCCGGATGGCATCCGGTCTCGAACCTCGTCGGCCTCGTCGGCCATGACGGCCTTGAGGCGGGCGGCGATGTTCATCTGGCGGTTTTCACTGGTGACCTTCTGGCCGACGAGATCGGTGATGTAGAAGGTGTCGATGACCTTCTCGCCGAAGGTGGTGATGTGCGCCGAGGCAATGTCGAGCGAAAGGTCCGACAGGACGGCGGTGATCTCCGACAGCAGGCCGGGACGGTCGAGACACTCGACCTCGATGACCGTGAACTTGTTCGACAGCGTATTGCTGATCGTCACCTCAGGCGTAACAGTGAAGGCCTTGTTGCGCTTCTTGACCTTGGTGCGGCTGGCGATCACCTCCGGCAGCCGCTTGCGACCGGACAGCGCGTCCTCGATCAACCTGCCGATGCTGGCCGCCCGGCGCGTCTCGTCGCCGTCGACGGAAAACTCGCGGTTGACCAGGATCGTATCAAGCGCCCGGCCGTCCGAAGTGGTGAAGATCTGCGCGTCGACGATGTTGGCGCCCGCCGCAGCACAGGCGCCGGCGATGACCGTCAAGAGCCGCGGATGGTCGGGCGACAGCACGGTGATTTCGGTGATCGCATGGAACTGGTGCGTGCGCACCATGGTCGACAGCGCCTTGCCGGCGGCATCCGCCTCGCGGATGAAGCGGGCGTGACGCACCTGATCCTCGAGCGCCACGGTCAGCAGATAGGGTTGATAATGCAGCCGCACATAGGCTTCGCGCTCGCTTGCCGGCCAGTCGGTCAGCGCGTCGCTCAGCATCGTTGCCGCATGGGCAGCGCGCTCCTTGCGCGACAGCTCGGAGAAGCCGCCCGAAAGCAGGAGTTCGGTTTCATAATAGAGTGTACGGAGCAGCTGCCCCTTCCAGCCGTTCCAGACGCCCGGGCCGACGGCGCGGATGTCGCAGACGGTGAGGATCAAGAGCATCTTCAACCGGTCGAGCGACTGCACCCGCTCGGCAAAGTCGACGATGGTCTTGCGATCGTTGAGGTCGCGGGTCTGGGCGACCATCGACATTGTCAGGTGCTCGTCGATCAGCCAGGCGACAAGCTCGGTTTGCTTCGGCGTCAGGCCAAAGCGCGGGCAGAGCCGGCGCGCCACCTTGGCACCGGCGACCGAATGATCCTCCGGCCGACCCTTGGCGATATCGTGCAGAAGCACGGCGACGTAGAGCACCTCGCGGTCCTCGATCCCCGGCATCAGTTTGGCGACCAGCGGGTGGGCGTCCTCCTCGATGCCGCGCTCGACGCGCGAGAGAACGTCGACCGCGCGCAGCAGATGCTCGTCCACCGTATAGTGGTGGTACATGTTGAACTGCATCATCGAGACGATCTTGCCGAAATCCGGAATGAACCGCCCGAGCACGCCCGCTTCGTTCATGCGGCGAAGGATCAGCTCCGGCTTGCGGCGCGAGGTCAGGATCGACAGGAACAGCCGGTTCGCCTCCTCGTTCTCGCGCAGCTGCGGCTTGATCAAGCCGAGCGAGCGCGTCACCTGCCGAAGCGCTGCCGGGTGGAACTCGAGATTGTTGATGTCGGCGATGTGGAAGAAGCGCAAAAGGTTGACCGGATCGCGCTTGAACACATCGGGGCTCGAAAGTGCTATGCGCCCGCCGTCATCGACGAAGTCGAGCGTGCCGGCAATCTTGCGGCTGCGATGGGTGAAGCGGCCGATGATGCCGGAAAGGCCGGGCGCGTCCTTGGCCTGCTGGTCTTCGAGTGCGGCGCAGAAGATGCGGGTGAGATCGCCGACATCCTTGGCCACCAGGAAGTAGTGCTTCATGAAGCGCTCGACCGCCGAAAGGCCGGGGTGGTCGTGATAGCCGAGCGCCTCGGCGATCTCGCGCTGAATGTCGAAGGACAGCCGTTCCTCGGCCTTGCCGGTCAAGAAATGCATGTGGCAACGCACCGCCCAGAGGAAATCCTCCGCCTTCTGGAACAGCTTGTATTCCGTGCGGGAGAGGACGCCGAGCTTGATCAGATCGGCCGAATCCTTGACCCGGTAAAAATACTTGGCGATCCAGAACAGTGTGTGCAGGTCTCGAAGCCCGCCCTTGCCTTCCTTGACGTTGGGCTCGACGAGATAGCGCGTGTCGCCGGCCTTGCGGTGGCGCTCGTCGCGTTCGGCAAGCTTGGCGGCGATGAAGTCCGGCCCGGTGTTGCGCACGATCTCATGGTCGAAGCGCGTTTCGAGTTCAGCCGCCAGCGTTTCGGAACCACAGATATAGCGGGTCTCGAGGATTGCCGTGCGGATCGTCATGTCGGCACGCGAGAGCCGGATGCAGTCCTCGATCGTGCGGGTGGCGTGGCCGACCTTGAAGCCCAGATCCCACAGGATGTAGAGCATGAATTCGATGGCGGGCTCGGCCCAGACGGCCTTCTTCACCGGCAGCAGGAAGAGCAGGTCGATGTCCGAGCCGGGTGCCAGCGTGCCGCGGCCGTAACCGCCAACGGCAGCGACAGCGATGCGGCTTGCCGGGGCTGCATTGGCGGCATCGAAAATCTCGTTGAGCACGAAATCATGCAGCACCGTGATCAGCTGGTCCTGAAGCCAGGAGATACGCTCGGCGCAAAGGATACCGCCGCCATCGCCAGCAAACAGTTCGCGCGCCTTGGCGCGGCCTGCAACATTTGCCTGTTTGAAGGCCGCAAGCAGTGCCTGACGCATCGGTTCGCGCTGCTCGGCGTGGGCCGAGGCGATGAAGTCGCATTTCGCCCGAAGCGCCGCGACGTCGAGAATTTCGGGAAAGGAAGTTTCGTGTCTGCCCATGAAGTGCCGAGGGGCGTCCTGTCCGACTGGTTGCGTGGTCCGCTGCATGAAGAGCATTCCTGCATGCTCCCATCCGATCAAGGCCGAACCGGGACGTTGCAGCATTTCAAAATTAATACAGGCTCATCGCCACGCCCTCGAAAGGCGCGCGGCGCTGTATAGCCTTTTTCACCGACGCATGCACAGGAAAAACGGTATGCCCGTCACCGGGCGCTCAGTTCCTTTTTCAGGGCGTAGAGTGCGTCCAGCGCCTCGCGCGGCGTCATATCGTCGGGGTTGAGTGCCTTCAGCGCCTCGTCAACCCTGGAGTTTCCAGCGGGCTTGGCTTCCTCGCGCCGGATCGCCACCTGGAACAACGGCAGATCGTCGATCAGCTGGCTTGCGGGGTTCTTGCGATCGGCGTCTTCGAGCTTGGCAAGCACGTCCTTGGCCCGAGCCACGACCGAAGCCGGCAGACCGGCAAGACGGGCGACCTGAATACCGTAGGAACGGTCGGCGGCACCCGGCCCGACCTCGTGCAGGAAGATCACGTCGCCGTGCCACTCTTTGACGCGCATGGTCGCATTCGAAAGCCGGCCGAGCTTTTCCGAAAGCACGGTCAGCTCGTGGAAGTGGGTCGCGAACAATCCGCGGCAGCGGTTCGCCTCATGCAGATGCTCGACGGCTGCCCAGGCAATCGACAGACCGTCGAAGGTCGCAGTGCCTCGGCCGATCTCGTCGAGGATCACCAGCGAGCGATCGGTCGCCTGATTGAGGATTGCCGCCGTCTCGACCATCTCGACCATGAAGGTCGAGCGTCCGCGGGCAAGATCGTCGGAGGCGCCGACGCGCGAGAACAGGCGGTCGACAATGCCGATATGGGCGCTTGCGGCGGGAACGAAGGTGCCCATCTGCGCCATGATCGCAATCAGCGCGTTCTGCCTGAGGAAGGTCGACTTACCGCCCATGTTCGGACCGGTCAGAAGCCAGATCGCCCCGCCCTCTTCGCCTGTTGGCGGCGACAGATCGCAGCCATTGGCAACGAAGGCGTTGGACGCCTGACGCTTCAAGGCTTGCTCGACGACGGGATGGCGGCCGCCTTCGATGGCGAACATGCGCGTGTGGTCGACGATGGGGCGAGCATAGTTCTGCTCTTCGGCAAGCGTCGCGAGGCCAGCCGAAACGTCGACGGTCGCAAGCGCCAGCGCCGCAGCCTTGATGATTTCGGCCGCCGCCACGACGTCTGATGTCATCGCCTCGAACGCGGCAAGCTCGATCGACAGCGCCCGGTCGGCCGCATTGGCGATCTTGCTCTCAAGCTCGGCAAGCGCTGTCGTGGTGAAGCGCATCGCGTTCGCCATGGTCTGGCGATGGATGAAGCGGGCGCGGCCCTCGTCGGTGTCGGTCATCGAGCCGGCATTGCCCGCCGTCACCTCGATGAAATAGCCGAGCACGTTGTTGTGCTTGATCTTCAGCGACTTGATGCCGGTCTCTTCGGAATATTGCAGCTGCAGCCCGGCGATAACCCGGCGTGACTGGTCGCGCAGCCCCCGCACCTCGTCGAGATCGGCACTTGCCCCTTCCCGCAGGAAGCCGCCGTCGCGCTTCAGAAGCGGCAATTCGTCGGCAAGCATCGTATCGAGGTGGTCGAGGACGGCCGATGGCAGGGCATCGATCGCCGCCCGTGCCTCGACAAGCTCCTCAGACAGATTGCCGGAAGCCATCAGCCGGGAGATCGTTGCCGCTGCCTTGAGGCCCGCCTGGATGGCGCCGAGGTCGCGCGGGCCGCCGCGGCCAAGCGCCAGCCGCGACAACGCACGCGGCATGTCGGGGGCGCGACGAAGAGAATCGCGCAGATCGCCGGCAAAGGAGGGCTGGCTGGCCAGAATCTCGATCGAATCCAGCCGCTGGTTGATGCGATCGGGATCGGTCAGCGGTGACATCAGCCGTTCGGCCAGGAGCCGCGCTCCGCCGCTCGTCACGGTTCGGTCGAGCGCTTTCAAAAGCGTGCCTTCGCGGGCGCCCGACAGGGTTTTGACGAGCTCGAGGTTGGCCCGCGTCGCCGGATCGATGAACAATGTCGAGGCAGCGCTCTCACGCTCGGGTGTGCCGAGAGCCGGACGTTCGGCAAGCTGGGTCTTTTCGACATAGGAGATGGCAGCGGATGCCGCCGCCAGTTCGGCGCGCGAAAAGCTGCCGAAACCATCGAGCGTCTTGACGCCGAAGTAGCGGGCGATGCGGCCCTCGGCCGTGGCGCTGTCGAACAGCACGCCCGGCTGCGGCACGGCCACCCGGCCGAGCACGTCGAACACGGGACGCAGTTCCGGGTCGTGGAAGACGGTGTCGGCGAGGATCAGTTCGCGCGGCTCGATGCGCAGGATGTCGGCGAGCAACCGGCTCTCACCGGTTTCGGCGAGCCTGAAGATGCCGGTCGAGATATCGATCCAGGCCAGCGCATAGGCCGGCTCCGAACCGCTCTTGATGCGGGCGAGCGCCATCAGATAGTTGGTCTCCGAGGGCGAAAGCAGCTTCTCCTCGGTGATCGTCCCCGGTGTCACCAGCCGGACGACGTCGCGGCGCACGACTGATTTGCTGCCGCGCTTCTTGGCTTCGGCAGGATCCTCGACCTGCTCGCAGACCGCGACGCGAAAGCCGAGACCGATCAGTTTCTGCAGATAATCGTCGGCCGCATGCACCGGCACGCCGCACATCGGGATTTCCTGTCCCATATGCTGGCCGCGTTTCGTCAGCGTGATGCCGAGCGCCCGCGAGGCTTCGACTGCGTCCTGGAAGAACAGCTCGTAGAAGTCGCCCATGCGGTAGAAAAGCAGCGAATCCGGGTTGTTCGCCTTGATCTCGATGAACTGCTCCATCATCGGCGTCGCCGTGGAGCGGCTCTCCTCGGTCGCCAGTTCGGCTGCAGAAAACACCTCGCCGGAGCGGCTCGATTGGTCTGTCACGAAATTCATGATTGTCCCGAAAAAAGAGATGGCACACTATCCGCAAGCAATTATAGACGACAACCATAAAGAGACGCCCCGACAGGGTCGCCCACAGGAGGATAGAGGAAACATGCCGGCCACCGACAAGACCGATCGCACTATGACGAGCGTCACCGCGCAGGAAGCGCTCGATTTTCACTCGCAGGGTCGTCCCGGAAAGCTGGAGATTTCCCCCACCAAGGCCATGGCCACGCAACGCGACCTGTCGCTCGCTTATTCACCGGGCGTTGCAGTGCCGGTCCTGGCGATCGCCGAGGATCCCGCCACCGCCTACGATTACACGACACGCGGCAACATGGTCGCGGTCATCTCCAACGGCACGGCCATCCTCGGCCTCGGCAATCTCGGAGCGCTCGCCTCCAAGCCGGTCATGGAAGGCAAGGCGGTGCTGTTTAAGCGCTTCGCCGACGTCGATTCGATCGACCTTGAGGTCGACACCGAGAACGTCGACGAGTTCATCAACTGCGTGCGCTTCCTCGGCCCCTCCTTCGGCGGCATCAACCTCGAGGACATTAAGGCGCCGGACTGTTTCATCATCGAGCAGAAGCTGCGCGAGGTCATGGACATTCCAGTGTTCCATGACGACCAGCACGGCACAGCGATCATCGCAGCCGCCGGCCTCATCAACGCGCTGACGTTGACCGGACGCGACTTCAAGACCACCAAGCTCGTCTGCAACGGCGCCGGCGCCGCGGCCATCGCCTGCATCGAGCTCATCAAGGCGATGGGCTTCAACCCGGAAAACGTCACCCTCTGCGACACCAAGGGCGTGATCTTCCAGGGCCGCACCGAAGGCATGAACCAGTGGAAGTCGGCGCATGCGGTCAAGACCGACCGCCGCACGCTTGCCGAAGCGCTCGAGGGTGCTGACGTGGTCTTCGGCCTTTCGGCCAAGGGCGCGCTGTCGGAGGACATGGTCCGCTCGATGGCGCCGCGGCCGATCATCTTCGCCATGGCCAACCCGGATCCGGAAATCACCCCGGAAGAGGTCGCCCGCATCCGCGACGACGCGATCGTCGCGACCGGCCGTTCGGACTACCCAAACCAGGTCAACAACGTACTCGGCTTCCCCTATATCTTCCGCGGCGCGCTCGACGTGCGCGCCTCGACGATCAACGACGCGATGAAGATCGCCGCGGCGGAAGCGCTCGCAAGCCTCGCCAAGGAAGACGTGCCGGACGATGTCGCGGCCGCCTACCAGGGCAACCGCCCGCGCTTCGGCGCGCAGTACATCATCCCGGTTCCCTTCGACCCGAGGCTGATCTCGGCGATCCCGATGGCCGTTGCCAAGGCGGCGATGGAAACCGGCGTCGCACGCAAGCCGATCGTCGATCTCGAAGCCTATGGCCGCCAGCTTTCCGCCCGCCGCGACCCGATTGCCTCGACGCTGCAACGGATCTACGAGCGCGTCCGGCGCCAGCCGAAGCGCATCGTCTTTGCCGAAGGTGAAGAAGTGCAGGTCATGCGCTCGGCGATCGCCTATGCCAACCAGCAGCTCGGCACCGCGATCCTGCTCGGCCGCGAGGACCGCATGCGCGAGACCGCGGAGCGCGAGGGCATCGATCTCGACCGCCCCGGCATCCAAATCGTCAATGCCCGGGTTTCCAAGCGGGTCGGAGCCTATACCGACTACCTCTACGCGCGCCTGCAGCGCAAGGGCTCCCTGTTCCGCGATGCCCAGCGCCTGATCAACAACGACCGCAACCACTTCGCCGCGTGCATGGTCGCGCTCGGGGATGCCGACGGCATGGTCACGGGCATAACCCGCAACTATTCGACGGCGCTTGACGATGTGCGCCGCTGCATCGACCCGAAGCCGGGCCACCGGGTCATCGGCGTGTCGATCGCCCTCTGCCGCGGCCGCACCGTTCTGGTCGCCGACACGGCCGTACACGACATGCCGTCGTCGGAAGAACTCGCCGATATCGCCGAGGAAGCAGCCGGCCTCGCCAAGCGCCTCGGCTACGTGCCGCGGGTGGCGATGCTGGCCTATTCGACCTTCGGCCATCCCTCGGGCGAACGCTCGGAGCGGGTGCGCGAGGCGGTCAACATTCTCGACAAGCGCCGTGTCGACTTCGAATATGACGGCGAGATGGCCGCCGACGTGGCGCTCAATTCGCGGGTGATGGAGCAGTATCCCTTCTGCCGCCTTTCAGGCCCTGCCAACGTGCTCGTCATGCCGGCGTTCCACTCCGCCTCGATCTCGACGAAGATGCTGCAGGAACTCGGCGGCTCGACCGTCATCGGTCCCCTGCTCGTCGGTTTCGACAAATCGGTGCAGATCGTTTCGATGTCGGCGAAGGATTCCGACATCGTCAACATGGCGGCAATCGCTGCCTACAACGCCGGAATGTAGACTCGGTAATTGATGTCCGATTTCGGGACACACCCTGCTCCAGCGATGAACAGGGTGTGTCGAGCCGATGCAGAAACAGCATGGATCTGCATACAAAAGAAGAGCTCGACACCCTTGGGAAAGGGGTCGAGCTCAATACATGATGGAAGACTTACTTCCAGTGCGATGAAAATAATATGGAGACAGAGCGCAATATACGCCAATCTCATATGAAGCTGGCGGTTCTCTCCGTTATTTATTCTATAATTTCGTCATGAAACCAAATTACTTCTTGACAAGACTAGTCCATCTTTCGACATCGAAAGTCAAACCCATCCTTAATATCTGGTTAATTGCGTCAAGCGCCTGTCAGGATACAGACGTGGCAAACCGCCCGGCATCCGCACCGTAGTAATTGAGATAGCGGCCGGAGATGTTGCTGATCGGCAGAACGATCAGCACGTCGGTGGTGCGGAACGCATGGTCGACCACCGCGCCGTCGCCGACCATGGCCCCAAGGCGCATGTAGCCCTTGATCAGCGGCGGCAAGGCGGCCAGAGCCTTCTTCGGATTGATGGCCTCTACCGGCATCATGTCCATGGTCCGGTGCAGTTCGGGGCGGGCGCCGACGGCCCATTCGTCGCGAGCAAGGATATTGTGGTGAAGGAAGGAAAGCGCCAGCGCATGTTCGGCGGGGACGACGCCTGGAAACGATCCGCAGCCGAACATGGCATCGACACCGTATCTCAGAGCATAGGCCCAGTTACCCTGCCAGAGCAGTTCCACGGTGCGCTTCGTGCGGTAATCCGGCAGCACGCAGGAGCGTCCGAGCTCCATGAAGCGCTTGCTGGAGTGGCGGGAGAGAAGTGCTCCGACATCGAATTCCGAAGCGGAATAGAAGCCGCCGGCGCGCTCGGCCACGTCCTGGCGCAGCAGGCGGTAGGTGCCGACGATCTGGTCTTCCGGATCACCCTCGATCGCCGTGTCGAGCACAAGCAGATGATCACAGATCGCGTCCCAGCTGTCGACGTCGCGCTTGCGACGGTCGGCGTCCGGCCCGACCTGCGCCTTCATTTCCTCGACAAAAACCTTGTAGCGCACCGCCTGCGCCGCATCGATCTCCGATGCGCTGCGTGCAAGCCGGGTCTCAAGATTAGCTATTCGGCCGAGAACGTCGGTCGCCGGGGCGGTCATTGTCTTGCCGACGCAAGCTTGAGAAGTGTCTACCACGCTCGTCGAATCCAGAAGGTCGATCGTCATCCGCGTCATCCCGAATCATTCGTATCTGCCGGGCTTAGACCACGTTTCTGCAACAACATAGTGACATGAAAACGGAGCACAACCCCCCGCTCGGGCGTTGATACCGTTACGACTTGAGCGCTTACCGTATCTCGAGAAGGCGGCTTATTTCAGCCATCAACCACTGCGGATCCGCCGGCTTGGGCAGTACGACGTCGGCGCCGGCCGCGACAAGTCTGTCCCTGATCTCCAGCCGTGCATCGGACGTCAGCACGATCACCGGAAGGCGCCGGCCCGGCCGCATCGCTTCGTTCTCCCGCAGGCGTTTCAGCATCGAAAATCCGTCGCCGCCCGGCATGTTGAGATCGGTGACGACCAGTTCCGGCATCGCCTGGACCTGATCGCCGGTCCCGGAGAGGATCTGATCGACGGCGCCAAAATCCGTCACCAGCCGGACCGTCTGTCCGGCGCGCTCCAGCACCGTGCGCACGATCAGCGCATTGACCGGATCGTCCTCCGCCAAAAGGATGCAGCGCGGGCTCTGCCTGGCGGGCGCAATTGTCGGTTCCTCGCGAAGGATCGGCCGGTTGTCGTTGATGGCATCGCGCTTCTCGATACCCTTCAACCGTCCGAGCAGGACTTCGACCAGCGACTTCTCGCGCAACGGGCGGATCAGCCAAGCCTCGTAACCGTCCATCTGATCGACAGGGTGATTGTTGCGCTCCTCCGGGTTGATCAGGTAGGTCCGGCGCACGTCGAGGCGCGCGACGGCCGGCTGCAAGGCGAGAATCTGCTTGAACTGACCGGCGTGGCGGTGATCGACGATGATATCGGTCAATGGCGCGCCGCCGGAAAGAACATCCGAGATGACGTTCTGGGCGGCGGCCAGCGTCGTTGCCCGATGGCAACGCCCGCCGAGCGTGGCGATGGTGGCAGAGAGTGCCGCGGATGCTGGCCCATCCGGCGCCATCACCAGGACATGCGATTGGGCGAGCCTCTGGCGCCGCTCCGGCGCTACCCGCTCGACTTCGGCGAGTGGCAGGCGGATCTCGAAGCGGCTGCCGCGGCCGGACGCGCTCGACGCTGTCAGGCTGCCGCCGCAGGCCTGCATGATCCGGCGCGAGATCGCCAGTCCGAGCCCCGTACCCTTGGCGCGCTGCTCGTGATTGCCGGCCTGTTCGAACTCTTCAAAGATGCGTTTCAGTTCGTCGCCCGACATGCCGGGACCGGTGTCGTCGATGAGGATTTGCACGCAATCCTCGACGATGTCGGCACTGACAAAAACACCGCCGACCTCCGTGAACTTCACAGCATTGCCGATGACATTGAACAGCACCTGGCGCAGGCGGGCTGCATCGAACTCCATCAGCGCCGGCACGTCGGCCGTCACGGTAGCCCCGATCTCGATGCCCTTTTCATGCGCGCGGTTGGAAAGCATCTCGACGACGCTCTCGATCACGCCGCGCGGATCCTGTCGCGAGGGCCGGAACTGGAAACGCCCTGAAGACAGCGACGAGAAATCGATCAGGTCCTCGACGAGCTGTACCAGGGCATGGCCGGACTGCTGCATGCCGGCAAGATAGTTCTTCTGCTCGCTCGACAGCCGGGTCTGGCCGAGCAGATGGCTCATGCCGAGGATGCCGGACAGCGGCGTGCGGATTTCATGGCTGACGGTTGCAAGCAGCCGCGATTTCGCCTGGCTCGCGTCCTCGGCGCGGCGGCGCGCGTCTTCACGTTCACGTGCAGCACGGGCTTCCTCCGTCACATCGCGCGCGATGCTGTGGCGCATCAGCCGACCGTTCGCCGGATCCCGGGCGATGACATCGTGCCAATCGTAGAGGCGCAGCCCTTCGGATGCGGCAATCAGCACGAGGTAGTGATTGGGTTCGATCTTCGGTTCGAAGTTCAGGCCGATGGCGGCACAAGTCAGCCCCCTGGCATCATCGATGCCGCAGGCGCGATGAAAGGCGGCATTGGCATGGACGATCTTGCCATCCATGCCGCGCATGATCGCCAGATCTCCGAGCGCATCGTGGATGGTCGAAAGCAGCGCCGAAGTTTCCTGGCGATCCCAGTCGCCATCGTGCCTTGCCTCCACGCACTGTCTATCGCTGTCGGCGGCCCTGATGCCATCGGCGATCAGGAGCAACACGCCCGCAAGGCCGGCCGCCGCAACCGCCGCGGAAAACAGATAAAGACCGGCGGCGATACCGAGCGCAAGCACGAGGCCAGAGGCGATGACCCCCAAAGATGCCAGCGAAAGACGACGCAGGGAGTAGGCCGATGCCACGGGCTTCGACACCGATCCGATGCCGTCCGCCCTGCCGGCAGCGGACATCGCACCGCTGGTTCGGGCTTGTGCACCGAAACCGGATTCGATCTGCTCTAGCAATCGTGACGGCTCGCTCATGCCATTCAGCTAACACGGCAAGCGTTCCGAATGGCTTCAGCGCATCGATAAAATCTTAGCGGTTTGCCTTTTTCGCCTGCAGCAGCTCGTCGAGAATGATCGCGCCGGCGCCAACGGTGATGAAACTGTCGGCCAGGTTGAAGACCGCGAAAGACCACGTCTGCGTATGGAAGAGGATGTAGTCGATGACGTAGCCGAAGATCAGCCGGTCGACGAGGTTGCCGAGCGCACCGGCAATGATCAAGGCGTAGCCGAAATGCGCGAAGAACCTGTCCTTCGGCGTGCGCCGCCACAGCCACAGAACGAAGGCAACGACGACAAGGCGCATGCCGACGATGAACCAGCCTTCCATGCCCGACAGCATCGAGAAGGCGACGCCGTAATTGTAGGTGCGGTAGAGCGCCAGCATCGGCACGACCGGAACCGCCTCATTGAACGGCAGATAGGATTCGACCAGATATTTGATCAGCTGGTCGGCGGCGAGCGCGAGGGCGATGAAGACCGCGATCGGGAGCGGCCGCGAAAACAATACCTGCTTTTCGCTCATGCGCCGGCATCCAGCGCCAGCAGATGACGTCGCGCCTCAAACAGCATGATGCCGGTGGCGATCGCCAGGTTGAGGGAATCGGCACGCCCCGCCTGCGGAATGCGGGCCAGCGCTCCGGCCTCACGGGCAAGCTCTTCCGGAAGGCCAGCCTGTTCGTTGCCCATCAGCAACACGACCGGTTTCGACTTGTAGTCGATCGTCCGGTAGTCGACCGAACCGGCCAGATGCGTGGCGACGACCTTTACACCGGCCTGCTTCTGCCATTTGACGAAGTCATCGGCGCTGGCGCGCACGACCGGCATGGCGAAGACCGAGCCCATCGTCGCCCGCACCGTCTCGAGCGAGAACGGATCGGTCGTTTCCCCGACGAGAATGATGCCGGAGGCACCGGCCGCATCGGCCGTGCGGATAATCGTGCCGAGATTACCCGGATCGCGAACACGGTCGAGCGCCACATAGGTTTCGCCGAGCTGCGGGCGGATCTCCTTCAGCGCCCGGTAGCGCTGCTCGAAGATGCCGACGACCATCTGCGGATTGTCGCGCCGGGTGATCGTCGAGAGCACCTTTTCGCTGACCTCGAGCACCAGACCGCCCCGGGCAAAGGTCTTTGCTGCGACCTGTTCCACATGCGGCTTGCCCTTGGCCGCCTTGGCGTAGATCAGCGTCTTGATCTTCCAGCCGAGATCGAGCGCATCGATCACCAGTTTCAAGCCTTCGGCCATGAAGGACCGTGTCTCGTCGCGGTGCTTCTTCTGCGCCAGCAACTTGATGTCCTTGATAATAGGATTGGTGAGGCTGGTGACTTCCTTCACCTGTCCGACGCGGCCTGCGCCGTGTTCGCTTCTGTCATTGCTCATTACGGCACCCAGCGGCTGAAGAGAGAAGTCGAAAGCGCCCGTCCCGGCTCGTGGCCGTCAAGGCCGCCTTCGCGGATGATGAGTTCGCCCGATTCCACCCGGCCGCCGCGGCCGCGCATCGTCTCGCGCATCAGTTCATGGATCGAGTAGAAGCTGGCGCGGATCGAATAGGCGGTCAGCACTAGGCCGCGCGCTTCGGGCGACAGGATTTCGCGGCAGATGTCGAGCATCGCAGCCAGGTGGTCGAAAAGCTGCCAGACCTCGCCGTTCGGACCGCGGCCGAACTTTGGCGGGTCGGTCAGGATGATGTCATAGCGGCTGCCGCGACGTTCCTCGCGCTGAATGAACTTCATCGCGTCGTCGCAGATCCAGCGGATCGGCAGCTTTTCGGCGCGCGCCAGCGCCTGGTTTTCCCGGGCCCAGCCAATCGCCTTCTTCGAGGCGTCGACATGGGTGACCTCGGCACCGGCCTTGGCGGCGATCAGCGAGGCGACCCCGGTATAACCGAACAGGTTGAGGACCTTCAGGGGGCGGCGGGCCGCCTCTACCTGGTCCTTCACCCAGCTCCAGTGGGCGAGCTGCTCGGGAAACACGCCGACATGGCGGAAGGACGTGAAGCGGCCATGGAATTCGGTGCCGAGAAGCTGCATCGGCCAGGTCTCGCCAAGAACGGCGCCGGGAAAGCGCCAGCGGCCCATGCCGTCCTCGTCGGTGTCGCCGGTGAAGATTGCGTCGGCATTCTCCCATACACTGGCGGGCAGGGTACGCGGCCAAAGCGCCTGCGCCTCGGGGCGCACGATGCGATAGGGTCCGTACTGCTCAAGCTTTTCGCCGGCGCCGCTGTCGATCAGATGATAGCCGGAAACACCCGACGTTTCGAG
Source organism: Ensifer sp. ENS11 (assembly GCF_014851895.1). Classification (NCBI taxonomy): domain Bacteria; kingdom Pseudomonadati; phylum Pseudomonadota; class Alphaproteobacteria; order Hyphomicrobiales; family Rhizobiaceae; genus Ensifer; species Ensifer sp. ENS11. The sequence continues at coordinate 319,729 of NZ_JACVAN010000001.1, read as the reverse complement.
AATGAGCGGCACCTGTTCGCCCGGCTTGTCGCCGGTGCGCCGTGGGATGACGCGCGCCGGTGCCTCGTTTTCGGGCTGTGCCCGCGGAGGCCGCTCGCGCGGCTCTGCAACTTTCGCCGTTGCCTGGATGGTGGCCCGTTCTTTGAAATCGCCCGACTTGGCAAACGGTGGACGCTTCTTTTCATGGCGGCCACCGCCACGCGCCTCGGCACCACGGCCCTTCGCCGTCGTCACGGAGGCATTCTTCGACCGCCGGTCCTTTTCCTTCACGCTGAGATCCCTGGGCTTTGTTTTGTCACGAGGCGCTACCCTCCCGGATATCGGATGTAAACGGGCCTGCACCATGAGGTATGCCGCCGCACCCCGGATTTCGAGGCGAAGCTTTTTCTGTTGGTGCAAATAGCACCGCTCATGCTCTTGGCAAAGCCGTTTCCGATTTGCCAAGATCGGTGCGGAAGCGACACTTGCATAATTCCACCGTCCGGCATCAACTTACGGACAGGATTGTAAAGCGAATTCAAAAGATTACATCAACCTCGCGCGTCCTTGTCGACGCACGGCACCGTCAGTGGGAGGAAAGCGCATGGACATGACCGGCGAAGAACGCATCTCGGCACCGCGCGATGCCGTGTGGCGCGGCCTCAACGATCCGGAAATCCTCAAGCGTTGCATCCCGGGCTGTCAGTCGATCGAGATGAAATCTCCGACCGAGCTTTCGGCCGTCGTCAAGATCAAGATCGGGCCGGTCTCGGCCTCCTTTACCGGCGACGTCATCCTGTCGAACCTCAACCCGCCCGAAAGCTACACGATCTCCGGTGAGGGAAAGGGCGGCATTGCCGGTTTTGCCAAGGGTGGCGCGGATGTGACCCTGGTCGACGACGGTGCGGAGACGCTGCTGCGCTACGACGTCAAGGCGCAGATCGGCGGAAAGCTAGCGCAGCTCGGATCCCGGCTGGTCGATTCGACCGCCAAGAAGCTGGCGCAGCAGTTCTTCACGGATTTCGGCGCAGCGATCGGCGGCCCGGCGGAAGCGGCCGGCTGAAGGGCATGGCCGCCCTGCCATTCAGTTCTGCGGGGCGGCGAGTGTCGCCTGGGTGGCCAGCTTCTCTGCCTGGCTGCGGTGCTTTTCGGCTTCGCGATGCCATTTCAGCGCCTCGGTCGCTTCATTGCGCGCACGCCGACGGTACTTGCCCTGGCTAAACCAGGTCGCGGCGGCACCCAGAATCAACCCGACGACGACGGCAAGAAACAGGAAAACAAAGAACGGCGCGCTCACGGACAGCACGCTGTCTTCGGGCCGGAACGGATTGAGGGCCAGCGTGACGCTCTGGCGATTGGCGACGCTGAGCACGATCAGAATGACGCCGACCGGGATGAGAACGATGATGTTGACCAGTTTCTTGAGCATTCAGCCGCTCCAGTTTTCCGGATCATCGACAGGCCTTGGCAGCGATGGCGACAATCCGGACTCATGACGATCGGGCGGGATGATCAGTCTTCATCGTCCCCGTTCATGCCCGGGTTCAGCCGCTCGCGCAGCTCCTTGCCGGTCTTGAAGAACGGCACCCACTTTTCCTCGACAAAAACCGAATCGCCGGTGCGCGGATTGCGACCGGAGCGCGACGGCCGGTTCTTGACGGAGAAAGCACCGAAACCGCGCAGTTCGACACGGTTTCCGGCAGCCAGCGCATCTGTGATCTCATCGAGCACCGCGTTGACGATGTTTTCGACGTCGCGGTGATAGAGATGCGGATTGCGAGCTGCAACAATCTGCACCAGTTCTGACTTGATCACTGTCGCCCCCTTAAATTCTTGTTTGTTTTGCTTTTTCGGTCTGCATTGTGATTGCCGCAAGAATATGGCCGACGCTCACTTGGCGCGGGCGGCCATGTTACGGATCAGGCTGGGCATATGCTGCCATCCTCATTGAGCATCAACCTGCCAAACCGAAACAAGACCGTCAAGAAACAACTTGTCACCCCCGATTTTTTCGAGACCCCTCATGGCCGGAAAAGCGTCATATCCCAACATCTTGACCCACTCCGAGACGGCCGATCCGAGGCCGAAAGGCAGAGTCCGGCGCGGCGCATCCCAATCAACCAGAGGAAGGTCCTTCGACACCTTCCTGTCGGCCAGGAAGGTGCGGACTTCGTCATCGCCGCCAAGCTTGTCGACGAGCTTCAGGCCCAGCGCCTGGCGGCCGGTGAAAATCCGCCCGTCGGCCAGCAGAAGCGCCTCGTCGCGCGACAGCTTGCGACGCTCTGCCACCATATCGACGAACCAGCCATAGCTGTCATCGATCATCGCCTGGATCATTGCCTTGGCTTCATCGCTCGCGGGATGGAAGGGGGACGGCTCGGCCTTCAGCGGCCGCGACTTGATCGATTCCAGCGAGACGCCAAGCTTGTCCATCAGCTCCTTGACCTGGGGATACTGGAAGATGACGCCGATCGAGCCGGTGATCGAGCTTTCGCCGGCGATAATCGTATCGCCGGCAAGCGCGATCATGTAGCCGGCGGAGGCGGCTAGCGTGCGAATATCGGAAACCACCGGCTTCTTGGCGGCGACCTTGCGGATCGCCTTGTAGATGACCTCGCCGCCATAGGTGGTGCCGCCGGGCGACGATATGGTGACCACCAGTGCCTTGACCGAATCGTTGTCCTCGATCCGTTGAAGCCGCTCCAGCAATTCGCGATCGTCCTGGATCAATCCCGAAATCGTCACACGGGCAACATGATCGCGGGCACGCCCTGCGGTCTCCGCCCAGCCCGACCAGAACAGAATGACCAATGCCACGACGGCGAGCAGGCCGGCGACGATCCAGCGCCAGAAACTCAGCTTCCTGCGCAGGCTGCGGCGATCGGCGATGGCTAGTTCATCCATGTGGGTTTCTCCCGAATTTGTTGGCGCAGCTTCTGTCAGTTTCCGATGGAACATGCTATCTGCGCGGCAGGTGGCATATTCAATAGACGCGGTCGGTCACGGTTAAAAGCCGTGCCCGCCGTTTTCCTGTCTTCACGAAGTTTTTTGCGGCGCCATTGTGCAGCTGCAAAAAGTATCCATATTTGCGACGACTTACACGAATGTATGTAAAATGCGGTTCTCGACGATCCGCGGGAAAGCAACGGAACCAACAGGTCTTCACATGTTAGATCATGCGCCAGCCCCCGGCTTCTTTGCCGATTCGGGTGCGAGCTCGTCGGACGCCTACGCGCTCGCGGCGCGGCATTCGGCGCGCGTCCGGCGTCTGAAGATCATCCTGCCTGTCGTCGCCGGCATCATCGCGGCGATCTTTGCCGCCATTTCCTTCGTGCGCGCCTTCATGCCGGTCGATCTGCAGCTCGACAGTGCAACGATCGAGGATGGCAAGATCGTCATGCAGAACCCTGCGATTGCCGGGCGCAACAAGCAGGGCATCAGCTATTCGATGAAGGCGCAGCGCGCGCTGCAGGATATCGTCAATCCCGATATCATCACGCTGCAGACGATCCATGCCGAAATGCCGGTGAACGAAAAGCTGATCGCCACGGTGGACGCGACCAACGGCATCTACGACCGCGGGGCCAACACGCTCGACATGAACGCCCCGTTCACGATTACAATGAATAATGGCGTCAACGCCGATTTCCAATCGGCCTATCTGGACATCAATGCCGGCGAAATGGAAACAAAACAACCGATTGCGATCAGCATGAAGGGCGGTTCGATCATTGCGCAGCGGCTGCGAATGACGGATAAGGGACGCATAGTAACATTCGAGGGCATGGTGAGGGTCAATCTCGAACCCGCCGCCATCCGCAAGAACACGAATTAGGATCTGGTGCATCCATGTCGGTTTTACCCGCTACTTTTTTCAGGATTTCAGCCAGCCTGGCCGTTGCCGGCATCGGCGCATTGATGATCGTTTCAGGCGCGTCAGCCCAGGCCACATCGAGCAAGATGAAGGGCCTCGAATTGTCGAACGACAAGCCGATCCAGATCGAAAGCGACAAGCTTGAAATCAAGGACCCAGAAAGCAAGGCGATCTTTACCGGGAACGTCAAGGTCGTGCAGGGCACAACGACGCTTCAGGCCGGGAGCATGACGGTCTTCTACAAGTCCGGCGCAGGCTCGGTCTCGAGCGGCGACGCCGACATCGAGCGGATCGAAGTCAGCCAGCGCGTCTTCCTCAGCTCCGGCACCCAGCAGGCAACCGCTGACAGCGGCGAGTTCAACATGACCAAGCAGACCTTCGTATTGAAGGGCGAGAAGGTCGTTCTGTCGGAAGGCAAGAACGTGTTCGTCGGCTGCCAATTGAATGTGCAGATGAACACGGGCGAAGCGCAGCTCGAAGCCTGTGGCGGTCGGGTGCAGATCCAGCTCGACCCGAAGTCACAGAAGAAGAACTGACGTAGACCCGCTCGTGCAACTCCCCTTCCTTCACAAGCGCAAGCGCGTCCGCAAACCGTCGGCGGCCACACCAGCCGCGACCGGTCACGCGGTCGACAAGGCGCGTTATGACGGCACACTGATCGCGCGTGGCCTGACAAAGTCCTATCGCGAGCGGCGCGTGGTCAATGGTGTGTCGCTGGTCGTTCGCCGCGGGGAGGCAGTCGGTCTCCTCGGCCCGAACGGTGCCGGCAAGACCACATGCTTCTACATGATCACCGGCCTCGTGCCTGTCGACGAAGGCTCGATTGAGATCAATGGCAACGACGTGACGACGATGCCGATGTATCGCCGCGCCCGCCTCGGCGTCGGCTACCTGCCGCAGGAAGCCTCGATCTTTCGCGGCCTGACGGTCGAGGACAACATCCGCGCCGTTCTCGAAGTGCACGATAAGAACCTGGAGCGCCGCGAGAGCAAGCTCAACGACCTGCTCGGCGAGTTCAACATCACGCATCTGCGCAAGTCGCCGGCGATCGCCCTTTCCGGCGGCGAGCGGCGACGTCTCGAAATTGCCCGAGCGCTTGCCACCGACCCGACCTTCATGCTGCTCGACGAGCCCTTTGCCGGCGTCGACCCGATTTCCGTCGCCGACATCCAGGCGCTGGTGCGACACCTGACGTCGCGCGGTATCGGCGTACTCATCACCGACCATAATGTGCGCGAGACCCTTGGCCTGATCGACCGGGCCTACATCATCCATGCCGGCGAAGTGCTGACCCACGGCCGCGCCAACGATATCGTCACCAATCCGGACGTGCGCCGGCTCTATCTCGGCGATAATTTCAGCCTCTGATGCGATCCGCGGGCGAATCCGGCATCTCGCCCCGCGGTCGCGCTTGACCAAACCCCTGCAATAAGCAATTTTTGGGCCAATTGAAAAACCGGCCCGCCAACAATGCGACCGGTGGAGATTTCATCGGGAGTTTCACGTCCGCATGGCATTGTCGGCCAGCCTTCATCTGCGCCAGTCACAGTCGCTGGTCATGACCCCGCAGCTGATGCAATCGATTCAGCTGCTGCAGATGACGCATCTGGAACTCAACCACTTCATCGCGCAGGAAGTCGAAAAGAATCCGCTGCTCGAGCTTCACGGCGGTGACGACGAGTTCGGTGGAAGCTCCGAGCACGGCAGCCGCGAAGAAGCGGGGCAGGCATCCGGTGAAGACTTCGGCGGAACGGATGAGGCATCCGGCCAGCGCGATCTCTACGACAATGCCACGGCAACCGATGGGGCGCGGCTCAATGAACAGCTCGATGCGGATTTCGGCAATGTCTACCAGGACGACACGGCGCCGCAACGCGCCGACGCGCCGGAACTGCTCGGCCAGTGGAAATCGATGCCCGGCAGCGGCGAAGGAGGCGACTACGATTTCGACGACTTCGTGGCCGGCGCCAAGAGCCTGCGCGAGACGCTTCTGGAGCAATTGCCCTTTGCGTTGTCCGTCCCATCCGACCGGCTGATTGCCCAGCACCTGATCGACCAGCTCGACGAGGCAGGCTATCTTCAGGCTGATCTGCAGGAGGTCGCCGAACGCCTCGGCGCATCCGGCGCCGACGTCACCCGCGTCCTCCTCACGCTGCAGCAGTTCGACCCGCCAGGTGTCTTCGCACGCACACTCAGCGAATGCCTCGCCATTCAGCTGCGCCTTCGCGATCGCCTCGATCCGGCGATGGAAGCCCTCATCGCCAACCTAGAGCTTCTGGCGCGGCGCGATTTTGCCAGCTTGAAGAAAATCTGCGGCGTCGATGAGGAAGACCTGATCGATATGCTCGCCGAAATCCGCAAGCTCGACCCGAAACCGGGAACGAGCTTCGAGACCAGCGTTAGCGAGGCGATCGTTCCCGATATCGTCGTGCGGGCGGCACCCGACGGAACCTGGCTGATCGAACTCAACCCGGACGCCCTGCCGCGCGTCCTCGTCAACCAAGCCTACTACACCACGGTGTCGCGCGGCACCGAGAAGAACAGCGCGGACCAGGCCTTTCTCAATGAATGCCTGCAGACCGCCAACTGGCTGACCCGCAGCCTCGATCAGCGCGCCAGGACGATCATGAAGGTCGCCACCGAGATCGTTCGCCAGCAGGACGCGTTCCTCGTCCATGGCGTCGGGCATCTGCGACCGCTCAACCTGAAAACCGTCGCCGATGCGATCAAGATGCACGAGTCGACGGTAAGCCGCGTCACCTCGAACAAGTACATGCTGACGCCGCGTGGGCTGTTCGAGCTGAAGTATTTCTTCACCGTCTCCATCGGTTCGGCCGAGGGCGGCGACAGCCATTCGGCTGAGTCCGTGCGTCACCGCATCCGCATGATGATCCAGCAGGAAGTCGCCGATGCGGTGCTTTCCGACGACGATATCGTCGACAGCCTCAAGCAGGCCGGCGTCGACATCGCGCGACGCACGGTGGCGAAATATCGCGAAGCGATGAACATCCCCTCCTCCGTGCAGCGACGGCGCGAAAAGCGGGCGCTGGCCAAGGTATCGGGCTTCTAAAGCAGGTCGCGCAACAGTTTTTCAGCGGTTTTGCGACGACGACATGCGAAAGAAAAAGAGCCTAAAGCGACGACGCAAGGTTAAAGCGTATTAACTTTTTTGCGACCTTCAATTGACTCTCCGCGACGCAGGGGATATGAGCCCGCCGCAATTGCCGAGGACACGGTCTTCCTCAGGCGGCCGGCACGACCGGTAGGTGCGACAGAGAGGCTCCCGCAAGCGTGAAAGGCTTGGATGACGAGAGCGCTTGGAATAGACTGGCTACGCAAATCACGAAATAGAGAGGAAACTCCATGAGTGTGCGTGTATCCGGTAAACAGATGGAAATCGGCGATTCGTTCCGCGCCCGCATTGGCGATCAGATCGAGCAGGCCGTTACCAAATATTTCGACGGAGGATATTCAAGCCAGGTCACTGTGGAAAAGTCTGGACCGCGCTTTAGCGCCGACTGCAAGCTTCATCTCGATACGGGCGTGGTTATGCAGGCGAATGGACAGGCCAATGACCCTCAGGCTGCCTTTGACGCAGCGTCGGAGCGCATCGAAAAGCGCCTACGTCGCTACAAGCGCAAGCTCAAGGACCACCACAACGGTAATGGTCAAGGTACCGAGGTGGCATACACAGTGATGGACTCGGTGCCATTCGAGGATGACGAAGTCCCCGAGGATTACGCACCGACGATCGTCGCCGAAAGCTCGAAACACCTGAGGACGATGTCTGTCGCCAGCGCCGTGATGGCGCTCGACATGACGGATGAACCCGTCCTCATGTTCCGCACTCCCGGCAAGGCAGAGTTGAATATCGTCTACAGACGCAACGACGGAAATATTGGCTGGATTGACGCCGCCAATATCAAGGGATGAGTGGAAAAAGGGAGTGCCGGTGCGCCGGCGCTCCCGCCACTTGGATCAGCGGACAGGCCGGAAAATACGACTTTTCTGTGCATGGCACCCGCCAAGACAAAGATGGTTAGAGCCATTGCGACGCATTTATGATGATGTTGTCCGGCTCTAACCGGCGAACGAGGACAAAAGAATGGCATTGGCAGGCTTACTGCACCAAAATGCGATCATCCCGGCCATGAGGGCCAACTCGAAAAAACAGCTCCTTCAGGAATTGGCGGCTAAAGCGGCAAAGATCACCGGCCTTCCGGAACGCGAAATCTTCGATGTCATCCTGCAGCGTGAACGGCTGGGCTCCACGGGCGTCGGCAACGGCATTGCTATCCCGCACGGCAAGCTCAACAACCTGCCGTCGATCATCGGGATCTTTGCGCGGCTGGACACGCCGGTCGATTTCGAAGCGCTCGACGACCAGCCTGTCGACCTCGTCTTCCTGCTCCTGGCGCCCGAAGGCGCCGGCGCCGACCATCTCAAGGCATTGTCGCGCATCGCCCGCGTACTGCGCGACCACGACATGGTGGCGAAGATCCGATCGAGCGATTCCGCCAGCGCGATCTACACGCTGCTCAACGAGGACACGACCTCGCACGCCGCCTGAGCCACGGCCCGGACCGGCCGTCAGTAAAGCTGACGGCGGTTCAAATGATCAATGAAAATTCGAAACAGTGCGCCCTGGCTCGAAATACCGAGCCGGCGATAAATGTTCTTGCGGTGAATGCGGACGGTTCCTTCGGCGATGTTCATCGTCTTGCCGATCGACAGGTTGCTGTGCCCGCGCAGGATCAGGCGGACGATGTTGCGTTGCTGCCGGGTCAGGCGGTCGGCGCAGAGGCTGTCGAAAGCGGTTTCGATCGCGTCGTCGGGCCGAGGCGTCGCCGCCACGGCATGGCTTTGCTGGCGCCAGTTCGAACGCACGGCCTCTCGCACGATCGGCTCGTAGACCCGCAAGCGCTCCAGTTCCTCGTCGCTGAACGGCGTGCCGCCGCGGCCGCGCATCAGCGAATAGGTGGCCTGCACGCTGTCATCGAGCGGAATGACGAAGCCAATCTCTTCGACCAGAACCCCGCTTTCCATCGAGATGCAGGGATGCACCTCGGCCGAGCTTGAAAACTCCGAATGGAAGAACCGGTCAGGCGCAAGTTCGCGCATGCGCCATAGCCCCTGCGGCTGGCCGGAGCTGCAGGCAACATAGAACGGGTCAAGCAGATAGGCGCCGCCGAGATAGGCAGAAAGCGCGCTGGCGGACACCTTGGCGGTGTAGCCGTCATGCAGCACGATCGGTCTGTTATCATAGGGATAGGCGAAGGCAACCGAGAGATCGAAGCTTGCGACCGAGCGCAGCATGCGATCGAGCGCGCCGCCGAAATCCTGTGTTCCGATCAATCCGATCATGGCCGAAATATCGGCCGACTCCCGAGCCAGCATCCGCGTCGAACTCTCCCCTACCCCCGTATCCCGCATGGGATATCGACAGCCCCCTCTTCGTCAACAATAATTCATCCCACGAGGGACCAAGATCGTAGCACGTGTTTAGCCGCGACGCTTGAGCACAGGGGGACACGATGGCAGGCAGACTTTCCGGAAAAGTGGCTTTGATCAGTGGTGGCGCCGGTGGCTGCGGGCTTGCCGCATCCGAACTCTTTGCCCGCGAAGGGGCCAAGGTCGGCATCGTCGATCTGCCACGCAGCAAGGGCGAAGAGGTTGCCGCCGCCATCCGCGCAAACGGCGGCGATGCGATCTTCGCGCCGGCCGACGTCTCGATTTCTGCGCAGGTGAGCTCGGCCGTCAAGGCGGTCGAAGCAGCCTTCGGCGCGATCACCGTTCTCTTCAACCATGCCGGCATCCTGGCGGTCGGGCCCTTTCTGGAGACGGAAGAGGACGAATGGGACCGGCTGATGGCCGTCAACGTGCGCAGCATGTTCCTGATGACCAAGGCGGTGCTTCCAGGGATGCTCGCCGCCGGCGGCGGCAGCATCGTCTGCACCTCGTCGATCTCGGCCGTGGCGGCGACGCCGATGGAAGTGCTCTACGACACGACGAAGGGCGCCTGCCACATGTTCGCCCGTGCCATCGCGGTTGAGTTCCGCGACCGCGGCATCCGCTGCAACGCCGTCTGCCCCGGCTTCATCGCCACCGATCACGGCAAGCGCGAACTGGTGGGCCTCAGTAAATACGGCGTCGATGTCTCGGAAGCGGCGATCGCTGCCCAGCAGGGGCGGATGTGCGACCCGAAAGAGGTCGCCAATGCCGCGCTGTTTCTGGCCAGCGACGAGGCAAGCTTCGTCAACGGCACGCATCTGTTCGTCGACAATTGCTTCACAGCGGTCTGAGAGAGGGGAAAGATATGCTTCAGACGGGCGGCCACTGGCGCAACTGGGTCGGAAACCAATCCTGCATCGTGCGCCAGCGCGGTGCACCCGAGAGCGAGGCGGCGCTCGCCGAAATGGTCCGCGAGGCGACGTCGCAAGGGCTCAATGTGCGCTGCGCCGGCTCCGGCCATTCCTTCACGCCGGTGGCGCTGACCAGCGGGCTCCACCTGACGCTTGCCAACATGCAGGGCGTGGTCGCCATCGACCAGGCGCGCAAACGCGTCTCGGTCCGGGCGGGAACGACGATCAACCAATTGGGCAAGGTATTGAAGTCGAACGGCCTCTCGCTGATCAACCAGGGCGACATCGACAGCCAGGCGCTGGCTGGGGCGCTCACCACCGGCACCCACGGCACGGGAGCAGCACTTGGCAACATGGCCTCGCAGATCGTCGGCATGCGGCTCGTTGAGCCCGACGGCAGCATTCTCGTCGTCGACGAGACGACGCCGGACCTGCTGGAGGCGGCCCGCGTCTCGATCGGCATGCTCGGCGTGATCTCCGAGATCACGCTGCAGGCGATGGACAGCTACAACCTGCATGAAAAGCTCTGGCGCTGCACATTCGACGAGATGATCGAGCAGCACGACGAACTCGCCGCCAAGCATCGGCACTTCGGCTTCTTCTGGTGCCCGGTTTCCGAAAGCCGGCATTGCTATTGCCTGCCGGATACCGCGTCGGTTTCGACGACGGACAAGACGTCCGACGTCTGCGAGATGAAGGTGATCGACATCACCGACCGGCCGCCGATGGAGCAGGGGTTCGAGAAGATCGCCTATTCCTCGGAGATCTATCCGATCGAGTATGTGCCGAACTTCCACGAACTTGAATATGCGGTGCCCATCGCCCACGGCAAGGAGGCTGTAAAAGCTGTGCGCAAGCTGATGCTGGAAAAGCACCCGACCTGCATCTACCCGATCGAATACCGCTTCACCGCAGGCGACACCGGCTGGATCAGCCCGTTCTACGAGCAGGATTCGATCACGCTTTCCGTCTCGGGCGAGCCGGGCACGGACTATTGGGAGTATCTCAAAGACGTCGATACGATCCTGCGCCAATACGGCTCGCGGCCGCATTGGGGGAAGCTGCATTTCCTCGGCGCGGAGGACGTGACTGCGCTCTATCCACGATCCGGCGATTTCCGGGCATTACGGGCGAAAGTCGACCCGGAGGGCCGTTTCCTCAACGATCACCTGCGGCAGTTGTTCGGTTGATATGATTGCCGAAAACAAGAAACGCCGCGCATCCGAGTGGACGCGCGGCGTTGAAATGGATCAGACCGCAGCTCAGGCCGCCGGGCTGTCGCCTTCCGTAGCTGCCGCCTTCGGGCCGCCCTTGGATACGCCGACCATGGCCGGGCGCAGCACGCGGTCGCCGATGGTGTAGCCGGCCTGAACGACCTGCAGCACCGTGTTGTTCGGCACGTCGGCGTTCGGGATTTCGAACATTGCCTGGTGGAAGTTCGGGTCGAACTTCTGGCCTTCCGGCTCAAGCTTCTTCACGCCGTGACGTTCCAGCGCCGACAGCATGGCGCGCTCGGTCATCTCGACACCTTCGATGAGGGCAGTAAGGCCCGCTTCTCCGGCTTCCTTCGCTTCAGCCGGGATGGCATCGAGCGCACGGCGCAGATTGTCGGAGACGGCGAGCATGTCGCGGGCAAAACCAGCAACGGAATAGGACTTGGCATCCTTGACGTCGCGTTCGGTGCGGCGGCGCAGGTTGTCCATTTCGGCGGCGAGCCTTAGATACTTGTCGCGCAGGTCGTTGTTCTCAGCCCTTGCAAGCTCCAGCGGATCGGGCTCGGCAACCGGCGCCGCTTCCACAACCTCGGGCGTATCGTTGACTGCCTCGTCGGTCGCGGCAGCTTCGTGTCCGTGCTTGTTTGTTTCGTCGGTCATGACGTTCTCCGGTGTTCGTCTGTCTTGTCTTCCGCATTCCGACGCCCGCGCGCAACGATGGCCGCATGGCGTAAAATGCCCAGTGACTGGATTTGATGCCGATATCGAGGTTTAGGGCCGAAAAATCAAGGGTTCAATGCTGCCTGTGGCCAAAAGCGCCTGATCAGCGCGAAAGCCGCGACATCAACTGCGCGGTATAATCGACCATCGGCACGATGCGCGAATAGTTGAGCCGCGTCGGACCGATGACGCCGACGGCGCCGACGATGCGATCTTCACTGTCGCGATAGGGCGCAACGATCAGCGACGAACCGGACAATGAAAACAACTTGTTCTCCGAACCGATGAAGATCCTGACACCCGGGCCGCTCTCTGCGAGGTCAAGCAGCTCGATCAGGCTGTCCTTCTTTTCCAGGTCGTCGAAGAGCATGCGCAGGCGGTCGATATCCTCGGTTCCCTCCAGGCCCTCGAGCAGGTTGGCCCGGCCGCGAACGATCAGCCGTGCCGGCTTTTCATCGCCCTCGTTGCCCGACCAGATCGCCAGTCCACGCTCGACCAGTTCCTGGGACAGGGCATCGAGTTCGCTGCGCACGGTCTGCTTGACGGTTTCGAGCTGCGAGCGCACCTCGCCGATCGTCTGGCCGGCGAGATGGGCATTCAAGAAGTTCGCTGCTTCCGTCAGTTGCGAGCTCGTCACGCCGGCGGGAAGCTCGATGATGCGGTTTTCGACCTGGTCATGCTCGCCGACGAGCACGGCCAGCGCCTTGGTGGGCGCCAGCCGGATGAATTCGACATGCTTGAGCACCGGATCGTTCTTGGCGGTGATCACGAGGCCGGCGCCGCGCGACATGCCCGACAGCATCTGGCTTGCCTCTGCCAGCAGCGTATCGACCGGCTGGGCATGGTCGCTCAACCGCACGTGCCGATCGATCGAAGCACGATCTTCTGGGGAGAGATTGCCGACCTGCATGAAGGCGTCGACGAAGAAACGCAGGCCCGTCTGCGTCGGCAGGCGGCCGGCGCTGATGTGCGGCGAATAGATCAGCCCGAGATCTTCGAGGTCGCTCATCACATTGCGCACGGACGCCGGCGACAGCGACATCGGCAGCAACCGCGAAAGGTTGCGTGAGCCGAGAGGCTCTCCGCTGTTCAAATAGGTTTCGACGATGCGACGGAAGATTTCACCGGAACGCTCGTCCAGCGCCGCCGCGATATCGGTCACTCCGGGATTGCGCAGTACCATGTCGCTCCATGTTCGCAGGCCAATCCTGCCGCCGGAAATATAGTGATCCCCGCGCCCGATAGCAAAAGGGAAAAATCGCCCCGATCCCCGGCTGTCCACCGGTTCCCTTTGGCTGCGCCATGCTCTAGAAGGCTCACCAGATACGATAGGAGTTTGATGATGCGGCCATCCGGCAGAAAAATCGACCAAATGCGCAAGGTTTCGTTCGAGCGCAATTTCTCCAAGCACGCGGAAGGCTCCTGTCTGGTGCGATTCGGCGATACGCACGTGCTGTGCACAGCCAGCCTTGAGGAAAAGGTTCCGGCCTGGCTGCGCAACGGCGGCAAGGGTTGGGTGACGGCCGAATACGGCATGCTGCCGCGCGCCACCGGCGAGCGCATGCGTCGCGAAGCCTCGAGCGGCAAGCAGAGCGGCCGCACCCAGGAAATCCAGCGCTTGATCGGCCGGTCGCTGCGCGCCGTCGTCGATCTGCCCGCACTCGGCGAACGCCAGATCTCGATCGACTGCGACGTCATCCAGGCTGATGGCGGCACGCGCACGGCCTCGATCACCGGCGCCTGGGTGGCGCTGCATGACTGCCTGAAGTGGATGGAAGCCCGCAACATGGTGAAGGTCGAGAAGGTCCTGAAGGACCATGTCGCCGCCATATCCTGTGGCATCTTCGCCAACCAGTCGATCATCGACCTCGACTACCTCGAAGATTCCGCCGCCGAGACCGACGCGAATTTCGTCATGACCGGCACCGGCGGCATTGTCGAGATCCAGGGCACGGCCGAAGGCAAACCCTTCAGCGAAGCGGAATTCGCAAGCCTGCTCGGACTGGCAAAGACCGGCATTGCCGAGCTTGTCGCACTGCAGAAGCAGGCGATCGCCGGCTGACGAGAAGGACGGAGACGATGGCCCCGGCGCTGGATGGCATTCTTGAGACTGCGCTCTATGCGTCGGATCTCGACGCCGCCGAGGCCTTCTACAGCGGTGTGCTGGGGCTGGAGAAGATTACACGGCGGGAGAACCGACATGTGTTCTTTCGCTGTGGCTCGGGCGTTCTGCTGATTTTCAATCCTGCGGAAACGGTCAAACCGCCTTCGCCGGATGCGGCCCTGCCGGTGCCGCCGCACGGCACCACCGGCCAGGGCCACATGTGCTTCCGCGTTTCCGCGTCGGCACTCGACGCCTGGAGGGCCAAGCTGGAAACGGCGGGTGTCACGATCGAAGCCGATGTTGTCTGGCCGAACGGCACGCGCTCCTTCTACTTCCGCGATCCGGCCGGCAACAGCCTCGAATGCGCGGAACCGGGCCTCTGGTCCATCGAATGAACCGCGGCCTTCGCGCCGCATCTTTTAAGAGACGACACATCATGCGCACACTGGATGACAAGACGCTCATCGTCGCCAGCCACAATGCCGGCAAGATCCGCGAGATCCGCGACCTGATCGGGCCGCTCGGCTTCGAGGCCAAGTCGGCAGCCGACCTCGACTTCGTCGAACCGGATGAGACCGGCACGACCTTCGAGGAAAACGCGACGATCAAGGCGCTCGCCTCGGCCAAGGCCTCGGGCCTGCCGGCGCTTTCGGACGATTCCGGCCTGGCGATCGACGCACTTGATGGCGCACCTGGCGTCTACACCGCCAACTGGGCCGAACGCGAAGACGGCAGCCGCGATTTCGCCATGGCGATGGAAAAGGTCGAAAAGGCGCTGCAGGGCAAGGGCGCAAGTGCGCCTGAAAAACGCACGGCCCGTTTCGTCTCGGTGCTTTGCCTTGCCTGGCCAGACGGCCATGTCGAACTTTTCCGCGGCGAGGTCGAGGGCCATGTCGTGTGGCCGCCGCGCGGCGACCAGGGTTTTGGCTACGATCCGGTCTTTCAGCCGAAGGGTTACGACACTACATTCGGCGAGATGAGCGCGGACGAGAAACACGGCTGGAAGCCGGGCGATGCTGAAGCGCTGTCGCACCGTGCCCGCGCCTTCAAGATCTTCGCCGAAACCTGCCTTGGAGCGGGCTGAGGAAACGTGTATGCGGTTTTCCGCAACATCCCGCTCCAATTTGTTAGAAGCGATCGCAGTCATGACTTCGGGTCGATCGGCCCAAGGTCAACGTGATCTACCGCATGAGAGACGCAACGATGCAGACGGCCACGCTATCGGCACTCGGTGACGGCATGGATCCCGGTTTCGGGATCTATGTGCACTGGCCGTTCTGCGCGGCCAAATGCCCCTATTGCGACTTCAACAGCCACGTGCGCCACCAGCCGATCGACCAGCCGCGTTTCGTCGCCGCTTTCCTCAAGGAAATGGCGGAGGCGCGTGAGCTTTCCGGTCCACGCACCGTCACCAGCATCTTCATCGGCGGCGGCACGCCGTCGTTGATGGATCCGGCAACGGTCGACGCTATCCTCTCGGGCATCGCCCGCGAATGGCATGTGCCCGATGGCATCGAGATCACCATGGAGGCGAACCCTTCGAGTGTCGAGGCGACGCGCTTCCACGGCTATCGCGCGGCCGGCGTCAACCGTGTCTCGCTCGGCGTGCAGGCGCTGAACGACCGGGACCTCAAATTTCTCGGCCGGCTGCACAATGTCGAAGACGCGCTGAAAGCGATCCGGCTGGCGCGCGAGATCTTCCCGCGCATGTCCTTCGACCTGATCTATGCCCGCCCCAACCAGACGGTCGAGGAATGGGAACGCGAGCTCAAGGAGGCCGTCTCCTATGCCGTCGACCACCTGTCGCTCTACCAGCTGACGATCGAGGAGGGCACGCCCTTCTTCGGCCTGCACAAGGCCGGCAAGCTGATCGTTCCTGATGGTGAGCAATCGGCGGTCCTCTACGAGGCGACCCAGGACATCACGGCGGCGATCGGCATGCCCGCCTACGAGGTCTCCAACCATGCCCGCCCTGGTGCCGAGAGCCGGCACAACCTCACCTACTGGCGCTATGGCGACTATGCCGGCGTCGGGCCTGGTGCCCATGGCCGCCTCAGCGTCGGCGGCGCCAAGCTGGCGACGGCGACCGAGCGCAAGCCGGAGGAATGGCTGCGGCTGGTCGAAACCTACGGCCACGGCATGGTCGAGCGCGAAGTGCTCGACCTCGAGGCCCAGTCCGACGAATTGTTACTGATGGGCCTGCGCCTCAAGGAAGGCGTCGATCTCGCCCGCTGGCAGACGCTGTCCGGCCGCGATCCCGATCCAGACCGCGAGCAGTTCCTGATCGACCACGGGTTCATCGAGCGGCTGGGAAATTCCCGCCTGCGCTGCACGCCTTCCGGCATGTTGATTCTCGACGCCGTCGTCGCCGACCTCGCCTGCTAGCGCTTTTCCAGGAAAAGTGCGAAGCGGTTTTCCGTCAGGAAATGCGTAGAGCAAGGAAATATCGCGTCTCGATGCCACCGTCTGAGACGCAAATGTTTTAGCGGCCGCCCTGCCTGCATCCAACGCAAGGAAACCGAAGGCTCAATCGTGGGTCTCGCCGGAGAGCGGCGTCGCGCGCATCGATGGTCGTTCCTCGAAGGCATCGAACCAGACGCTCAGCTTCGTCCGGTCACGGAACGACGGCAGGTCACGGAACGCCATCCAGGACAGGGTCGTGGCGAGCGCGATGTGGCCGATATCAAGCGGCGCGTCGACATCGAGCGTCTGCTCCAGCCAGTCATAGGTCTGCTCGATCTTTTCGGCATAGCCGTCGGCGAGCGCCGGATAGCGCAAGGCTTCCGGGCGTCGCTCCGTTTCCCAACGCAACCCGATCCCCGCCTGCGCCAGCCCTTGCGCCACGGCCTGCAATCTCAGGGCATGCCAGCGCGCCTCGCCGCTTTCGGGGATGAGCTTGCGGCTATCATGCAGCGTATCGAAATAGGCGCAGATGACGTCGGAATCGAAGATCGCCGCATCCTCGGGGCGCAAGAGAACCGGCACCTTGCCGAGTGGATTTTCGGCATGGACCTCTTCATTGCGCAGCGTCGGGCTGGTCTCGTGGTGGATCACCTCCAGTCGCTCAGCGATGCCGACCTCGTGGGCGAAGACGAGTGCCTTGCGGGCGAAAGGGGAATGGGTCTGGTAATAGAGGATCATCGTGCCTCGCGGGTGTTGGAAGGAAATTATCCGGTCCCGCGAAGATGTATTGCATCGGACAAGAGAAAGGCGCTCTGTTTCGGAGCGCCCTTTGCAAGTTTGTTTCGTCGTTCAAGATTTGAACGGATCGCCCTTCTCGGCATTGAGGGCGATACCCTTGGCTACCAGCCGCGCCACCTGGGCGCCGTCGACCTCGCCGGTCGCTTTCACCTTGATGAAGGCCATGTCGCCCTTGCCGCCGCCCTTGGCCAGTCGTGGGTCGAGATCGAGCATATCGGCGCCGCGCCAGAAGCCGAGCGTCACATAGTCCTTGGCAGCCTTGATCAGGCAGACCGGTCCGCCGGCCTCATAGATCGGATGGCCCCATTTCACGCTGTCCCTGGTGCCGCCGGCGGCAAGAATGGCACCGTGCAACTCTTTCGCCACGGCAGCCGGCGTACCGGAAAGGCCTGCAATGTAGTCGCTAACCGTTTTGCTCATCGCGAAATTCTCCTTAGGCTTGCTCGTTCTTGAACGGGATCAGCGCGCGCACGCGACGGTCTCGGAGCCACAGGCCAGCCCAGGCGATGACGCCGAGATAGAACCCGAACAGCAGATGGGTGAAAAGAGGGCTATCCGCGCGCAGATGCGTCGCCATGGCACCGCCGAGATAACCGGTGAGCAGAATGGCGCCGAGGACCGACGTTCTCGGGATCGCATAGAGCAGCGCACACAGAAGCGTGAGTACGCCGAGCAGACGCGCAAGGCCAACATCGGCGGGATAGCCGAGCACCGCCAAAGTCTCAGTCACCACGTCCAGTGGCACGAGCTTGATCGCTCCGTCGAAGGCCAGGAACGCAACAACCAGACCGCTCAGCACGCGGCCGAGGATCACCATTTTTCCAGCCGGAGCCGTCATAACAAGAGCAGTGTTCATTCGGGGAGTTCTCCTCGTTTCCCGTTGTCACAAATCGTTCTTCAGTCTGTCTTCTTGGCCGGTCCGACGATGCCCCAGCGGATGCCAAAGGGGTCACGCAGCTGGCCATAGAGGTCGCCCCAGAAGGCGACCGCAAGCGGCATCGTCACTTCGGCGCCGGCGGCAACCGCGCGATCCCACCAGAATTGCGCGTCCTCGACCACCAGATGCAGCACGACGCCCTGCGGCGCGGCATAGGGCATGCCGTGTTCCGGGAAGGGATCGTTGAGCATCAATGCACCGCCATTGATCGTCAGATGGCAATGCATCAGCCGTTTACCGTCTTCGGCGAGCATCCGCCCGCCATCCGTTGCGGCGAAGGCGCGGACGTAGAAATCAGCGGTCGCGTACGCATCCTCGACGCAGAGGTAGGCGATCGGGCCTAGCATCGGTGGCGGCGCCGGCGCTTGCCCGTCGACCGTCGATTTCGGATTGAGATCGACGGCTGCCTTGAGGCTGCCATCCATGTAGAAAGGCACGGACTCGTGCTGGTGTGCGATCTTCCAGCCGGCAGCCATGCGCTTCAAACCGAGGGTCTGGCGGAACCAGACCGACATTTTCCCGGCATCGATCTTCTCGCCGGAAAGTTCGGTGAGCATACTGACGAATGCGACATCGCCGCTGACCGAGATATCGAGATCCCCGAAGCGATAGCCAAGCGGTCCACGCCAGGTGGAAAACCACTGTTCGAGCCCGCCCTCGCCGGCATCGGACGACTTCAGCGGCGGCGCCAGCGAAAAGAGGACACAATCAGGCGTCCCATGGCCGATGACGCGCTTGGCGTCCTTTACCCTCATGGCATCCGCCCAATCATCGATCACCGTACGGATTTCGGCGACGGCGGCACTCTTGTTGTCGATCACGGACATGGCGGGTCTCCCTTCCCGATGGTGGCAGGCGCGAGGGCGACGGCCGTCGAGCCCTGGGCTTGATCAGAGTTGCCTGGCTACCCCTTCGAGCTGGGTGGCGCATTGGCCCCAGCCTTCGTGAAAGCCCATCTTTTCGTGGGCTTCGCGATCCTCGACGGACCAATGGCGGACCCGTGCGGTGTAGCGGGTCTTGGCCCCGACGTCCTCGAAGGTGATGGTTACGACCATGAACGGCTTGTCGGATGGCGACCAGGCATCGGTGAAGGCGTCTGTGAAGACCAGCTTCTCGTTCGGCACCACTTCGAGATAGACGCCGAGATTGGGATAGTCCTCGCCCTCGGGCGAGCGCATGACGATGCGGTTGGCGCCGCCGGCGCGAACCTCGAGCTTTGCCTCCGGCGTCGTCCACGGCGAAGGCGCGAACCACTTCTTCAGCAGCTTGGCATCCGTCCAGCAGCGGTAGACGAGCGCGCGGGGCGCATCGATCAGGCGGGTGATGACCAGTTCGCGGTCGTCGGCAGGTTTGATTTCAGTGACAACGGTCATTGTTTGTTTCTCCGTCAGCGGGTTCAGTCCAAGGACGAAGTTGCAGCCACGGTTCCGACAACCGCCGACAAGATTTTTTATCTTTTTTCAGTGGCCAGGTTTTTCTCGCCCGCATCCTTGCTCAGATGATCGAGCTGCATGCGGATGTGGGAGGCCTCGGCGGCATTGGTGGCCAGCGCGATCGCCCGGTCAAAGGCGACGCGCGCCTCGCGAACCCGGCCTGCCTGCTTCAACAGCGCGCCATTCAACCCATGGAAGTAGAAATAACCCGCGAGTTTTTCGGCAAGTGGCTCGATCAGCGCGAGCGCCGCTTCAGGCCCGTCCCTCTTCGACACTGCGACGGCGCGGTTGAGCGTGATGACCGGCGACGGTTGCAGCCGCTCCAACGCCTGGTAGAGCAGGTCGATTTCTTCCCAATCGGTTTCTTCCGGGCGCGTCGCACGCGCATGCAAGGCGGCGATCGCGGCCTGGATCTGGTAGGGACCCGGCTGGCGATGGCGCACCGCCTTGTCGATCATGGCCAGCGCCTCGATGATCAGAGGCTTTTTCCAAAGGCTGCGATCCTGATCATCGAGCAGGATGATGCCGCCATCGGCATCGAAACGTGCGCGCGAGCGTGAGTGCTGCAGCAGGAGCAGAGCCGTCAGCCCCATCATTTCTGGCTCGGAGGGGAACAGCCGCAGGAGCAGCCGCGCGAGCCGGATCGCCTCCTCACAAAGATCGGCCGAGACGCTGTCCGGCCCGTTCATCGCCGAATAGCCCTCGTTGAAAACCAGATAGATCATGGTTGCGACGGCCGCCAGCCGCTCCGACCGATCGGCCGCGTCAGGCGTTTCGAAGGCGATGCCGGCGGCGGTGACCCGGGCCTTTGCCCGGGTGATGCGCTGCTCCATCGCCGCCTCGCCGACGAGAAAGGCACGGGCAATCTGCTTGACCGACAGGCCGGAGACGATGCGCAGCGCCAGCGCGATCTGCTGCGTTGCCGGAAGGACCGGATTGCTGCAGACAAACAAGAGCTTGAGAATGTCGTCCCGGTAGTGGGAGCCATCGAGACGTTCGGCAAGATCGCTCTCCTGATCCTCGAGATCGGAGAGCAATTCTTCCGGCGGCAACGCGGTCTCGCGAGATTGCCGGCGCACCTTGTCGATGCCGCTGTTGCGACCGACGAAGATCAGCCAGGCGGCCGGGTCACGCGGCGGGCCGCTCTTCGGCCAGGTCTTCAATGCCCGGATACAGGCCTCCTGGAATGCTTCCTCGGCCGTATCGAGATTGCGGAAATAGCGCAGAAGCGCGCCCATTGCCTGCGGCCGAGCGGAAACAAGTGCGAGGTCGATCCAGGTCGTGTCTGTCATGAGGGAAACTCACTTGGCTTGTAGATGGCAAGGGGACGAATTTCATAGGAGCCGTCTGCAGGATTGGCCGCACTGAGCTCGCGGGCGAAATCGAGCGCTTCGTCCAGTGAAGCGCAATCGACGACATAGAAGCCGAGCAGCTGCTCCTTCGTTTCGGCAAATGGGCCATCGATGACGACGGTCTCGCCAACGGCGTGGCGGAGCGTCGTTGCCGCCGTGGTCGGCAACAACCGCGCCACCGGCCCGAGCTTGCCGGCATCGCCATATTTGCGTTGGACGGCAGCAAGGTCACGCATGACCTTGTCGTCCTCGTCCTTGGTCCAGTTGGCAGTGACGTCTTCCTGGTTGTAACAAAATACGGCGTAAAGCATTGGAACTCTCCTGCTCCTGTAACAAGGACGATCTGGAGAAGAGATAGTCGACAAGACCGCCAAAAAAAATACCTGCAATCACGGGCCCAAACGCAATGATCGCGGCAGGTGCCTGCGCACCGCCGCGATCGTTCATGAGCTTGCCTGATTTCAGATATTTTCGCCGCAGGCGAGATCCGGATCGACCGTTTGTTTGCGACGGAAACGCCGGACCAGGCGACCGTCGATAGCGGCGAGGCCGGCGGCGATCAGCACCATGCCGAAGAAATGCTTGGGCTCGAGGTTTTCGCCGAGGAACAAGGCGCCGAGCAGAATGGCGCTGACCGGGATCAGAAACGTCACCAGCATCAGATTGGTGACACCCGCCGTTTCCAGGATGCGGAAGAACAGCACATAGGCAAGCGCGGTCGAGATCAAGGCAATGCCGATGATCGCTCCCCATACTTCAAGGCCCGGCACGGTCAGGGTCCAGGGGTGATCGACGAGCAGCGCGATCGGCACGAGCATGATGCTCGATGCACTGACCTGCCCGGTCGCGGTGACGATGGGCGCAACGCCCATCCGCTTGAAACGACGGGCGAAAACGCCGGCAAAGGCGTAGGAAAGGGCAGCTCCCAGCACGGCGAACTGCGCCAGCACATTCGAGCCGAGCCCGCCGAGCGCTGCAGGCCCGATCATCACCGCCACGCCGAGAAAACCGATCAACACGCCGGAGAGCTTGTTGGCGGTCAGCTTCTCGTCGTCGGTCAGCAGATGGGCGACGACGACGCCGAAGAGTGGCGTGGTGGCATTGAGGATGGAGGCAAGGCCGCTGGCGATATGAGTCTGGCCCCAGACGATCAGCGAAAACGGGATCAGGTTGTTGAGCAGACCCATGCCGAAGAAGGCAAGCCAGATGCGGGGATCGCGCGGCATCGCGCGGCCGGTGAAGCGCAGGAAAATCAAAAGCGCCGTCGCCGCGAGGCTGACCCGCAGGGCAACGATGGTGAACGGCGGCAGCGCCTTGACCGCAACGCCGACGAAGAAAAACGAGCCGCCCCACAACAGGGACAGTGTGATCAGCATGGCCCATTCACCGGGTCCCATCACCTTCGCCTTAAGTGTTTCCGGCATCTCCATACCCTCCTATGATTTAGTTCTTCGCCTTCATCTGAAACAACCATATTGGTTGACTTCGATTTACATAAATAGTGTCAGCATGTTAGTGTTTGCACAAACGAGCATTTCTCTTTCCATGATTGAGTATGGCTAAATCATAATGACACCTCTTCCTTCCCTTGCAGCACTGCGCGCATTCGAGGCCACGGCCCGACACCTGAGTGTGACGCTCGCGGCGCGCGAGCTCAGCGTCACACCTGGTGCGGTCAGTCTGCAGGTGCGTGAACTGGAGCAGACGCTGGGTGTGATGCTGTTTGAGCGACGGCCGCGGCAACTGGTTCTGACCGAGGATGGCAGCACCTATTTTTCGACGCTGCGCCGCGCCTTCCGGATGATGCGGGAAGCGACAGAGGAACTGACGGCGCGAAATCGCGCGCCGGTACTGACGGTGAGCTGCACGCCAACTTTTGCGGCGCAATGGCTGGTGCCGAGGATCAGCGACTTCGAGCAGCGTCTCAACGGCATCGACATCCGCATCAGCGCCTCGAACCGGCTGACCGACTTCGTGTCAGATGGCGTCGATATCGCTATCCGCCACGGTTTCGGTCGCTATGAGGGTCTGACGAGCGAGCGGCTGATCGATGACGAGCTGGTGCCGGTCGTCAACGCGGCCCTTGCCCGCAAGCATCCGCTCACCACGCCGGCCGATCTTTCGGCCCATGTGCTGTTGTATGACGTTCAGAGGTCGGATTGGCAGCTGTGGCTGGAGGCCGTCGGCGCCGAAGGCATAGACACGACGCGCGGTCCGGTGTTCGTCAACAGCAATGGCGCCATCGAGGCGGCAAGAGCCGGCGATGGCGTCGCTCTCGTGCGCCTGTCGCTGGTTTCGCGCGAGCTTGCCGAAGGCGTGTTGGTCGCGCCGTTTCCAACCGGCATCGCCACCGATCTCGCCTATCACCTGGTCTATCCGCCATCGGCCCTCGACCGGCCGGCCGTCACAGCATTCCGTGCCTGGATCGTCGCGCAGGCACGCGGCGCCTGAAACGAAAAAAGCCCGGTTTCCCGGGCCTTTCTCGCAATCGGAAAGTAAATCTATCTCGCGCCTATTCGTTGATCAGGCGCTTCAGAAGCTCGATCTCATGGCTGAGCTTGGTATCGCCGGAGATCAACTCCTCGATCTTGCGCACCGCATGCAGAACGGTCGTGTGGTCGCGACCACCGAAGCGGCGGCCGATTTCCGGGAAAGACCGCGGCGTCAGCGTCTTCGACAGATACATCGCGATCTGACGCGGCTTGACGATGACGCGGGTGCGGCGGTTCGACACCAGCTCCTGGCGCGATACGTTGTAATGCTTGGCAACGACACGCTGGATGTCCTCGATACGGACACGGCGCGGTTCGCCGGCATTGACGAGATGCCCAAGCAGTTCGTCAACGCGTTCGATCGACAGATGCGGTTCGAACGAGCGACGGAAGAGCAACTGGTTGAAGGCGCCTTCGAGTTCGCGGCCGCTGGCGGTGATGTTGCGTGCAACATGGCTCAGGATATCGCCGGGAATGTCCAGCGAAGTATCGTCCTGACGAGCGGAGTCGAGACGGCGCTTCAGCATTTCGAGGCGCATGTCGTAGTCCGGTCCGTCCATTTCGATGGCGACACCGCCCTGAAGACGCGAGCGAACACGGCTATCGAGCGATTCCAGCTCCCAAGGAGCGCGGTCGGCGGCGACGACGACCTGTTTGGCCGAGTCGAGAAGCATGTTCAGCAGATGGCAGAACTCGTGCTGGATCGACTTGCCCTGCAGGAACTGCATGTCGTCGATGACGAGGAGGTCGATGTTGCGCAGCGATTCCTTCAGCGACAGCGCGTCGTTGTCGCGGATTGCGGTGGCAAAGCGCCACATGAAGTATTCGGCCGTCAGATAGACGACGCGTGGAGCGCGGGCGCTCTGCAGCGCCTGGATGGCGATCGCCTGCAGAAGGTGGGTCTTGCCGAGCCCGACGCTTGAATGAATGAACAGCGGGTTGAAGCGCACGGCACCGGCGCCGGCTTCCGCAATCGTGCGGGCGGCTGCAAGCGCAACGCGGTTGGAAGAGCCCTCGACGAAGCTGTCGAAGGTGTAACGCTGGTCGAGCGGCGAGCCGAAAAGCGGCGCCTGGGTCGGCCGCTGAACGCTGGCAACCGCAGAGGCTGCGACCGAAGCCACGGACTGCGCCGTCGTCGGACGGCGTGCGGGCGTTGCAGGAGCCGATTCCGTTGCCTGCGGCAGCGTCTCTTCCTGTGAAACCGGACGGGCGCCACGGGTCGCGGTCCGCACCAGGATCTCGACCTTCAGGATTTCGCCGTCTTCCTGCTGGAAGATCTGGGTGATGATATCGAGATAGCGGTTGTTGATCCAGGACTTCAGGAATGTCGTGGGCACCGAGAGACGCACGACGCTCTTGGAAACCGAATGGAGCTTCAGACGCCCAAACCAGCTGGCGAAGACATCGGGACCGACCTGGGCTTTCAAACGCGCACTCACTCGTTCGAACAGTGCGTCATGCCTCATGTCGTGCTTATCTCCCGCCGCCTGAGATAGATTGCTTCCGGCCTGAAATACGTCGCCGTTCTTTTGAAACGCGCCCGCCGCCGTCACCAAGTTCATCCGCATTTTGCCGCCTTCCGATTATGTTCAGACGCCGTCATCTCTGCCGGCCCCATCTCTTATGTCCGGCACCCACGGCTTCCTCATCGAGGTCATGCCGCTTCACCGAACGTCACAGTCGCAATCCAACCGGGCTCCTCATCTCCCGACCGGGTGCGCGCTACGCGCATCTGCCAGGCCTTGCCGGCCGGCTGATGTCCCCTCGCGCCTCATTGTCAACAAATCCCCCAGTCCGCCCTGGACCGTGCCGGATCCTCCTCCTCGCCGACAACTGTCTCGCACCCTCGTACGAAGCGGACAGCCGAGCGCTGGATTCTATCTCTCGTCAGGCACCGCTTGCACCTGACTTTGAGCAGTGGCGCCACCGGCAACCAGAAGTCGAAATGTCCTCGTCCGGAATGGTTGGGCCATCCGGTTTTTCGTTCTCGACTTGTCTGATTGAACGACGTGGAGCCGCCCTGATACAGGGAACAGAAAGCCTGAAACCATCTCGTTGAAATGGCCTCCGTACTTCCCTTTACAGATATGGTCTGTGTCCCCTGTGGAGGGCATTTAGGCAGGATCGATGGGCAAGATCAATCGCGATTTTTACGCAACCTTAAGCGCTGCCCGTTGACTCTCATGCTGCCTTTTGCTTGCCGCAATCCGAGTCCGGGAAGAATCGCTTTTGAATCAAGGGTTTTGATTTTCGGCTCTTTGATTAGCTGGCGAAAAAGAAAAAAAATAAAAATTCGCTTGACTCATCACGGGCCCAGAAGACCCCCAGCCAGAGACACCCTATCACCAAGGACCTCTCGTAAGTCTCTGAAATTCCTATAGAAATTCTGTCATCGCATTGACACGAGAAATGTCGTGCAGGTTAACCATCGTGATGACACATGTATGAATCGGAAAAGCCCGACGCAAGGGTCGGGCTTTCAATTAACAGATTTTTATTAGCCGGATTAGGCCGAAAGTGCCTTCACGCGCTGTGCAAGGCGCGAAACCTTGCGCGAAGCGGTGTTGGAATGCAGCACGCCCTTGATGGCAGCGCGCATCAGCTCGGGCTGAGCGGCCTTCAGGGCTGCGGCTGCGACCGCCTGATCGCCGGTTGCGATCGCTTCTTCGACCTTGCGGACGAAGTTACGGACGCGCGAACGGCGGGCTTTGTTCACTGCAGTGCGGCGTGCGATCTTGCGGGTCGCCTTTTTCGCCGAAGTTGTATTGGCCATTGATGCCTCTCTTCGAAAACTGACATGAACTCCGCCCTCGCCGTGCCGGGTCACTGCGACCTGTCATCAAAGCAATTCGGGAGCATTATCGGAAAGCCCAGATTTGGCGTTCCAAACTGAGGGCGGCATATAGCGAGAAACGGCCGCCCCGTCAACGCGCAATTTGGAGAAAACTGCGCGTCGCCCCTTGATCTACCTGTGTTTGAACTCCGGCTTGCGCTTCGCTGCGAAGGCGGCCATGCCTTCCTTCTGGTCTTCAGTGGCAAACAGCGAATGGAAAAGCCGCCGTTCGAACCGCAGGCCTTCGGCAAGCGTGAGCTCCAGCGAGCGATTGACGGCCTCTTTTGCCATCATCACCGCCGGCAGCGAGAACGATGCGATCTTCTCGGCCGCAGCCAGCGCTTCCTCCATCAATTTCTCCGGCGCCACCACACGCGAAACGAGTCCTGCGCGTTCCGCCTCGGTCGCGTCCATCATCCGTCCGGTGAGGACGAGGTCCATCGCCTTCGCCTTGCCGACGGCACGGGTGAGGCGCTGCGACCCGCCCATGCCGGGGATGACGCCAAGGGTAATTTCCGGTTGGCCGAACTTTGCCGTCTCGGAAGCGATGATGAAGTCACACATCATCGCCAGTTCGCACCCGCCGCCGAGCGCGTAGCCGGAAACGGCTGCAATGACCGGTTTGCGGGCAGCAGCCACCTGATCCCAGCCGCCGATGAAATCGCCGAGATAGCTTTCGACGAAGTCCAGCGTCTGCATCTCCTTGATGTCGGCGCCGGCCGCAAAGGCCTTCTCCGAACCGGTGACAACAACGGCGCCGATCTCGTTATCGGCATCGAACGCTTTCAGCACCGCGGCAAGCTCGCGCATAACGGTCGAGTTCAGCGCATTCAGCGCCTGCGGGCGATTGAGCGTGACCAGGCCCACGCGTCCGCGCGTCTCGACCAGCAGCGTCTCGTAACTCATTGTCGTCTCCTCCGAATTCGTGTCAGCGGTCGGGTCCGGCCGGACCCGGATGTTCATTTCTGGCAGCGCGGGCAATGAAACGTCGAGCGTCCCGCCTGCACGATGCGGGCGACCGTACCGCCGCAACCCGGCGTGCGGCAAGCCTCCCCTTCCCGGTCATAGACGGAAAAGGAATGCTGGAAATAGCCGAGCGATCCGTCGGCCTGGATATGATCTTTCAGCGACGAGCCGCCCGCGGCGATGGCATCGGCAATGACCTCGCGGATTGCAACGGTCAGGCCCTGCAGTTCCGGCTTCGACCCACCTTGGCTGTCGACGAGGGCGCCTGCCGGCTTCAGCGGCGACAGGCCTGAACGCCAGAGCGCCTCGCACACATATATATTGCCGAGGCCGGCAATATTCTTCTGGTCGAGCAAGGCTACCTTCAGCGGTTGCGCCTTTCCGGCAAAGCGTGCCGCCAGATAGGCGGCGTCGAGCGCGTTGCCGGTCGGCTCTTCCCCGAGTGCGCGGAAGAAGGCGTGGGCCGCCACCGTGTCCCGTCGGGCGAGATCCATGAAACCGAAACGGCGCGGATCGTTATAGATGACACGGGCGGGGCCGACGGCACCTTCCAGATGGAAGATCACATGATCGTGCTTCTCATCCTTGGCGCGTGGGTGGTGAAATTCGTCCGGCGTTTCTGGCAGCGCGCCCTGTTCGATACGGAACGAACCTGACATGCCGAGATGGGCAATGATGACGTCACCGGCCTCCAGATCGATCATCAGATATTTTGCCCGGCGCGACAGCGAGACGATGCGCTGACCGGCAACGGTGGCTGCAAAATTGACAGGGAAGGGAAAACGCAGATCCGGCCGACGCAGTTCTGCACTGACGAGGAGCGCGCCTTCCATGGTCGGCGCCAGACCCCGTTTTACCGTTTCGACCTCCGGCAGTTCCGGCATGCGTCGTCTCCTTCTTTCTTAACCACCACACGCCCGGCATTCTTAACCACCATAAGCCCGGCCGTTGGCATTTCCTTGGCGGGCTACTTATCCTATAGGGGTGCGCTATGCCGCAGCCATGGCCCTGCCCCCGAGATAGCGCGGGTCGGACGATTTCGCTATGGTGCCGGAAAAATTGGTTCAGGTGGAGTTCTTCGTATGACGGATCAGCGGGTATCGGCCAATGGCGGAATGGAAACCTCCTTCGGTTTCCGCAACGTCGGTACGGGCGAAAAGCAGCCGCTCGTCAACGACGTCTTCCATAAGGTGGCCAAGCGCTACGACATCATGAACGACGTGATGTCGGCCGGGCTGCACCGCGCCTGGAAGGATGCGATGATTGCCGCGCTCAATCCGCCGCGCCGCGAGGGCTACAGGACGCTCGACGTCGCCGGCGGCACCGGCGACATCGCCTTCCGCATCATCGAAGCCTCCGACCGCAAGGCGCATTCGACGGTTCTCGACATCAACGGCTCGATGCTCGCCGTCGGCGCGGAACGGGCGGAAAAGAAGAAGCTTTCGGCCAATCTCGATTTTGTCGAGGCCAATGCTGAGGAACTGCCGTTCGACGCGAATTCCTTCGACGCCTATACGATCGCCTTCGGCATCCGCAACGTCCCGCGTATCGATGTCGCGCTCAAAGAAGCCTATCGTGTGTTGAAGCGCGGCGGGCGACTGCTGGTGCTCGAATTCTCCGAAGTGGAGATGCCGCTTCTCGACCGTTTCTACGATGCATGGTCGTTCAACGCGATCCCGAAATTCGGCAAGCTGATCACCGGCGACGAAGCGCCCTATCAGTATCTGGTGGAATCGATCCGCAAGTTCCCGAACCAGCGCGATTTTGCCGCCATGATCAAGGAGGCGGGCTTCTCGCGCGTCTCCTTCACCAATTACACCGGCGGCATCGCAGCGCTGCATTCCGGCTGGAAAATCTGATCTTATGAGCACAGCTGGAGCATATGTCCGCCTCGTGCGGATCGGCTGGGTTCTCGTGCGCGAAGGCGTCGTCTCGGCGGTCCCGACCGAACACCTGCCGCCCTTTGCCCGTTTCGCCCAGAAGGCAGCCGGGCTTTTCGCCCGCCGCAAGGTGCTAGGCGAGGAGCGCAGCGACCGGCTGTCGCGCGCCGTTGCACGCCTCGGCCCCTCCTATGTGAAAATCGGCCAGTTCCTGGCAACCCGCCCCGACGTCGTCGGCGCGGAATTTGCCGCTGACCTGTCGCTGCTGCAGGACCAGATGGCG
Source organism: Ensifer sp. ENS11 (assembly GCF_014851895.1). NCBI lineage: Bacteria > Pseudomonadati > Pseudomonadota > Alphaproteobacteria > Hyphomicrobiales > Rhizobiaceae > Ensifer > Ensifer sp. ENS11. The sequence continues at coordinate 290,099 of NZ_JACVAN010000001.1, read as the reverse complement.
ACCTTTCCGCAAAGCGAAGCCAAGGCCGCGATCGAGGGATCGCTCGGCCGCAAGGTCGAAGACCTCTACGCCGAATTTTCCCTGCCGATGGCGGCCGCCTCGATCGCCCAGGTTCATCCGGCCATCGTCATGCGCGACGGCCGGCCCGACAAGGTTGCCGTCAAGGTCATCCGCCCCGGCATCCGCCAGCGTTTTGCCTCCGATATCGAGGCGATGTATCTCGTCAGCCACATGCAGGAGCGTTTCCTGCCCTATACGCGGCGGCTGAAACCGGTCGAGGTCACCAAGACGCTAGAGCAGACGACCAAGATCGAAATGGATCTTCGGTTGGAAGCAGCCGCCCTTTCCGAACTCGGCGAGAACACCAAGGAAGATTCCGGCTTTCGCGTACCGAAGGTCGATTGGGAACGCACCGGCCGCGACGTCGTCACCATGGAATGGATCGACGGCGTCAAGATGTCGGATATCGACGGGCTGAAGGCGGCGGGCCACGATCTCGACGCGCTGGGCGACACCCTGATCCAGTCCTTTCTCCGCCACACATTGCGCGACGGCTTCTTCCACGCCGACATGCATCAGGGCAACCTGTTCGTCGACGATGCCGGCCATATCGTCGCCGTCGACATGGGCATCGTCGGCCGTCTCGGCAAGAAGGAACGCCGCTTCCTCGCCGAGATCCTGTTCGGCTTCATCACCCGCGACTACCAGCGGGTCGCCGACGTGCATTTCGAGGCAGGCTACGTGCCGTCGCATCATGATGCCGCGAGCTTCGCCCAGGCGATCCGCGCCATTGGCGAGCCGATCCACGGCCAGCCGGCCGAGACCATCTCGATGGCAAAGCTGCTGACGCTTCTGTTCGAGGTGACCGAGCTCTTCGACATGCAGACACGGCCGGAACTGGTCATGCTGCAGAAGACCATGGTCGTCGTCGAGGGCGTCGCGCGCACGCTCAATCCGCGTTTCAACATGTGGAAAGCATCCGAGCCTGTGGTCGGCAAGTGGATCCGCGACAATCTCGGACCGAAGCGCATCGTCACCGACCTGCGCGACGGCCTGCACGCGGCCCTTCGTCTGGCCGAAGCAGCACCGGAAATCGCCGCCCGCACGGAAAAATTCTCCAGCGAGATCATGGCCATGAGCGAAAACGGCCTACGGTTCGACGCCGAGACGGCGCATGCCATCGGCAAGGCCGAGGCACGCCACACGCGCTCCGGCCGCCTGGCGCTGTGGCTGATTGCCGCCACGCTCGTCTATATCGCCTGGCAGGTGACCTGAGCGCCACCGGCAATCCGGTCGCCGAACCGGCTTGCAATTCCACTGCCGCTTGTTATCGTTCCGACATGGACAATCGTTCGATGATCGCAATGGTGCTTTGCACGCATATCCAGGGGTGTGCGGGAGACCACGTGCGTTAAACGGACTGTCCCCCGACCAACCCTGCCGAGGCGAGCAGGGTTTGGTCCTGTTTCCTCGGTGCCAGCGAGCTGATGAGGAAACAATGACCGAAGCCACCCCCTCCCCGACACTCAGGATTCGAGCGGCGCGCGTCGTCGACTGGGAAGCGATCGCCGCACTTATGAGCCAGCCGGGCATCCGCTCCGGCACGCTCAGACTGCCCTATTCGACACCGGAGCAGACGCGCAAGTGGATGGAGGGCCTGTCGGAGGACAACACTGTGATCGTGGCCGAGCGCGACGGCCGCATCGTCGGCATGGCCGGTCTGCACCGCAATAAGGGGCGCCGGCATCACTCCGCCGTGCTCGGCATCAGCGTCGATGACAACCACCGCGGCGAAGGCATCGGTAAGACACTTCTTACATCTCTGATCGATGCTGCCGATAACTGGCTTGGGATCAGCCGCATCGAGCTGACCGTCTTTACCGACAACGAAGCGGCAATCGCGCTTTATCGCAAGACCGGCTTCGAACCCGAAGGCACGCACAGGGCCTATGCTCTGCGCAATGGCGTGCTGGCCGACGTGCTGGCGATGGCGCGCATTCGCGCCTGATCGCGGCCGGACCATGCGTCCGGGTGGTGAGGAAGAGGTGGCAGGGCTTTCGGTTCTGCCGCCGGCTGCAACCATGTTCCATCCGGAACTGCGAATAAGCAGACGACATGCGATCTTCTCCCCATGGATGACGGGAGTTCATCCCTGGAGGAGAGAACACCATGCGCAAGATCATCATCGCCGCGGCCGTCGCAATCACCGCAGCCGTTTCCTTTGCCGCGCCGTCACAGGCTGGCGGTGTGACGATCGGCTTCAGCAACGGCGCCTACGGCCATGGCTGGAGCGGCCAGATCGGCTATGTCGACGGCTATTACGGTGGCTACTACGACGAGTATCGCCCCTATTGCTTCATCAAGAAAGTCAGGCGCTACGATCACTACGGCAATGTCTACTACGAGCGTATCCGCATCTGCCGTTAATAATAGCAAGGGGCGAGGGACACGAGGCCCGGCCGGTTTCCGGCCGGGCTTTTCGACGTCTGGCGCTCATCACCTTCATCCGAATTGCCGGTTCCCATCCGCTTACCCCATTGACGCCGCGTCGCTGCCGGGCTCCAAAAGCAGCAACGCAAATCGCATGGGAAGGTAGACCGTCATGGATCTCGGCATCACAGGCAAGAAGGCGCTCGTGCTCGGCGGCAGCAAGGGGCTTGGACGCGGCATCGCCGAAGCACTCGCGGCTGAAGGCGTTGCCGTCGCGGTGACCGGTCGCGACGCAACTACGGCCGAAAAGGTCGCAGCAGAGCTCAGTTCGAGCGCCCGCGGTTTTGCGCTCGATCTTTCCAAGCCCGAAAGCCTCGACGCGCTGCTCGATCGGCTCGCCGCCGATTTCGGCGCGATCGACATTCTCATCCTGAATGGCGGCGGGCCGCCGCCGTCGCTTGCGTCCACCATCGAGCCGGAGTTCTGGCGGACGCAGTTCGAGACCATGGTGCTCGCCGGCATGCGCATCACCGGCCGGGTTCTGCCCGGCATGAGGGAGCGCGGTTTCGGCCGCATCATTGCCGTCGCTTCGACCAGCATCCGCGAGCCGATCCCGGGCCTGACCGCCTCCAACGCGCTTCGAAGCGCTGTTGCCGGCTGGCTGAAGACGCTGGCCGGCGAAGTCGCCGCCGACGGCGTGACCGTCAACATGCTGTTGCCGGGGCGGCTTGCGACCGACCGCACCTTGGGCTTCGACCGCATGGACGCCGAGAACGAAGGCGTCGATATCGCCACGGTTGCCGCGCGCAGCCAGGCGGATATTCCAATCGGCCGCTATGGAACGCCGGCGGAATTCGGCGCTGCCGCCGCATTTCTCGCGGGCCGGCCCGCGGCCTATGTCACGGGCGTGGCACTTCCCGTCGACGGCGGTCTCAGCCGATCGATGCTCTGAGTTGCCGCGTCAGTCCGCCCTGCCCCTCCCTTGAAAATACAAGCGACCGGCTCAAGGCGGTCATTTATTATTGCATCGTGCGTCAGACATGGCGTTCAGAAGCTTCAATTTCGCAGGTGAACTTCACCGCAAATTGATGCTGGTTTCAGGGGTTATGCAGTAAAACCTGCAGCCGGGCGCCGTTTGCCCGGCTGACCATACGACTGGCCAAACGACTGGCTAAACGACTGGAATGACCCCCATGAACTCACCATCGACCGGGTGGCTGCTCGGGATTGCACTCTTCGCCTCAGCCCTTCTTCCCGCCGCTGCAGGAGCCGCCATGCTTGAAAAGGAAATGATTGCCGCAGCTTCGGCCGGCAACGCCGCCGAACTGCGCGAATTGATCAAGCGCGGAGCAACGCTCGACGCGCGTGACGCAAGCGGCGCGACCGCTCTGCTCGTCGCCACACACGAAAACCGCATCGACGCTGCCCGCGCGCTCATCGAAGCCGGCGCGGATGTCAATGCGAAGGACAAGATCGAGGACAGTCCCTACCTCTATGCTGGCGCGCGCGGCCATCTCGAAATCCTGAAGCTGACGCTTGCCAACGGCGCCGACCTCAAAAGCACCAACCGTTACGGCGGCACGGCGCTGATCCCTGCGGCAGAACGCGGCCACGTCGAAACGGTGAAGACGCTGATCGAGGCGGGCGTCGATGTCGATCACGTCAACCGGCTGGGCTGGACGGCGCTGATCGAAGCCATCATTCTCGGCACCGGCGGCGAAAAGCATACGGAGATCGTGCGATTGCTGATCGACGCGGGCGCGAACGTCAATCTTGCCGATGGCGAGGGCGTGAGCCCATTGAGCCACGCCCGGCAGCGCGGCTATGGCCGGATTGAAAAGCTGCTTACCGCCGCCGGCGCCCGTTGAAATCGGAGGGGACATGAAGCAGGAAAGACGCTTTCTCGGCGAGGCTGTCGCCCTTGCCCGCGCCAATGTCGAAAAAGGTGGCCGTCCCTTCGGCGCGGTTGCCGTTCGCAACGGCGAGGTTATCGCCAGCGGCGTCAACGAGATGCTTGAAACCGGCGATCCGACATCGCATGCCGAGATGAATGCCCTTCGCCTGGCGGCAAAGCGCCTCGGGTCTCCCCGTCTTGAAGGCGTTGCGATCTATGCCAGCGGCCAACCCTGCCCGATGTGCATTGCGGCCATGCGCATGGCCGGCATCACCGAGATCGCCTACGCCCACTCGAATGCCGACGCCGAACCCTACGGGCTGTCGACGGCGGCAGTCTATGCCGAACTGGCAAAACCCCTTGGCGAACAGTCGATGCGCTTTCGCCATGTGCCGGTCGACGATAACGACCTGGCACCGCTCTATGCGGAATGGCAGCATCGTCAAAAAGAGGGCTGACAAGCGGCCGGCACCGGTCAAGCCCAGCCACAGCTTGGGCAGCCCCCTGCGGCGGCCACTGCCAGCGCCGGCCGGTGGTGCCTCCGACGGGCGGACGGGCACGGCAAAGGCAGTGAGGCGCCGGAACAACCCGCCTGCTCACGCCGACCGACGGTGTCTCGACAACCAGAGCCCTTGCCGAACACACGCGGCGAGTGTAATCGCGAAGGTGAGATTGCCCTCTCCTCCCTGCCGCCCAGCGTTCCTCGGAGAACTTCGGCGGCCCAGCCCGCGGGTGCTGCGATGAATGCCTTTTCCGAACGCACGGGCCGCCTGGTGGCGCTGCTTCTCATCGCCGGCTCCGGCGTGGTGACGATCGCCAAGGGCATGAGCCTGACCTTCCTCGCGATCCGCCTGCAGCGGGATTTTGGCCTTACCCCGGCAGGTATCGGCGTCCTGATTGGCGCGGGCCCCCTGCTCGGCGCGATCATCAGCCCGTTTGCCGGCAGCCTGTCCGATCGCATCGGCCGAACGGGTGTGCTGACCATAGCGCTCTTCATGGCCGGACTGGCGCTGGCGGGGCTCGGGCTGGCGCACTCGATCGCCGCCTTCGCGCTGGCGCATATCGTCTCTGCGGTTGCCGCCGCCGTCTATGAACCGGTTTCGCGCGCATTGATGAGCGATGCCGCGCCAGCGCATCTGCGCCTGCGGGTATTCTCCTGGCGCTATCTGGCGATCAATGCCGGCTGGGCCGTCGGGCCGTTGATCGGCGTCTGGGTCGGCGCTGCCTATTCGACCCTATTCATCATTGCCGGCATCATGCATGCGGCCTTCGGCCTCGTGCTGTTCTTCACCGTGCCGGAAGCGAGCAACAGACGGGCGGTCGAGACGGGACCGGGGTCCAACACCACGGGCGGCTGGCGCGGGCTTGTCGCTGCCTTGCGCGACCGCCGACTGATCTTCTTCGTCATCGGCGGCACCCTGCTTTTGGCCGTTCATGGTCAATGGTCGGTGACATTGTCGCAATATCTCAACACCGGCTTCGAGGATGGCGTCACCCTGTTCGCGCTGCTGGTTTCGACCAACGCAGCAACGGTGCTCGTCGCCAGCACGCCCGCCCGCTTCGTCATTGAAAGGATCGGCGCGCTCAAGGCGCTGTCGCTCGGCTGCCTGCTGTTCCTGCTTGGTGAAATCGGCTTTGCAGCCTCGTCCGGCGTCGAAATGCTGGTCGCCTCGATGATCCTCTTCACCATCGGCGAGGTGCTCGTCGTGCCCTCGGAATATGTGCTGGTCGACGGCAGGATGCCGGCAATCGCGGCACCTATTTCGGCGCCCATTCACTGTCCACCGTCGGCAATTTCCTTGGGCCGCTCATCGGCGGCCTTGCACTCGGCGCAAGCGGCGGCGCCGGCATGTTCCTGCTGTTCGCGCTGCTTTCAGCGGCAAGCGCGCTCCTGTTTGCAATCGGCCATTCCATGCCGCCGCCCCGCCGGCACGCACCGATGCGCTCGATGGCAGCGCCGTCGGCCGAGATCTCATGCGCTTCGGTCAATTCGCCTAGGGCCGGAGGCAGCATTGCCCCACGCAGGGGTGGTATTCGTGTTCACAATCATCATGCTTGGGCTCATCGATCGCCTCCCTGGTGCGACACGAGATCGCCGCAGGGCAGCGCTGCCGCCGCTTTTTCTTGCCAACCGGAAGCGCTACCATCGCCTCGTCTGCGTGATCACCGTCACCATTTCGTCACTGGCACAGCCTAAGCACCGCGTCGAAACAGGAGTGAATACAAGATCATGACCACCGCCACCGAACAAACCGTCCTCAAGCGATCGATCGCCGCCACCATCGTCGTCGGCGCGACAGGCGTGCTGTTCGGCCTGTTGTCCGGATCGGTGTCGATCGTGTTCGACGGGGTGTTTTCCGTCGTCGACGCCGCCATGACGCTGCTGGCGCTGGGAGTGACGCGGCTGATCCCACGGGAAAGCAGCCGCTTTCAAATGGGCTTCTGGCATATCGAGCCGATGGTCCTGCTGTTAAACGCCGGCCTACTCACGACGCTCTCCTTCTACGCCCTTATCAACGCCGTCGACTCGCTGCTGTCGGGCGGCCGCGAACTCGCCTTCGACTGGGCGATCGCCTATGCCGCCGTCGTCGTCGTCATCTGCATCGTGATGTTCATCTACGGGCGGCGGGCGAACCGCACGATCGGCTCGGAATTCCTGGCGTTGGATGTGCGTGCCTGGGCGATGTCGGGCACGATTACCGCAGCCCTGCTTGTTGCTTTCGTGGTCGCCGCGATGCTGAAGGGCACCGCCTATGAAGACTGGACGCCCTATGCCGACCCGGCAATTCTGGTGGTTCTGACACTTTGCCTGATCCCGCTTCCGCTGAAGACCGTCTATGCCGCGCTGAAGGAAATCTTCCTAGTCGCCCCGGCGGAACTGGACGAGAAAGTGCGCGAGGCAGCGCGCAATGCCGCCAGCCGCCACGGCTTTGCCGATTATCGCACATACGTCGCCAAGGTCGGCAGGGCCCGGCTGATCGAGATCTACCTGATCGGATCGGCCGAAACCCGGGTGGATACGCTTGCGAGCCTCGATGCGATCCGCGCCGAGATCGGCGCGGAAATCGGCGAGGCCGGGCGCGATCGCTGGCTGACGATCGCCTTTACCGGCGACGTGAAATGGGCGCAGTAGCGCCCACTGCCGGCGTGCCGCCCGAAATCATCCGCCTTTAACGAACGTTCGAGCGACGACCTGCCGACGGGGTCGTCAGATCGATCCGGCGCGTTATGCCGATCGCCTCCAGAAACGCCTCGTCGTGGCTGACGACGATGAGCGCCCCGTCGAAAGCCCGCAGTCCCGCCTCCACCGTCTCGATGGAATCGATATCGAGATGGTTGGTCGGCTCGTCGAGAATCAGGAGATCAGGCGGGCTCTCGCCGCCAAGCACGCAGGCGAGCCCCGCACGCAGCATCTGCCCGCCACTCAGGCTGGAGACGCGCTGCAGTGCCGCGTCGGCGCGGAACATGAACCGCGCGAGCGCCGCCCGACAGGCGTTTTCGCCGGCGCCGGGATGGAGCCGGCGGAAGTTGTCGCGGATCGACACCTGCGGATCGAGCAGGCTCACCTGTTGATCCAGAATGGCAAAGTCCGTCAGAACCCGAACCTGACCCGACCAGGGAGCAAGCTTGCCTGACATCAGCGACAGAAACGTCGTCTTGCCTGAACCGTTGCGGCCGGTGATCGCCACCCGCTCCGGCCCGGCAATCGTCAGCGACAGATTGGCGAGCACCGGACGGTCCGGGATATAACCGGCGCTGACATCATCGACCTGAAGAACGGCACGGCCGGGCGGCAGCCCGGTCGAAGGCAGCCGGACCGAAAACGGCTGGAGGATCTCGATGCGTTCGCGGGCGGCGGCAAGATCGCCGAGCGCCTGATCGCGTCGCCGCTCGGAAAGCCGCGCGTTGTCGCCCGCCGTCTTTTCGCTGCGCTCCTTCTTCGCATCGAGCAGCAGAAGCGGCTCGTCACCTTTGGCGCGCTTTCTGCGGCCGGCGCTATCCTTTCGGGCCTTGCGCTCCGCGAGCTCCTGCGTCTTGCGGTCGACCTCCGCAAGGCGTCGTTCCGCGTCGGCAAGATCGTGCCGGGCCGATGCGAGTTCGATCGCCTTGCGCTCGCGATAGTGGCTCCAGTTGCCGCCGTAGCTGGTGGCGCCGAGAGAGGTGAGTTCGACGATCACATCCATCGTGTCGAGAAGCTCGCGATCGTGGCTCACGACGATGGCGCCGCCACGCCAGTTCGCCATCAGCTCGATCACTGCCTCGCGCCCGGCGCGGTCGAGATTGTTGGTGGGTTCGTCGAGCAGGATGAAATCGGGATCGGCAAAGACCAATGCCGCCAGCTTGGCACGGGTCAGCTGCCCGCCGGATAGCGATGAGAGCGGCGTCTGCGCTTCTGCCTCCAGCCCGAGGCGAGCGAGCGCTGCGGCCAGTCGCGCCTCCAGCGTCCAGTCGGCAATCGACAGCTCGTCGATGCTGGCGGTGCCTTCCTCCGCTCGGCGTAGAAGCGCCAGCGCATCGGCAATGCCGAAGAGGTCGGCGACGCTCTCCTGTTCGGCGACCTGCACCGTCTGGCGCAGGATGCCGAGGCTGCCGTCGACCGAGACTGTGCCGGCCTGCGGCTGGAGTGTTCCCGCAATCAGCTTCAGCAGCGTGCTTTTGCCGACGCCATTGCGCCCGACAAGGCCAGAGCGCGCCGGGCCGAACGTCAGGCTCAGGTCGGAAAAGAGGCTGCGGCCGTCAGGCGTTGACCAGGTGAGATGGGAGAGCGAGATCGAAACAGGCATGGATACGGATTTCCCTGATGGCAAAAAGAGTGGGCTTTGCTGTCAGGTGGAAATCCATCGATGCGTGTATCCTGTGGTAATTTCTATCGATGCAAAGATAACATCGATCGTGTTTTCTTCAAGGCAAGGATGCCATAGCCGCTCGCCGCGAACCGTGAGCACTTGGTCGCCGCTCAGTCTGGAAACATCCTTGGCGCCCGTGCAACCGGCATTCTGCTTGCTTTGAAGCCAGATCCGGCCGCGTTCGGCACTGATCGATTGGAGATGGTATTGGAACACAGTGTGGGCGGCACACGAGCGTGGTCGCCCGGTCTGGAGCAGATGGTACCGCCTTTGGACGATTACCAGACGAGACCGTTCAGCGTGATCAGCGCGATCACCAGCAGGGACAGGATGAGCGACATCTTGATTGCGGCAAGCGCGTAGTCATAGCGGCGAATATGCAGTGCAAAGGTATGAAGCATGGCATTCTCCCTGGCGTCGAAATGCCCGACGGCCGTTGGGGCCGGGCCACGCGATCGCCTGCGTGTCATCTTATGAGGTGCAGGAGGCCCGCGCGGAAATCTGGAGCGGCATCCGCGACGCGTTTTGGCTGCTGAGGACGGCAGATCCGAAGGTCGACAGCTATTGGACCAGGGGCAGCCGACTTTCGACACGGCTGTGGTGCAAGTCCATGAGTCGGGCCAGGATTGCCTCGCCCTCTTCGCGATCAAGCGCCGGGTATCGCACCCGGACGGCATCCCGAAAAACATCGGCAACCATCGGGAATTCCTCGGGAAGGATCGGTCGCCCACGAAATCCGTCGATGGGGTGCATCACGCGATCTCCTCAGTTGGGGCGAAAGCGTAACGATCTCTCAGCCACCGACGCCCGTTCGATCGGTCGATGATGGATGCACTATGCGCCTTCGGCAGTGAGATACCAAGGGATATTCGCCGCTAGAAAGGGAACGCGGCCAGGCGCGCCATCTGGATCGGGTGACCTGCTGCCGGCGCGCAAGGATCGCCGAACGCCCCTCCAGGCGTGCGCCGCCACGGCTGCAATTGTGGCGTTCGGCCAGACACGTTGCGCCCGATGAAACGCTCAAGTAGGGTCGCTGCAACCGCGTCCCTCCGCCGGCGAAGCCGTCGAAAGGGATGCTGTTGAACACCATGGCTGAACCGGAAAGAACTCCGGTTAAGAAGGCGGCCGCAAGGCTGGGACGCAATGACACTGTCGGGCAAACGCATTCTCCTGATCATCTCCGGCGGCATTGCGGCCTATAAGAGCCTGGACCTTATCCGCCGGCTGCGCGAGCGCGGCGCCAGCGTCCGGCCAGTCATGACATCAGGTGCGCAACAGTTCGTGACACCGCTTGCCGTCGGCGCGCTTTCCGCCTCGCATGTCTATCTCGAGCTGTTTTCGCGCGAGGACGAACAGGATGTCGGCCATATCCGGCTGGCGCGCGAATGCGATCTGATCGTCGTCGCCCCTGTTACCGCCGACCTGATGGCGAAGATGGCGAACGGTCATGCCGACGATCTCGCCTCGACCATCCTGCTGGCCACCGACCGTCCGGTGCTGGTCGCGCCGGCGATGAACCCGAAGATGTGGGCGCACCCGGCAACCCGGCGCAACCGCGCGACGCTCGCCGCCGACGGCATCCATTTCATCGGCCCTGAAGCCGGCGAAATGGCGGAGAGCGGCGAGGCCGGAGAAGGACGGATGAGCGAGCCGCTGGCGATCGTCGCTGCCGTCGAAAACCTGCTTGCAGGCGGCGCGAAGCCACTTGCCGGACGCAAGGCGGTCGTCACATCCGGCCCGACGCATGAGCCGATCGACCCGGTGCGCTACATCGCCAACCGCTCGTCGGGCAAGCAGGGCCACGCCATTGCCGCGGCGCTCGCCAGGCTCGGCGCGGATGTGACGCTGGTGTCCGGCCCTGTGACGATCCCCGACCCCACAGGTGTCAACGTGATCCATGTCGAGCGCGCCGAGGAAATGCGCGATGCAGTGCTTGCCGCCCTTCCCGCCGACGTTGCGGTGATGGTCGCGGCCGTTGCCGACTGGCGGGTGGCAAGTGCGGCCGGCAACAAGATCAAGAAGAAGCCGGGCGAAGCGCCGCCACCGCTTCAATTGGCCGAGAACCCGGACATCCTCAAGACGGTCGGCCACCATGCAAACCGGCCGAAGCTGGTCGTCGGCTTTGCCGCCGAGACGGAGAACGTCGCCGACAACGGCCGCTCGAAGCTCGAGCGCAAGGGTGCCGATTACATTCTCGCCAACGACGTCTCGCCGGCAACCGGCATCATGGGTGGCGATCGCAACCGGGTGAAGCTGATCTCGGCCGACGGCAACGACGACTGGCCGGAGATGGACAAGGAAGCGGTTGCCGAAAAATTGGCGGCGCTGATTGCGGCTGAGCTGGAGCGAAGAGAACAGGGTTGATCAATCGCCGTACCTGGCCAAAAAGCCCCTCACCCTAACCCTCTCCCCGCAGGCGGGGCGAGGGAACGTGCCCTGTGTGGATGAAGCATCCGCAGCAAAAGGAACGCGCGAGTGCGGCGTATCCCTTCTCCCCGTGAAAACGGGGAGAAGGTGGCGGCAGCCGAATGAGGGGCCGCTCACTGCCCACCGATATGCTGAAAGCCTCAGGCCGAACGGTGCTTGCGTACCGGCGCGCCCTGCGTCGAGAACAGCCTGACATCGACGCCGTTTTCGCCGACGATCACGGCCGTGCCGTCAGGAATTTCGACCCAGGCGCCGTCGTCGTCGTTGAGCGGTTCGGAGACAAGACAGTAACCGCCGCTCGGGCCCATGGGTGCTGCGTAGAGCGTCGGCGCCTTCCAGTCGGAGGCATAGCGCACCGCATAAAGATCGTTGCCGTCAGAGAAGGCGGCGGTGAAGCGCACCAGAACCTGGCGCTCCAGATGTTCGGCAAGCTGTTCGATGAAGGCCAGCGCTTCGGCGATCGCGCCGAGCGGATTGTGGTCGAGACCAAACTGCATGGCGAGCAGGAACAGGAGTTCGGAATCCGTCGTGCCGGTGCGGGCCGAATAGAGGTCGTTGTCGAGCATGCTCTCCATCGGCCGGCGCAGATGTTCGAAGTCGCCGATCTGGCCGTTGTGCATGAAGGACCAGCGCCCGAAGACGAAGGGATGGCAGTTGTCGCGCCGGGTGCCGCCACCGGTCGACGCCCGCACATGGGCGAGGAACAGCGGCGAGCGGATCTGGCGGGCAATGCTCTTCAGATTGCAGTCGGACCAGGCGGGGAGAATGTCGCGGTAGCGCCCAGGTTCCGGATGGTCGCCGTACCAGGCAATGCCGAAGCCGTCGCCGTTGGTCGCCGTCTTTGCCCGCGTGGCGCAATGGGACTGCTCGATCAGCGAGTGCGCCGGAGAGGTCACCAGTTCCTCGAGATAGAGCGGCTCCCCGCGATAGGCTGCCCAGCGGCACATGCTGAAATCACTCCGGTTTCGCACCGTTCATACGGATGCGATTCGTTAACCATGAGCGATGTTCCGACGAAACATGGTAAAAATGCGTTAACAAATTCATCCAGGCTCTGCCGGGACCGTATTCTCGGCCACCCGATCGCGCTGTCTCGACAGAAACATCAACCAAGGCGCCTCCATAGACCTCCAATATATTTTCGAACAAATATTCCATGTTGACAAATCTTGCACATTTCATTTCATTCCGAGCCACGACACGGTCGTTGACCCCGGAGGAATGGCATGAGCAGCAAGAAGAAACTGGGTGTGGGCCTGATTGGCACGGGCTTCATGGGCAAGGCGCATGCGCTCGGCTTTACCATCGCCGCGCGGGTGTTCGATCTGCCCTTCGAGCTTGACCTGGTTTCGGTTGCCGATGTGACCACCGAAAGCGCGGAAAACGCCCGCCGGCGTCTCGGCTTTCGCAAGGCGACGGCGGACTGGCGCGAACTTTTGACCGACCCCGACATCGACATCATCGACATTACCACGCCGAACCTTCTGCACAAGGAGATGGCGTTGGCGGCCATTGCCCATGGCAAACATGTCTATTGCGAAAAGCCGCTGGCGCCGATGGTCACTGACTGCGCCGAAATGGTCGCGGCTGCGGAAAAGGCCGGCGTCACGACCCAGGTCGGTTTCAACTACCTGAAAAACCCGCTGATCTTCCTCGCCAAGGACATCATCGAGAGCGGCGAGATCGGCGAGATCCGCTCCATGCGCGGCGTCCATGCCGAAGACTTCATGGCCGATGCCTCGGTGCCGTGGGGCTGGCGGCTGAACCCGGCCAGCGGCGGCGGCGCGCTTGCCGATATCGGCAGCCACATCATCGCCTCCATGCGTCACCTCGTCGGGCCGATCAAATCGGTGCTTGCCGAAACCATCATCCAGATCCCTGAGCGCCCCGTCTCTGCCGGCGCCAGCGAGATGCGCGCCGTCGAGGTCGACGACATCACCCGCGCCTTCGTGCGCTTCGAAAACGGCGCGACCGGCAGCTTCGAGGCCAACTGGATCGCCACCGGCCGCAAGATGCAGCACGATTTCGAGATCTACGGCTCCAAGGGCAGCATCGTCTTCACGCAGGAGCGCCTGAACGAGATCCGCGTCTACTCCACCGGCGACGATATTCGCAGCCGCGGCTTCCGCACCATCTGGGCCGGGCCCGAGCATCCGCCCTACGGCGCCTTCTGCGTGGCACCCGGCCACCAGATCGGCTTCAATGATCTGAAGGCCATCGAGGTGAACGAGTTCCTTGAGGCGATCGCCAAGGGCAAACCGCCATCGACCGATTTCCGCGAGGGTTATGAGGTGCAGAAGGTGCTCTCGGCCACCTATCAATCGGCAAAGACCAACGAATGGGTCCAGATCGGCTGACGAAAAGTCGGAATGGAAAAGGCGGCAAAAAATGGAATGCCTGTTCTATCCCAGCCGCCGCTATTCGATTAGTGTGAGGTCACTAGAGAACACGGGTCAGACTGGAGACAGACAAGAATGGCAACGCCTGAAACGACGACGGAGGTCCCGCAGGATTTCGAAGCGCTGAAGGCGGTCATTCTGGAGCGAAAGGCGCAGCTGCCGAAACGGTTGAAGCAGGTGGCCGCCTATTCGCTTGACAATCCCGACGAGATTGCCTTCGGCACCGCCGCAAGCATCGCCACCTCGGCCGACGTCCAGCCGTCGACCCTGGTGCGCTTTGCCCAGCACTTCGGCTTCGAGGGCTTCTCCAGCCTGCAACAGATTTTCCGCGCCCGCCTGCGCGAGCGCACGCCTGGCTACGAAGACCGGCTGAAGGCACTGAGCGAGAACGAACACAGCAAGCTCGAGAGCGGCTCGATCTTCAACGGCTTCGTCGCCGCCGCCCACCGCTCGCTCGACAACATCGCAACCTCGGTCGACCCGGAAGCCTTTGAGCGCGCGGTCGACATCCTCGCCAAGGCCGAGACGGTCTATCTGATCGCCAAGCGCCGCTCCTATCCGATCTCCAGCTACATGGCCTATGCCTTCGGCAAGCTGAAGGTGAAATACCAGCTGGTCGGCACGGCCGCCGGCATCGATGACGACATGCTGGCGATGGCTGGCAAGAACGATGCCGCGTTTGCCGTCAGCTTCTCGCCTTACGCCTCCGAAAGCGCCACCCAGGCGCGGCTGCTTGCCGAGCGCAAGGTGCCGGTGGTGTCGCTGACCGACTCGGCGTTCTCGCCGCTGGCGGAATCTTCCAAGGTCTGGTTCGAACTGGTCGAGGCGGATCACGCCGGCTTCCGCTCGCTTTCCGCCAGCATGGCCTTCGCCATGGCGCTGACAGTCGCCATTGCCGAGAAGCGTCGCCGCCTGCTTGAAGAGACGAGGACGGAATAGAACGGATAGAATGAAAATTCTATATTGACGAAACGCCGGAATTTATGTTTCATACCTGCATCACCCACAGAACGAGAATGGTCGGGGCCGCAAAGGCGTCCGCGGGGAGGAAGCAGTGAGCCAGAACGTTTCGCCACAGGGAGCAAAGCCGCTCGACCTCATCACCATAGGCCGGGCATCGGTCGACCTCTATGGCCAGCAGATCGGCACCCGGCTTGAGGACGTTGCGAGCTTTGCCAAATCGGTCGGCGGCTGCCCCTGCAACATCTCCGTCGGCACCGCGCGGCTCGGGTTGAAGTCGGCGCTTTTGACCCGCGTCGGCGACGAGCAGATGGGCCGTTTCATTCGTGAGCAGCTGACCCGCGAAGGCGTCGAGACCCGCGGCATGGTAACCGACCCGGAGCGCCTGACGGCGCTCGCCATCCTCGCCGTCGAGAACGACAAGTCCTTTCCGCTGCTGTTCTACCGCGACAACTGCGCCGACAATGCGCTGTGCGAAGACGACGTTTCTGAAGACTTCATTCGTTCGGCGCGGGCCATCCTGGTTTCCGGCACGCACTTTTCCAAGCCCAACACCGATGCGGCGCAGCGCAAGGCGATGCGTATCGCCAAGGAAAACGGCGCGAAGATCGTCTTCGACATCGACTACCGCCCGAACCTCTGGGGCCTTGCCGGCCATGATGCCGGCGAAAGCCGCTACATCGCCTCCGACCGCGTCTCGGCCCATCTGAAGACAGTTCTCGCCGACTGCGACCTGATCGTCGGCACCGAGGAAGAAGTGTTGATCGCGTCGGGCGAAAGCGACCTGCTGCAAGCGCTGAAGACGATCCGGGCGCTGTCCACGGCGACGATCGTCCTGAAGCGCGGCCCGATGGGCTGTATCGTCTATGACGGTCCGATTTCCGATAACCTCGAAGACGGCATCGTCGGCAAGGGTTTCCCGATCGAAGTCTACAATGTGCTCGGCGCCGGAGACGCCTTCATGTCCGGCTTCCTGCGCGGCTGGCTGAAGAACGAACCGCATGCGACCTCCGCGACCTGGGCCAACGCCTGCGGCGCCTTTGCCGTCTCCCGCCTGCTCTGCGCGCCTGAGATCCCGACCTGGACCGAGCTGCAGTTCTTCCTGGAGAAGGGCAGCAAGGAACGGGCGCTGCGCAAGGACGAGGCGATCAATCACGTGCATTGGGCGACCACGCGCCGCCGCGAAATCCCGCTGTTGATGGCGCTGGCGATCGACCATCGCAGCCAGCTGGAAGATGTGGCCGCCGGCAACCCGGAGCTACTTGCCCGCATCCCGGCCTTCAAGGTTCTGGCAGTCAAGGCGGCGGCACAGGTGGCGGCCGGCCGTTCCGGCTTCGGCATGTTGATCGACGACAAATACGGCCGCGACGCGCTTTATGCTGCCGGCGCCCACCGCGACTTCTGGATCGGCAAGCCGATCGAGCTTCCGGGCTCGCGGCCGCTGCAGTTCGAATTCAGCCAGGACCTCGGCAGCCGCCTGATCGACTGGCCGGTCGACCACTGCATCAAGGTGCTGTCCTTCTACCATCCGGACGACCCGGCCGAGATGAAAGCGACGCAGGTGGCCAAGCTGCGCTCGGCCTTCGAGGCGGCTCGCAAGGTCGGCCGCGAAATCCTGATCGAGATCATCGCCGGCAAACACGGCAAGCTCGACGACCAGACCATTCCGCGCGCGCTCAACGAGCTTTACGATGCCGGCCTCAAGCCCGACTGGTGGAAGCTCGAGCCGCAGGCAAGCCGCAGCGCCTGGGCAGCGATCGATGCGGTCATCGAAAAGCGCGATCCGCTCTGCCGCGGCGTCGTGCTGCTCGGCCTCGAAGCCCCCTACGAGGCGCTGAAGGACGGCTTTGCCGCGGCCCGCACATCGAAGACGGTCAAGGGTTTTGCCGTCGGCCGCACCATCTTTGCCGATGCCAGCAAGGCCTGGCTCGGCGGCACCATGACCGACGAGCAGGCGATCGCCGACATGGCCGGAAAATTCAAGGCGCTGGTGGATCTCTGGCTGCAACTGGGTGAAACAAAGGCGGCGTAGGATCGGCGGAGTCCTTAACTCGATTCCGATCTGAGAAATTATACAGTCGGCGAAACGGGACGATTTCGCCACGAGGAGGAAACAGAGTATGAGCCAGAAGACCGTGCGCCTGACCATGGCACAGGCCGTGGCGCGGTTCCTGACCCGCCAGATGACCGTCATCGACGGCAACAAGGTACCGATCTTCGGCGGCGTCTTCGCCATCTTCGGCCATGGCAACGTCGCCGGCGTCGGCGAGGCGCTGCACGGCATCAAGGATACGCTGCCCACCTACCGCGCCCAGAACGAGCAGGGCATGGCCAATGCCGCGATCGCCTTTGCCAAGGCGAGCTTCCGCCGCCGCTTCATGGCCTGCACCACCTCGATCGGCCCCGGGGCGCTGAACATGGTGACGTCGGCAGCCCTTGCCCACGTCAACCGCCTGCCCGTTCTTTTCCTGCCCGGCGATGTCTTCGCCAATCGAAGGCCCGATCCGGTGCTGCAGCAGGTGGAAGGTTTTGCCGACGGCACGATCTCGGCCAACGACTGCTTCCGTCCGGTTTCGCGCTATTTCGACCGCATCACCCGGCCGGAGCAGATCATCCCGGCGCTGCGTCGCGCCATGCAGGTTTTGACGGATCCGGCCGATTGCGGCCCGGTCACGCTCTCGCTTTGCCAGGACGTGCAGGCGGAAGCCTATGACTATCCGGAAGCCTTCTTCGACGAGAAGGTCTGGTCTTCGCGCCGCATCGAGCCCGATGCCGATGAGCTCGCCTCTGCTATTGCTGCGCTGAAGGCAGCCGAGAAGCCGGTGATCGTCGCCGGCGGCGGCGTGCTCTATTCGGAAGCCAGCAAGGCGCTGGCCGCCTTCGCGGAAAAGCATGGCATTCCGGTTGTCGAGACCCAGGCCGGCAAGTCCTCCCTGCCGCACAGCCATCCGCTCAACATGGGTTCGGTCGGCGTCACCGGCACGTCAGCCTCCAACCAGCTGGCGGAAGCGGCCGACGTCGTGCTCGCCGTCGGCTCGCGGCTGCAGGACTTCACCACCGGCTCCTGGTCGCTGTTCAAGAACGAAGGGCTGAAGATCGTCGGCCTCAATGTCCAGCCGTTCGATGCGGCCAAGCATGAGGGGCTGCCGCTGGTCGCCGATGCGCGCATCGGCCTCGAACGCATTTCCGCCGGGCTCGGCAATCACAAGGCCGACACCGCCTGGACCGACAAGGCCAAGGCCGGCAAGGCCGAGTGGCTGAAGGCCGCCGACAAGGCGACGGCAACCACGAATGCGGCGCTGCCTTCGGACGCACAGGTCATCGGTGCGGTCCAGCGTGCACGCGGCGGAGCGGAGACGGTCCTCGTCTGTGCGGCAGGCGGGCTGCCCGGCGAGTTGCACAAGCTCTGGCAAGCGGAAACGCCCGGCGGCTACCACATGGAATACGGCTTCTCGACCATGGGCTATGAAGTCGCAGGCGGCCTCGGCGCCAAGCTCGCCCGCCCCGACAGCGACGTCATCGTCATGGTCGGCGACGGCAGCTACATGATGCTGAATTCAGAGATCGCCTCGTCGATCATGCTCGGCGCCAAGATCACCATCGTGCTGCTCGACAATGCCGGCTACGGCTGCATCAACCGGCTGCAGATGGCAACCGGCGGTGCCAACTTCAACAACCTCTTGCGCGACACGCACCATGTCGAGCTGCCGGTGATCGATTTCGCTGCGCACGCCGCGGCGATGGGCGCGCTCACCCGCAAGGTCGGCTCGATTTCCGAACTGGAATCGGCGCTGAAGGAAACGGCAGGCGAAGCCCGCACGACCGTGATCGTCATCGACACCGATCCGCTGATCACCACCGACGAAGGCGGCCATTGGTGGGATGTCGCAGTCCCCGAGGTTTCCAACCGTACGGAAGTCAACGAGGCCCGCAAGGGCTACGAGAAGGCGCTGACCTCCCAGCGCTTTGGCTGAGATTGCCCTTTCGGCGCCCGCGTTGTCCACGTGGGCGCCGTTGCGCATTTATGCCCCTCACCCTAACCGTCTCCCCGCCTGCGGGGAGAGGGAACTTCGGAGAGCGCGGCATATCCCTTCTCCCTGCAAGCGGGGAGAAGGTGGCGGCAGCCGGATGAGGAGCCATCGTCGCCCTCCCCTGCCGTACGAGTGAGACACAACAAACCTTCCGCCCCAAGCGGATGACGCAAGAGAAAGTGAAAGACATGATCCGCTACGGAACCAATCCGATCGCCTGGAGCAACGACGACGATCATTCGATCGGCGCGCATCTGACGCTCGAGGATTGCCTCTCCGATTGCCAGAAGATCGGCTTCGACGGCATCGAGAAGGGCCACAAGATGCCTTCCGATCCGGAAGCACTGAAGGCAAAGCTCGCCTCCTACGACCTCGTCTTCGTCTCCGGCTGGCACTCGACCAACCTGCTCACCCATGACGTCGAGACAGAGAAGAAGGCGATCCAGCCGCATCTCGACCTCCTGAAGCACAATGGCTGCAAGGTGGCGATCGTCTGCGAGACCTCGAACGCCATTCACGGCGATGACACCAAGTCGGTCGCCAACGACAAGCCGGTGCTGCCGGCAGACCAGTGGAAGAAATTCGGTGCAGACCTCGAAGCGATCGCGCAATATTGCGCCGACCAGGGCGTCGATCTCGTCTACCATCACCACATGGGCACGATCGTCCAGACCGGCGAGGAAATCGACCTGTTGATGCAGAACACCGGTCCGGCAACCAAGCTTTTGCTCGACACCGGCCATGCCTGGTTCGGCGGCTCCGACCCGGCCGAGGTTGCGAAAAAATGCATGCACCGCGTCCGCCATATCCATTGCAAGAACGTGCGCACTGCCGTGCGCAAGGTCGTCGAAGGCGAAGGCCTCTCCTTCCTCGAAGGCGTGCGCCGCGGCGTCTTCACCGTTCCGGGCGACAGCGAAGGCGGCGTCGATTTCCTCCCCGTCCTGAAAATCGCCGCCGAACACAATTACGATGGCTGGCTGGTGATCGAAGCCGAGCAGGATTCCGCCGTGCGCAATCCCTTCGAGTATCAGTCGCTCGGACTGAAATCGCTGAAGGCGTTTGCCAAGGAAGCCGGGCTCGATCGGGCTTAGCAGCCCCTCATCCGGCTGCCAGGTTCGAGGGGAACGCCCCTCATCCGGCTGCCGCCACCTTCTCCCGCTCGCGCGGAGAAGGGAAATGCCGCTAGCTCCGCGCCCCCCCTCGCAGCGTAAGGCGAAGAAGATCAGGCGCACTCCAGAATCCCCTCTCCCCGCTTGCGGGGAGAGGGCTAGGGTGAGGGGCAGGCCAAGAATGCCGCCGCCAAGTAAGAAGTCAGGAGACCCCCAAATGTCCAAACTGCTCGTCAAACCGAAGGCCAAGTCCGGCCTGATGCAGAACGTCACACCCGAAAGCGCCGGCTGGACCTATGTCGGTTTCGCGCTCAATCGGCTGAAGCCGGGCGAGACGACGCAGGGCGAGGCGGGCGACAAGGAAATTTGCCTTGTGCTGGTTTCGGGCAAGGCGAAGGTTTCGGTCGATGGCGAGGATTTCGGCGAGCTCGGTGAGCGCATGACGCCGTTCGAGGGGCAGCCCTATGCCGTCTACGTGCCGAAGGGCAGCCGCTGGCAAGTGGCGGCGACGACCGATCTCGATCTTGCGATCTGCTCGGCCCCGGGCGGCGAGGGTTTCAAGGCCAAGGTGATCAAGCCGGGAACACACCCGCAGCTGACCCGCGGCAAGGGCACCAACACCCGCTATGTCACCAACATCATGCCCGAGGACGACAGCTCCGCCCAGTCGCTGCTGGTGGTCGAAGTGATCACGCCGGGCGGACACACCTCTTCCTACCCGCCGCACAAGCACGACCAGGACGATCTGCCCGCCGAGAGCTACCTGGAAGAAACCTATTATCACCGCCTGAACCCGCCGCAGGGATTTGCCGTGCAGCGCGTCTATACCGACGATCGCTCGCTGGACGAGACCATGGCGGTGGAAGACGGGGACGTGACGCTGGTGCCGAGGGGATATCACCCCGTTGCGGCCGTGCACGGCTACGACGTCTATTATCTCAACGTCATGGCCGGGCCGAAGCGGGTCTGGAAGTTCCACAACGCCCGCGAACACGAGTGGCTGTTTACCGGCGTTTAGGAGCGACGTGGCGCACCTACCGATCAGGACCTTAGGTGTGCGCCGATCCGTACGGCACCGTGCCGTACCGTTGCACTGGGATGGACGGAAGCGGGCCGCCCCAGAGCCGTTAGTGCGAAGCGGCTTTCCTTCAGGAAATGCGAAAAATGGAGCGTTTCCGTGACTCCGTTTAGGACGGAAACGCTCTAGGTTATGGTCTTTCAGGGAGGCTTTGCCATGCGGATCGACGGACAATGCCATTGCGGCTTCGTGACCTATGAGGCGGAGATCGATCCGGACGATGTCGCGATCTGCCACTGCACCGATTGCCAGCAACTGACGGGAACGGCCTACCGGGTGTCGGCCGGCACGGCCCGCGAGAATTTCCGACTGACCGGGGGCGAACCAAAGCTCTACGTCAAGACCGCAGAGAACGGCCGCAAGCGGCTGCAGTTCTTCTGCCCGAACTGCGGTTCGCCGGTTTACACCACCGGCACGGACGAGGACGCCGAAGAGGTCGGCATTCGCCTCGGGACGATCAACCAGCGCCGTGAGCTCACCCCGAAATCACAGATCTGGCGCTCGTCCGCCCTGCCCTGGATCAACGACGTCGGTGCACTGCCCGGTCACGACAGGGATTAATCCCGGTCATGCCTCGGCCGTCATCCTTATTTTCAAGTGTGCCCAGGCTTGGCCGATCACCTCGGGTGCCGGGGTTCCGGTCATCTGCGACGGACGCGCGTCCGGGTTGGCCGCGAGGTAGGCTTTGACGAGATGATAGCCGATCGAATAACCGGCCCAGCGGGGAAGCGGGTTGCCATGGCTGCTCCAGCCGAAGAACCAGGCGCTGTGGTTGTAGGCGTCGGCCCAGAGCTCCAGCTCGGCCTGCTCGATAACCCCCAACCAGTCTTCGGCAGGGATAGCGTGGTTCCAGCGATTGCCATCGCCACCGTTGATCTCGGCGTCGAAAGCGTCCGCCAGGCCCTCGGTGACCAAGACTTCTCCCAGCCTGAAACCATAACCGCACATCGCGTGGCGGAAGGAATGGTGAAGTTCGTGCGTGAGCGTCTTTCGCAGCTCGCCATTGGCGAGACTGGCGGCGAAGTTGGGATTGTCCGGATCGAGCGTGACCGTCACGAGCCCGCGGCGGTAGCAGGCACCCGACAACCCAAGCTCCGGAATCGTCTCGCCCGGCCGGCGCTCGACGATGACATCGACGGGCGCAGCCCTGTCGGCCGCGGAAACGCGGCCGCCGACACGCTCTGCCGTCACTTGCACGTCTGCGAGGATCTGCTCGCGCCATTGTGCAAGGGCTCCATCGGCTTCGAGGAAGTGAACGCGCAGGTCCAGCATTCGGCACATCTCCGGTCGTCATCGTCATTCGACGGCGGAATTTAAGCATGCGGCCGTCGATTGCAACGCCGGAAGGACAAAAGCATCAGCCCATGCCTGCGCCCATTGTCGCGCCGACCTTGCGGCCGTCGCAGCGGTTACAGTCGATCGCCATGGCCGGAAAGGCGCGGCCGGTGTAAGAAAGAACTGAAACATCCGACGGGCCACCAGTGCCCGACCAGGCGAGGCGATGGCAAAGGGCCGATTCACGATATTCCCCGGCCGCATTGGCGGCATCGAGGCCGTCGAGGCGGCGTCGGGGCACGTGTTTGCCCGCCACACGCATGAGCAATTCGGCATCGGCCTCATCCACCAGGGCGCCCAGAAATCGCTGAGCGGTCGCGGCATGGTGGAAGCCGGCGCCGGCGACATGATCACGGTCAACCCCGGCGAGGTCCATGACGGCATGCCGATCGGCGATGCGGGACGGTCCTGGCGGATGCTCTATTTCGAGCCTTCCGCAATCGCCGACGCCATGGAGGACATCAGCCAGGGCAGGACGCGAAGTGCAGAATTCACCGCTCCCGCCTTCCATGATGAGCGAACGTCGAAACACTTCCAGGCTCTTTTTAGCGCGATCACCGCACCCGATGGCGATCGGACGGGGATGCAGGGCGAGGAGCACGTCCTGACGCTGCTGGCCGATGTGATGCGCGTGCGTGAGGGGAAAACGCATGGCGGACATGTGCCGTCGGCGATGCGCAGAGCGCAAAGCCTGATCGACGACGATCCGACCGTCGCCATCACCCTGTCCGACCTTGCGCAGGCAACCGGCCTCAGCCGATTTCAGGTGGTGCGCGGTTTTTCGAAAACCTTCGGGCTCACGCCGCATGCCTATCTCGTGCAACGCCGCATCGATCTGGCGCGGCGGCTGATTGCGCGGGGCGTGCCGCTTGCCGAGGCGGCAGTGGAAGGCGGCTTTGCCGACCAGAGCCACATGACCCGAATCTTCGTGCGCAAGTACGGCATTTCGCCGGGCGCCTATGCCGATGCATTCCATTGACCTGAAGACGCGCTTTGCGTTCTTGTTTTCGCGGATGTCGTCAATGCAGAATCGCTACACAGTTTTGCTCGCCACGCCTTAACGCCTGCAATTCCGTTCAAGACCGAAAGATCCGGATGAGGTTTTCTGCGCGCCAACGCAGGAGTGGCCGCATGACGGAAAAAATTCAGGGATACCTCTACCTCTCGCTGGCGATGATCACGGTCGGCAGCACGGTGATTGCCAGCAAGCTGATCGCTTCCGGCTTACCGCCGTTTAGCGCCACCGCCTTGCGCTTCGCGGTCGCCTTTCCGCTGTTCTTCACCTTGGTGCGACTGACCGGCACGCCTTGGCCAAGGTTGGAGCGGCGCGAGTGGCTGATCCTGCTCTTGCAGGCCGGAGCCGGCAGCGTCGGCTACACGACACTTCTGATTGCCGGGTTGCGCTACAGTTCGGCGACGGATGCCGGCGTCGTTATCGGCACTCTACCGGTCGTCTCTGCCGGAATCGCCATCCTGCTGCTCGGCGAACGGCCCAGCCGCTCGACCCTTGTCGCGATCGGGCTGGCGGCAGCGGGCGTTCTGACCATCGTGCTTCGGCCCGACGATGGTGCACACCATTCGCCGCTCGGCATCACTCTCGTCTTCGGCGCGGTGATCTGCGAAGGGCTGTTCATCCTGATCAACAAACGCATCCGAACGCCGATCGCACCTCTCGCCTTGTCCACCATCATGGCCGGCATGGGCGTTGCCGTCGCCATCGTGCCCGCTCTGTTCGAAGCGCCGTCGCAGCAAGGGGTCACGATGCAGTCGCTGGCAGCCGTGCTTTATTATGCCCTGGTCCCGACCGTTGCCGGCTTCATCCTCTGGTACGCAGGATCCGCCAGGGTGAGCGGAACGGAAGCCTCGGTTTTCACCGCTCTTGCACCCGTCTCCGCCGTGCTGCTGGCCTTCGTCATTCTCGGCGAACCCGTCAGCATCAACCAGCTCGCCGGCATCGGCTGCGTGCTTGTCGCCGTCCTCAGTCTTGCCATGCCGCATTTCCGGCCCAAGACTGCCGGCCAAACGCAGAGCTGACGCCGTCATCATCTCTTCCACTTCGAGGCATCCCATGCATTTCCAGCATTCAGACAGCATCTGGCGTGATTTTCCCGAGCTTGCAGCCGGCGCGCTCCACGTCGAGGGCATTCGCAGCGACGTTTCGGTCGCCGATGCCGTCGAGCGGTTTCAGGCGATCGCCAGGGACGTTCTTGCAACGCGCGCCGAAGGCGAACTTGCGGAAATTCAGGCGTGGCGCCGCACCTTCGCCAGGATGGGACTGAAGCCGACGCAGTATCGCTGCGCGTCCGAAGCCTTGCTGCGCCGGTTCAGGAAGGAGGGCGACCTGCCGTCGATCCATCCGTTGATCGACCTGTGCAACGCCGTGTCGCTGGCCTTTGCCATGCCCATCGCCGTCTTCGACGTTTCCCGCATCTCCGGCAATCTCGAGGTTACCCGCGCGGGCGGAGACGAGGTCTATGCAACCTTCTCCGGTGAAACGGAACACCCTGAACCTGATGAAGTGATCTTTCGCGATGCGGAGGGACGCGCCCATGCGCGCCGATGGACCAACCGGCAAAGCGGCTATTCGGCGATCCACCCGCAGACCACGTCGGCCCTCATCGTCGCGGAGGCGCTGCATGAAACCGCAGCGGCTGACGTGGCCGAACTCGTTGCCGCATTGGAGGAAGCCATCGCCGCCGCCTGGCATGTCCGCCCGACCTCTATGCTGCTCAGCCGAGCGGCGCCGCGGTTTGCCTTTGCCACACATGAGAGTCTTTGACGCAAGGCCACCGGTCATACTATCGCAGCCTCCCGGCAGCCTGCAGCGCCCCACGTCAAAAGGGGCGCGATGCTGCCGTTCTTTAAATTTGCCGCAAAGTTCCGCCTTTAACTCGACCCCGATTTAAGGATCATGCGGCGAGCAAGAGGCGATGATGACTGAAGGTACGCGATCAAAACTCGGTCTGGCGCGGCGAATGCTGTTCGATAATGGCGGGCTCGAAGAGATTTTTCGCCATGTGCGCAACCTGGTGATGGCGACCTTGGTGATCGCCGCCGGCATGCATGCGATCGAGAATGGCCGCAGCCTGGAGATCAAGGGCCTGCCCAACATCGCCGTGGCGGGCTACATCGTCTCCGTCATCGGCACAGTCCTGTTTCTGCTCAACCTGGCGGATGGTCTGCACAGGCTGTCGAAGGTGCGCCGGCACCTGGCGCTGCAGATCCTGCTTTTGGCGATCTACGTCTTCATAACCCTCAGGGTGACGCAGCTGGTGCTGGCGCTGCGCATGTCGGCCTTCTGATCGGCCGATGGTCAGCCGGCGAACGCCGCCGGCTGACAGTGTCATCGTTCACGCCGCCTTCTCACGCCGCTTTGGCGACGTGATATTCCTTGATCGCGACCATCTTGATCGCGGGATAACGTTCAGCCTCATAGCGCAGCGAGAAGCTGTCCTGCGCCAGGAACACCGGGTCGCCGTCGAGGTCGCGGGCGATATCGCCGCGACGGGCAGTGACGAACTTGTCGAGGTCACCAGGCTGATCGGCCGAAATCCAGCGGCAGACGGAGAAGCGCGACATTTCGAAGGAGACAGGCAGGCCGTATTCGGCCTGCAGGCGCTCCTTCAGAACGTCGAGCTGCAGCGCGCCGACGACGCCGACGATCGCCGGTGAGCCGTCTTCCGGCGAGAACAGCTGCACGACGCCCTCCTCCGCCATCTGCTGCAGGGCTTCCTTCAGCTTCTTGGCCTTCATCGCATCCTCAAGTCGCACGCGGCGCAGGATTTCCGGCGAGAAGTTCGGCACGCCCTGGAAAACGAGATGTTCGCCTTCCGTGAGCGTGTCGCCGATGCGCAGGGTTCCGTGGTTCGGAATGCCGACGACATCGCCCGCATAGGCCGTGTCGGCCAGCTGGCGCTGTGAAGCGAAGAAGAACTGCGGGGCGCTCAGACCCAGCTGCTTGCCGGTGCGCGACAGCCGCGCCTTCATGCCGCGCTCCAGCTTGCCGGAGCAGACGCGCGCAAAGGCGATGCGGTCGCGGTGGTTCGGGTCCATGTTCGCCTGAATCTTGAAGACAAAGGCGGTCATCTTGTCGTCGGTCGCATGCACCGTGCGCGTGTCGGCAACCTGGTCGCGCGGCGGCGGGGCGATCTCGCCAAGCGCGTTGATCAGGTCGCGCACACCGTAGTTGCGGAGCGCCGAGCCGAAGAAGACCGGCGTCAGGTGACCTTCAAGGAAGGCTTTCTTGTCGAACGGCTTGCAGGCCTCGATCGCCAGCGACGTCTCTTCGATGAAAGCATCGCGCTCGTTTTCCGGCAGGCGGTGAGCCACCATCTCAGGACCGTTGACCCTGGTCAGCACTTCCTGCGTATCGGCACCGCGCACGGTGTTGTCGGCAAGGTGATAGGAGCCGCAGAAGGTCTTGGAGCGACCGATCGGCCAGGTCACCGGCGCACAATCGAGCGCCAGCTTTTCTTCGACTTCATCGAGGATCTCGAAGGGGTCACGGCTCTCGCGGTCCATCTTGTTGACGAAGGTGATGATCGGGATGTCGCGCATGCGGCAGACTTCGAACAGCTTCAGCGTCCGCGGCTCGATACCCTTTGCCGCGTCGATGACCATGATCGCCGCATCGACCGCCGTCAGCGTGCGGTAGGTGTCGTCGGCGAAGTCTTCGTGACCGGGGGTGTCGAGAATGTTGAAGACATTGCCGCCATATTCGAAGGTCATCACCGAGGTGACGACCGAGATGCCGCGCTCGCGCTCGATCTTCATCCAGTCCGAACGGGTCTGGATGCGATCCTTCTTGGCCTTGACCTCGCCGGCGAGTTGGATGGCGCCGCCGAACAGCAGCAGCTTTTCGGTGAGTGTGGTTTTACCCGCGTCCGGGTGGGCGATGATCGCAAATGTGCGGCGGCGGGAGACCGCCTCGGCGAGACTTTCGGCCATGTCGTAGATTCCTGTGAGTTGCGGCGTCTTTACAGGCTCAGCCCTCATTATGCAATTGACCGGCGCAGTGAGCGCCCGGCTTATGAAACGATGACCATGCACACGCCCCAGACAAAACCCGCCTTGACCTTCATCCGCCTGCCGCATGCCGAGGCGTTGGACCTGCCGGCCTATGAGACCGAGGGTGCTGCCGGCATGGACCTGCGCGCCGCAGTGGCAGTCGGCGAGCCGATGACGCTTGCGCCAGGAAAGCGGGCGCTGGTGCCGACCGGCTTCATCTTCGAGATCCCGGCCGGCTATGAGGCGCAGATCCGTCCGCGCTCGGGCCTTGCCTTCAAGCACGGCATCACCTGCCTCAACACTCCGGGCACGATCGACAGCGATTATCGCGGCGAGGTGAAGGTTCTGCTGGTCAACCTCGGCGACGAGGACTTCGTCATCGAACGCGGCATGCGCATTGCGCAGATGGTGATCGCGCCAGTGACACAGGTGAGCGTTCGGGAAGCCGACAGCGCCAGCGACACGGCACGCGGTGCCGGTGGCTTCGGCTCCACGGGCGTCTAGACCATTTCCAGGAAAAGTGCGAAGCGGTTTTCCGTCCGGAATTGCGTGATCTCGAAACGTTGGATCAGATAAGCGGCGGCAAGCGCCGCTTGACCGGTGTCGACTTGACGATCGACGTATTGGTCTGCGCCTTCTCGGCGATGCGATCGAGCAGCGTGTCCAGTTCCCCCATATCGCGCACGAACAGCTTGGCGATGAAGCAATCGTCGCCGGTGACCTTGTCGCATTCGACGATCTGCGGCGTCTCCTGGATCAATTTCTCGACGATATGCAGCATGCCCGGCATCGGCCGCACGCGGATGATCGCCTGCAGCGGATAACCAAGCTTCACCGGATTGAGGGCGATGGTGAAGCCGTCGAGGACGCCGCGTTCCTCCAGTTTGCGCAAACGTTCGGCGGCACTTGGCGAGGACAGACCCACCTCCTGCGCCAGCTCCTTCAGCGACACGCGCGCATTCGCCGCCAGGATACCCAGAATGCGGCGATCGAGTTCATCGAGCATGGGCAACCTCATAAGCCAAAAGATCGAAACCATCTTAGATGATGAGGTATAATAGCAGAAACACCTGCGATCCTCCATATAAACCTGCGCTCTGGCCGATTAATCTTGGAGCCTCAACCGAGGAGTGATCGCCATGGGCGCAGACATTAAAAGAGGCAGTGCGGAGATGACGGCGGCCATGCTGATATCGGGCACGATCGGCTGGTTCGTGCTGATGTCGGGCCAGCCGGTGACGAGCGTCGTCTTCTGGCGCTGCGTATTCGGCGCGGTGACGCTGGTGGCGATCGCGGCCATGCTCGGCCTGCTCGACCGGCGCCATTTCACCCGGCGGACGGTGCTCCTGTCGATTGCCGGCGGCATCGCCATCGTCGTCAACTGGCTCTTGTTGTTTGCGGCCTATTCGCATGCCTCGATCTCGATCGCGACGATGGTCTACAACACCCAGCCGTTCATGCTTTTGGGGCTCGGAGCCTTGTTCCTCGGCGAAAAGATCACCGCGACCAAGGTGTTCTGGCTTTCGATCTCCTTTGCCGGCATGCTGGCGATCATTTCAGCCAAGCCCGGCGGCGGCTTTGCGCCGGAGGATTACCTGATCGGCATCGCGCTTGCGATCGGTGCCGCCTTCTTCTACGCGATCGCGGCCCTGTTGACGAAGTTGCTCAAGGGAACGCCTCCGCATCTGATCGCGTTGATCCAGGTGGTCACCGGCACGCTGATGCTGGCGCCGATGGCGCTTGCCGCCCCGGCACCTTCCGGCGCCGAACAGTGGTCGATCCTGATTGCCGTCGGCGTCATCCATACCGGCATCATGTATGTGCTGCTTTACGGCGCGATCCAGCGGCTGCCGACGCACATGACCGGGGCGCTATCCTTCATCTACCCGATCGCTGCCATCGTCGTCGATCGGCTGGCTTTCGGCCATGCGCTGCAGCCGATCCAGATCTTCGGTTCGATCGCCATCCTGGTCGCCGCAGCCGGCATGAATCTCGGCTGGAAACTTCGCCTGCCCTCGCCTATCAAGCGGAGACGCGAAGGGAGAACCGCATGATCACCTGCTATCTGAAATACGTTATCGACCCTTACAAGCTGGCCGAGTTCGAGCACTACGCCAAGCTCTGGATACCGCTCGTCAACCGGCTCGGCGGCACCCATCACGGCTATTTCATGCCGCACGAGGGCGCAAACAACATCGCACTGGCGCTCTTCACCTTCCCGAGCCTGGCCGAATATGAAGTCTATCGCGGGAAAATGGCCAAGGACCCGGAATGCCTGGAGGCTTTCGCCTTCGGCGAAAAGACGCGCTGCATCGTCAGCTACGAGCGCAGCTTCATGCGGCCGGTGTTCGAATAGGAAAGACCACGCCGCGTGTCGCCGTAGAGCGGCGCGCGGCAGCGAATTGCCTGAAGCCCGATAGAGGCCGCTTATCTGAAACGCGTCGCGATCTCTACAGCGCCGCGCGTCCTATTAGACGCGCAAAGGTCGCTGTAGCACTTTGAATGGCTGCATGTTTTTATCGCTAAATCGAATAGGATTTAACGAAACATGCAGTAGGATTCGCTGACTGCGCTTAAAGCTTTGGTTTTTGCGCATGTCGTGATCGCAAAGCCGCTGCCCACTTTTGCGCGACATGTGTCAACGGCGCGCTTCGGCGGCCATGCTGAGGGCAAAGCCGAACAGTGCCGTGCCCATCGCCCAGCGCTGCACGACCATGAACAGGGGACGCCCGGCCAGGAAGGCGGCGATAGAACTTGCCGCCAGCGCAATCATCGCGTTGACCGAGACACTGGTGGCGATCTGGATCGAGCCGAAGATCATCGACTGCGCCAGCACATTGCCCGCCTCCGGGCGGATGAACTGCGGCAGGAGCGAGAGATAGAGCACGGCCACCTTCGGGTTGAGCAGGCTCGTCAGGAAGCCCATCAGGAACAGCTTGCGCGGACCGTCCTTCGGCAGGTTCTTGATCTGGAACGGCGAGCGCCCGCCGGGCCTGACCGCCTGCCAGGCGAGATAGACGAGATATCCGGCACCGGCGAGCCGCAGGACATCATAGGCGAAAGGCACGGCCAAGAGCAGCGCGGTGATGCCGAGCGCCGCCGAGACCATATAGACGACGAAACCGAGCGCGACGCCGCCAAGCGAGATCAGGCCGGCCGCCGGCCCCTGGCTGATCGAGCGGGAGATCAGGTAGATCATGTTCGGCCCGGGTGTCAGCACCATGCCGAGAGCAATGAGGGCAAAGCCGATGATGTTTTGGATCTCGGGCATAACGCGCGCCTTTATTGAGTATTTCCCAAAGCTCTACGCATCTCCAAAAACCGGGCAACGCCAGACTTGTCACCCGATCAATTTTGTCGCGAAATTGCCGCTCGCCCGCCGATCCCGATTTCCATTTTCGACGCTCTTTGGTAAAAGCGGCGTCGCCACCCGGGAGGAACGATCATGACGCTTGCAGCCCTGCTTGCCTATAGCGGCGCTCTCTTCATCGCAGCCATCATTCCCGGCCCCGGCGTGACGGCGCTCGTTGCGCGAGCGCTCGGCTCCGGCTTTCGCGAGACCTTCTTCATGGGGCTCGGCCTGATCCTCGGCGACATGGTTTACCTGACCGCCGTGGTGCTCGGCCTGGCGCTGATCGCCCAGACCTTCACGACCGCTTTCCTGATCGTCAAGTTCGCCGGCGTGCTCTACCTCGGCTACATCGCATGGAAGCTTTGGACCGCCGGCCTGTTGCCGCGGGACATCAAGGCGAAGACATCCGCAAGCGTGTCGATGTCGTTCCTTTCGGGCCTATTGGTCACGCTCGGCAACCCGAAGACAATGCTGTTTTATGTGGCGCTGGTGCCGACGCTGATCGACATTGCGGTGATCGGGCCGCGCGAATACGGGCTGCTTTTGATCGCGACGTTCCTCGTGCTGCTGACCGTGCTTCTGCCCTATATCCTGCTTGCCGCACGGGCGCGCACGCTGCTCAAACAGCCCAAGGCATTGCTGGCGCTGAACCGCGTTGCCGCTGGCGTGCTGGCAGGCACCGCCGCCTATATCGCTACCCGCGCCGCCTGAAAAAACATTCCCCGGACTGGGCTTCCGCCGGTGGTTTTTCCTCCGGCTGATCGTCGCGTCGCGGTTACCGTTCTGGAATAGAACGGGCATGGCCCCTATTGTCACAACCAAATCGTCACACCCAAGGGAGAAACTTAATGTCTGACACGCGCAAGCCCGGCCGCGGCCGCGTCTACTCCTCGATCACGGAAACGATCGGCGACACTCCCATCGTGCGGCTCGACAAGCTTGCCAAGGAAAAGGGCGTGAAGGCCAACCTTCTCGCCAAGCTCGAATTCTTCAACCCGATCGCTTCGGTCAAGGACCGCATCGGCGTTGCCATGATCGAGAGCCTGGAAGCGCAGGGCAAGATCGTTCCCGGCCGCACGACACTGGTCGAGCCGACCTCGGGCAACACCGGCATTGCGCTCGCCTTCGTCGCCGCCGCCAAGGGCTACAAGCTGATCCTCACCATGCCGGAAACCATGTCGGTCGAGCGCCGCAAGATGCTGGCGCTGTTCGGCGCCGAGCTGGTACTGACCGAGGGCGCCAAGGGCATGAAGGGCGCGATCGCCAAGGCGCAGGAGCTGGTCGAGACCTTGCCGTATGCCATCATCCCGCAGCAGTTCGAAAACCCGGCCAACCCGGAAATCCACCGCAAGACGACGGCCGAGGAGATCTGGAACGACACCGACGGCAGCGTCGACATCCTCGTCTCGGGCATCGGCACCGGCGGCACAATCACTGGCGCCGGCCAAGTGTTGAAGGCACGCAAGCCGTCGATCAAGGTGATCGCCGTCGAGCCAGAGGAATCGCCCGTGCTTTCGGGCGGAAACCCTGGCCCACACAAGATCCAGGGCATCGGCGCCGGCTTCGCGCCCGCGATCCTCGACACCAGCGTCTATGACGAAGTCGTCACCGTCAACAGCGGCGAAGCCGTCGAGATCGCCCGGCTCGTTGCCCGGCTCGAAGGCGTGCCGGTCGGCATCTCCTCGGGTGCGGCCCTCACCGCCGCCATCGAGATCGGCCAGCGCCCGGAAAACGCCGGCAAGAACATCGTCGTCATCATCCCATCCTTTGCCGAGCGGTACCTTTCGACGGTTCTGTTCGAAGGCCTGGGCGCGTAAGCCGATCATTGCAAAGTGCAAACGAAAGGGCGCTTCGGGCGCCCTTTTTTGTTGCCCACTGCTGGACTGCGGGCGTCACCGCCGGCCCCGCGTGCGCCAAACCGGACCTTCAAACCACGTCGCTGGCCTGAAACACCGGCATCCGTTCTCTTCATTGAGAATGTTCCGGTTTAAACGGAGGCGCAAAAGCGCTCTATCTTCTTGTTTTTACGAATTCTGACGAGATTCCGCTTCGTACTTTTTCTCGAAGCGCTCGAAAGCGCTTCACGATCTCCAGGATTCGCTTGCTGCCCTTTCAGCTCTTGTTTTTTGCGCATGTCGTGATCGCGAACCCGCTGAACACTTTGCGCGACATGCTTTTCGCGCCGCGATCTTTCAGATTCGCTTTCTGCGCTTTAAGCTCTTGTTTTTGCGCATGTCGTTATCGCAAAACCGCTGCACACTTTTGCGCGACATGCTTTAGGAAGCTATGCTCTGGGGTTTCGCTCGGTGAAACCAGCAAGATTGGCAAGCGTCGATGAAAGACCCGCCTCGTGATCCTCCCGCGATATGCCTTCAGGAACATTCGCGCAGGTTACACGCACCCGGGTGCCACCGGATATCGTCTCCGGTGCCCAGGTGATCGTCATGATCCCGGCAAATGCCGGATCTTCGGATTCGAACTCCACCTGCTGCACGACGCGTTCATTCGGGCGCAACTCGACGAAGCGCCCCTCGACAATATCGGTCTCATCCGACGTCTTGCCGCGATTGCCATGTTCGGATTTATCGTAGACGAGCGCCATGCGATAGCGACCGCCCTCTTTCGCCTCAAATGCATGGACATGGCCCGTCATCCCCTCCGGGGGCAGCCATCGCGTCACGGCTTTCGGATCAAGCAGTGCCAGATAAACCACCTGCGCGGACGCCACGATCACACGTTCGGCGCTATCCGTTCGTCTGAGCGAACCGTTCGTCATGACAAACCTCCCAAATTGAGCAGTGCGGCAAGTATCCGGTGCCGTCATCAAGATAGGGCACTCGACCGTTTCCGCCTATTGCCGACGGCAAGCGCGGAAGAAGCGTTGCAATGACCACTCGAGAGAACCTGCAACGAAGGACGACCATCGCCGCAGAGCGCCGCGACTCCGCCAGTCAGACATGGCGCCCAGTGGACGCGGCAAGGCTCCAAACTTGCCCCGTTAGTTTCCAACTTGGGTCGATGCGCATGTCAGGAATTGTGCGGCAGCATACAAAAGCAAAGTCGCCGACTTCCGAAACCGCAATTGCAGGTAACGCGGACGGCGACTGCCCGACGCCGTCAACGACCGTCAGGCGGCCGCTTGCAGACGCTCGCCGGCGATGCGGTAGGAGATCGCTTCGGCCAAGTGCAGCCGGCCGACGGTCGCGCTGCCATCGAGATCTGCGAGCGTACGCGCCACCTTCAGGACGCGGTGGTAGCCGCGCGCTGAGAACTTCAGTTTTTCGGCAGCGTCGCGCAGCAACTGCAGGCCGGCTGCATCCGGTTCGGCAATGCGTTCGATCATCGCCGTCGAGCAGCGGGCGTTGCTGGATGGCTCGCGACTGCCGAGCGCGGCGAAGCGATCG
Source organism: Ensifer sp. ENS11 (assembly GCF_014851895.1). Taxonomy (NCBI): domain Bacteria; kingdom Pseudomonadati; phylum Pseudomonadota; class Alphaproteobacteria; order Hyphomicrobiales; family Rhizobiaceae; genus Ensifer; species Ensifer sp. ENS11. The sequence continues at coordinate 255,826 of NZ_JACVAN010000001.1, read as the reverse complement.
ATCTGCAATTGCCGGGCGCGGGCGACACGTCTTGCCACAGCAGCACTGGCCTCTGCCGCCATCGGCCGGATCAGGTCTGCGGCGCTGACAGCCGGTACGTCGATGCGCAGATCGATCCGGTCCATCAACGGGCCGGAGATGCGCGCCTGGTAATCGCTCATGCAGCGCGGGCCACGGGCGCAGGTGCGGCCGGGTTCACCCGCCATGCCGCACCGGCACGGGTTCATCGCTGCCACCAGTTGGATCGCGGCGGGATAGGTGACGCGATGGTTGGCACGGGCAATGATGCATTCCGCCGTTTCCAGCGGCTGACGCAGGGCATCAAGCACCTGCGGGGGGAACTCGGGAAACTCGTCAAGGAACAGAACGCCGTTGTGGGCGAGCGATGCCTCGCCTGGTTTCGCTCGCAAGCCGCCACCGATCATCGCCGCCATGGTGGCGGAATGGTGCGGCGTGCGGAACGGCCGCCGGTCGGACAGCTTGCCGCCCGGCAACTGGCCGGCGATCGAGTGGATCATCGAGACTTCGAGAAGCTCGGCAGGCGTCAAGGGCGGCAGGATCGACGGCAAACGCGAGGCCAGCATCGATTTGCCCGAGCCCGGCGGTCCAACCATCAGCAGATTGTGGTTGCCGGCGGCGGCGACTTCGAGCGCCCGCTTGGCGCTCTCCTGTCCCTTGATATCGGCAAGATCAGGCAGATCGGTAGCGCCGGCGCGAATGGCAGGCTCCGGCCGGGAGAGCACCTGCGTGCCCCTGAAATGATTGGCGATGGCGATCAGGCTGCGGGGTGCAAGAATATCGATCTCGGCGCCGGCCCAGGCGGCCTCCGGACCGCTTTCGGCCGGACAGATCAGCCCCTTGCCGAGCGCATTGGCGCCAATTGCGGCCGGCAGCGCGCCGGCGACGGCCGCGACCGTACCGTCGAGATTGAGCTCGCCGATCACCACATAGCCATTCAGCGCGTCGCCGGGGATGGCACCGAGCGCGGCCATCAGCCCTAGCGCGATCGCGAGATCAAAGTGGCTGCCTTCCTTGGGCAGATCCGCGGGCGCGAGATTGACGGTGACTTTCTTGGCTGGCAGCGCTAGACCAGACGCATGAAGGGCTGCCTGCACCCGCTCGCGGCTTTCGGCCACGGCCTTGTCGGGCAGGCAACGATCTGCATGCCGACCCGCCCGGGTGCAACCATCACCTGAACGTCGACCGGCACACCTTCTATCCCCTGGAATGCAACCGTACTGACCCGCGCAACCATGACCGCCTCTTCGACCAGGGCGGCCCGCCATGCCGCCGCAACCCCGGTGGTTGCAGCGATAAATCTTGCACGGAAAACACACAAAAACAAGAACAATAACAGAACATCACGCCTTGCGTCGCGCAGATGCTTGAGCAGCACATCGCTCGACCGTCCCACCGTCACCAGACGTGCTGAAACCCAGAGATCGCCCGCCGGCCATCGGCGCGCGTTCGCAATCGGTCTCGAAACGTATCAACCGCTTGCGCTCAACTTGGATCCAAGCGGCCACAGGCGGATTGCCGATGCCATTCGAACGCCTACTTAGTCCTCATGTTTCCAGAGGGGATTGATGATGGTTGGCATCCGCGAACTGAAAAAGCGCACTCGATACTTTCTACATGGAGACAAAACGCTGCCTGGGTATGCCGCTGACGGCCTCAGGACGACGAACAAGAACACGTCGTTCATGGACGAGCCGCAGTTTGCATCAGCATGGACCATTGCCGAGGAAGGCAACCGGGAGGCCTGGCGGAAGCGCGGCCGCGTTCCCGATGTTCGCTGGCGCGCGCACACGTGCTGTTGGGCGGCATCGCGGGCGCTTCGCCTGGAAGGCGACTTTGTGGAATTCGGCGTGAACGCCGGTCTTCTGTCAATGACGGTGTGCCGGTATCTCGGTTTCGAAGCGCTCGATCGCAAATTCTGGCTGTTCGACACGTTCGGCGGCATCCCGCACGGGCACATGACCGACGTGGAACGCCGCCTGACAACGCAGCGAAACACCGGCATCTACGAGGACGTTTTTGAGGTCGCGAAGCGCAACTTTGCACCTTTCCCCAATGCACATCTCATTCGCGGCGTGCTGCCCGATACCCTCGAAGGCGTTCCGCTCGGAAACATTGCCTATCTTTCGATCGACCTGAACGTCGCGCAATACGAGAAGGAATGCATCGAACGAGTGTGGGACAATCTCGTACTGGGGGCAACAATCGTTCTCGATGACTATGCGTTCCGCGGCAGCGAGGAACAAAACGCGATGTGGAACGACTTTGCGAGGAAAAACGGTCAGGCGATTTTGACGCTGCCGACCGGCCAGGGAGTGATTGTCGTCCAGTGAACCGTTTTGCTCCCGTTCATGATTCCGTCGGTAAAATGCTCGGGCAGTCAAAGGAGAGCCCTATGATCAGGATGATCAAAACATGTGCGATAGCCACCATCGCGTGCACCTTCGTAGTAGGAGCGGCAGCTTCCCAGGATCTGGATATTTATATCGACGGCGGTGGCCCGCGCTACCGTGATCAGCCACGCTACTATGACGAGCCCCGGTACTATGACGAAGACGACGGCTGGGGCGAGCAGCAATATCGCCGCCGACCGCCGGAAGCCTATCAGTGCACACCGCGCCAGGCGCTTAACAAAGCCCAAAGATATCTTCGCAATCCACGCGTCGGCCGGACGTCGCAGGAGATTATTGAAATTCGCGGAATCGGCAGCCGTGGCGAACGCAATCGCATCATCTTCGGTACGCGACGCGGGTGCCCGCGCATAGGCTGACAAAGCAACCAATCACGGTCCAGGGAGCACTCGCTCGGCTGGCCTTTTTGGAACGGTATTGCTGGGAGCCTGTTCCCATAGAGCGTCTGCAACAGCTCGGTGATGGACGCCAGCCAATCAGCACCACGATCGGGATCGGCCAGAGCGCGTCTGCGCGCTGGTAGCATCTCGTGGCTACAGCGCGCGCCTGTCGTCTAACACGTGCGCCGCCTGCGCTAGGCGCGCTTGCGCTCGATCGCGTCCCAAAGCAGGCTGGCGACGTCGGCGCCGCCGAACTTCTTGACTTCGCGGATGCCGGTCGGCGACGTCACGTTGATTTCGGTCATGTAGTCGCCGATGACGTCGATACCGACGAAGAGGAAGCCGCGCTCCTTCAGCGCCGGTGCGATGCGGGCGCAGATTTCCTTCTCGCGCGCCGTCAGTTCGGTCGGCTCGGGCCGGCCACCGGCGTGCATGTTGGAGCGGGCGTCGTGCTCGGCAGGCACGCGGTTGATGGCGCCGACCGGCTCGCCGTCGACGAGCAGGATGCGCTTGTCGCCCTTGCGCACCGCCGGCAAATACTCCTGCGCGATGAAGGGCTCGCGGAACATCTGGCCGAACATTTCAAGCAGCGACGACATGTTGCGATCGTCGCGCGCGGAATGAAACACACCAGCGCCGCCATTGCCGTAGAGCGGCTTCAGGATGATGTCGCCCATTTCCTCGCGGAATCGCGCGATCTCGGCGGCATCGCGGGTAATCAGCGTCCTCGGCATCAGATCAGCGAATTCGGTGACGAAGATCTTTTCCGGCGAGTTGCGCACCCAGGCCGGGTCGTTGACGACAAGCGTCCTCGGATGCAGGCGCTCGAGCAGATGCGTCGAGGTGATGTAGGCCATGTCGAAGGGCGGATCCTGGCGCAACAGGATCACGTCCATGGTCGAAAGATCAAGCCGTTCCGGCTCGCCGAGCGTGAAGTGGTCGCCCTTGACGTCGCGCAACGTCATCTGCTGCGCAGTGGCGAAAACCTTGCCGTCACGCAGCGACAGCTTCTCCGGGGTGTAGTGGAAGAGCCGGTAGCCGCGGGCCTGTGCCTCAAGGCACATCGCGAAGGTGGAATCACCTGCGATGTTGATGCCCGACACATGGTCCATCTGGACCCCGACATTGACGATTTTCGCCATCTTCCTATCCCCGTTAGATCGCGATGACCTTGGAGCGGTCCGATCCAAGGTCATAAACGTGATCGATATTAATACGTTAGAGCGAGATGCGGGCGGAGAACCGAGCAAACGTTTCCTCATCCCGCTCTAGAAATGCCCGCAACATGTAGAATGCGGACTCGCCTTAGGCAAGGCTCGAGCGCCAAGCATCGAGCGCTTCAGCGGCAAGGCTATTCAAAGCCCTCGATGACGCAGGTGATGAGATCATGATCCGAAAGCGGACGGCCGTCCGCGTCGAGCGAAGGAATGATCCCGCTTTCGCCGATCTTCAAGCCCCGTGACAGAAACCAGTCGAGTTTCATCGCCCGCTCCGGCCAGCGCGTGATCAGGCTGGGGCGGGTCGTCATCAGCTCGATCGGCCCGCCATGGCGGGTGAAGCCGCGCGCAGCGCTCGTGGTGAACAGCCCTTCGGCCTCGAAATCACCGCCAGCGTGGTTGCCGGTGTTGAGGTCGCCGCCGATCAGCACAGGCAAGGCCAGGAAGGCTTCATCGAGCGCCTCGATCAGTTCCTTCACCTGGCGCTCGCGATAGGGCGCCGTGGTGGCGCTTTCGAGATGGGTGGAAACGGCAACGAAGGGCCCGGCTTGCGTCTCGATCACCGCGCCGATGGCAAAGCGTTCGCCGACGCGCGGCTGATCGCCGCCATCCATGAACCACAGCCGTTTGCCCCAGAGGCGGAGCATGAACGGCCGGCCGAGCGGCACCGCAGCCATCAACGCATTGCCGTGAAAACCCTTTTCGTTGAAGTCGTCCTTGCAGAATTCCAGTTCAGTATCGGAACCGAGGCCGAGCTCGATGAACTCGACGCCGTAGGCATATTGCATCTGGAGCGTGGCTGCGACCTCCGCGGTCGGGTGGCGCTGGCCGGTGCGGGCCATGCCGTTGTCCATTTCCGAGAGCAGCACGACCGGCGCGTCGGTTGCCGCCAGATGCGCGGCACTTTCCGGCGCAAACAGGCAGCGCTCCAGGTTCCAGGCGGCGATGGTAAACGGAAAGGCAAGCGGCTCGCCCGACGACGGCGCGCCGCCGATCTCGATGCTGTTCATCTCGGGAAGTGCTGCCATCACGGCATCATGGGCTGCGATCGAACGTTCAATCGCCGTGAAACCGGCGCGGGTTTCCTGCGAGGGCACGGTGAGGCTGATGACAGTCTTTTCGATCACAATGCCGGCTCCAGGCTGACGGGACGAGCGCTTTCGGCAGTATTGGCGAAAGACGTTCCGCGCTCCAGTCGCTTGCCGTTCTCGGGCGAGAAGAAATGCAGGCGGCCCGTTGCAATCGTGACAGCAAGATCGCCGGACAAGGGAATTTCGGGAGAAAGCGCCACGGTCAGCGCCTGATCCTCGATGGTGCCGTGGACGAGGCGTTGCGCGCCGAGTTCCTCGACATAGTCGACCTGAAACAGCATCGCATCCTCGCCGACGGCGGCAAGCCGCAGGTCCTCGGCGCGCAGGCCGACGGTGACCGGCCCTTCGACCGGCGCACTGTCGCCAAGCTCGATCCTGTAGGTGCCGACAGAAAGGCGCGAGCCTTCGATGCGGCCCTTGATCAGGTTCATGGCGGGCGAGCCGATGAAGCTCGCGACGAAGGTCGAGGCCGGGCGATGGTAGACATCGAGCGGGCGGCCGATCTGCTCGATCCGGCCACCGTTGAACACCACAAGCCGATCGGCCAGCGTCATCGCCTCGAGCTGGTCGTGCGTGACATAAAGCGATGTGGTGCCGAGGCGCTTCTGCAGCCGCTTGATCTCGCCACGCATGGAAACGCGCAGCTTGGCGTCGAGGTTGGACAACGGCTCGTCGAAAAGGAAGGCTGCCGGCTTGCGCACGATGGCGCGGCCCATGGCCACACGCTGACGCTGGCCACCGGAAAGCGCACGCGGCTTGCGGTCGAGATAGGGCTCGATCTCCAGCATGCGCGCGGCTTCCGCTACACGGGCGTCGATCTCGGCTTTCGGCGTCTTGCGGTTCTTCAGACCGTAGGCGAGGTTCTGGTAGACCGTCATATGCGGATAGAGCGCATAGTTCTGGAAAACCATGGCGATGTCGCGCTCAGCCGGATCGACCTCGTTGATGACGCGTGGGCCAATCTTGACCGTGCCTTTCGAGATGCCTTCAAGGCCTGCGACCATGCGCAGAAGCGTGGACTTGCCGCAGCCGGACGGGCCGACAAGCACGATGAACTCGCCGTCCTCGATATCGATCGAGACGGACTTTACCGCCTCGACGTTGCCGGTATAGATCTTCGAGACCTCGGCGATGGTGATGGCCGCCATGGCTGCCTCCGTTGGTAAATTGCGGTTTGAGGAAGCGGCAAAGACGGCTTCGCCTCTCCTTTGTCTACTTGTCGCTTTCCGTCAGGCCCTTGATGAACCAGCGCTGGAAGATCACCACGATCAGGACCGGCGGCAGCATGGCAAGGATCGCCAGAGCAAAGGCCTCGTTGTAATCGGGGATGTTCGAGCCGACCCAGACGAGCAGGATCTGCTTGATGCCGCGCACCAGCGTGAAGAAACCTTCGTCCGTGGTCATCAATGTCGGCCAGAGATACTGGTTCCAACCATAGACGAACATGATGATGAAGATCGCCGCCATCATGGTGCGCGACAGCGGCACCAGCACGTCGATGAAGAACTTGAACGGGCCGGCGCCATCGATGCGCGCTGCCTCGAGCAATTCGTCCGGCACCGACTTGAAGAACTGACGGAAATAGAAGGTACCCGTCGCCGACGCGAGCAGCGGCACGATCAGGCCGGTATAGGTGTTGGTCAGCTTCAGCGTGTTCATCACCTCGTAGGAGGGAAGAATGCGCACTTCGAGCGGCAGGAGCAGCGTCGTGAAGATGATCCAGAAGAAGAAGGTCGCGAGCCGGAAGCGGAAATAGACGATCGCATAGGCGGCCAGCATCGACAAGACGATCTTGCCGAGCGCGAAGCCGAGGCCGAGGATCATCGAGTTCATCATCATGTTGAGGCCGGTGATCTTGCCGGTGAAGCCGCCCTTGCGGGTGAGCACCGTCTCGTAGGTCTCGACGAAATGGCCGCCCCAGCTGAGGCTGAGGCCGTTGCGGTGGATATCCGCCGCCTCGTGCGTCGACGTCATGAAGGCGACCACGACCGGTGCCACCATGATGAAGACGCCGGTGAGGAGGATGACGTGGTCGAAAAACTTGGTGCGATACATCGGCCCCGCCTCAATTGTAGTGCACGCGCCGCTCGATGAAGCGGAACTGGAAGATGGTGAGCACGAAGACGATGAGCATCAGGATGACCGACTGCGCCGAGGAGCCGCCAAGGTCGTTGCCGCGGAAACCGTCCATGTAGACCTTGTAGACAAGGGTGATCGGATTGTTCGCCGCCTTGTCTTTCACCATGACGTCGATGACGCCGAAGGTGTCGAACAGTGCGTAGGTGACATTGATGATCAGAAGGAAGAAGGCGGTCGGCGCGAGCAGCGGCAGGATCACGGTCCAGAAGCGGCGGAAGCCCGAGCGGCAATCCATGGCCGCCGCCTCGCGCACCGCGACCGGAATACCCTGCAGGCCGGAGAGGAAAAAGATGAAGTTGTAAGGGATCTGCTTCCAGACCGAGACGACGATCATCGAAAAAGCCGTATCGAAATAGTTGAGACCGACCTTGATATCCCAGCCGAACCAGCGGGCAAGCTCGACGATCGGGCCGATATGCTGGTCGAAGAACATCATGCCGATGAGGCCGGCAACCGGGGGCGCGATCGCATAGACCCAGATGAGCAGCGTCTTGTAGGTGGCGTTGCCGCGGATGACCCCATCCGCCTTGACGGCGAGCAACAGGCCGATCGACAGCGCGAAGAAGGTGACGAGCGTGGTGAAGATCGCCGTGAAGCGCGAGATGCCCAGATATTCGCCCGACTTCAGCACGTCGGTGTAGTTCGCCATGCCGACGAAGGTCGAGCCGAAGCCGAACGGGTCTTCCAGATAAAAGGACGACTGGATCGCCTGGATCGACGGCCAGTAGAAGAACACGAAGATGATCGCCAGCTGCGGCGCGAGAAAGAGGTAGGGCAGGTAAGGCGAGGAGAACTGCACGCGCTTGGCAGTCGCGTCGCCGTCCTTCGGTTTGCCGCCGAACAGCCGGAGGGCGCCGAAGCGACGCCCGTCCGTTCCCGTCCCTCCCCGCGGTGCGGGGAGGCTTTCCGTTCCAGAGGTCATCGAGATCAGCCAGCCGTCTTGGCGAAGCGGGCGAGCAGCTCGTTGCCGTCCTTCTCGATCGTGTCGAAGGCGTCCTTGACCGTGGTTTCACCGGAGAAGATGCGGCCGTATTCGCGTTCCATGATCTCGCGGATCTGCGGGTAGAAGCCGAGGCGGTAGCCCTTCGACCAGTCGCCGGCCGGCAGCATCAGCTGCTTGATGCCGACTTCCGCGACCGGCTTTTCCTTGTAGTAGCCGTCCTTCTGGGCAAGCTCGTAGGCTGCCTTGGTGATGGCCACGTAGCCGGTTGCCTTGTGGTAGAAGTATTGGATTTCAGGCGAGGTCAGGAACTGGAAGAAGTCGGCGACGCACTTATTTTCCTCGTCCGACTTGCCCGACATGGCAAACAGTGCCGCGCCGCCGATGAAGGAGTTAGTGCCGGCACCCTCGATTGCGTTCCAGTAGGGCAGGAACGTCGCCGAGAACGGCATCTGCGCCGTCTTCTGCAGGCCGCCGAACGAACCGGACGAACCGATCCAGAATGCAGCCTTGCCTTCTTCGAAGACCTTCTGGTTGTCGTTCCAGCCGGCGCCGTAAAAGGCGAAGTAACCTTCGTCCTTCCAGGCCTTGAGCTTGTCGAACATCATGACCAGGTTCGGATCGGTGACCTTGAGCTTGGTGTCGGCGACGCTGTCGTAGCCGTTGTTGTTGGTGGCGAACTGGATGTTGTTGCGCGAGAAGAAGTTCTCGGTGAACTGCCAGGTGAGCTGCGACTGGACGAGCGGGATGTAGCCGGCGGCTTTCAGCTTCGGTGCTGCAGCCTCGAACTCCTCCCAGGTCTTCGGTGCTTCGACGCCGGCCTTTTTCAGGGCTTCGTCGTTCACGTACATGATCGGGGCCGACGAGTTGAACGGCATGCCGACGAACTTGCCTTCGCTATCGGCGTAGAAGTAGCGCACGCCGTCGATGAAGGCATTGCGGTCGAAGTTGTGGCCGGCCTTGATGATCAGATCTTCGGCGGGAACGACGGCGCCCTTGGCGTTGATGATGGTCGCTGCACCGGCGTCGAAGACCTGCAGAATGTTCGGCTGTTCGCCAGAGCGGAATGCGGCGATGCCGGAAGCGAGCGCTTCCTCATAGGTGCCCTTCGAAACCGGGGTCAGCGCGCAGGCGCTCTGGGCTTCGTTGAACTTCTGCGAGATCTCGTTGATGACCTCGCCGTTGCGGCCGGCCATGCCGTGCCACCAGGTAATATTGGTTGCGGCTAGCGACGAGGTTGCCGAAAAAGCAAGGGTGAAAGCTGCGAGTGAAATTTTCTTGAACATGACTGGTCCTCTCCACCGAGTTGCGGATGGCAGTGGACTAGTGGCCTTCAATGACAGGCCGGTAACGCTTTTATGTCGGGACGATTACAAATTCGCGAATCTGTTCCAAGACGGGATGCGGGCGGAACACCGCAATCATTTTCCCTCATCCCGCGCCGGTTCAGAACGCATCGGGCAGGTGTCGCGGCCAGCGCCAGGGTGTCACCGTGATGATATCGTAACGGACGGAAAGCCTGGCGAAATCGGGTTGGCGTGCGAGCCAGAGATCGCTGGCCGCGCGAATGCGGTGCTGCGCCGTTCCGGTGACGGCGAAGACCCCGTCGTCGGCCGAGCGCCGGGCCTTGACCTCGACGCAGGCGATGAGATCACCCCGCCGCGCAATGATGTCGATTTCGCCCAGTTTGGTGCGATGACGCATGGCGACGATGCGGTACCCTTTGACGATCAGGCAGAGGGCCGCGCGATACTCGGCGAACCGACCGCGCCTCTGAGCCCCAAGCCTGCGTCGATCGGGCCCTTCAGTCGCCATGGCGGCCCTTGAGTTCCAGCAGCCGGTCGTAAAGCTCCTTGCGCGGAAGGCCCGTCTGCTTTGCTGCCTCGGTCGCCGCCTTGCCGGTCGACATATCGGCGATGAGCCGCGTCAACAGCGCATCAACGTCGGCGGCCTCCGGTTCCGGCGGCGCGTCCGGCGGGCCGATCACGAACACGATCTCGCCCTTGACCGCGCCGGCATCGTCGTAAAACGCCTTGAGTTCGCCGAGCGTGCCACGGCGGAATTCCTCGAAGGTCTTGGTCAGTTCGCGGCACACGGCCGCCTTTCTGTTTTCGCCGAGCACGGCGGCGGCAGCCGCCACCGTGGCGGCAATCCGGTGCGGCGATTCGAAGAACATGAGCGTCGACGGCACCGTCGCCAACTCCTGCAGCCGATCGCGCTTGGCCTTGTCCTTGGTCGGCAGGAAACCGGCGAAGAGAAAGGCGTCGTTGGGCAGGCCCGAACCGACAAGGGCGGCAAGCGGGGCTGAGGCGCCTGGGATCGGCACGACGCGATAGCCTGCATCGATCGCCAGCTGCGCCAGGCGATAGCCGGGATCGGAGACAAGCGGCGTGCCGGCATCGGAGACTAGCGCCACCGATCTGCCCTCGCCAAGAGCCGCCAGCAGCCGCGGGCCGACCTCGTCGGCATTATGCTCGTGGTAGGCGTAGGGCCGGTTGACGATGCCGTAACGGTCGAGCAGCACGCGGGTGACGCGGGTGTCCTCGCAGGCGAGCACGTCGGCGCCGGCAAGCGTTTCAAGCGCCCGCAGGGTGATGTCGCCAAGATTGCCGATCGGCGTCGCCACCAGATAGAGCGCGACATCGAGCGGACGCGCGGGAATGCTGGCATTGTGCAGCCGATAGCTGCGCTGCTTCTGCCCATCCGAGGCGTCCGACGTCTTATGTTTTTCCAACTGCAGCTTCCTGATGGCGATGCCGGCTGACCGGTTTTAGTCTTTATGAGTGAGCCGACATGGCAGAGCAAGGGCGCCAAGCGGCCGGCTGGTGCGTCATCTGGGGACAGCGCCAGTCAAACCCCTTGCTTTTCAGGCGCTGTTTCTGCCATTTTGCCGGTCCACATCCTTCCGGTCGGTCGGCCGGGACACTCGCAGTTGACGCTGCGGCGGGAGCCTCGCCCGCCCAGCAACGGTTGAAAGCGGTAGCATCCCATGCGCATTACTCTCGAGCGGTCCAATCTCCTGAAGTCGCTGAACCACGTTCACCGCGTGGTCGAACGGCGAAACACGATCCCGATCCTCTCGAACGTTCTTTTGCGCTCCGACGGCGCGAGCCTCGAGATGAAGGCGACCGACCTCGATCTCGAGATCACCGAGGCGACGCCGGCGCAGGTGGAACAGGCCGGCGCCACCACGGTTCCGGCGCACCTGCTTTATGACATCGTGCGCAAGCTGCCCGATGGCTCGGAAGTGCTGCTGGCGACCAACGCCGAAGGCACAGCGATGACGGTCGCCTCCGGCCGCTCGAAATTCTCACTGCAGTGCCTGCCGCAATCCGATTTCCCCGACCTGACGGCCGGCAGCTTCTCCCACACCTTCCGCCTCAAGGCGACCGACCTGAAGATGCTGATCGACCGGACGCAGTTCGCGATCTCGACCGAGGAGACCCGCTACTATCTCAACGGCATCTTCGTGCACACGGTCGAGAGCAAGGGCGACCTGAAGCTGCGCGCCGTGGCAACCGACGGCCACCGCCTTGCGCGCGCCGACGTCGAAGCGCCGTCCGGCTCCGAGGGCATGCCGGGCATCATCATTCCGCGCAAGACCGTCAGCGAACTGCAGAAGCTACTCGACAGCCCCGATATCATCGTGACGCTCGAAGTATCGGACGCCAAAATTCGCCTGACGATCGGCTCGATCGTGATGACCTCAAAGCTGATCGACGGCACCTTCCCGGATTACCAGCGCGTTATACCGGCCAACAACGACAAGGAACTGCGCGTCGATTGCCAGTCCTTCGCCCAGGCCGTCGACCGCGTTTCGACGATTTCCTCCGAACGCGGACGCGCCGTGAAGCTGGCGCTGGCCGACGGCCAGATGACGCTGACGGTCAACAACCCGGATTCGGGCAGCGCGACGGAAGAGCTGCCGGTCGGCTACGAGCACGACCCGCTCGAAATCGGTTTCAATGCAAAATACCTGCTCGACATCACCTCGCAGCTGACGGGAACCGACGCCATCTTCATGCTGGCCGACCCGGGCTCGCCGACGCTGGTGCGCGATCTGGCGGCCGAGGACGCGCTTTACGTGCTGATGCCGATGCGGGTTTAGCCGCCCGTGCCGCGGTGAAAAATTAAGACCCGTCACGCCGCGCGTGGCGGGTTTTTTGTTGGCGCTGATATTCGCGTGCTGTTGATAAGACGACGCTTTCAGGCGTAGACAGACTTGTTTTTGCCGCAGATGGGATCACATTATGTCTGCAATGTCCGTTCCCCGCTCGAATCAGCGGAACCGGACGATCCGTATGAGAGGACGACGGTTTTGAGGGGTTCAATGAATTTGCGCGTGAAGGTGAAGGAACGGCTTGGCCGGAAATTCGACGAGGAGATCCGTTTCTTCAAGGGGTGGATGAGCAATGCGAAGGCGGTCGGGGCAATCCTTCCGACGTCTTCCGTCACCGCCCGCCGCATGGCGAGCGTCATCAATCCCCATTCCGGATTGCCGGTTCTTGAACTCGGCCCCGGAACCGGCGTCATCACCAAGGCGATCCTGGAGCGCGGTCTAGCAGCGGAAGATCTGGTGTCCGTCGAGTACTCCACCGACTTCTACCAGCAGCTCAAGGCAAACTTTGCCGGCGTCAACTTCATCAACGGCGACGCGTTCGATCTCAAGCAGACGCTTGGCGCGATGACGGACCGGACCTTCGACAGCGTCGTGTCTGCCGTGCCGCTGCTCAATTTCCCGATGCATCGTCGCGTCGAGCTGATCGTGGATCTTTTGTCGCGCATCCCGGTCGGCCGTCCCGTCGTGCAGATCTCCTATGGTCCGCTGTCGCCTGTGGTTGCCATGCCCGACCGCTACAGCATCCAGCATCTCGATTTCGTCGTGCGCAACATTCCCCCGGCGCAGCTCTGGGTCTACCGCAAAGCGCACTGACAGGGCACACCATTGTTCGGTCTGTATATCACGCACCCGCAAGTGCAGATCGATCCGGCAGTTCCCGTGCCGAAATGGGGACTGTCGGAGATCGGATATGCGCGAGCGGAAGCGACGGCGCGGCAGCCGTGGGTTCGAACGCTCGGGCGGATCGTTTCGAGCGACGAGACCAAGGCGATCGAGACCGCGAACCTTCTGGCCGGAGCGGCCGGCGTCGCGATCGAGACCGACGACACGATGGGCGAGAACGACCGCTCGGCCACCGGCTTCCTGCCGCCCCCGGAATTCGAGAGGGCGGCGGACTGGTTCTTCGCCAATCCGAACGAAAGCTTCAACGGCTGGGAGCGCGCCGTCGACGCGCAGGCCCGCATCTCGGCTGCCGTCTTTCGTATCCTTGACGAACACGACGCCAAAATCCCGATCGCTTTCGTCGGCCATGGCGGCGTCGGTACCCTCTTGAAGTGCAAGCTGGGCGGCACCGCCATCAGCCGAAGCGCCGACCAGAAGGGCGGCGGCGGCGGCAATCTCTTCGCGTTCCGTCTTGCGGATCGCGCCCTCACATGCGACTGGACCCCGATGGAATTCTGGCAGGGGGTGACCGCGACATGACCGAGACCGCACGCGACCGACTGATCGTCGGCCTGGATCTTCCGACAATCGCAGAGGCTGAAAAGATCGTTACCACGCTTGGTGACGACGTGACCTTCTACAAGATCGGCTACCAACTGGTGTTTGCCGGAGGGCTCGAGTTCGCCCGCGATCTGGCCGCAAGCCGCAAGAAGGTCTTCCTCGACATGAAGCTGCTCGACATCGACAACACGGTGGCCAAGGGCGTCGAGAACATCGTCAAGATGGGCATGTCGATGCTGACGCTGCACGCCTACCCCAAGGCGATGAAGGCGGCGGTCGAGGCAGCCAGGGGATCGGATCTCTGCCTGCTCGGCGTTACCGTGCTCACCTCGATGGACGAGCAGGACGTGATCGATGCGGGCTACGAATACGACCCGCACACGCTGGTGCTGCGCCGGGCCGAACAGGCCCGTGCCGCCGGCATGGGCGGCATCGTCTGCTCGGCCGAGGAATCCTCCGCGGTGCGCAAGATCATCGGCCCCGACATGGCTCTGGTGACCCCAGGCATCCGCCCGGCCGGAGCCGAGAAGGGCGACCAGAAGCGCGTCATGACACCCGCCGACGCGCTGAAGGCCGGATCGAGCCACCTCGTCGTCGCGCGCCCAATCGTCGCAGCCGCAGATCCGCTTGTCGCCGCGCGCGGCATCCTCGACGAGATGAACGGCGCGCTTTCGCGCTGATCGTGACACCCGCGTGCAACAGGTCGGCGATCCCTCTCGTACATCGCCGCCCTCTGCAACCGTTCCGCTTGACCTTGCCCGGAATTTGCCGGAAGTAACACTCCCGTCTGCTTTCGATGCCTGAAGACGAGGAGTTCAGCATGGCAAAAGGATATTGGATCGCACGGGTCGATGTGCGAGACCCCGAACGCTACAAGGACTATGTGGCGGCCGCAAAGCCGGCCTTCGAGAAATACGGCGCCAATTTCCTGGCGCGCGGCGGTGAATTCGAGCGGCTGGAAGGTGGGGTTCGCGCCCGCAACGTCGTCATCGAATTTCCATCGCTTCAGGCCGCTGTCGACTGCTATAATTCCCCCGAGTACCAGATTGCCGCGGCGATCCGCCAACAGGTGGCAGACGCCGAGATGGTGGTCGTCGAGGGCATCTGACCGACGAGTGTTGCCAACCACGGCAACGCCGCCCGCCGCGAGGATTGGCCTTCACCTCTCGCGGCTGTTGGGCTATGTAGCAAACAATTCTTCCAAATGAGATCAGGAGTGCACTTCCCATGACCTTGTCCAACCTTCCGCCGCTGGTGACGATTTTCGGCGGATCCGGGTTCGTCGGCCGTCATGTCGTACGTGCACTCGCCAAGCGCGGCTACCGCATCCGCGTTGCCGTTCGCCGGCCGGATCTTGCAGGCCACCTGCAGCCGCTCGGCAATGTCGGCCAGATCTCGTTCGTCCAGGCCAACCTGCGCTATCGCAAGTCGGTCGACCGCGCCGTCGAAGGCTCCGACCATGTCATCAACTGCGTCGGCGTCCTGTTCGAGAGCGGCCGCAACACCTTCGACGCCGTGCAGGATTTCGGCGCCCGAGCGGTTGCGGAAGCCGCGCGCAATGTCGGCGCCAAGCTAACGCATATCTCGGCGATCGGCGCGGACGCCAAGTCGGAATCGAGCTACGCCCGCACCAAGGGGCGTGCCGAAGCCGCGATCCTGGAAACGCTGCCGGACGCGATCATCCTGCGCCCGTCGATCGTCTTCGGACCGGAGGACGGCTTCTTCAACAAGTTCGCCCAAATGGCCCGGTTCGCACCGGCGCTGCCACTGATCGGCGGCGGGAACACCAAGTTCCAGCCGGTCTATGTCACCGATGTCGCCGAGGTCGTTGCCCGCTCGGTCGACGGCAAGCTGTCGGCTGGCACGATTTACGAACTCGGCGGACCTGACGTCCTCACCTTCCGCGAATGTCTCGAGATCATGCTCCAGACCATCGATCGCAAGCGCTCGCTGGTATCGGTGCCCTTCGGCATCGCCTCGCTGATGGGCCGCGTCGCGTCGATGATCCCCTTCATCACGCCGCCGATAACGCCCGACCAGGTGGTGTTGCTGAAATCCGACAATATCGTCTCGGCCAAGGCCGAATCCGAAGGCCGGACGCTTGGCGGCATCGGCATCACGCCGACGATGCTGGAATCGATCCTGTCGACCTATCTCGTGCGCTATCGCCCGCAGGGCCAGTATACACGCAGCGGCCGCGCCGCCTGAGGCAGCAGCCCAGAAAGCCTCTTTCGATCGCCGCCGGCCCTGCCGGCGGCTGTTTTATTGTGTCATCAAGGCAACAGCGTTGCAGTTCTGCCGCAGTGACAAAAGCGAATGGCATTTACCGCAGATTCAACATGTCCTGATATTGATCAAGACATATCCAACGCATAAAAACCGCCCCGCGCCCCGATCACAGGTAAGTCTCGGCGGCGGCAGCATCACTCTCGAAAGGCATGGCGTCCATGGGCAAGTCGATCGCAATCTTTTTTGCGTCTGCGGCACTGATCATTCTGGCTGGCTCCTTCGTCGCGCCGAACACGGTCGCGAGCAGCCGCAAGGGCTGCACGCCGGCCTATGGCGTCGACCCGTGCACGACGGCGTCGATCGACCTTTCCGGCAAGTAAGCCGGCGCCCATCGGGCGATTAGCTACAAGTTTTTGGCGGGGGCCAGGGACCGCGTGCGTTTCATCTGAAACGCACGCGGTTTTATTTTTACAGCGCCGCGCGTCAAATATGACGCGCAAAGGACGCTGTATCTCTTTATATTTGCTGCATAATTTCGCCCTTAAATCGGATCCGATTTAGAGAATTATGCAGTAGCTGTTCTCAGCCGAGCATCCAGAGGCCGATAAGGCCGGCGGTGCCGACGACGATGCGCCAGATCGCAAATGGCGTGAAGCCGCGGCGCGAGACGAAGTCCAAGAGCGAGCGGACGACGAAGATGCCGGCGACGAACGCCGCGATGAAGCCGACGGCAATCAGTGTGAAATCGTCGAACGACAGCGCATCACGGTTCTTGTAGAGGTCGAGCGTGAAGGCGCCGAGCATCGTCGGCATGGCCAGGAAGAACGAGAACTCCGCCGCCGACCGCTTGTCCGTTCCCATCAGCAGAGCGCCGGCAATCGTCGCACCGGAGCGCGAGGTGCCGGGAATCATCGCCAGGCACTGGAACAGGCCGATCTTCAGCGCCAGCGACGGCGGATAGTCCATGACGTCGGTGTAGCGCGGCGTCAGCGGCATCCGATCGATCGCAAGCAGGATGAAGCCGCCAATGATCAGCACGACACAGATCAGGATCGGCGTTTCGAACAGCACGGTCTTGATGAAGTCATGGGCGATTGCGCCGATGATGGCGGCCGGCAGGAAGGCGAGCAGCACCGACACGACGAAGCGGCGGGCCTTGACGCTCGTCGGCAGCGCCAGTGCGATCGACAGAAGTCTTTGGAAATAGACGAGCAGGATCGCCAGGATGGCGCCGAGCTGTATCAGAACGGCAAAGGTGTTGCCCGGCGATCTGAAGCCGAGGAAGTGCCCGGCGAGGAGCACATGCGCCGTCGAAGACACGGGGATGAACTCCGTCAATCCCTCGATGAGACCGAGGACGAGCGCGCTGATGATCGATTGATCCGCCATATATAAGATTTTCCTGACAAGTTTTGGAGTGGGAGGAAAAGGCTGATTCGCTTGTGTTTGCCACCACAAGTTCCTATAGCTTTTTCTGATGAGCCGTGGCCAGACGCATGCGCCGCCACGCTGACGTTCCCTGAAAAAAGACCATAAGAAGCCAGATCATCGATGCCGACACTGTACCATCACCCCATGTCCTCCGCTTCGCGGTTCGTGCGCCTGATCCTTTCGGAATACGGCTACCAGACGGAATTGACCGAGGAACAGCCCTGGGAAAACCGGCGAGACTTTCTGACGCTGAATCCGGCGGGCACGTTACCGGTCTATGTTGACGACAGTATGAGGGCGCTTTGTGGCGCCACGATCATCTCGGAATATCTCGACGAGACGAACGGCATCATGAAGCGGGATCGGCGGCTTCTGGCGGAAGATCCGTTCCAGCGCGCCGAAATCCGCCGGCTGGCCGAATGGTTCCTTCACAAGATGGAAGCCGACGTGACGCGCCCCTTGGTGCGCGAGCGCATCTTCAAACTGCAGATGACGCCGGACCAGGGCGGCGGCGCACCTGACAGCAAGGTGCTGCGCACCTCGCGCGCCAATATCCGCCAGCACATGAAGTACCTGTCGTGGCTTGCCGGGTCGCGGCCCTGGCTTGCAGGCGACCGGATCTCCTATGCCGACCTTGCGGCGGCCGCGACGGTTTCGGTGCTCGACTATCTCGGCGAGATCGACTGGTCGGACGCGCCGACCGCCAAGGAATGGTATCAGCGGCTGAAGTCCCGCCCCTCCTTCCGCCCGCTGCTCTCCGAGCGCGTGCGCGGTATCACACCGGTTCCGCATTATGCGGATCTCGATTTCTGAGGATAGTGCCGTGCCCGGCAGTGCTGCCAAGGCTGAAAACCAGGAGCGACGGCGGCAGAAGCTGACGGAATTCCTGAAGGCCGAGGCGGCCGACAAGGGCTTCGACGTCTGTCGCATCACCCGGCCCGATGCCATACCGGAGGCGCCGGCGCGGCTCGTGGAATTCCTCGACGAGGGCTTCCACGGCACGATGGAATGGCTGGCCGAAACGGCGGAGCGCCGCTCCGATCCGCGAACCCTCTGGAGCAACGTGCGCTCGGTCGTCATGTTCGGAATGAACTACGGCCCGGAGGAAGACCCGCGCGGCATCCTCGACCAGCCGGATCGCGGTGCGATCTCCGTCTATGCCCAGAACCGCGACTATCACGATATCATCAAGGGCCGCCTGAAAGAGGTCGCGACCCGCTTTGCGGCACGTGCCGGCGAAGACGTGAAGGTGTTCGTCGACACGGCACCGGTGATGGAAAAGCCGCTCGCCGAAAAGGCAGGCATCGGCTGGCAAGGCAAACACACCAATCTCGTCAGCCGCGAGTTCGGCTCCTGGCTGTTTCTCGGCAGCCTGTTCACCACGGCGGAACTTGCCTTCGACGCCGCCGAGCGCGACCATTGCGGCTCCTGTCGTGCCTGTGTCAACGCCTGTCCCACCGCTGCCTTCCCCGCCCCCTACCGCATCGACGCGCGGCGCTGCATTTCCTACCTGACAATCGAGCACAAGGGGCCGATCGACCCGACGCTGCGTCCGCTGATCGGCAATCGCATCTATGGCTGCGACGACTGTCTTGCCGCCTGCCCCTGGAACAAGTTCGCGCAGCAGGCGTCGGAGATGAAACTGAAGGCGCGCGATGACCTGAAGGCGCCGTCGCTCGCCTTTCTCCTGACCCTCGACGACCCGACATTTAGGACCTTCTTCTCGGGCTCGCCGGTCAAACGCATCGGGCGTGACCGCTTCGTCAGAAATGTCTTGATCGCAGCGGGCAATTCCGGCGATGACAGCCTGGTCGCAGCCTGCAAGACGTTGACCAGCGATACCTCCCCGATGGTGAGGGCGATGGCGGTGTGGGCTTTGTCACTATTGATCTCGCCCGATGCGCTTGCGGCCCATGAGAGGCAATGCGGTGCGGAGAGCGACGAAGAAGTGTTGTCCGAATGGCAAATGGCGGGAGTAAGCCGATGCATGTCCTGATTCTTGGCGCCGGTTATTCCGGCATGGCGATCGCGCGCGCACTGGCCGACAAGGCCGATAGCGTCACTGGTACGACCCGCAGTGCGGAAAAGGCTGCCAAACTCGCAAAAGCGGGCATCCGCCCGATCGTCTTCGACGGCGATACGGTTTCCGACGAACTGGCAGACGCCTTGCGGCAGGCGACCCATCTGATCCAGTCGATCGCTCCCGGCCGCGACGGCGACCCGATGTTCCGCCCCGGCAGCACCGACCTCGCCACGCTTGCCCCTGCCCTTCGCTGGATCGGCTATCTCTCCACCGTCGGCGTCTATGGCGACCATGGCGGTCAGTGGGTGACGGAAGACATGTTGTCCAAACCGGTCTCGGCGCGCTCGGTGGAGCGAGTCGAGGCGGAAGACGCCTGGCTTGCCTTCGGCGCCAAACACGCTGTTCCCGTCGCTGTGCTACGGCTTTCCGGCATTTACGGCCCCGGACGCAACGCCTTCTGCAATCTCGCCAACGGCACGGCCCGCCGGCTGATCAAGCCCGGCCAGGTGTTCAATCGCATTCGTGTGGAAGATATCGGCGCTGCCACATCCTACCTCTCCGAAAGACTTCAGGGTGGGATCTTCAACATCACCGACAACGAGCCGGCACCACCGCAGGATATCGTTGCCGAGGCCGCGCGGCTGATGGGCGTCGAGCCGCCGCCCGAGATGCCGTTCGAAACCGCCGAGCTTTCGCCGATGGCCCGATCCTTCTATGGCGAAAACAAGCGCGTTTCGAATGCACGCCTGCGGGAAACCGGCTTCGAACTCGCCTATCCCGATTATCGCGTCTCGCTTGCGCAAATGTGGCAGACGGACAGCTGGCGCGGCCAATGAACAATTGCTGCGCGAACCAGTCAAAATATTCCGTTCGCAATGGAACATTGTCGATAGCATGATCGTTAGTAATGGTGATCTCACGGAGGCGCTTAATTGTGACCTTCGTGAGATATTCATTCTATACTCGGCGAATTGAATGCAACCACAGCGGTAGTGACGCATTTTTGACCATCCGGATTCCGGACGATTCGTTCAATTCGAAATTTTTAATGATTTTTTTCGTTAAGCCGATATCTCGGCTCGCGTGCGCGCCGCATTTAGCGCGTTCAACCGCTGATTCCAAAGAACTTCCGGGTTCTATTTAAACTATTTCAAACAATCTTCGTTTTTTAATTTTCGTCCTTTTTTAATAGATCCTAATAAAACGTAAATGGTTGAAGCACGTTTTCGCCATTTTTCGCCCCAATTAGCGATCTTCGACAGAATTAACCAAGAGCTCCAGCCCAAGAGCTCTAACCGAGGGTCGCCAGTTTGACGCCAGCGAAAATCAAGACTGTTGCTGCGGCAGCGCTGTTCACCGCCGGGATCGGCCTCGGTTCCGTTTCCGACAGCCAGGCAGCAGGCGCCGGCTGCGGCGGTGCTTCCTGGTATGCGCTGACCTCCAAGACGGCTTCCGGCGAACGTATGAACGCCGCCCGCCTCACCGCCGCCCATCGCAGTCTGAAATTCGGCACCAAGGTGCAGGTCACCAACAAGCGCAACGGCAAGAGTGTAATCGTTCGCATCAACGATCGTGGCCCGTTCATCCGTGGCCGTGTGATCGATCTTTCCAAAGCAGCCGCCTCGCAGATCGGCATGATCAGCTCCGGCCACGCCAGCATCTGTTATCGCGTCGTCAATTCCTGATCGTAAAATACTTCCGTCCGGCATCCGATCCGGGCGGTTCTGCTTTGAGAAGTACTGTTCCTCGCCACTTCCCCGCGTTTAATCCCGGCCAGCGTCTTGCTCTTCGATGC
This sequence comes from Ensifer sp. ENS11, assembly GCF_014851895.1. Taxonomy (NCBI): domain Bacteria; kingdom Pseudomonadati; phylum Pseudomonadota; class Alphaproteobacteria; order Hyphomicrobiales; family Rhizobiaceae; genus Ensifer; species Ensifer sp. ENS11. The sequence continues at coordinate 234,589 of NZ_JACVAN010000001.1, read as the reverse complement.
CATCGCCGCTACCACGGCGAAAAAGGAGTTGATCGAAGATGCGATTGGGCGGCAGGCTCGCTGGAGCCATTGAGGTTCTTGAGGACATCGAAAAGCGGAAGCGCCCGGTCGCCGACGCACTCAAGGACTGGGGCCTTTCCCATCGCTTCGCCGGCTCCGGCGATCGATCGGCGATCGGCAACATCGTCTATGACGCGCTTCGCATGAAGCTCTCCCACGCCTACCTGATGGACAGCGACAGCGCCGCCGCTCTCGGCCACGCCGTGATGTACCGCCAGTGGGGCTTTTCCCCCGAAGCGCTGGCGGCCGAACTCGATGGCGACAAATTCGCACCCGAGATGCCGTCCGCCGACATGGCGCAGGCCTTCGCGACGCGCCGCCTCGATGATGCCGCGCCCCACATCCAGGGCGACATTCCCGAATGGGTGCAGGCATCCTTCGAGGAAAACTTCTCCGAGGATTGGCTCGACGAAGCCAAGGCGCTCGCCGGGCGTCCGACGCTCGATCTGCGCGCCAACACGCTCAAGTCGACCCGGGACAAGGTGCTGAAGGCGCTGGAGCGCAGCGGCGCTGAAGCCGCAACGATCGCCCGCAACGGTATTCGTATTCCCGCCGGCGAAGGCGCCTCGCGCCTGCCGAACGTCACCGCCGAGCTTTCCTTCCAGAAAGGCTGGTTCGAAGTCCAGGACGAGGGATCGCAGATCGTCGCCGATCTCGCCTTCCCGCAGGAAGGCGAACAGGTGCTCGACTATTGCGCCGGCGGCGGCGGCAAGACGCTCGCCATGTCGGCTGCGATGAACAACAAGGGCCAGGTGCACGCCTACGACACCGACCGCAAGCGCCTGGCGCCGATCATCGAACGGCTGAAGCGCGCTGGAACGCGCAATGTCCAGGTACACGATTCCGCCGACAGCCTGGCGCCGCTTGCCGGCCGTTTCGATCGGGTTCTCGTCGATGCGCCTTGCACCGGCACCGGAACGTGGCGTCGCCGCCCCGACACCAAGTGGCGGCTCAACCAGAAGAACCTCGAAGAGCGGATCTCCCAGCAGGAAGAAGCGCTGGCAAGTGCTGCGCAGTTCGTGCGGCCGGGCGGACACCTGATCTACGTCACCTGCTCGGTGCTTCCCGAGGAGAACGAGGCGCAAGTCTACGGCTTCTGCGAAGACAATCCGGAATTCGAGATCCTGTCGGCCGCCGACATCTGGGCCGGGCTATTCGGTACCGACAAGCCGCAGCCATGGTCCGCCGACATGAAGACGGTGACGCTGACGCCGGCTTCCACCGGCACCGACGGCTTCTTCTTCTGCCTGATGCAGCGCAAGGCCTGAGCGCCTCGCCGGCGGCTTCGACACTGCGCCAAACCGCCGGCATCAGATTGAAAACGTTCTAAACTATACACTTTGACACCAGTTTACTTTTGGTTCATGACAATCAAGCTCCGGCGGGTCGGCGGGGGATTTTCCACGACCCATTGCCGAGCAATGACGCCGTCCCGCGGTGTCCGTTCCGGTCACGCCGGGAGAAGAACAGGAGAGGGTCATGACCAAGAATTTCATCCGCGCCGCGGCGCTGGCGCTCATGACGGCAACGTCGACGCTGGCCCTGCAGCCGGCGCAGGCCGCCACCGATGCGGCCGCCGTTGTAAAGCACTACACCGTCGTCGCGCACGCCAAGTTCGAAGATGCGCTGATCACCGCTGAGGCGCTCGACAAGGCAATCGACGCGCTGATCGCGACCCCCAGCGAAGCAACGCTGAAGGCGGCGCGCGAAGCCTGGCTCAAGGCCCGCCACCCCTACCAGGAAACGGAAGTCTACCGCTTCGGCAACGCCATCGTTGACGAGTGGGAAGGCAAGGTCAACGCCTGGCCGCTGGACGAAGGCCTGATCGACTATGTCGATCCGAGCTACGGCAGCGAGAGCGACGAGAACGGTCTCTTCACCGCCAACGTGATCGCCAACAAGACGATCAAGATCGACGGCAAGGATGTCGACGCCACCAACATCACGCCGGAACTGCTGGCGGGTACCCTACAGGAAGCAGGCGGCATCGAGGCGAACGTCGCCACGGGCTATCACGCCATCGAATTCCTGCTCTGGGGCCAGGACCTGAACGGCACCAAGGCTGGCGCCGGCAACCGCCCCTACACGGATTACGACACCAAGGCCTGCACCGGCGGCAATTGCGATCGGCGTGGCGCCTATTTGAAGGCTGCATCCGAACTGCTCGTTTCGGACCTGAAGGAAATGGTTGCCAACTGGACGCCGGATGGCGCGGCGACCAAGGCCGTCGAAGCCGATCCGAAGGCTGGCCTGACCGCCATCCTGACCGGCATGGGATCGCTCTCCTATGGCGAGCTTGCAGGCGAGCGCATGAAGCTCGGCATCCTGCTGCATGACCCGGAAGAAGAGCACGACTGCTTCTCCGACAACACCCACAACTCGCACCTGCACGACGCGATCGGCATCCAGTCGGCCTATACCGGCGAATATACCCGCGTCGACGGCACCAAGCTGACCGGCGCCTCGCTTTCCGAACTCGTTGCCACCAAGGACGCGGCACTCGACAAGGAAATGACCAAGGATCTCGCCACCACGGTCGAGAAGATGCAGGCGATGGCCAAGCGCGCCGAAACCGTCGAGGCCTACGACCAGATGATCGGCGAAGGCAATGCCGAGGGCAACGCCACCGTCCAGGCCGCGATCGACGGCCTGATCGCCCAGGCCAAGACCGTGCAGCGCGTCATCGCGTCGCTCGACCTCGGCACGATTGAGCTTGAAGGTTCCGACAGCTTGGATAATCCTAACGCTGTTTTCCAATAAGCTGAAAAGGCGGGCCGCGCCGTTACGGACGCGGCCCGATCCTCAATCGATGAACGCATGCATTGCCCGCTCCCTTCTGCAGTCGCTCCTGGCGCTGTTTCTTGTTGCGGCGGCAGTTCAGGCGTCAGACGATACCTCCGCGCTCAAGCACAAGCGCGACGATCTCTCCGAGGCCGACCTTCGCCGCGTCGAGGCGATCACTGTGCCGGTCACGGATTTCTCCAAGGCAGAACGATACGAGGCGATGTCGGCGGGAGCCGGAACGTCGATCGCCCCGAACGATCAGGACAGCTTCACTCAGTTTTCCGCAAACTTGGCTTTCGAGGATGAAGAGGGATTCAAGCTGGGCGATGCGCTGTTCGAAAAGCTCTGGGTGTCCTCGCCCTCGTCAACCCAGGCGTCCGATGGCCTGGGGCCGCTCTACAATGCAAGGTCCTGCCTCAGCTGCCATCCGCGCGATGGGCGTGGCGGCCCGCCCGAAGGCGCCAGCGACGGCACCTCGATGCTCTACCGGCTCGCCCGGGCGCCGCGCAACGACGGCGAACGGCAGATGCTGGCGACCTACGACATGGCCAATTTCCCCGACCCGATTTACGGCGCGCAGTTGCAGGACAGGGCGGTGCCGGGGCTTGCCGCCGAAGGTCAGATGAAGATGACCTACTCCGAGCTGCCGGTCACGCTGGCGGACGGCGAACTGGTCTTCCTGCGCAAGCCGACCTATGCGGTGCGCGATCTCGCCTACGGCGCCCTTGATCCGACAACGACGCTTTCGCCGCGGGTGGCGCCGCAGATGATCGGATTGGGACTGATCGAGGCGATCCATGAGGCGGATATCCTTTCCCGTGCAGACCCTGATGACGCCGACGGCGACGGCATCAGCGGGCGCGCCTCGCTGGTTCGCGATCGCGCGACCGGAGAAATTGCGCTTGGTCGCTTTGGCTGGAAGGCACAGACCCCGACGGTGCGCCAGCAGACGGCGGATGCCTTCGCCGCCGATATCGGCCTTTCGACCCCGGATCTCGACCGCAGTTTTGGCGACTGCACCGAAGGGCAAACGGCCTGCCTCGGCCTGCCGACCGGCGTCCAGGCGCGTCTCGGCGCGGTCGAGGCTCCGGACCCGGTGCTGGGACTGGTCACCTTCTACTCGGCCAATCTGGCCGTTCCGGCGCGGCGCAAGGCGAGCTTTCCAAAAACCCTGCGCGGCAAGGAGATCTTCTACCAGAGCGGCTGCGCTTCCTGCCACACCCCGAAATACGTGACGCGTCGCGACGCTGCCCACAAGGCACAGGCGTTCCAGCTGATCTGGCCCTATTCCGACTTCCTGCTCCATGACATGGGAGACGGCCTTGCCGATGGCCAGACCGTAGGTATCGCCAATGGCCGCGAATGGCGCGCGCCGCCGCTCTGGGGCATCGGACTGACGAAGGCGGTGAGCGGCCATACGTTCCTGCTGCACGACGGGCGGGCCCGCAATTTTACCGAAGCCATTCTGTGGCATGGTGGAGAGGGCGAAAAAGCGCGAGACGCCTTTGCCGCGCTTTCCACACGTGACCGCCGTGACCTCCTCGCATTCCTGGAGTCTCTTTGATGTCTCATATGCCTTCGCTTGCCCTCGGCCTTTGCCTGGCCGCTCTGTCCCTGCCGGCCATGGCGCAGGAGGGAAGCGCGCTGTCGCCCCGTGTCGTCAACGAGGCTGCCGTGCCAGCCGTGATGGCTAGGGCGGTCGACGATTTCATTATCCCCGGCTACCGCAACCTGTCGGACAAGACCGCGCTGCTGACGAAGGCGTCGGCCGCCCTTTGCGAGGTCCCGTCGGCGGCATCGCAGGAGAAAGCGCAAGAAGCATTTTCCGACCTGGTACAGGCCTGGTCGACGGTCGAAATCATCCGTTTGGGGCCGGCGCTCGAGCAGAACCGCTTCGAGCGCTTCCTGTTCTACCCCGACCGCAAGAGCACGGGCCTGAAACAGGTGCAGGCCATTCTTGCCAAGGGCGACGAGACGGCGACCGACGTCGCATCGCTCAAGGGCAAGAGCGTCGCGGCGCAAGGACTGGGCGCACTGGAATACGTGCTCTACGGCAATGGCTCCGATGTGCTGGCGAGCAAGGACGGCGATTTCCGTTGCCGCTACGGCGTGGCGATCTCGCAGAACCTCGACGCCATCGCCAACGAGTTCCTGGCGGAGTGGCAAAAGCCTGAGGGCATCCAGGCCGCCTGGAAAAAGCCGGGCCCTGGAAATCCTCAATTTCGCGACAGCAAGGAGGCGGCAACCGAGCTGCTCGGCATTTTCGTGCACGGCGTCGAGATGGTGAAGGACCAGCGGCTGAAGCCGTTCTATGCCGGAACCGTCGACGGCAAGCAGGACAAGGGACATCCGAAGTCGGCGATCTACTGGCGGTCGGAAAACACCATGCCCTCGATCGCCGCCAACTTCCGCGGCCTGCATACCCTGTTCAAGGTGGCCGACATGGAAAGCCTGCTTCCGAACGACAGCCGCTCGGTCGCCGGGTCGGCAGACTTCGTCTTCAAGTCGGTCATCGGCATCTCGCAGACCATCGACGGTCCGATCGGCGAGGCGATCGCCGATGACAAGAGCCGGGCCAAGCTCGATTTTCTCACGCTCAACACCGCCGATCTTCTCGACCGGCTGAACAAGGATTTCGGCGGTGCCATCGGCCTTGGCGCCGGCTTCTCCTTTGCCGACGGCGACTGAGCAGACAGCCCTTAGCCGAGGCTGTTGACAATCCCCCCGTTTGGGCGCAAAGCGCTCCCGTGTCCGCTCTCGCGGCCACGTTTCACCACAAGGATCAACTTGCAATGAACCCCGACAGTCGAAGTCGAGCCTTCATGCTCACGACCGCTCGGTCCTGATTGATCAGGGCTTCGTGGCGGTCGGATGACTCGCCCTATGGAGCCCAAAATGCTGCGCATCTACAAAAGCCAGAACAGCCATCTCGTGCTCGTCGACATGCTCGACGGCCTTGCCTCTCCGACGCCGGTCATCTGGTTCGACCTGCTCAATCCGTCCGTGGAGGAGACCCGGCTGGTCGAAGGCCAACTCGGCATCGAAATCCCGACCCGGGACGAGATGCAGGAAATCGAGCTGTCCGACCGGCTCTACCAGGAAGACGGCGCGCAGTTCATGACCATGACGGCCGTTGCCAAGCTCGACAGCGACTACCCGGTCAAGGTTCCCGTGACCTTCATCGTCAAGGGCGTGACGCTCGTGACCGTACGTCACGCCGACCCGAAGCCGTTCCAGACCTATGCCAACCGGCTGCAGAAGGCCAACGGCCAAGGCTGCGAAACTGGCGAACTGGCGATGCTGGGGCTTCTCGAAGCGATGATCGACCGCACCGCCGACGCACTCGAGCGGGCCGGCAGCGAGGTCGACGGTATTTCGCGTGAAGTGTTCCGCAAGACCAATGCCAGCGCCACCAAGAAGACACGCGACTTGCAGTCGCTGATCGAGCAGATCGGCCAGAAGGGTGACCTTCTGACGATCATTCGCGAAAGCCTGGTCAGCATCGGTCGGCTGGTCGCCTATCACGTGGCGCTCGAAGGCATCGGTCCGCGCAAGGCGGCCAAGGAAAGCCGGCAGCGGATCAAGTTGATCCAGCGCGATGCGACATCGCTCGGCGACCACGCGCTGTTCCTGTCGAACAAGATCAACTTCTTGCTCGACGCGACGCTCGGCCTGATCAATCTGGAGCAGAACCAGATCATCAAGATATTCTCGGTCGCTGCCGTCGTGTTCCTGCCGCCGACACTGGTCGCCTCGATCTACGGCATGAACTTCGAGGTCATGCCCGAGCTGCAGTGGCAGTTCGGATATCCCTATGCCCTGGCGCTGATGGTGCTTTCGGCGATCGTGCCGTTCCTCTACTTCAAGCGGCGGGGCTGGCTCTGACAGAGTCATCTGCTACATCGTAGCGACAAGGATCGGCGGCGGAATTCCGGTGCCGGTCCGATAAGATGGCAGGCGAGGAATGGCCATGCGCGCCACCACGGGTCTGATCGACCGTCGCAATTTCATCAAGATGGCCGGCGCCGCCTGGGTGGCGACGCTCGGCGCTCGCGGCGCCTTTGCGCTCGAGCGCGCCGACGCGGTCTTTGCCTCCGCTTTCATGGCGCCGGACGGAAGCTATGGCGTTGCCACACTGACCGAGGCCGGCGAGATCGTCGAGCGCACGGCGCTTCCGGCACGCGCCCACGGCATGGCCCATTCAGCCGCCAGCAAACGGACGGTGGCGTTTTCCCGCCGCCCCGGCACCTATGCGATGATCCTTGCGACCGACGGCAGCGCCGAGCCGGTGGTCATCGCGGCCGCCGAGGGCCGGCACTTCTATGGCCATGGCTGCTTTTCTGCCGATGGCCGCCTGCTCTACGCCACCGAAAACGACTTTGCCGCCAATCGCGGCATGATCGGCATCTACGACGGCAGCCGACATTTTGCCCGCATCGGCGAGTTCCCGACCTATGGCATCGGCCCGCATGACATGACGCTTTCCGCCGATGGACGGATGCTGGCCATCGCCAATGGCGGCATCGAGACTCATCCGGATTTCGGCCGCACCAAGCTCAATCTCGACCATATGGAACCGAGCCTGACACTGGTCGACACCGAGACCGGCGCGCTGATCCAAAAACACATACTGCCGGGCGAACTCAACCGTCTCTCCACCCGCCACGTCGATATCGGCCCGAAGGGCGAAATCTGGTTTGCCTGCCAATACGAAGGTGCGCGCGACGACCTGCCGCCGCTCGTCGGCCATTTTTCCCATGGCGAAGATCTCGCCTTCGTGTCGCTGCCCGAAAGCACGACCGAGGCCTTGGCCAATTATGTCGGCGCCATAGCCGTCAACCGCCAGGAGGGATTGATCGGCCTCACCTCGCCCAAGGGTGGCGTTGCCGTGACGCTCGATGCCCGCACGGGTGCGGTGTTGAGGCAAGAGCGCGTGACCGACGCCGCCGGTGTCGCGGCGGCCGAGCATGGTTTTGCCGTGTCGTCCTATGACGGCCGCTTCAAGGACCGTCAAAGCCGTGTCGCCTGGGACCAGCATATCGTCCGGCTCGGCCGGGACTGACGGCCCACGTCACGCGGAGAAGCGACCCTCGCCGGCCAGCTTTGCCAAATTGTCCCATCGATAGGCGGTCTGATCGTGGTTCTCACCGCCGAGGCTGACCTGGCCCTGGCCGACGGCGACCGCCCCCAGGCGTTCGTAAAACGCTCGGTTCGGATTGCTGGAAAGCACCCAGGCAAACAGCGACGCGCCGCCCAGCTCCCGGCAGTGGGCCGCGACGCTGCGCACGAGCGCCGAGCCGATGCCGGCCCCTTGAAACTCCTTGAGGATATAAAGCGCATAGAGTTCGCGGTCGAAGCGCGGCGGCATCGAGCGGGCCTTTCCATAATTGGCAAAGCCGATCACCCGGTTCGTGCTCATGTCGACCGCGACCAGGTGGAAAACGTCGACAACGCGCATGCGCCGGGCATGGCGCAACGCCTGTTCCTCGATGCTCATGGCATCGAGGAAGGCATCGGAAATCAGCCCGCGAAACGTCGATCGCCAGGTTTCGACGATGACGGAAGCGATCATCATGATGTCATCAGGACCGGCCGGCCGGATGTCGATGCGTCGGAAGCTTTTCATGGCAGAGATATAGGTGGCGCATGGTCGCTTCGAAACAGCAGCCCCCGCTGGAAAGCGCATCAGGGCACTCTATCTGTCGACGCCATGAACAGACCCCTCGTCTACACAGTCTTCATCGCTGCCGTTCTCGGTCTCGGGCTTCTCATCGGCTACAACAACATCCCCGGCGAATGGTACCAGTCACTGGCAAAGCCGGTCTTCAATCCACCCAACTGGATCTTCGCCCCGGTCTGGTCGGTGCTCTACGTGATGATCGGCATCGTCGGCGCCCGGCTGTTTCTTGACCATCGCCGTACCGCCGCGATGCGATTGTGGCTCGCGCAGATGATCTTCAACTTCCTGTGGTCGCCGCTGTTCTTCGGCCTGCAGGACATCGCGTCGGCACTGATTGTCATCATCGCGCTGCTGATCGCAGTCGCCGGTGTCATCGTCGCAAGCTGGCAAAGAGACCGCGCTTCGGCCTTGCTCTTCCTGCCCTATCTCGCCTGGGTGGCATTCGCGACCGTACTCAACGGCTCGATTTTCCTCATGAATTGAGCTTGTCGCACTGGTGCGGCCGTGCCACTGTCCGTCGATCGATATGGGAGGCAATCGGGCCTGCCGCGACAGCCAGGGCCGTACAGACTGATGGACGACAGCGATCCCCCAGATTTCCGCAGGCGCATAAGGGAAAGCTTCGCACGGCAGGCGGCCATGGAAACGATCGGCGCAGAACTGACGCTGGTCGAGCAGGGTACCGTCGAGATCGAGCTGCCCTTTGACGAAAAGCTGACGCAGCAGCACGGCTTCCTGCATGCGGGCGTGATCTCCGCCGCGCTCGATTCGGCCGGCACCTATGCCGCCTATTCCGTCATCGACCCCGACGCCTCTATCCTGACGATCGAATTCAAGGTCAACCTGCTGTCGCCGGGGCGCGGCGAGCGCTTCCTGTTTCGCGGCGAGGTCACCAAGCCCGGCACGACGATCATCGTCTCCGACGGGCGCGGCTACGCCATCCGCTCGGACGGGCCGGCCAAGCTGATCGCCTCGATGACCGGCACGATGATGGTCATCCGCGGACGCGAGGGTATCGAAGGATGAAGGTCGAAATGAAGGACGTCGCCGGCCGCAAGGTTCTCTATGTCATGGCTGTCGATGCCGAGTACGGTCCTCATCTCAAGGCACGGATCGCGCCGCTGATGACCGGCGTCGGACCGGTCGAGGCCGCAGTCACGCTGACGAAGACGCTGGCAGGCCTTGCCTCCAAAGACACTCTGCCTGATCTCGTCGTCTCGCTCGGTTCGGCGGGTGCGGCCAAGCTTGAACAGACCGAAGTCTATCAGGCGACATCGGTCGGCTACCGCGACATGGACGCCTCGGTGCTCGGTTTCGAGAAAGGCGCGACGCCGTTTCTCGACCTTCCCGCCGTCGTTTCGCTGCCGCTGCGCATTCCTGGGATCAAGGAGGCCCGGCTTTCGACCGGCGCCAACATCGTCTCCGGCACCGCCTATGACGGCATCGACGCCGACATGGTGGAAATGGAGACCTATGCGGTGCTACGCGCCTGCCAGTCTTTCGGCGTGCCGCTCATCGCGCTTCGCGGCATTTCCGACGGTAAGGCGGAACTCAAGCACGTCAACGACTGGACGGAATATCTAGATGTCATCGACGAGAAGCTCGCCGGCGTCATCGACAGGCTTGAGACAGCGATCGGCACGGGCGAAATCCGGCTCTGAAAGCCCGGAATTGTCGGGGTGCAATCTAATCGTTGCGCAGAGGACGGGCTTTGATTAAAGGCTCGCCATGATCAAGCTTGTTTGAAGGCCCGACATGACCCAGACAGCCCATCCCGACACCGTTCTCATCGTCGATTTCGGCAGCCAGGTGACGCAGCTCATCGCCCGGCGCGTGCGCGAATCCGGTGTTTATTGCGAAATCGTGCCGTTCCAGTCGGCGGACGAAGGTTTTCAGCGGCTAAAGCCGAAGGCCGTCATCCTCTCCGGCAGCCCGGCTTCCACCCTCGACATCGGCTCGCCGCGCGCGCCTTCGATGATCTTCGATTCCGGCCTGCCGGTCTTCGGCATCTGTTACGGCCAGCAAACCATGTGCGCCCAGCTGGGCGGCAAGGTCGAGAGCGGCCATCACCGCGAATTCGGCCGCGCCTTCCTCGAAGTCGAGAAGGACTGCGCGCTGTTCGACGGCGTCTGGTCGCTCGGCTCGCGCCACCAGGTCTGGATGTCGCATGGCGACCGCGTCACGGCGATCCCCGAAGGCTTCGAGGTCGTGGCGACATCCGCCAACGCCCCCTTTGCCTTCATTGCCGACGAGAAGCGCAAGTACTACGCCGTGCAGTTCCACCCGGAAGTGGTGCACACGCCCGACGGCGCCAAGCTGATCGCCAACTTCGTGCACAAGATCGCCGGCATCAAGGGCGACTGGTCGATGTCGGCCTACCGCGCCAAGGCCGTGGACGCGATCCGCAAACAGGTCGGCGACAAGAAGGTGATCTGCGCGCTTTCCGGCGGCGTCGACAGCTCGGTCGCAGCGCTCCTGATCCACGAGGCAGTCGGCGACCAGCTGACCTGCATCCTCGTCGACCATGGCCTGATGCGCAAGGACGAGGCGAAGAACGTCGTCGCCATGTTTGAAGAGCACTATAATCTGCACCTGCTGCACGTCGACGCTTCCGACCGCTTCATCGGCGAACTGGAAGGCCAAAGCGATCCGGAAACCAAGCGCAAGATCATCGGCCGCCTGTTCATCGAGGTGTTCGAGGAAGAGGCAAAGAAGCTCGGCGGCGCGGATTTCCTTGCCCAGGGCACGCTTTATCCCGACGTCATCGAAAGCGTTTCCTTCGCCGGCGGCCCGTCGGTGACGATCAAGTCGCACCACAATGTCGGCGGCCTGCCGGAACGCATGAACATGCAGCTGGTCGAGCCGCTGCGCGAGCTGTTCAAGGACGAAGTCCGGGTGCTCGGCCGCGAACTCGGCCTGCCCGACAGCTTCATCGGCCGCCACCCGTTCCCCGGACCGGGCCTTGCCATCCGTTGCCCTGGTGGCATCAGCCGCGAGAAGCTCGAGATCCTGCGCGAAGCCGACGCGATCTATCTCGACGAAATCCGCAAGGCCGGCCTCTACGACGCCATCTGGCAGGCGTTTGCCGTGCTGCTGCCGGTCCAGACCGTCGGCGTCATGGGCGACGGCCGCACTTACGAGTTCGTCTGTGCGCTGCGGGCCGTCACCTCGGTCGACGGCATGACCGCCGACTTCTACCACTACGACATGGAATTCCTCGGCCGTGCGGCAACGCGCATCATCAACGAGGTCCGTGGCATCAACCGCGTGGTCTACGACGTCACGTCGAAGCCGCCCGGCACGATCGAGTGGGAATAACGGGCAATCGGCGGCAATAGCGTAGCTTTGGGCGGCGATTTTCTCGCCCGCGCTGCTGCCAGCCGTCTATTCCTCACGTGCGCCGAGCGCCATGATGGCGCTGTCCGGTCGATTAGTCCAACCGCACCCAATCGATGGCTTCGAGCACATACGGCGCGAACAGGAAGTCCCGGATCTGGATGATCCGGCTTTCCGACCAGCCGATCAGGACGAAATGTGCAGGCCGTTCCGTCGAGCCGGTGCTGTCGAACACCAGCATGGCCGGCTGTCCTTCAACCGCGCCGAAGGCGAACCGCCACTTCGTCACTTCGCCATAGCGGGTAAAATAGTGGCCGATCCTGTCGCGTCCTTCGAGTTGCAGCCGGTTTACCAGATCGAGCTTCACGTCATCGGCGAGCATGGCGCGAATTGCGTCGAAATCACCGCTCTGAAAGAGACGGACATAGGCGGTCATCTTCCGCCGGTCCGGCTCTGACATCAGCGGCAGCCTGATATCGTCGGGTGCCTGCGCAAGTTCCCGGAGTGCAACGCGCCCGCGCTGTAGCGCCGATTTGGCGGCGGCGGGCGAGCAGCCCGCGATCCCGGCGATCTCGTCGATCGAATGACCCAGGACATCCTTGAGGATCACCGCGCAGCGCTGAAGTTCAGGCAGCCGCAGAAACGTCTGGAAGCTGAACGCGACGATTTCCGCCTCAGGGATGGGCGCCGCCTCGACGTCTTCGGTGAGCGAGACGACCGTGTTGCGCGACCGCTCGCGCAGGAAATCGAGGCTCGTGTTGTGGGCGATGCGAAACAGCCAGCCCTCGAGACTATCGACCTCGACTCCTTGGGCTCGTGCGTTGAGCGCCTTGACGAGCGTATCCTGCAAGACATCCTCGCCATTGACCGCCGATCCCGTCATGCGCGCGCAGTAGCGATGAAGGCGTGGTCTGAGCGCATTCAGACGGTCCTCGAAATGGTCGGTATTCATGCACCAAGACCTCCGGCGCTTGCCCGCTCCGCCTGGGACTGGGCGCTGATTTCGATCAGTATCTTCGACAGCTTGGCCGGTTGTGACAGGAATGGCGAGTGGCTGGTCTCCAAAGTGTGGGTCGTCGTCTTGCCGCCGATGGCAACGTCTACGGTCGCAATCATGTGATCCTGACCGGCCAACGGAACCGCGCGGTCCTGTGTGGTGCGGATGTAGTGGCGCGGCACGGTGCCAAATCCTTCCGGCGTAATGGCCGATGGAGCCACGGCGCCGGCATTCGATTCGTCGTAGTGAAGATGCAGCGCCGCCTGCGCGAATTCCACCTCCGGCACGTCGCCATAAAACGAAGCCTTGAGAAGCGATCGATAGGCGACGTCTGTCGATCGCGGATTGATCCTTGTCGCACCGATGCCGACGGGGTCGCCCACGAACAACCCGGGCGACAGGGCCGAAGACATGGTTTCGTGTTGCAGCATCGCCAGCAACGGCATGCCGTTCGGCACCATGAACCCGGCGATATAAACGACTGCGAGAAGCTGGTCCGGAACCCTTTCGGCGACCGCCGAAATCGTCATCCCGCCGGCCGAGTGCCCGACCAGGATGACCTTGCCGCCGCCGAGGGCCGCGGCCTCTTTTACCAGCTCGACAACCGCTTCCGTCCGCTCCAGCTGCGTAATGCCGGCGCTGGGTGACGGCTCCGTGGCAAAAGCAATGGGGTCGAACGGACGAAGGCCGAGCGACGGTGGGGCTATGGCATTGACCCCCGCGCCGGGAAGGTCGAGCGTCAAGGCCGAAAAGCCATTGGCTTCAAGTATCGGCGTCACCTTGTCCCATGTCGAGCGGTCGTGCCAACCGCCATGGATCAGGACAAAAACTGCTTTGGTCACTGCCATTCCCTCAGTCCCCTTTACTCTGACCTTACGATATTTGCGGCCTGTGCAAGCGGCCAACTGCCAGCGTCGGTTCAAACTTCCCTGTCGTCGAAAAGGAACATTTCAACACCAGAGTCGTCAGGCGCAAAAAGTCGTCGATCCGCCGCAGCGGCCTGACCTTCCGGGCTTGCAAACGCCTTGTTGATCGCCGCAAGGTCGTCGAAATGCAGCGTTCCAATGCGATGAATTTTGGACGTTCCGACTGGCCTTGCGATCGGGCCGTCGCTGACCTCGTATTTCCTGAGCCCAGGGATCTTCTTGGCGAGAGGCACGTGGATCTCGAAATAATGCTGGTCGAACGCCTCGACATTATCAGGTGTTGGGTAAATCACGACCATGCGGGCCATTGCGATTCCTCCGTTGTTTCGGTGTGTGCCAAGCCTCACCGGGTTTCGCCAAACACCGCCGAGCCGATGATCGAATCGAGGCTCGCCAGCTCAAGGATCTCAGGGAAGTAGGCTTTCATGCGCGGGTCGCTGCGCATCGCCTCGACCGCTGCAGGGGTCTCCCACTCGGAGTAGATGACGACGCCGGTGCCGTCATTTGCCGCGATCAACCGGGTCGTCTTCCAGCCTTCAAGCGTGCGGACAACCGTGTCGGTGTTCAGCTTCAGGAGCGCGATCAGCGCATCCTGCTTCCCGGGTTTGACCTTCAGCAGATTGATCAAAATGACTGACTCGTCGGACATGGCATGTCTCCTTTTTGTTTCGAACACATCAAGGACGACCGGAAGGGTGAAAACGGATCGCGACGTTTGAAAATTTTGGGAAATGGTTCTCTGCGGAGCGGGGCCTGCTGACTGAAATAAGCAGTCCAAGCCATCGCCACAACAACGGAAGAGCCGTAGCCTTACCTGACAAAAAACAATAGTGTTGACTAATTAATCAGTATGCACTAATTGTTTTGTCATGATTGAAACCGCACCCATCACCGCCGTCATGCGCGCCCTTGCCGATCCGACCCGGCGTGCCGTGTTCGAGCGCATCGCCAATGCCGACGAGATCACGGTGGTCGAACTGACGCGCGGCAGCGGCGTGACGCAGGGTGCCATTTCGCAGCATCTCAAGTCATTGAAGCAGGCGGGCCTCGTCAGCGAGCGTCCCGAAGGCCGCAACGTCTATTACCGCGCTGAGCCCGAAGGCCTCGAGCCGCTTGTCGACTGGATGAGCCATTACGGCGCCTTCTGGCGCGAACGGTTTGCAAACCTCCGCACTCTCTTGAAGGAGATCGATCCATGAATGAAGTAGTGTTGCAGCCCCACACGCAGGACATCGTGGTAGACGAGGTCTTCCCCCACGCCCCCGAGACGATCTGGAAAACCTTGACGAGCGGCGCCTTGATAAGCCGCTGGATGATGGTTGCGACAGGCTTCGAGCCGGTCGAAGGCAACCGCTTCACCTTCCAGACCACGCCGGCCGGCGAATGGGATGGCGTCATCCACTGCCGGGTGCTGGAGGTGAAACCGAACGAGCGGTTCGTCTACGCCTGGAAAGGCGGGCACGAGGCCAATGCCGGCTATGGCTCGCGTCTTGACACGGTCGTTACATGGACCCTGTCCAGGGTCCACAACGGCACGCGCCTTCGCCTCGTTCATTCCGGCTTCGTGACGCCGAGAAACGACACCGCCTTCAAGAACATGAGCGAAGGTTGGAAGAAGGTTCTGACGCGGATCGGCACCGTGACCGAAGGGCAGGACTGAGACGACACCCAAAGCCTGACGCGGGCGCCGTGCCCGCGTCCTTGACGCGCCCGGTTCGGCAAGCGCCGTAGCGCCATCACGAACACAAGCAAAACAACTGATTGCGATGCCCGACCATCGAGCACGCTCGATGACGTACGCGTTGCCGTCCCCAGAGCCCAAGGAGCAATGACATGAGCAAGCCCTATACCGGTGGATGCGCCTGCGGCGCGATCCGTTACGAGATCTCTGGAGAACCGGTTTTCTCAAACGATTGTCAGTGTCGCGACTGCCAGAGCGAGAGCGGCACCGGACACGGATCGCACCTGACCTTCAGGCGAGACGGCGTGAAGCTCGAAGGCAAGGCGACGCTGTGGGACATGGTCGCCGATAGCGGCAACGTGAAGACCCGGGCCTTTTGTCCCACCTGCGGTTCGCCCGTCTATATGACCTTTGCCGCAATGCCCGAATTCTTCACCGTGCGCGCGGCGAGCCTCGACGATCCGAGTCGCTACAAGCCCCAGGTCGTCACCTATGGATCACGCGGCTACGCTTGGGACCACCTCGACCCGACGCTGCCGAAGTTTGACAAGATGCCGCCGATGTAAAGACCAGGCGAACGGACATCGAAGTTTTCCAGGGCGCGCCGTCGCGCGCCCTACCCCATCCCCATCGCGTAGCAACCGAGCAAATGCGCCATGCCGCGTTCGGTATTGCCGAACAGTAGATCCGCCTTCTGGCGGCTAGTTCGAACAGATCACGCCTGTCATCTTCTCTCCATCGAAACGCCAATCGGCGCACACCGAAAAAACAGGAGAGACCAATGCTTCGTTCCCTCATCACCGGCGCAGCCATAGCCTTCGCCGTCCCGGCACTCGCCGACGTTCAGCCCTATCCGGCGACGTTTACAACGGAAACCATCGCCACCAACGGCACGACCCTGCATGTGCGCGTCGGCGGTTCGGGGGCCGACCGTCGTGCTGCTGCACGGCTACGGCGAGACCGGCGACATGTGGGCGCCGCTTGCTGCCGAGCTTGTCCGCGATCACCGCGTCATCGTGCCCGATCTCAGGGGCATGGGGCTCTCGGACAAGCCGGCGACCGGCTATGACAAGAAGACAGAAGCGCAGGATATCGCCGGCGTGCTCGACGCGTTGAAGGCCGACAAGGTCGACGTGGTGGCACACGATATCGGCAACATGGTCGGTTACGCCTTTGCCGCCCAGTATCCGACACGAACGACAAAGCTGGTGCTGATGGACGCGCCGCTTCCCGGCGTCGGCCCGTGGGAAGAGATCCTGAAGAACCCGCTGCTGTGGCACTTCCGTTTCGGCGGGCCTGACATGGAGCGCTTGGTGGCCGGCCGCGAGCGCATCTACCTCGACCGCTTCTGGAACGAATTCTCCGCCGATCCGAAGAAGTGGAACGAGGCCTCGCGCGAACACTACGCCAAGCTCTATGCCCAGCCGGGCGCGATGCGGGCGGGCTTCGCCCAGTTCGCCGCCTTCGATCAGGACGCGATCGACAACCAGGCCTTCCTGAAACAGGGCAAGCTCGGCATGCCTGTCCTGGCCGTCGGCGGCGAAAAATCCTTCGGCCCGACAATGGCCGTCGTAACCCGCTTTGCCGCCAACAATGTCACCGAGGTGGTCATTCCCGCTTCCGGCCATTGGTTGATGGAGGAACAGCCCGAAGCGACGGTGAAGGCGATCCGCAGCTTTCTCGACGCGGAATGATCGAGGGTGCCTACGAAGCGGCCATTGACCAGAGCCGGCGCAAGCACTTTGCGCCGGCTCTTTTCGCATCATGGCCAGCGCGCAGCGCGATAGCTCTCAAGCTCCGGCTGGGCGTCAGGTCGGCGGAATGAAAGGCTGGCTGATCGCCTGGAATACGGCCAACGCCTCCAGCATTTCCCCGTGTGCCCGTAGCGCCGGATAGTTGGAGATCGCGATCAGCTCGGGATGGACCTCGCACAGGAAACGCAGCACCACTGCCACGGCGATATCGGCATGGCCAATGCGCTCCCCGAACCAGAACTCCGAGGTACCCTCCGACCGGCCGGCCTCCAATACGCCGAGCGCCGCCTCCATCTGGTGACGGCAGCGATCGACCCAGAGGGCCGAGACTTCGCCGTGCAGACGCTTCTCGTAGAACAGGCTGACGGCCTTGTCGCCGAGCCCGGTTGCAAGCGCCGCAACCTTAAGCGCCCGATGTCGGGCGGGTTCGAACCTTGGAAACATTGCGCGTTCATCGGAAACAAGGCCGTCGAGATAATCGAGAATGATGTGGCTATCGATCAACGCGGTACCGTCGTCCAGCGCCAGGGTCGGGACGCGCGTCAGCGGATTGTAGGCACGAAGCCTGTCGGCATCGCCGAAGGAGGACCAGGGGCGGTGCTCGAATTCCATGCCGTATAGCGTGAGCGCGATGCCGACGCGGCGGACGAAGGGAGAATCATATTGGCCGATCAGGATCATCTGCAGGGTCCCGTCTGGTGAGAGCGCAGCCAGAAGACAACGGATGCGCGGCAAAAGCAAAGCCTTGCTCCGCCCCCATCAACGCCCGCGCTCCCCGTTTCTAGCCACTTGCAGAGCCTATCGGGAATGCCGATAAGCCTTCGACACGAGACAAAAGGGGGAGACCATGGACATCTCGGAAATCATCATCGCCGGCGACACCGCAGGCATCGAATGGCGCCTTCCGGTCTTCCGCTTCAAGGGCAGGAGCCCCGACGCACCGAAGACCTATATTCAAGCGGCACTGCACGCCAACGAACTGCCCGGCACCGCGCTGGCGCATTTCCTCCTGCAGAAGCTCGCTGACGCGGAGAAGAACGCCGCCATTCTCGGCGACATCACCGTCGTGCCGCAGGCAAACCCCATCGGCACCGCGCAATCGCATTTCGGCGAACTGCAGGGCCGGTTCGATCTCGGCTCGCGCACCAATTTCAACCGCGATTTTCCGCTGATCGCACTCGGCGAGCGCGACAGCCTTCTCGAGGATCTTGATCGTTACTCGGCCACGGATCGGCTGAAGCGGCAATTGCTGCATATGGCGCTCGGCGCCGACTTGATGCTCGACCTGCATTGCGACGACGAAGCGCTGCAATATGCCTATATCGACGACGCCTTCTGGCCGGAGGCGGCCGACCTTGCCGCAGCTCTCGACATGGAGGCGGTGCTTCTTTCGGATGGCGAAAGCTCCGCCTTCGAAGAGGCCGTCGCCTACGCCTGGAAGTATGAGGCAGCCGGTCAGATGAAGACGAGCCTTCCGGGGCGGCTCTCCGTCACGGTCGAGCTTCGCGGCACACGCGACGTCTATCCTGACATGGCACGCAAGGATGCCGAAGGCGTGCTGCGCTTCCTCGCCCAGCGCGGCGTGGTCGCCGGCGACAGGGCAGCACTTCCAGCATTCGGCGGCATCGTCGCGCCGCTCGACAACATCGAGCTGATCCGCGCTCCGGAATCCGGCGCCATCCTCTTCCACCGCGATATCGGCGAGAGGGTGAAGGCCGCCGATCTGCTCGTGACGATCCTTAGCCGTCCCGGCCGGCCAGACGGCGCCATCGAAGTCCGCGCACCGCAGGACGGGCTGATTGTTACCCGGGTATCGACAAGGCTTGCCCGTCGCCGCGCGGACCTGATGAAAATCGCCTGCGCAACCGCGTCAAGCGCCGCACGCAAGCCCGGCCCGCTGGAAGCCTGAAGCCAAGCCAAAGCTGTGGCTTTGTCCGGAACGTCCTGAGAACGTTCCGGACATCACCGCGACATCGTCGCGGTCATCTTCGGACTGTCGAGAAGGATGGTCGAGCGCAGAGTCTTGATCTCGCCGATCTGCTCGAACTCGGTCCACAATAGCCGTTTGTAGTCGGCGACATCACGTACGGCGATCTTCAGCAGAAAGTCGAAATCACCGGCAACCGTATGGCACTCCACCACCTCGGGCATGCGCGACACCAGTTCGATGAAACGCTGCCCGACCTTGCTTGCGGTCCGCTCCAGCGTCACTTCGAGAAAGGCCTGGAAGCCGACCCCCGCCGCCTTCGGATCGACCACGACCGTTTGCCGGATAACACCTTCCGAGTAGAGCCGCGCCAACCGGCGCGACAGCGGTGCCGGCGAAAGCCCGACCCGCGCCGCAAGCTCGTTGTTGCTGCGCAACGCGTCCTCGACAAGCAATCGGATAATCCGCCGGTCGATCGCATCGAGTTTGGACGCTCCGCGCTCCGTCATAGCCAGCCCTTCCCGCTCTCTTCAGCGTTTGCGCAAATCAGCAAAAGAAATGCATCGATTTACGCAATTCGATCTATGCGAATATTGTCTCCGTGGCAAATCCGGCATCGATTTTGCGCTGTCTCTGATTTAAAGAAGAAGCCTGTCGAGAGCCGGAGGACGGTTCTCGGCGCGACCTTTCTCGATCGCCCATCGCTACTCTGTCACTGCCAAGGGGGAATTCCGGCATGTTCGACGCTCTGACCCGCCAACCCGACGATCCGTTGCTGGCCCTGATCGGGCTCTATCGCAAGGACGAGCGCCCTGGAAAGGTCGATCTCGGCGTCGGAGTCTACCGCGACGAAACCGGCCACACGCCGATCTTCCGCGCGGTCAAGGAAGCGGAAAAGCGGCTGCTCGCAACGCAGGACAGCAAGGCCTATGTCGGCCCCGAGGGCGACCTCATTTTCGTCGATCACCTCTGGACGCTGGTCGGTGGCGACACGATCAACCGAAGCCATTTGGCCGGCGTGCAGACGCCGGGCGGCTCCGGCGCGCTAAGGCTTGCGGCCGACCTCATCCGCCAGATGGGCGGCAAGCGCATCTGGATCGGCCTGCCGAGCTGGCCGAACCATGCCAGCATCTTCAAGGCCGCGGGCCTTGAGACGGCCGGCTATCCATTCTTCGACGTCCCGTCCCAGACCGTGCTCTTCGACACCATGATGAGCGCGCTCCAAGGTGCTTCGGCCGGCGACGCCGTGCTGCTGCATGCCGGCTGCCACAACCCGACGGGCGGCGTGATCACCGATACGCAATGGCTGGAGATCGCGGCCGTCGTCGCCGAGCGCGGCCTGCTGCCGTTGATCGACCTTGCCTATCAGGGCTTCGGCCGCGGATTGGACGAGGACGTAACGGGCCTTCGCCATCTCATCGGCATCGTCCCGGAAACCCTGATCGCCGTCTCCTGCTCGAAATCGTTCGGGCTCTACCGCGAGCGCACCGGCGCCATCTTTGCCGTGACCGCCTCGTCCTCGTCGGCCGACACGGTCCGCTCCAACCTCGCCGGCCTGGCGCGCACCAGCTACTCGATGCCGCCGGATCACGGCGCCGCCATCGTGCGCACCATCCTGTGCGATGCCGACCTGGCGCGCGACTGGAGAGAAGAACTTGAAACCATGCGCCAGCGTATATCAGGCATTCGCCGATCGCTTGCCGAAGGCCTGCGCGACCGCTGGCAGGCGCTTGGCGCCGTCGCCGACCAGGAAGGCATGTTCTCGCTGCTGCCGCTTTCGGAAGCGGATGTGATGCGGCTCAGGAACGAACACGGCATCTACATGCCGGGTTCCGGCCGCATCAACATTGCCGGACTGAAGACGGCCGAAGTCGATGACGTCATCGGCAAGTTCAAGAACCTCTAAGGACTGAAAAGACGATGAACGCCGAGCCAATGATCAATACCCAGGACGTGCCCGCCGAGCGCCACCACCTCTTTGAGGATGCGTTGGCGATCCTGACGGGCACGCTGATCATGTCGCTCGGCGTCATCATCTACAGCAAGGCGATGCTGCTGACGGGCAGCACCTCCGGTCTGGCCCTTCTTTTGCAATACGCGACCGGCGCGCAATTCTGGCTGGTGTTCTCGCTCATCAATCTGCCGTTCTATGTCCTGGCGATCAAACGGCTCGGCTGGATGTTTGCGCTGCGCACCTTTCTTGCGGTCACGTTGGTGGCGCTGTTTTCGAAGTTGACGGCAGGATGGGTGGAATTCGCCAAGCTCGACCCGATCTACGCGACCATTGTCGGCGGCGGATTGATGGGCACCGGCCTGCTGATCCTCTTTCGCCACCGCACCGGGCTCGGCGGCATCAACATTCTGGCGATCTATCTGCAGGAGAAGTACGGCATCCGCGCCGGCTATTTCCAGCTTGCCGTCGATCTTACGATCCTTGCCGCCGCCTTCTTCGTGCTGCCGCCGGCCAACCTGGTTCTGTCCGTAGTTGGCGCCGCCGTCGTCAACATGACGCTTGCCATCAACCACAAGCCGGGCCGCTACGTCGGCGTAACCTGAGACACCGGCAAGGTCTTCCCTCTCCCTGAGAGGGAGGCTATCACTCCCAGCACGAATTTGCCGCAAGGCAGGAAAGGCATGGGAATGACGGTCACGATCTACGGCATCAAGAATTGCGACACGATGAAAAAGGCGCGCACCTGGCTCGACGGCCAGGGCATCGCCTATCGCTTCCACGACTACAAGGTCGAGGGCATCGACCGAGCCCATCTCGATCGCTGGTGCAAGGAGGCAGGCTGGGAAATCGTGCTCAACCGCGCCGGCACCACCTTCCGCAACCTGCCCGATGCCGAAAAGCAGAACCTCGATACCGACAAGGCAATCGCGCTGATGCTGGCACAGCCCTCGATGATCAAGCGTCCGGTGATCGAGGCCAACGGCAACCTGTTGATCAGCTTCAAGCCGGACCTCTACGAGGCCCTGTTTCACAAGACCAACGCCTGACGCCGGGAGAGGCACGATGTCCAAGACCACCCGCGCAACTCAGGCGCTTGCCAAGGCCGGCGTTGTCTTCACCGTCCACACCTACGACTACGACCCGAACGCCGAGCGCGTCGGGCTGCAGGCGGCAGAAGCACTCGGCGAGGATCCGAGCCGGGTGCTGAAGACGCTGATGGCCGAGGTCGACGGCAAGCCAGTCTGCTGCGTGGTGCCATCCGATCGCGAAGTCAGCATGAAGAAACTGGCCGCGGCCTTCGGCGGCAAGTCGGCAGCGATGATGAAGCCTGCTGATGCCGAGCGCCTGACCGGATATCATGTCGGCGGCATCAGCCCGTTCGGGCAGAAGAAGCTGGTGCCGACCGCGATCGAAGAAGCGGCGCTTTCCGAAGCACAGGTCTACATCAATGGCGGCCAGCGCGGGCTTCAGGTGCGGCTGGCACCTGGCGACGCACGAACGGCACTCAAGGCCGTGGCGGCACCGCTGATCGCCTGACGCCGACATGAACACTCCAGGATGTCCTTGGGCATTCCAGGCGTGTTCTGAGATCGAGAGCGCTTCCGGTTTAGACAGAGCCGCAGAAACGCTCTATCTCCCTGTTTTGACACATTTCCTGACGGAAAACCGCTTCGCACTTTTCCTGGAAATGCTCTAGCGAAGCCTTGCGAGCAGACTAGCCAGTTGCTGCGCTTCGTCCGTACCCAGTTTTGTGCCGACATGGGCCTCGATCGAACCGGAATAGACCTCCCACATGCGCTCGCGTGTCGCACGCCCTTTGTCAGTCACGACCACCCAGCGCCCGCGCCCGTCGGCGTCGAAAGCCTCGCGCCGAACCAGCCCTTCCCGTTCAAGCCGGTCGATCAAACGCGAGAGATTGTATTGGGCAAGCAAGGTGCGGGACTCGATCTCGAAGGGACGCAGCTTGCCGTCCTCCGCCTGCACCAGTTCCCAGAGCACATCATACCAGCCGAGCGGCGGCAGACCGGCCCTCTTGAAATCCGCCTCGATCGCCGAAAGCACGCGCCGTTGCGCGCGCATGAGGCCGATCCAGGCCTGTGTGGCAGCCGGCGTCGGCCGCAGTTCTCCATTCTTCGAAATATCGCTCATAGATGCAATTACATTGATCTTGAAAGTGTTGGCAAGCACACATACATGCAGATGCATCTACATTGATCAACCCAGGAGACCACCCATGAGCAGTGCCCTTACCCTGATCAGCCATCATCTCTGCCCCTATGTGCAGCGCGCTGCGATCGCGCTTGCCGAAAAGGGTGTCGCCTTCGATCGCGCGAGCATCGATCTGGCCGCCAAGCCAGACTGGTTCCTGAAAATCTCGCCGCTCGGCAAGGTGCCGTTGCTGCAGATCCCGCAGACGACCGGCGAGGCCGTCCTGTTCGAAAGTTCGGTGATCTGCGAATACCTCGAGGAGACACAGGCTGGCGTCCGGCTTCACCCGACGGACCCTCTGGAACGGGCACGCCACCGCGGCTGGATGGAATACGGCTCGTCGATCCTCTCGGACCTCTGGGGCTTCGAGACCACCGGGGCTGCCGACGCTTTCGAGCAGAAGCGCCAGGTGATCGCCGCGAAGTTTGCGACGATCGAAACCGTTCTGGGCGACGGGCCCTATTTCGCCGGAACGGATTTCTCCCTGGTGGATGCAGTCTTTGCGCCGATCTTCCGCTATTTCGACCTGTTCGACACGTTGGTCGACCACAAGATCTTCAGCGGCCTTGCCCGTGTTTCCGCCTGGCGGCAGGCCCTGGCGGAACGCTCGAGCGTCAAGGCTGCCGTGGCATCGGACTATGGCGAGCGTCTGATGATCTTCTTGAAGCAGCACGACGCCTATCTGCTGCGTGCGCAATAGAGCGGCCCCACGGCCCTTCTTTTTCGGCGCGCGCCATCCTATGACAGATGCGAACAACGGGAGGAGCAAGCGCGCCATGCCTGATATGACGTCGACCCTGACGATATTGCAGCCCTATCCCGGCATCTTCGCCTATTACGACGGGCGGATTGCCGGGACCCGGCTCCATTCCGAGGGACCAAACTGGCTGGACGATGGCGCCTATGCGTTGGGCGTCGCGTCCTACGCAATCGTCGATGGCGGTGAGGCGCTCGTCTACGACACCCACATCTCCATCCCCCACGCCGAAGCCATTCGCGTCCATCTCGAAGGCCTTGGCGTCACCTCGATCCGGGTCGTGCTCAGCCACTGGCACAAGGACCACGTAGCCGGAAACGCCGCCTTTGTCGATTGCGAGATCATCGCTTTGTCGCTGACGGCGGAACGGCTTGCCGAAAACCGCGAGAAGATCGAAATCGCAACGCCGCCGATCCATCCCCTCGTCATGCCCAACCGCCTGTTTGAGCACGGGCTTGATCTCAAGGTGGGGCAACGAAAGGTGGAACTGCATCATTTCGCCATTCACAGCGCCGACGGCAATGTCCTCTGGCTGCCCGAGGAAAAGCTGCTGCTGGCCGGCGACACGGTCGAAGACTGCGCCACCTTTATCGCCGAAGCCGAGCAGGTCGCAACGCATATCGCCGAATTGAAGCGCCTGCGGGAATGGCCGATCGCCCGCATCCTGCCAAGCCACGGCGATCGCGATCGTATTGCTGCGGGCGGCTATGACGCGGCGCTGATCGATGCGAACCGAAGCTATCTCGAACGTTTGGTGCGCGCGGCCGCGGACGGAACTCCCATCGGGCCTCTCAAGGATTTTGCTGCCGATGAGATCGCCGCCGGTTCGATCCTCTACTTCGCGCCCTATGAAGAGGTGCACGACAGCAATGTCGCCAGAATGCGCGCTGCAGCCAAGAGCATCTGACGTTTGCAACCGCCAGCCTTCATTTTCGCCGCAAAGCGCACTAAGTCTTGTTCGTCCGATTTCATAATGACAGGCAAATCATGACCTATCCCGCCAACACCCCCACCCCGATCGACCCGGTAAAACTCGACAAGCTCGCGGAAGTCGCCATCAAGGTCGGCCTGCAGCTGCAAAAGGGCCAGGACCTGGTAATGACGGCGCCGATCGCCGCCATGCCGCTTGTGCGCGATATCGCCAAGCACGCCTACAAGGCCGGCGCCGGTCTGGTGACGACGTTCTATTCCGACGAGGAAACGACACTTGCGCGCTACGCCTACGCGCCTGACGAAAGCTTCGACCGGGCAAGCGACTGGCTTTACGAAGGCATGGCCAAGGCATTCGGCGGCGGCGCTGCCCGCCTAGCCATCTCCGGCGACAACCCGATGATGCTGTCGGCCCAGGACCCGAGCAAAGTGGCGCGCGCCAACAAGGCCAATTCCATCGCCTACAAGCCGGCGCTCGAAAAAATCACGAATTTCGACATCAACTGGAACATCGTCTCCTATCCGAACCCTGCCTGGGCGCAGCTGGTGTTCCCGAACGATCCCGAGCCGATCGCGGTGGAAAAGCTGGCCAACGCCATTTTCGCCGCGTCGCGCGTCGATCTCGACGATCCGGTTGCGGCCTGGAAGGCGCACAATGCCAACCTGGCGCGACGCTCCGCCTGGCTGAACGGCGAACGCTTCGCCTCGCTGCATTTCACCGGCCCCGGCACCGATCTCGTCGTCGGGCTGGCCGATGGCCATCTGTGGTGTGGCGGCGCGTCGGAAGCGAAAAACGGCATCATCTGCAATCCCAATATCCCGACCGAAGAGGTCTTCACGACACCGCACGCGCTGCGCGTCGAGGGATACGTCTCCAGCACCAAGCCGCTGTCGCATCAGGGTACGCTGATCGACAACATTCAGGTCCGGTTCGAAGGCGGACGCATCGTCGAGGCGAAGGCTTCGCGCGGCGAGGAGGTGCTGAACAAGGTGCTCGACACCGACGAGGGCGCGCGCAGGCTCGGTGAAGTGGCCCTCGTGCCGCATTCCTCGCCGATTTCGGCAAGCGGCATCCTGTTCTACAACACCCTGTTCGACGAAAATGCCTCGTGCCACATCGCGCTTGGCCAGTGCTACTCGGGCTGCTTCGTCGACGACACCAGCCTGACGCCGGAACAGATCCGCGCCCAGGGCGGCAATTCGAGCCTGATCCACATCGACTGGATGATCGGCTCCGGCCAGGTGGATATCGACGGCGTGCGCGCCGACGGCAGTCGCGTGCCGGTCATGCGGCAGGGCGAGTGGGCTTGACGCAGTTCGGTGTCATCGGCGGCGGCGGCTGGCTGGGCAAGGCCCTGTTGCTGCCCGCCCTTGCCGATGGCGTCATCGCCGGGGAGGCGTTGACCGTCTCCTCGCGCAGCGGCACCGTCCCGGGCTTCGAGCCCTGGCCGGCTGTCCGCCAGACGAAAGATAACGCCGCGCTCGCCGCTGACGCGGATGTGGTGATGCTGTCCGTACGCCCACAGGATCTCGACGCCATCGCGCTCGATCTCTCGGGCAAGCTCGTCATTTCGGTGATGGCGATGGTTTCGCTTGCCGACCTTGCCGCCCGCTTCGAGGCTCGTCGCATCATCAGGGCGATGCCGAATACTGCCGCCGAAAAGCGGCTCTCCTTCACACCGTGGCTTGCAAGCCCTGACACCACCGAGGCGGATTGCGCCTTCGCCGAGCGGCTCTTTGAAGCATCCGGCAAGGTGCAAAGGATCGCGACGGAAACCGAGCTCGACTACTTCACCGCCTTGACCGGCTCCGGCCCTGCCTTTCTTGCCGTCTTTGCCGATGCGATGATTTCCGATGCCGTGACGAAAGGCATCGAGAGAGGCATCGCCGAGCGCGCCGTGCGCCAGCTTTTCCTCGGCGGCAGCACCTTGCTGGCAGGCAGCAAGCAGACGCCTGACGAAATCGTGCAAACCTTCCTCGATTACGCTGGCACGACCGCGGCCGGGCTCGAGGCCATGGCTGCCGCCGATATCCACACGCCGATCGCTCGGGGGTTAACGGCCGCCGCTGCGAAAGCGGCGGCCGGCACCCGCGACTGCGACCTCGGGTAGGTTTTTGCCGGGGCGCCTGCCTTGTCCAACCTCAGCGCTTGCCTGGATTGGTGAGCGAAGGGGGCACCTTGTTCTTCACGCACGGGCCGGGCGAACGCGAGGCGCCAGTTGCGCCCGCTGGCTCAGCCAGACGCTGATTAGCACGACGAGAATGCCCAGCGCCTGGACCGGTGTCAGACGTTCATCAAGCACACCCCAGCCGAGCAGGATCGCGACGACAGGACTTAGGAAGCCGAGCGGCGCTACGGCCGAGGGCTCGAGGCGCGACAGCCCCCGGAACCAGAGCAGATAGGTGAAGGCGGCGCCGATCAGGCCGAGATAGGCGAGGCCCGCGTAGTTCGCCATCGTCAGGGTCGGCAGGGCCGGCTCAAAGAAGAGAGCGACCGGCACCAGCAGCACTCCGCCGGCGGCAAGCTGCCAGGCGGTGAAGGTCAAGGGCGGCACGGGCGGCGCCCAGTGGCGGCTCAGAACCGTGCCGAAGGCCATCGACACGGCACCGGCAAGACCGGCAACGACGCCGAGTGGATCGAGCGTTGCGCCCGGTGTCAGCACAAGCAGGCCGACGCCGACGATGCCAGCAAGGCCGGCGATGATGCTCAGCGCGCGGATCGGCGAGCCGAGAAAGACGCGCGACAACAGGATGACGATCAGCGGCTGGATCGCGCCGACCGTGGCGGCGACGCCGCCGGGCAACCGGTAGGCAGACACGAACAGCATCGCCCAGAAGAACGAGAAATTGAGGGCGCCGAGCAGGAACGTGCGCGGCCACCAGATGCCTGAAGGCAGCTGGCGGACGATCAGCAGGAGCAAGAGCCCCGCCGGCAAGGCGCGCAACATGGCGACCGTCAAGGGATAGCCCGGCGGCAGCAGTTCGGTCGTGACCAGATAGGTGCTGCCCCAGATGGCAGGCGCCAGGGCGGTCAGGGCGAGGTCGGCGTTGCGGCTGGCGATCATGTCTCTACCTCAAGTATCTCTAGATCAAGATATCTCCGTTATAACCGATATTATCTTGACGTCAAGATATCTTCGCCTTAGGCATTTCGGAAGAACGGTGGAGGCTCAGATGGATCACGTCGATAGAATTCTGGCGCAGTGGCAACGCGAACGACCAGACCTGGACGTTTCGGCCATGGGCCTTCTCGGCCGCTTCACGCGGCTGCGTAACCATATCGGACGCGAGATCGAAAAGACCTTCGCCGAGCGCGGATTGACGTCGGCGAGCTTCGACGTGCTTGCGGCGCTCAGGCGCTCCGGATCACCCTTTCAGCTCTCACCCGGCGAACTGCTGGCGACCACCATGGTCAGTTCCGGCACGATGACCAACCGCATCGACCAGCTGGAAAAGCAGGGTCTCGTCCAGCGCCTCGACAATCCGGACGACCGCCGCGGCGTGATCATAGCGCTGACGGCGGAAGGCTTGGAACGCGTCGACGAGGCTGCGACGGCCCATGTCGCCAACCAGCACCGGGTCGTTGCAAGCCTTGCACCGGACGAGCGCGAAGCGCTGGATGCGGTGCTGCGGAAACTGCTTGCAACCTATGAATAGGGCTGACGATCAGATGCGTCCGGCGAGCTGCCGCACGCGGGCAAGGTGACGCTTACGTTTCTCATCCGTGGCCCGATCCATGTCGTGCAGGCTGACCATGCGGAAATCGAGGCCCTTGGCGCAGAAGGCGGCAATACCGCGCTTCAGCAGCCGCCGCACGGGGTTGCCCATATAAAGATGCACCACCCACCAGGGCGATCCCGTCGTCGTCAGCGCCCAGAAGAGCTTGATGTTCTTCAGCCGCGGGATGATGCGGCCGCCGGCCGGATCGTTGTCGAAGGCAACGCCCGGCACGAAGACCCGATCGAAGAAGCCCTTGAGGATCGCCGGAAAATTGAACCACCATTGCGGAAAAACCAGGACGATCCCGTCCGCTGCCTGCAGCCGCGCGATCAACCCGGCCGTTAAGCTGGCATCGTAGTTGTCGGTGAAATAGCTGCCGCGCTCTACCTTGCTCAACCTCGGATCGAAATCCTCGCGATAGAGATCGAGCAGATCGACGGTATGGCCACCGGCAACAAGCGCCCGTTGCGCTTCGCGGGCGACGCTGGCGGCAAAGCTGTCTTCCAGCGGATGGGCGAGCACGAGCAGAATATGCATCCATTGTTCCTACTGCATAAGACCTGGGATCGAGATCGATCGACGGAGAAAATGATCCAAAGAATCAATCTATTGCAATGACGATCTTTTGAGCCGTAGCGCGACCCGCCCGCGACGAACGCATGTCACCGGAAAATCGGCCGATTCCAAATGCGTTTGCCAAACTCGCCCTTGCTCAGAGACCGGAGGAGTAGGCGGGCCGGGAGCGCGCTTCCAAGGCCAGTTCCTCGAACACGGATGGCGACCGGCGCGACGCCCAGGCGGAAATCAGTTGCGCAGCGTTATCTTCAACGGCTTGCCCTGAATGAAGCTGGAGATCGTAGCGCTGCCCCTCGTGAATGCGATGGAAATCGTCTGTAGCGCTGCCGATCGGCCGGTCCGCGCGCAGCGTTTCCCGTCGGACAAGTTCCTGAAGCTCACAGTGGAGCGCGACGAAGAAGACATCGAAGGACTGCAGCATCATCGCCAGCTCAGACGCCCAACCGGGCTCCTCGAGAATGTGTTCCAGCAGGAGATTGTTGCCGGCCGAGGCATAGGCGACCAGGGAGCGGTGGAACCCTTCGAAGAAACGGGCACGGTATTCCTGCCACCTGAAGTCGCCGCGCCGGAATCTTTCCGTCGGCAACGTTCCCGAATCACGAATATGGTCAATCGAGACGTGCCAGAATGGCTCGCCGATTTGTGCCTGGACCGCGCGCGCCAGAGTGGATTTTCCACTGCTGGAAGCGCCGTGAATGAAGATAATCTTGGCTCGTTCGACCATATCTGACTTCCATTCCGCAGAGTGCTGTGAGCGCGGCGTTATGCTGCCTCCGTGACAGGGAAATGAAAAGCAGGCGTCATTGATGCAGGCCGCACAGTCAACCCGTCCTCGTTGGAAAGATGAGGGCTCCCGTGATCGCAAACCTTGCCTAGAACAGGCTGCCTTGCTTCGACGGGTCGCCACCGGAACCACCGGTTTTCGGCTGCTTCTTCCTGGCGGCCGCCTGGGCTGTCGGCTCCCCACCCTCACCCGCAATCGCCGAAACGCTGCCGTCGGCAAATTCCAGCGACAGCGCCATGCCGGGCGCAACGGCCGCGGCCTGGCGAACCGGGCCGCCCTCGCCGTCGCGCACCAGCGCAAAACCGCGCTGCAGGACATTGCGATAGGACAGCGATTGCAGGATGCGGTCCTGTGCGGCGATGACACCCGTCAACCGGCGAATGTCCGTGCGGATTGCCGCGTCGGACCGCGCAACCAGCCCAGCCACGCGATCCGTCGAGCGGTGGATCTGGGCCAGCAGGCGCGACGGCAGCGCGCGCAGCGACGCATCCGCCGCCGAGACACGCGACTGTCCGCGATGGACCTGACGCTCGACGACGCGCTCGGCGCGGTTCATCGCATCGTTTAGCCGTTGCCGACGATCGCCGAGCCGCGCCTTGACCAGATCCGGCCGCAGCTCCGCCGAAGCGCGCTCGAACATCCGGCGCTTGTTCGTTGTGTTCATCATCAGACCACGCCCGAGGCCGAGGGCAGCCTCGTCGAAGCGTCGACGCGGCAGCGCCAACAACTGATCGAGCGACGGCAGCGCCCGGGCAAGCGACCGCACCACTTGGCGACGGTTTTCCATCTGCCTGACCATGCCGGCCTTCAGCCGCGCCGAAAGGCCGGATACTTCCGCTTCCAGATCGGCCTTGACCGGCACGGCCATTTCCGCCGCCCCGGTCGGGGTCGGTGCGCGTTGGTCGGCAGCATAGTCGATCAACGTCCAGTCGGTCTCGTGACCGACGGCCGAGATCAGCGGGATGACGGACGCTGCCGCCGCGCGCACGACCGCCTCGTCGTTGAAACCCCAGAGATCTTCCAGGCTGCCGCCACCGCGCGCGACGATCAGGACGTCGGGGCGGGTGATCGGCCCGCCGGCTTCGCATTCGTTGAAGCCACGGATGGCCGCCGCCACCTCGTCTCCCGAGCCTTCGCCCTGGACCCTAACCGGCCAGACGACGACATGGACGGGGAACCGGTCGGCGATGCGGTGGAGGATATCGCGAATGACGGCCCCGGTCGGCGAAGTGACCACGCCGATCACCTTTGGCATAAAAGGCAGCGGCCGCTTGCGCGTCGCGTCGAACAGGCCTTCGGCGCCAAGCTTGCGCTTGCGCTCTTCCAAAAGCGCCATCAACGCGCCGGCACCGGCCGGCTCCAGCGTCTCGATGACGATCTGGTATTTCGACGAACCGGGGAAGGTCGTGACCTTGCCGGTGGCGATCACTTCCATGCCCTCTTCCGGGCGGAAGCGCAGCCGCGAGAAGGTGCCCTTCCAGATCACCGCATCGATGCGCGCCCGATCGTCCTTGAGCGCGAAATAGGCGTGCCCCGAAGAATGCGGCCCACGATAGCCCGAGATCTCGCCACGCACACGAACCTGATCGAAGGCCTGCTCGACCGTACGCTTGATCGAGCCGGAAAGCTCGGAGACCGAATATTCGGTGAGGTTGCTCGGAGAATCGTTGTCGAAAATGGAGCTCATGCCCATTTGTAGCCGACGAGAGGCCCAAGGTCAGCAGAACCGTGCGCCTTTCTACCGGTTTCTTCCTCCGCCGTCCCCGCTCGCTATGGCTTCAGCGCGTAGAGCAAAATGCTGGATTTCTCGGAAACAGGCAGCGGCGTCAGAAACTCCGGAACCCGACCGGCGGCGAGCTGCCCGTAGAGCCCCCGAGGTTCCCGCTTGATGATCATGTCTGCCTGAACATCGTTGGCGCAAAATGCCAGGATCGGTTCGTGCAACTTGCTCAGCATCGCCTTGGCATCAGATGGCGACGCCAGCCCGATCTTCAGCTCCATAAGCATGCCATCGGCATTGCGATGATAGGGCGCCGTCAAGACACGGTGGCTCGTGTATCTAAGGATCGAGGCGCCAATATCCGAAGGACCAACGATCATCGATGGCGGAAGACCTTCAAGATCTGAAAGAGCTGCCGGCGTCAGGCAGTTTTCGGTATTGGACGCCTGCGGCGCCTCCAGAGCGGCAAGGCCGTTGCGTGCCAAGGCGCCGCCGATTGCCCAGACTGCGGGCACCGAAAAAATCAGAACAAGGACATAGGCGAGCGATGCGCTCACGCCCCTGGTTCCCCCCTGCGACCAGGCTCGCATATCCACGAGCAGCAGCGAGAGCGGCAGGATTGCCAGAAGGTTGGAAAACGCCATCGCTCGCACCTGGACCATCGCGATGGCAAGATTGGCAGCAACAAGGGCGACGAGGATGAGATGCAGTCTGACCCGATCGCCCTGCCAAATGCGCCAGACACAGACGAGCGATGCAAAGACCCCACAGAAATAGTAGGCGCCGACGCTTGCCGGCTGGCGCGCCAGCACGGTCGCGAAGGATTGCGCCTCGGTCACACGGTCGAGCCAAAGTTCGATCAACAGCGGGTCAAGATCGGCAAGCGGGTTGCCAAGGCATTGGGGCGCAATAACGAGTGCGACAGCCAGGACGGAACAGGCACTGACGGCCAGCGCGACAAACCGAGCCGATATTCCGCGATCGCTAACAAATGCCGCAGACGCAGCCAGCACACAACCGCCGACAAGTGCCAGGGAGTAGAAGGCGATCGACAGGTTGTCACAGGTTGCCACGCGATAGAGGTGAGGCGGCACCGTGAGGAAGAACACAGTGCTCAAGGTAACTGCCAGTGAGATGCCGAAAGCGATGGTCGCACCAGCAACGTCCCGCCCGAGGAGCGCCCATTGCAACGCGACAATGGCACAAACGACCGCCACAAGCGGCGTCGTCTCGGCGCCGATGGCAATCGCCAGCGCCGCCGCCGCGCCGGCAATCACGTAGTTGCGCGCACGATGGCGCATGTCGACCAGCATCGCGGCCATCACTGCAGCCAGGACCAGCTGGACGTTGTGGTGATCGATGGCGCCACCCATAAACCGATTGCTGGTCACCACAAAGATCGCCGTCAGACCGAGGCAGAAATGCATGCATTGCGTTCCGCCAATACGACGGCCGGCGAGCCCCATGAACACCAGCAATGGAATGGCGAGGAAGATCGGCCAGATCGCAAGCGCCAGCACTTCGGCTCTGTCGGCACCGAAGAGCGGACTGAGCAAGGAAATGAGCCCGGCTATCGGCAGGTCGATCAGCCGCGACCAATGCATCTGCGTGCCGCCATCCAGACCGAGACGAAGCTGGACCAGGTCGAACCAGCCTTGACCGTTGAGCAGGTCTCGAACCTGAACCAGCCGCATGGCGTCATCATTGTCGCGGCCCACATAATCCGATGCGCGGAGGAAACGGACGGCCAAAAACAAGACGACGGGCGCGCCATAGAACAGGACCATCCAAGGCAAGCTCGACCAGAAGCGCATTTTTGCGGTCACTGCCGCCGGGTCCTGACGTCTCGCAATTCTGTCCAGCATCTTCTTACGCCCCTATCCTCCCAGGACCCTAATCGGGCGGGATCAAAAAACCGTAAAGTTGTACCGGGCTCCCGAAGACAAAGGCGCTGACGCGCATGTGCACTTTGGCGTGTTGTTAACCGGCGACACCTATCATGCGCTGACACTTTCAAATCGAGCTGCGCCGATGTTTGAACCCTTAAGCATTGCTGTCCTTCTGCCCTGCTACAACGAAGCTTCGACCATCGGCGGCGTCGTGCGCGACTTCAGAGCCGCATTGCCGACGGCCAGCATTCACGTCTTCGACAACAACTCGACGGACGGAACCGCCTTGCAGGCAATGCTCGCCGGCGCCACCGTCGTTCGCGAAAGACGGCAAGGCAAAGGACACGTGGTCCGGCGGATGTTCGCCGACATCGACGCGGATATCTACGTGATGGCAGATGGCGACGGCACCTACTCACCGGCTGACGCCGAGGACCTGATCCGCACGCTGATTACCGAACAGTCGGACATGGTCGTGGGGACGCGGCGCAATATTCGCGAAGATGCAGGCAGGCAGGGTCACGCGCTCGGCAACAAGCTCTTCAACTACCTCTACCGGTCGATCTTCGGTACGGATTTCAGTGACATCTTTTCCGGCTATCGCGTCTTCTCGCGACGGTTCGTGAAGAGTTTTCCGGCGATATCCGCCGGCTTCGAGATCGAGACCGAGATGTCGGTGCATGCCTCGCGGTTGAAGCTGCCGGTCAGCGAACTGGAGCTGGATTATGGCAGACGCCCCGAAGGCTCGCATTCCAAGCTCTCAACTTACCGCGACGGCGCCAAGATCCTCTGGATGTTCGCAATGCTGATGAAGGAAACGCGACCCTTCGCCTTCTTTGGTCTGATCAGCCTCGCTTTCATGACAACGAGCCTGATTTTCATGACGCCGGTGCTGATCGAATATTTCGGCACGGGGCTGGTTCCCCGCATGCCGACCTGGGTGCTTTCGATGGTGCTGCTGCTGATATCGATCACGATGTTCACCGCCGGCCTGATCCTGGACTCCGTATCGCGGGCCCGCACCGAGCAGTTGCGGCTGCATTACATGGCGACCGGCCGGCGCGCAGCGCGAGAGGCTGTCGTCGAAAAGCCGGCGGTCCCGCAGCTCCGTGCCCACCGGCGCGGACCGGACGCGGCCTAAGCTCACGAGATATATGGAACCCCTGTCGATGAACCGCGAAACCACCAACCGCATACGCTTTGTCATCGAAGACATATTGCCGCCGTTCGTCAGGGACTCACGCCTGTTCAAGGGCATGGCGAGCCTCGCCTGGGGCGAGCATATCGGCCACCTCGCCCGTTTTCGCGAACGTGCCCCCTTCCTGACGGCCTTAGAATACGAGCAGCTCTACAAGCAGCATCCACGCGTTCACGAAGGAACCGACAATTCCGAAGCCTGTGTTCGCAAGATTGCGGCCGAAGTACGCGGCAAATCCGTCTGCGATGTCGGTTGCGGCACCGGCGTGCTGCTGAAGCACATCCGAGGCGCGAACCCCGATCTGCGGCGCTTGACCGGCGTCGACTTCGCCATCGATGACGCGGCCACAATCGAGGGCGTGGAATACTTCGCGGCGATGATCGAAGAGCTTCCCTTCGCGGATGGCGAATTCGATACCGTCGTCTGCACCCACGTCATCGAGCATATCCTCGACTATCGCAAGGCGATTGCCGAACTGCGCCGTATCACCCGGCAGCGGCTGATCATCGTCGTTCCGCGCGAACGCGAATATCGCTACACCTTCAATCCGCATTTCAATTTCTTCCCCTATACGCACTCCTTCCTGCGGGCGATGCATCCTGTCCCAGCGCAACACGCGTGCATCGATATCGGTCGCGATATTTTCTATTGCGAAGACAAGGCCTACTGCATGTTTCCTTAAATCCTATTCGATTTAAGGATAAAAACATGCAGCAATTCAAAGTGCTACAGCGACCTTTGCGCGTCTAATGAGACGCGCGGCGCTGTAGCCGATGCGAGGTGCCCTGCGATGAATCTCAATCTCGCCCCGGCCGTTTGGTTTGGACTGTTCTTCACGCCGGTTTTGATCTCGGCCGGCCAGATCCTTTTCAAGCTGACGAGCGCCAAGACGGGAAGCCCTGACGCACAGGGCCTGCTGGCGCTCATCTTCAGTCCGACGCTGCTGACGGCCCTGATCGTCTACGGCTTCGGCACGATCATCTGGATCTTCACCATCAGGTCGGTACCGCTGACCATCGCCTACTCGTTCATGGCCCTGACCTTTTGCATCGTGCCGCTGCTTGCCGCCGTCTTCCTCGGCGAAGCCTTGACGCTGCGCTATGTCGGTGGCGCGGTGCTGATCATCGGCGGCATGATCATCATCAACTCCTGACGGCGATGCCAGCAATGTGGGTTTCATGATCATTATCGCCACCGTCATGCTCGGCATGCTTGTCGCAGGCCTCCGTTCGCCTCGGACATGCCTGTTCGTTGCCGGCGTGCTTTCCATCCTGGCGGGTGCAGGTGGTGACTGGGTGCAGGTTGCAGCAGCGATCGGCGGCTACAACATGGGCATTGCACTGACGCTGTGCGGCGCCATCGTCGCTGGCGTGCATAACGGCTGACACGTCATCCCTTGCGTTCGAAGAAGGTTCTGGTTTCCTCGTTGGCCGGGAAGAAGGATTCGATCAGCACACCTTCCACTAGGGCGTCCTGGGTCGAGCCGAAGGTCTGCAGCGTGGTGATGAAGCTCAACGTAACCGGCCCGACGCGCAACTCGACAGGCAGAACCGGTAGCCGGTCGGTATCCGGATAGTTTTCGACCGCGCGCTTGACGGCGGGATCGGCCGCCAGTTTCTCCAGCCTCTTGCCAAGGCGACTCCTCGGCCCCTGCAGCCAGGCTTCGGTGCGAACGCGCTGGACCAGATCGGCGGCCGCAGCCTCCCAATTGACGACGAGGGCGCGGACATTTTCCGACGAGAGAAAAGCATCGAGAAAGTTCTGGCCGGGATTGAAAGGCACGTCGGCCGAAACGGCGAGCGCCGCCAGCGCCGGATTGACGATCAGGAGCGTGTATTCATGATCGAGCACCAGGCCCGGATAGGGATCGTGGCGAGCAAGGATGAGCCGGATGGCATTGGCCACGGCGGCGGGCATGGCATCGAGCCCCGACGCAGGGCGCGTCGTCATGCGCGGACGATATCCGGCGGCTGAAAACAGCGTGCCCTGGTCGCGCGCAGGAATGTCGAGCACCGAGGCCAGACGCAGGATCATGCCTTCCGATGGCTTCGATCGGCCGGTTTCGAGGAAGGAAAGGTGCCGCGTCGAGATGCCGGCAGCCACCGCCAGGTCAAGCTGGCTCATGCGGCGGTGCCCACGCCATTCCTTCAGGTGATTGCCGAATTCCATCGATGCCGATCTCCGTTGTGCCGGCAGATTGGCGCAGGCGCTGCGCAAAATCCACTACCTGCGAGGTAATTGGTTTCATGACCGGGAGGCGGCAACATCCGGATATCGACAAACGAATGGAGCCGAAAATGTTGAACCTTTCCAACCGCAGCCTGCTCAACAAGACCTTCCTCGCCGATGGCGCATTTTCGCTCCTCACCGGCGCGGTCCTCATCCTCGGTGCGGCCCCGCTCGCCGCTCTCATCAGCCCTGTCGCCACCCCGCTGATGATAAAGCTGCTTGGCGTCGGGCTTCTGGCCTGGGGGATTTTCCATCTCTCGGCCGCCCGCAACGGTGGGCCGGTTTCGGCTGCCGCCCGCGTCAGTATCGGCGGCGACGTCCTGTGGCAGATCGCAAGCCTTGCACTGCTTGCAACCGCCTATAACTCGCTGACGCCCATCGGCGTCGGGTTCTTGATCGTCGGCCTGATCGGCGTCGGCGACTTCCTGTTCTTCAAGGTGAAGGGCTTCGCCAGGGAGCGCGCGGCGCTGGCCTGATCCGACAACAACGAGAAATGCCCGCCGGCTCGCGCCGGCGGGCTTTTTCTTTCATTAGCCGGCTCAGATCTTTTCCCAGCCGTCCTTGTCGCTGGCGCGGTAGATCGCATCGATGAGCTTCTGGTTGAGCCGCGAGTTTTCGAGCGTGACCACTTCCTCGGCTTCGCCCTTTGCAGCGCGCGCAAACGCTTCCGCCTGCAGCTTGTACTGGCGTGCATCCTGGAAGCGGAAGAGCTGCGACTGGGCGTGGTTCTGGTTGGTGAGCTCCACTTCCTCGCGCCCGTAGCGGTCGGCATTGAACGGCGATTTCACCTCGATGAAACCCTTGTCGCCGTGGAAGACCATGACCTGGCGGGCGGCAAGCTGCGTGGAGATATAGAAGCTCAGTTCGAAATCACCGAAGTCGGCGCGCACGCTCGAATAGATGTCGGTGCCGAATTCCGGGTCGCGATCAGTGCTTGCCTGCACGCGCACCGGCTCCTTGGCCGTCACGAAGCGCGTGGTGATCGTCGGGTAGACGCCGATATCCGGCAGGCCGCCGCCACCGAGTGCCGGAATGTTGCGCATGTTGCCGGGGTCGCGGTTGAAATAGGTGAAGGCACCCTGCACGTGTCGAAGTCGGCCGA
This sequence comes from Ensifer sp. ENS11, assembly GCF_014851895.1. Classification (NCBI taxonomy): domain Bacteria; kingdom Pseudomonadati; phylum Pseudomonadota; class Alphaproteobacteria; order Hyphomicrobiales; family Rhizobiaceae; genus Ensifer; species Ensifer sp. ENS11. The sequence goes on along the minus strand of NZ_JACVAN010000001.1, from coordinate 196,377 downwards.
TAGCCCCTTCGGCAAGCAGCGAGCGGGCCTTGCGCCAGACGGGGCTGTAGGTGACCATGAAGGCTTCGGCGATCAGCACCTTGTTGCGATCGCGCGCCGCGATCAATGCATCGATCTCGGATGCCCGCAGCGCAATCGGCTTTTCGCAGAGCACATGTTTGCCGGCATTGGCAGCCTTGATCGTCCACTCCACGTGCTGCGAGGTCGGCAGCGGGATATAGACCGCATCGATCGTGTCGGAGGCGAGCATCTCCTCATAGGATCCGAAGGCGTGCGGCGCGGAAAAGCGGTCGGCCATGGCGCGCGCCTTTGCGAGGTCGCGGCTGGCGACTGCCGAAACGACGCAGTTCTCGGCGTCCTGAATGGCGGGCACGACGAGATCGCGGCCGATCTTGGCCGTGGACAGAATTCCGAAACGAAACATAGCGGGGCTCCCTGATTTGGCGGCTGAGACTACTGCATGATTCCTTAAACCGGAATCGATTTAAGGAGAAAATCATGCAGCAGTTTAAAGCGTTACAGCGCCTTTAGCGCGTCATATGACGCGCGGCGCCGTAGCGGCGAGGTGCGTACCTATCAAGCGGCGACGACCGATAAAAAAGACCGGCGGCAGGTGACAAGCTTTGTTCGCTTGCCTTATGTTCGTGCCGGCATCCTCCCGATCGCGCACTTGCTTTCATCCAGTCCAATGGAGCGAAACCATGGAAAAACGCAGACTTGGCCGCACTAACCTTTCAATCGCGCCGCTTGTCTTCGGCGGCAATGTCTTCGGCTGGACAGCTGACGAAAAGACGTCCTTCGCCCTGCTCGACGCCTTCTTCGATGCCGGCCTTAATGCCATCGACACCGCTGACGTCTACTCGTCCTGGGCACCAGGAAACCAGGGCGGCGAATCCGAGACGATCATCGGCAAATGGCTGAAACAGTCCGGCCACAGCCGCGACAAGGCTGTGATCGTTACCAAGGTCGGTTCCGAGCTTGGGCCGGACCGCAAGGGCCTGTCACGCCGCTGGGTCCTGCAGGCGGTCGAGGATTCACTGAAGCGGCTGCAGACTGATTATATCGACCTTTACCTCTCGCACTGGCCAGACCCCGAAACGCCTTACGAAGAAACACTTGCCGCCTATGACCAGCTTTTGTCTGAGGGCAAGGTGCGCGCCGTCGGCGCCTCGAACCTGAACTCGCTGCAGCTGCGCGAAGCGCTCGATGTCAGCGCCAATGGCGGCCTGCCGCGCTATGCGGTGCTGCAGCCGGAATACAATCTCTACGATCGCGACAGTTTCGACGGGCCGTTGCGCGATCTTTGCGTCAGCGAAGAGATCGGCGTCATCAGTTATTTCGGCCTGGCGCGCGGCTTCCTCTCGGGCAAATACCGCACGCACAAGGACCTTGAAGGGTCGGCGCGCGGCTCGGGCGTCGAAAAATATCTCGACGGCCGCGGCATGCGCATCCTCGGCGTGCTCGACGAAATCGCTGAAGAGACCGGAGCAACGCAGGCCGAGATTGCGCTCGCTTGGGTGCGAAACCGCAAGGGCATCACCGCTCCCATCGCCAGCGCCACCAATCTCGACCAGTTGACGAGCCTCATCCGTTCGACCCAGCTGACCTTGAGCGACGAGGCAATTCGACAGCTCAACGACGTCAGCGAATAGCAGGAGCAAGGCAAGGACGATGGCATTGAGCATACGGGCGGCGACCGCCAGCGACGAAACGCATTGGCGCCGCCTGTGGGCCGGCTATGTCGCCTTTTCCGGCATTGAGCTGGCGGAGGACATCGTCAGTCTGACCTGGAGCCGCCTCATCGATCCCGCTGCACCGCTCTTTGCCCGGCTGGCGATCCTCGATGGCGAACCGGTCGGTTTCGTGATCTGCCAGGAACAGCTCGCGACCTTCTTCCGACACCCCATCTGCTACATCGAGGATCTCTACGTTGATCCATCAGCGCGCGGCCAAGGCGTCGCCCGCGCCATGATCGACGACCTGATCGCGCTCTGCCAGGCGTCGGACTGGGACCGGCTCTATTGGTATACCGAACGCGACAATGCCGTGGCGCGCCGTCTCTACGACCGCTACTCGGCAACCGACGACCACGTGCGCTACAAGTTGACTTTCGGCACGTTCACCGGCTCGGGCAAGAGTGCGTAGAACGCATGATGGCTGCCGTGCTGGTTCGCCATGCCGGGCTTGGTCAGCATCCCGCGCGGCTCGGCGAAGCTTCGGATCCGGCGCGCCGGCCGCTCGTGCCATTGGATATTGAACGCCCAGAGTTTCGGAAAGAAACAGAGCGATGAATAGGGCAGATGGTCGTGGATCCACCAGGCGATCGACTGCCAGCCGCCGAGCTCGTGGCGACGGTCCCAGACCCAGGGAATGACGATGCAGGCGGATGCGCCGATGCAGCCGTCCGCATCGCGCATGTCCCAGATGTGATCGGCCGCCGACGCCGCATTGCTCGAGCAGTTGAGACCGCGGGCATTGCCAAAACCGTTGACCGCGCGGTTTCGGTATCCGGAGCGAATGGTCAAACGGCCGAAGGTCGCTTCCAGCGGTTCCAGTAGCTCCTCGCACAACCGCCGCCCGGCCTCGATCGCCAGCTCGGGATCATCGGGTATATTCGGGATACGATGAAAATCGGCGATCTCCGAATGCAGGAACTCGCGCAAGAAGAAGTTTTTCGACAGCCGCACGCGCCCGAGATCTTCCAATGCGGTTTCTTCACTGCGCTTCCCCTCGTGACACACCGCGTCAGCGCGACTTTGCCCGGCCGACCGGCGATTGCAAGTCCGATGCAAACGCCGATAGCCGTTGATGAGGGCCATCAACCGGCCTAGCTCGCATGCTTGAAGAAATCGATGAAGGCGCGAAGGGCCGGGCGCATCTGGCGCCGGCTCGGATAGTAGAGAAACGGGCCGGCATAGGGCGCGCACCAATCCTCGAGCACGCGGATCAACCGCCCTTCGGCGATTGGCGTTTCCACCCGCGAGAGGAAGAGATAGGCAAGCCCTGCTCCACCCATCGCCGCCTTGATAATCGGCCGGTCTTCCCCAAGGATTAACGGCCCCTCGACGGAAACCGTCAATTCCTCGCCGTGCCTCTCGAACTCCCAGCGATAGAGCGTGCCATTGGAAAAGCGTCGCCGGATGCAGCGGTGGCCGGCGAGATCGCTCGGATGAAAGGGGCGGCCGAAACGCTCGAAATAATCGGGCGATGCAACAACCGCACTTTCCAGCTCCGGCCCGACCTTGACGGCGATCATATCGGCTTCGAGGCTTTCGCCGAGTCGGATGCCGGCGTCGTAGCCTTGTTCGACGATGTCGGTGAAACCATCCTCGTTGGCGATTTCCAGCACGATCTCCGGGTAGCGGTTGAGAAAGGCACCAAGCCGGGGCGCCAGGATAAGATCGGCGGCAAATCGCGGCGCCGTGATGCGCAGATTGCCGGCCGGACGGTCGCGCGTGTCCGTGGCAGCCTCCAGCGCGTGGGCGATCTCGTCGAGCGCCGGTGCCAGTCGTTCAAGGAGGCGCCGCCCCTCCTCGGTCGGCGCGACGCTGCGGGTGGTGCGCGATAAAAGCCGCACACCAAGGCTCGCTTCAAGGCTGCCGACCGCGTGGCTGACGGCCGATGGTGCGATGGCAAGCTCGCGGGCGGCACCACGGAAGCTGCCATGGGCGGCAACCGCGGCAAGGACGGCGAGTTGGGAAAGCTGGGTCCTGTTCATTGATCTAAATAATAGAACAGCCCGTGAGAGTTGACAGAGATTTTCAACCGCATGCTGCGGCCCTATCCTTTGATCATCGTCGTAGCCAGACGGCACCGGGAAGAGCGGCATGCAGGACGCCGCTTGGAGCCGACTGGCCAAGCGCCGACGAATACCGGGCGTTTCGATGCGTTCGCGGGCCACCCTGGCGCGCCTGCATGGTCGCCCCTACCCCGAAAGGACATGACATGAAGACCCGCAAACTCGGGAATGAACTGACCGTCTCCGCCATTGGTCTTGGCTGCATGGGCATGAGCTTTGCCTATGGCGGCGCCGACGAGGCGGAATCGATCCGCACGCTGCAGCGCGCCGTCGACCTCGGCGTCACCTTCTTCGACACGGCCGAAGTCTATGGCCCTTACGAGAATGAAAAGCTTGTCGGCCGGGCGTTGAAGCCGCTACGCGACAAGGTCACGATCGCGACTAAATTCGGCTTCCGCATAGAGCCCGGCAAACCAGCGGCCGAGGCGATCAAAGGCATCGACGGTCGACCGGAAAACGCAAGGGCCGTGGCTGACGCCTCGCTGAAGAGGCTTGGGATCGATGTGATCGACCTCTACTACCAGCACCGCGTCGATCCCGGGGTTCCGATCGAGGAAACCGTCGGCGCCATGGCCGATCTGGTGCGCCAGGGCAAGGTGCGCACGCTCGGGCTTTCCGAGGCAAGTTCCGAAACGATCCGACGTGCCCACAAGGTGCATCCGATCGCGGCGGTCCAGAGCGAATATTCGCTTTGGTCGCGAGACCCGGAAGAGGACGTGCTGGCGACCTGCCGCGACCTCGGCATCGGCTTCGTGCCCTATAGCCCGCTTGGGCGCGGCATGCTGACGGGCACGATCCGCAAGGCTGACGATCTTGCAGCGGACGATTTCCGTCGCTCGTTGCCGCGCTTCCAGGCGGAAAACCTCGGCGCCAACGCCGCCCTTGTCGAAACGCTGGAAGCGCTCGCGCGCGAAAAAGGCGTAACCGCCCCCCAGTTGGCGCTCGCCTGGGTGATCAATCAGGGCGACTTCATCGTGCCCATCCCCGGCGCGCGCAAGCTCCACCACCTGGAGCAGAATGCGGCCGCGGCCGATATCGTGCTGAGCGCTGACGAACTTGCCCGGCTCGGCGATGCGCTGTCGCCGGCGCTCGTTGCTGGCAAGCGCTATACGGAAGCATCGCTGGCGCTCACCAATCGTTGAACGCGCATGCCCCGCCTCCTTGCCGAGGCGGGGCATTCACCCATCGAATTTTCAGCCGGATGCACTACCTTTCCTGTCGTGACCAACAATTTCGGAGGATCGGGAATGTCCGACGAGCAGGCGATCAGCGCGGTGGTGCATCTCTATGTGGACGGCATGGCCTTTGCCAACGAAGGTGCGTTGCGCAAGGCGTTTCACCCAGACGCGGCGATCATCGGCAACTACAGAGGCGCGCTCGAATGGATGACGCGCGACGGCTTCATCAAGGCGGTTCTGGACCAGGGGGCCGCGCCGCCCGGGAGCCAGCCGGAGATGGATGTGGAGATGACCGACATTACCGGCGATGCGGCAACGGTGAAGGTGATCGACAGCTTCGCCGGCGAACGCTTTTCCGATTATCTGTCGCTGGTCAAGATCGACGGGCGCTGGGTGATCGTCAACAAGATCTACCACCTTCACGCCTGATGGCGGGATCAAGCGGGAGCCTCGAGGCCATAGGTCAAATCATGGCGCTCGACCATGTCCAGCTGGCCATGCCTGCCGGGATGGAGGATGTAGCACGGGGTTTCTATGAAGGGCTGCTCGGCCTAACCGAGGTGCAGAAACCATTGAACCTTGCCGGACGTGGTGGCTGTTGGTTCGAGCGAGGAGAGGCAAGAATTCACCTCGGTATCGACCCGGCTTTCTCGCCTGCGCGCAAGGCTCATCCCGCCTTCCTTGTCGACGACCTTGCCCTGCTCCTTTTGCGACTCGAAGCCTCCGGCGTGTCGATCACGCGTGACGCGCCACTTGCCGGATATGCCAGGTGTTACGTCAGCGATCCCTTCGGCAACCGGATCGAGCTGATGCAACGCATTGGTTAGCCGCATGGCAAAGGCCGCTGCAAGCAGCGGCCTTTGCCATGGTTATAAACCGAACGGCCTTCAGGCGCGCAACACGCCGCCTGTCGTCTTGGTGACGTTGGCGACGATCTTGGCCGTCAAAGCCTCGAAGTCCTCGTCGGTCAGCGTGCGCTCGACCGGCTGGATCGTCACTTCGATGGCGATCGACTTCTTGCCTTCGCCAAGGGACGCTCCCTCGAACACGTCGAAGACGCTGACGCCGGTCACCAGCTTGCGGTCGGCGCCGGAGGCTGCACGCAGGATGGCACCTGCCTCGACGCCCTTGTCGACGACGAAGGCGAAGTCGCGCTTGACCGCCTGGAACGGCGAAAGATCAAGTGCCGGCTTGGTGCGGGTCGCCTTCTTCTTCGGTTCCGGCATGGCGTCGACATAGATTTCGAAGCCGCAGAGTGCACCGGAGACATCGAGCGCCTCAAGCGTCTTCGGGTGGAATTCACCGAAGGAGCCAAGCACGATCTTCGGACCGAGCTTGATCGTGCCGGAACGGCCGGGATGATACCAGGCGGGACCGCCGGCTTCGAACTGGACATTGCCCATCGGCACGCCGCAGGCTTCCAAGACCGCGATCGCATCGGCCTTGGCGTCGAAGACGTCGACCGGCTTGCCGCCGCCCTTGGCAGCATTCGACCAGAGACGACCGGCGCCGTTGAGCGATGCGGTGCCACGGCGTACGCCACCGGCAACGCGGCGCTGCTGATCCGGGCCATCGCCTTCATAGGTGCCGGAGACTTCGAAGAGCGCAACGTCGCCAAAGCCCTTGTCGGCATTGCGCTGTGCCGCCGACAGGAGACCCGGCAACAGCGACGGGCGCATGTCCGACATATCGGCCGCGATCGGGTTGGCAAGCTTCAGCGCCGGCTGACCGCCGCCGAAGAGCTTCGCCTGGTCTTCGGAAATGAACGACCAGGTGACGGCCTCCAGCATGCCGCGGCTCGCCAACGCGCGCTTGGCAAGGCGGGTGCGGATCTGCAGCGTCGTCAGGATCTTGCCATTGACGGTGCCATGGCTCGGCAAGGGTGCTGCAACAATGTTGTCGACGCCGTGGATGCGCATGACCTCTTCGACGAGATCGGCCTTGCCGTCGACATCCGGGCGCCAGGACGGCACCGAAACGTTGACGCGCTCGCCCGAGCCCTGGACGCCGAAGCCAAGCTTCTTCAGGATCGTGACGCTCTCTTCCGAGGAAACCTCGAGCCCCGTCAGGCGCTTGACCTCGGACATCGGGAAATCGACGATCTTCGGGCTATAGCCGGCATAGCCGACGACTTCTGCCTTGGCCGGCTTGCCGCCGCAAAGCTCGAGGACCAGTTCGGTGGTGCGCTCGAGACCGGGCACCATGTATTCCGGATCGACACCACGCTCGAAGCGGTAGCGCGCGTCGGTGATGATACCGAGCGTGCGGCCGGACTTGGCGATGTTCATCGGGTCCCAGAGCGCCGATTCGATCAGCACGTCTGTGGTGTTCTCATCGCAGCCGGAGTGTTCGCCGCCCATGATACCGCCGATCGACTCGATGGCCTTTTCGTCTGATATGACGACGTTGTTCGGGCCGAGCTTGTATTCGCGCTGGTCGAGCGCAAGCACGGTTTCGCCTTCCTTGGCGCGGCGCACAGTCAGGTTGCCCGTAACCTTGGCCGCGTCGAAGACGTGCATCGGCCGGCCCTGGTCGAAGGTCATGTAGTTGGTGATGTCGACCAGCGCGTTAATCGGACGAAGACCGATCGACAGCAGCCGCTGCTGCATCCATTTCGGCGACGGGCCGTTCTTGACGCCGCGCACGAGCCGCAGGCCGAAGCCTGGGCAAAGGTGACGATCTTCGCCAAGGTCGATCGTCAGCTTGACCGGGGTCTCGCCTTCGACCGCAAAGGCGGGTGCCGCGCGGGCCTTCAGCGTACCGAGGCCAGAGGCTGCGAGGTCGCGGGCGATGCCGTAAACGCTGGTGCAATCCGGGCGGTTCGGCGTCAGGTTGATCTCGATCATCGGATCGTCGAGGCTGGCATAGGCCGCATAGCTCGTGCCAACAGGCGCATCATCCGGCAGGTCGATGATGCCGTTGTGGTCGTCGGAGATCTCGAGTTCCTTTTCCGAACACATCATGCCGTGGCTTTCGACGCCGCGAATGTTGCCGACGGAGAGCGTGACGTCGATGCCCGGCACGTAGGTGCCCAATGCGGCGAAGGCGCCGACGAGGCCGGCGCGGGCGTTCGGCGCGCCGCAGACGACCTGAACCGGTGCGCCTGTGCCGGTATCGACCATCAGGACCCGAAGCTTGTCGGCATTCGGATGCTGCTCGGCGGAAACGACCTTGGCGATGACGAACGGCTTGAAGGCGGCCTTGTCGTCGACATCCTCGACTTCAAGCCCGATCATCGTCAAGCGCGCACAGATCTCGTCCAGCGAAGCGTCGGTATCAAGGTGGTCCTTGAGCCAGGAAAGCGTGAATTTCATGATTTCACCTGTGTCCTCGAGCGTTTCCGGCTTAAACCGGGTTGCAGAAACACTCTATCCCTTTGTTTTTACACATTTCCTGGCGGAAAACCGCTTCGCACTTTTCCTGGAAATGCTCCAATTTTCAGCGCGATCAGGCCGAGAGGCCGCCGAACAATGTCGGCATGTCGAGCGGGCGGAAGCCGTAATGGTTCATCCAGCGGACATCGGCGTTGAAGAAGTCACGCAGGTCCGGCATGCCGTATTTCAGCATGGCGATGCGGTCGAGACCCATGCCCCAGGCAAAGCCCTGATACTCGTCCGGATCGAGCCCGCCGGATCTGAGCACGTTCGGGTGGACCATGCCGCAGCCGAGGATCTCCATCCAGTCGGTGCCCTCGCCGAACTTGACGATCGGGCCGGAGCGGTCGCACTGGATGTCGACCTCGAAGGACGGTTCGGTGAACGGGAAGAACGACGGGCGGAAACGCATCGTGACCTGATCGACCTCGAAGAAGGCCTTGCAGAATTCTTCCAGCACCCAGCGCATGTTGGCGACGTTCGCGGACTTGTCGACGACCAGGCCCTCGACCTGATGGAACATCGGCGAGTGGGTGGCGTCGGAATCCTGGCGATAGGTCTTGCCGGGGATGATGATGCGGATCGGCGGGTCCTGCGCCTCCATCGTGCGTATCTGCACCGGCGAGGTATGCGTGCGCAGCACCTTGCGCTCGCCCTTGTCATCTTCATTGAAGAAGAAGGTGTCGTGCATCTCGCGGGCCGGGTGGCCTTCCGGGAAGTTCAGCGCCGTGAAGTTGTAGTAGTCGGTCTCGATGTCAGGACCTTCGGCGATCGAGAAACCCATGTCGCCGAAGATCGCGGTGATCTCGTCGACGATCTGGCTGATCGGATGGATACGGCCACATTCGGCCGGGGACGAGCGCACCGGCAGGCTGATATCGACGGTTTCGCGGGCCAGACGCTCGGCGATCGCCTGGTCCTTCAACGCCGACTTGCGGGCGGTGATCGCTTCTGCAACCGTGGTCTTCAGCGCGTTGATCTGGGCGCCACGGGTCTGGCGCTCTTCCGGCGTCATCGTGCCGAGCGTCTTCAGTAGCTCGGAGATCGAGCCCTTCTTGCCGAGCGCGCCGACGCGCACCGCCTCGATCGATCCTTCGTCGCCGGCGGCATCGATGTCCGCCAGCAGTGTCCGTTCCAGTGTTTCCAGTTCGCTCATTCTGTCCTGCCTCGATGCGGGAATGGGTTCGGTCTATATCGGTTGTTGTCTTCAGGATTGTGATTGCGTCGCCAGTGAGTCCGTCGCCGCCACGAGGCGCACGGGGTCATGACCGTTCTGGATGCGCAGGAAGAAGCGCGCCAGCGGCAACAATCGCGTAAAGAGCGGTTTGATCTCTGAGGGAGCGACGGCGGCTTCCGCTGGCGCCGCAAGCTTCCAGGCGGCAAAAGCCCGGTCCGGCGTTTCTGGCTTCAGCGCGCGGCTTGCGATCTGCAGGAAGAGCAGTCCGAGACGCGGGCCAACGCGCCGGTCACGCTTGATCCAGACCATACGATCCCTAGGCTGGCGTCGTTCGACACGGGATGATCCGCCGGCAAGTGCTGCCAGCAGAGCCGCCATGTCCTCGTCGTCAAGCTCGCGAACCGCAAGCGGCCCCTTTCGATCGTCGTACACTTTCGTCCCGCCAAATAAGAAAAACCCGCGCTAGCCCTGCCAGCGCGGGTTTCCCAACAAAAATCAAGAACGGTTTTGGGAAAACGCTGGCTTAACGAACAGCGCTTTCAAACTCGTTGGTCGTACCGGCTTCCTTGAGGTAGGCAAGTGCCTTCTTGGAAGCTTCGACGAGGGCGCCGAATGCTGCCGGCTCATGGATAGCCATGTCGGACAGAACCTTGCGGTCGACTTCGATGCCAGCCTTGTTCAGGCCGTCGATGAAGCGGCCGTAGGTCAGGCCGAATTCGCGGACGGCAGCGTTGATGCGCTGGATCCAGAGAGCGCGGAAGTTGCGCTTGTTGACCTTGCGGTCGCGGTAAGCGAACTGCTTCGAACGATCAACCGCAGCCTTTGCAGCGCGGATGGTGTTCTTGCGGCGGCCGTAGAAGCCCTTGGCTGCCTTGAGTGTCTTCTTGTGCTTGGCGTGAGCGGTTACGCCGCGTTTTACACGTGCCATGTCATGATCTCCTTAACGTGTCCAAAATGCCTGAAAGTCTTAGAGACCGTTGGGCAGGTAGTTCTTGATGACCTTCTTGCCATCGGGCTCCGCGAGAACCATGGTTCCACGTGCGTCGCGGATGAACTTGTTGGAACGCTTGATCATGCCGTGGCGCTTGCCAGCAGCTGCTGCACGAACCTTGCCGGTAGCGGTGATCTTGAACCGCTTCTTGGCAGACGATTTCGTCTTCATCTTGGGCATTTTGCTACTCCATTTTTCTTAAGAATTCGAAACGGACAGACGAGGTCCATTTCCAGCGTTAAGAACGGCCACGGCATGCCCTGCCGGACCGTTCGGACGGGCGCTTATACCCGGACCTCCCCGAAAGCGCAACTGCGGAATCGACGAAGCGTCATAGAAGCGACATACAACGTCAAACCGGATCGCGCCGACGCTTGCGCCTGCCGGCCGTTTCGAAGGCGAGCACCGCCTCCAGTCCGCCGAGCGGCGACTGCCCGAGGATCAACTTCGCGCCATAGGCATCGGCGATATCGGCGCTGATGGCAAGGACCCTCAAACGCAAAAAGCCGCCCTTCGGGCGGCTTCCTACCTGATCCAGTTTCCGGACATTGCGCCCGGACACCTCGGTCAACGCGGAGCGAGGACCATCATCATCTGGCGGCCTTCGAGCTTCGGCTCGGCCTCCACCTTGGCGATCGTCTGGGTGTCATCCTTGACCTGAAGCAGGAGCTTCATGCCGAGTTCCTGGTGCGCCATTTCGCGACCGCGGAACTTCAGGGTCACCTTGACCTTGTCGCCCTCTTCGAAGAAGCGATTCATCGCCCGCATCTTCACTTCATAATCATGCGTGTCGATGTTGGGACGCATCTTGATCTCTTTGATCTCGACGATCTTCTGCTTCTTGCGCGCTTCGGCCGCCTTCTTCTGGTTGGCGTATTTCAGCTTGCCGAGATCGAGGATCTTGCACACCGGCGGCTCGGAGTTCGGTGCGATCTCTACCAGATCAAGACCGGCCTCTTCCGCCATGCGGAGCGCCTGGTCGATCGGGATGGCACCGATATTCTGGCCTTCGGCATCGATAAGCTGAACCCGGGGCACCCGGATTTCCTTGTTTGAGCGCGGTCCCTCCTTGACGGGGGCGTCCGTTTTGAACGGTCTGCGAATGGTCGTACTCTCCTCGAGCTGTTTCCGAAAATGCGGTTCAATTATTAGTCGGCGCGGCCTTGGCCGAAATGCTTCAATCTGCCGCCGACGGCAATGTGTGAATTGCGACGGGAGAGTCAATAGCATGGCTCGCAGGGAAAATCACCACCTGTCGAAGCCAAGACGAATCTGTTTTAGAAAGAAATTCGCCGCCAATCCGGGCATTTGGAGAGAATTGAGATGCAAACGACGCCAGCCGAAACCGAAACAACCTTCATCGAGGTTGGCAAGGATGCCGCCCGTCGCCGCATCGCCATGCGGATCCTGCGGGCACAAAAGCGCTCCGATCGGCCGACGCTTGTGTGGCTTGGCGGCTACCGCTCCGACATGACCGGGACGAAGGCGGTCGAGGTCGAGCAGCTTGCGAGAGACAGGGCAACCGACTGCATCCGCTTCGACTATTCCGGCCACGGCGCCTCCGGCGGCGCCTTCAAGGACGGCACGATCTCGCGTTGGCTGGAAGAAAGCCTTGCCGTCGTCGAACATGCCGCCCCCGGGCAGCGCCTGATCCTGATCGGCTCATCGATGGGCGGCTGGATCGCGATGAGGCTGATCCAGGAACTACGCCAGCGCGGCCTCAGCGAACGCATCGCCGGGTTGGTACTGATCGCGCCTGCTCCCGACTTTACCGCCGAACTCATCGAACCAAACCTGACGGAGATCGAGCGGCACTCGCTTGCCGAGCGCGGCTATTTCGAGGAACCGTCCGAATACAGCCCCGAGCCCAACATCTATACGCGCGCCCTGATCGAGGACGGCCGCGACAACCGCGTGCTCGTCGGCACCATCACCACCGGCTGCCCGGTTCACATCCTGCAGGGCATGCGCGACCCGGATGTGCCCTACACGCACGCGCTGAAACTGATGGAGCACCTTCCGGCCGACGACGTCGTCATGACGCTCATCCGTGACGGCGACCACCGTCTTTCGCGCGAGGAAGACATTGCTAAAATGAAACAGGCGATCGGAAACATGCTGCCTTCGGCTTAAGCCGATAGGCCGGCGCTCGACGCCCTTTCTACCCCCAATTTCCGCGTCCATGCGCCGCAGACCGCCTGCTGCGCAGGGCTTTGCGCTGCGTTTCGGCAACGGCTTTAACCATAAAGTCCAATGGCCGAATCAGTAGATTGACTCTCCGACCCCAACGCTATTAACTCTTTATTAACGATTAGAGCAGCGTGAGGCGGAAGACCTGAACAAGCTGCCCTCAACTCAGGATTGCGCGAATACGTCCGGACAGGAAGAGCCCGGCATACCGCGTCACGCAGGGGATTTGTATGGCGTCTTGGACCGGGGTTAAGGGAAGTATCGCGGCGTTTTGCGCACTTTTCATTTCAGCGAACACGGCAATTCCCGCACAGGCGGGATCCTCTCCTTGGATGCAGACCGGCTCGGTTACCTCGCAGCCGATCGGACATTACGAGTTCTGTCAGAAGCACAAGGGCGAATGCAGCGTCAAATCGAAGACGAGCGTGGCGCCGCGTGTCACCGAGCGCGGCTGGGCGACGATCCGTCAGGTCAACGCTGCCGTGAACCGCGAAATCACGCCGGTGACCGATCAGGAACTCTTCGGCAGGGATGAAGTCTGGTCCTACCCGCAGGACGCCGGCGATTGCGAGGACTTCGTTCTCGAAAAGCGCAAGCGTCTGATGCGCAAGGGCTTTTCCCCCAGCGAACTGCTGATCACTGTCGTTCGCAAACCCGATGGCGAGGGCCATGCCGTGCTGACGGTGCGCACCGCCCAGGGGGATTTCGTCCTCGACAACCTCGAAAACGGCGTGCGGCTCTGGACCCAGACGCCCTACCGTTATCTCAAGCGCCAGGCTTCGTTCAACAGCGGTCGCTGGGTCACCATCGACAACGGCGCGGAAGTGGTCGTCGGCTCGGTCGGCAACTGATACCGCAGCATCATCGCTTTACGAAAAAGGGCCGGTCAAACCGGCCCTTTTTTCGTTTCAAACGCTGCACGCCCGATCAGGCATTACCGATCAGGATGCCCGCTGCCAGCACTAGGCCGCCGCCCAGCACAACCTGGAATGCGGCGCGCAGGAACGGCGTTTCCATGTAGCGGTTCTGAATGAACGCGATTGCCCAAAGCTCGAAGAAGACGACGACTGCGGCCGTGATCGTCGCCGTCCAGAAATGCGGAATGAGATAGGGCAGTGCGTGCCCTAGACCGCCGAGCGCGGTCATGATGCCCGATGCGAGGCCGCGCTTGATCGGCGAACCGCGGCCCGACAGCTTGCCGTCATCATGGGCCGCCTCTGTGAAGCCCATGGAAATACCAGCGCCGACCGAGGCCGACAGGCCGACGAGGAAGGTCTGCCAGGTATCCTGTGTCGCAAAGGCAGCAGCAAAGATCGGTGCGAGCGTCGAAACCGAGCCATCCATCAGCCCAGCCAGCCCCGGCTGAACGTAGGTCAGGATGAACTGTCGGCGCGCCGTCTGCTCCTCCTCCTCGCGAACATCGTCCGGTGTGTGCTTTTCACCGAGCCTGCGGGCGAGCGATTCGTGCGTTTTTTCCGCGATTGCCAGGTCGCCCAGCAGCTTGCGCGTCGCCGCATCCTGGGTGCGCGCCGCCGCCTCGACATAGAAGCGGTGCGCCGTCTCCTCCATTGCCTCGGCTTCCGCCCGCGCCTTCTCGATCGGCATTTCGGCGATCAGCCACTCAGGCTTGCGATCGGGGAAGTCGCGGACATGCTCGCGGCGGATCAGCGGGATCCGGTTGCCGAAGCGCTGTACGTGCATGTCGATCAGCCATTGCCGATGATGGCTCTCCTCCTCCGCCATTTCTTCGAACACTTTTGCCGAGTGCGGATATTTCTCTCTCAACGCATCCGCATAGGCGAGATAGATGCGTCCATCGTCCTCCTCCGACGAGATCGCCAGTGCCAGGATTTCCTGTTCGTTGAGGGAGAGAAACGGACGCTTGGAGCGGGAGAAGAGACGGGAAAACATCGTTGAAAACCTTCTTTAGAATAATTCTAAATAGAAACCCCGGGAATGTGCGTCAAGGTCAAAGCCATGCAATCACGCGACAATCACTCGACAGAGTGTCGCGGCTCGGCCACCATGCAGGCGCATGCGAATCCCCTTCCCGCGGCTGGAGCAATCGCCTCCATGAGGACCATCTACCCGCTTTCGGAAAGCAAGGATACGTTTCTGGACCGGCTCGGCGCCCGTATGGCCGCAAGGTTGCAGACGCAGACCCTTGGCTACGAACCCTACACGCCATCCGACCCGGAAACGCTGGCGCGCACGCTGCGTCCGGGCGACGTCCTCTTGATCGAAGGCAACCAGAAGGTTTCCGCCGCGATCAAATACCTGACGCAATCCACCTGGTCGCACGCGGCATTTTTCGTCGGCGACGAGATGCCGCTGACGCTCGACCAGGCGACCCTGCCGGTGATCGAAAGGCCTCAACTGATCGAGGTGAATATCGGCGAAGGTTGCGTCGCGGTGCCGCTGAAGAAATATGCATCGTTCAACACGCGCATCTGCCGACCGGTGGCGCTGACGCCCGACGATCGTACCGCGCTGGTCGGCTTCATGATCGCCCGGCTCGGCATGAAATACGACCTGAAGAACATTCTGGATATGCTGCGCTATTTCATGCCGGCACCGCCGGTGCCCGTGCGCTGGCGTCGTCGCCTGCTGGCGCTTGGTTCAGGCGATCCGACGCGGGCGATCTGCTCGACGCTGATTGCCGAAGCCTTCGAGCAGATCCGCTATCCGATCCTGCCGGAGGTCACGCGCGCGCCTGGGCGCGCGTCGGCCGCCTCCACCTATTCACGCGAAGAGATCCTGCATATCCGCCACTATTCGCTCTATACCCCGCGCGACTTCGATCTCTCGCCGTTCTTCTCGATCGTCAAGCCGACACTCGAATTCGGCTTCGACTACAAGCGGCTGCGCTGGAACGGAGATTGACCGGCACGATGCCGGTCAAATGGGGCCGGTCAGATGTTGAGGTCGAGCGCGTGCTCGCGGGCCATGAAGTCGCGCTGGCGGTCGGTGATGTAATCGCGCACGATCGGTGCTGCGTCACGCGAGCGCGACAGCTGCATGTGGAAGACCAGCTGGCTGCCGGTGCGGAACATCATTTCGGCACTGATCAGATAGAACTCCCACATGCGGGCAAAGCGCTCGTCATACATCGCGATCACCTTGTCGCGGTTTGCCTCGAACCGCTCCCCCCAATGCGCCAGCGTCGTGGCATAGTGCACGCGCAGGAACTCTAGATCGGTGACCCAAAGGCTGTTGCGCTCGACGACGTCGAAGACCTCCGAAAGTGCCGGCGAATAGGCGCCGGGGAAGATGTATTTGCGCAGCCAGGCGCTCGCCATGCCGGGCGGGCTCATGTGGCCGATCGAATGCAGCACCGCAACGCCGTCATCCGGCATCAGCGCATTGAGTTTCTTGAAAAACTCGTCGTAGTGATTCACACCGACATGCTCGAACATGCCGACCGAAACGATGCGATCGAACGGTCCCTGCACATCCCGATAGTCTTTCAGTTCGAAGCGAACACGATCGGCGAGCCCGGCCGCCTGTGCGCGTTGCGAAGACAGCGCCTGCTGCTCCTTGGAAAGCGTCACACCCAGAACCTCGACGTTTTCGAGTTTCGCCAGGTACATCGCCAGATCGCCCCAGCCGGAACCGATATCGAGCACCTTCATGCCCGGCTCCAGGCAGAGCTTGGAGGCGAGCAGCCGCAGCTTGTTGCGCTGGGCTTTTTCCAGGCTCTCGTTCGGCTCGCGGAAATAGGCGCAGGAATAGAGCATGTTCTCGTCGAGGAACAACTTGTAGAAGTCGTTGCCGAGATCGTAGTGATGGGCGACGTTCTCCTGCGCCTTGCCCTTGGGATTTGCCTGCTGGCGCTTGCGGAAGCGCATCTTTATCGCGCGCAGCACCTTCTGGATCGGGTAGGAGCCGAGCGAGAGCCGGTTGATCGAAAACAGCGTCAGGAAATCCTTGAGCGTCGAGCCTTCCTCGAAGCGCATGGTACCGTCCATGTAGGCCTCGCCAGCCGCCAGCTCCGCATTGAAGACAAGGCTGCGATAGAGCTTCTTGTCGGTGAGCCGCATGGTGACTTCAGGCCCGGGCTCGCCGGAGAAGACATGCCTCCTGCCATCAGCGTCGATCACCGTCAGGCGACCCTTGCGAATGAACGACTTCATCATATGCGACAATGGAAACATGCGGGCCCTCTCATGGCGGAAACGTCGTAGCGCCGGCATCCTAGCACCCGTTTTTCGAAATGCTCCCCCTAAATTTGCGGTTGCTTATCCGATCTCTGCCACAGCTTCCGGGCTCTGCGGCGTCGCGCATCCGGTGACGCGCCGAGGACGCTGTAACGCTTTGAACTTGCTGCCTGGTTTTGCCCCTGAAACACCAACGGTCGAAGGAGCCCAGCAGTAGAAACGACAACGGGGACGGCAGGTTGAACCTGCCGTCCCCGTTCGATGCGATCGCTCGATCGTCAGTGCTTGAGCGTGTCAGTCCTTGGCGCGCTCGACATAGGAGCCGTCTTCGGTCGCGATGATGACGCGGGTGCCAGCCTGGATATGCGGCGGCACGAGCGTGCGAACGCCGTTCGACAGAATAGCCGGCTTGTAGGACGACGATGCCGTCTGGCCCTTGACGACCGGCTCGGTCTCGGTGATTTCGAGCGTCACGTGGCGCGGCAGGTCGATGGCGATCGCCAGGCCTTCGTGGATCGAAAGAATGCAGGCCATGCCTTCCTGCAGGTAGGCCTTGAGGTCGCCGATGTCGTCAGTGGTCATGACCAGCTGGTCGTAGCTTTCCGGGTTCATGAAGTGGAAGCCTTCGCCATCTTCATAAAGGAAGGTGTGCTCGCGGTCTTCGACGAAGGCGCGCTCGACCTGTTCGGTCGTGCGGTAGCGTTCGGAGACCTTCACGCCGTCGGAAATGCGGCGCATGTCGACCTGGGTGACCGGCGTGCCCTTGCCCGGATGGAAGTTCTGCGCGGTAAGAACGACATAGAGCTTGCCGTCAACGTCGAGAACGTTGCCCTTGCGGACAGATGAAGCGATGACCTTGACCATTAGTCTTCCTTGTAACAGAGGTATGCGCGACACGGCGCGCCGGGAAAGCCGGCCCCGAAAGACGCGAAAATTATGATATCGCGCCGCCACTACCCTAATTTCGTGCAAATAGCCAGCCTGCGCCGGCATTGACGCGAAGATAGCCTAGGGCGCGAAGAAAGCCTGGATCGAACGACCATGTCGCATGCCTCACCCTGGTGGACGCCGCACGTCCATGCCGACCGGCGCCCGTTTCTTCTCGGACGCAACCGGATCCAGTCGGCGCTGCGCCGGTTTTTCGACGAGCGCGACTTCATCGAGGTCGATACCGCGACGCTGCAGGTCTCACCGGGCAACGAAGCCCATCTGCACGCCTTTGCCACCCAGGCGCTCAACCATGACGGCTCCGCCGATCCGTTCTATCTGCACACCTCGCCGGAGTTTGCCTGCAAGAAGCTCATCGCTGCCGGTGAAAAGCGCATCGCCTGCTTTGCCCATGTCTATCGCAACCGCGAGCGTGGGCCGCTGCACCATCCGGAATTCACCATGCTCGAATGGTACCGCGCCGGTGAGACCTACGAGACGCTGATGCGCGACTGCGCCGAGATCCTGACGCTCGCGGCACAGACGACCGGCGTCAGTCAGTTCACCTTCCAGGGCCGCACCTGCGACCCCTTCGCCGAGCCCGAACGGCTGGCGGTGGCCGAAGCCTTCAAGCGTTTTGCGAAAATCGACCTGCTCGCTTCGATCGCCTCCAACGGAGAAACGGACCGGGACGCGCTTGCTAGCGCGATGGTATCGGCCGGGCTGCGGGTCGCCGCCGACGATAACTGGGCCGACCTGTTCAGCCGCGTGCTTGTCGAAAAGGTCGAACCGCATCTCGGCTTTGGCCGCGCGACGATCCTCGATGAATATCCGGTCGCTGAAGCAGCCCTTGCCCGGCCGACCGCGCGCGACCGCCGCGTTGCCGAGCGCTTCGAGCTCTATGCCTGCGGCGTCGAACTCGCCAATGCCTTTGGCGAACTGACCGATGCGGCCGAGCAGCGCCGTCGTTTCGAGATGGAAATGACGGAGAAGGCCCGCGTCTATGGCGAGACCTATCCGCTCGACGAGGATTTTCTGGCAGCGCTCGCCATCATGCCCGAGGCGAGCGGCATCGCGCTCGGCTTCGACCGGCTGGTCATGCTGGCGACCGGTGCGTCGCGCATCGACCAGGTGCTCTGGGCACCGGTGGCGGAGACGGCATCATGAACGTTCACCGGCCGATCAAGACAGCCGGCGAATTGGTTGATGCCGGCCTTATCGAACCGTCACAGCAAACCGTCGTTTCGCAGGTCGCCGAGCGCTACGCGGTCGCCATCAGTCCTGCTATCGCCAAGCTGATCGACCGCAACGACCCGAACGATCCGATTGCCCGCCAGTTCGTACCCGATGCCGCCGAGCTGACGCTGCTGCCGGAAGAGCGCGAAGATCCGATCGGCGACAAGGCGCACAGCCCGGTCGCCGGCATCGTGCATCGCTATCCCGACCGGGTGCTTTTGAAGGCCGTGCATGTCTGCCCGGTATATTGCCGCTTCTGCTTTCGCCGCGAAATGGTCGGACCGCAGGGACTGGGTACGCTGACACCCGCCGAACTCGATGCGGCGATCGCCTATATCGCCGAACATGACGAGATCTGGGAGGTCATTCTCACCGGTGGCGACCCGCTGGTGCTTTCGCCGCGCCGCCTCACCGAAATCATGGAGCGGCTGAAGCCGATCGCCCATGTCAAGATCGTGCGCTTCCACACCCGCGTACCGGTGGTCGAGCCCGAGCGCATCAACGCCGATCTCGTTTCAGCCCTCAAGGCCAGCGGCAAGGCGACCTATGTGGCGCTGCACGCCAACCATCCGCGTGAACTGACACAGGAAGCGCGCGACGCCTCGGCCCGGCTGATCGATGCCGGCGTCGTCATGGTCAGCCAGTCGGTGCTGCTGAAAGGCGTCAATGACGATGCGGACGTGCTTGCCGCACTGATGCGCGCCTTCGTCGAAACCCGGATCAAGCCCTACTATCTGCACCACCCGGATCTGGCACCCGGCACCAGCCACTTCCGGCTCTCGATCGAGGAGGGCCAGGCACTCGTCGCGTCCTTGCGCGGCCGGGTCTCTGGCCTCTGCCAGCCGACCTATATCCTCGACATTCCCGGCGGTCACGGCAAGACGGTGATCAGCGCGGCATCGATCGCTGCGGACGGCGGCGGTTGCTACACCGTGACCGACTTCCGCGGCAAAGAGCACGCCTACCCGCCAAAAATCTGAGAAAAATTTCAAGACGGCGTCACAGCGGCCGGAAGCCAATCGTCAGTTGGTCATGAGCAACGATCGACGGAGTTGTAATCATGACCGATATGAAAACCGTCCGTTACGAGCAGAAAATCCCCGACGGGCTCGGCGCGCTTGCCGGCGGACGCAAGACGATCGACCAGGACAGCATTGACCGGACCAAACAGATATCGAGGCATTGAGATGGGCGGCGCAAACAGCACGGCAATTTTCGAGGAGGCGCGTCCCCGCCTTCTCGGTCTGGCTTACCGGATCCTTGGTTCGCGCGCGGACGCGGAAGACGCGGTGCAGGACACGTTCGTGAAGTGGCAGGAGGCCGATCAATTGGCGATCGAAAGCCCGGCCGCTTGGCTGACGACCGCCTGCACCCGCCGCTGCCTCGACCTCTTGAAGGCGGCACACCGCAAGCGTGTCGACTATGTCGGTGCCTGGCTGCCGGAGCCGATCCACACGGCAAGCGACGACAATGCCGAGGAGAAGCTGGCACTGACCTCGTCGCTGACCACCGCCTTCCTCTTGATGCTGGAGCGGCTGACGCCGAAGGAAAGGGCTGCCTATCTGCTGCATGAAATCTTCGGCCAGCCCTATGAGGAGGTGGCTGAAACGCTCGACATGCAGGAGGCGGCCGCACGCAAGCTGGTGTCGCGCGCCAAGACCAATATCGGCGTGGAGAAGAGCCGTCACCAGACGCCGCGCGAACGCCAGGACGAGTTGCTGTCGGCTTTCCACACGGCGATCCACGGCGGCAATATTGCCAGCCTTTCGAGCCTGCTTTCCGCCGACGTACGACTGACGGCCGATGGCGGCGGCAAGGTGGCGACGGTGCTCGGCGTGCTCTCGGGCAAGCAAACCGTGCTTGCCTTCATCGCCGACCGGCTGACCGAATACTGGGCGCACTATGTCTGGGACGTTGCCGATATCAACGGCGGCCGCGGCATTGTGCTCCGGGGCGAGACCGAAAATGATATCGCCGCCAGCGTTTCCTTCGGCTATGACGGCGACGGAAACGTCAACGACATCTTCATCGTTCGCAATCCGGACAAGCTCACCCATCTCGGTGATGCCGTCGTCCACTGAATCAGAACATTTCCACGAAAAATGCGAAGCGCTTTTCCGTCAGGAAATGCGTAAAAACAATAGGATAGAGCCGCTCCAAAACTCCATTTGAAACGGGAGTGCTCTATCGGCGCCGACGGGGCAAGCCCGACGCGGCCGCGCAACGATGCACGGCGCGTTACTTGCCCGGCAGTCGTGAGGCGACAGGAAAAGGTGCACACATATGCTCGACAAGACATCCAGACCCGCTGAAAAAGCCGACAGCGGCTGGCTCGCTCTGCTGTCGGGCGAAAACGCCATCCATTCCGTCGTGCTGAGCGGCGGCGTAGCTCTCCATGCGCTCAACATCTATGTCGTAACGACGATCATGCCGTCGATCGTGCGCGAGATCGGCGGGCTCGAATATTACGCCTGGAGCACCACCGTCTTCGTGGCCGCATCCATCCTCGGCGCAGCACTCTCGGCCCGCTTGCTTGCCGTCGTCGGCGCCGGCTCGGCCTATGCGATCGGCGCGCTCGTCTTCGGCCTCGGCACGCTCATGTGCGCCTCCGCTCCCGATATGCTGGTGCTGCTTGGCGGCCGGGCGATCCAGGGCTTTGGCGGCGGCCTGCTCTATGCGCTCGCCTATGGCGTCATCCGCCTGGTGTTTGCGCCGGCGCTCTGGACCCGTGCCATCGGCCTGATCTCGGCGACCTGGGGCACGGCAACGCTTATCGGCCCGGCTGTTGGCGGCATGTTTGCGGAATTCGCCACCTGGCGCGCCGCCTTCTGGTCGCTGCTGCCGCTGACGGCACTTCTGGCAGCACTCGCCTTCTGGACGTTGCCGCGCAACGCTTCGTCCGAAGGAAATCGCACGCCGCTGCCGGTCGTGCAACTGCTGCTTCTGGTCGGCATCGTTCTGGCTCTTTCGATCGCAAGCACCCTGTCCACATCGGGCGAACAGCTCGCCTCGGTCGGCGCGGCCATCCTCATGTTCGCAGTGCTTCTCGTCGTCGAACGCCGGGCTGCCGGCAAGCTGCTGCCGAGCAGCAGCTTCACCATAACCTCCCCGCTGGCAGCGCTTTATGCTACGATCACGCTGTTGATGATCGGCATGCAGCCGGAGATCTACGTACCGTATCTGCTGCAGGAATTGCATGGGCTGTCGCCGCTGGTTGCCGGCTACATCGCCGCACTGATGTCGATCGGCTGGACCGCCGGATCGATGACCAGCGCGCACTGGCACGGCGACAGGGCGCAGCGCACGATCTTCGCCGGACCGGCCTTCGGCCTTGCCGGCCTGGCGCTGATCGCCATGTTCATGCCGATGGCCGGCACCGGGTTTGCCGCGATCTCCGCACCGCTTTCCGCCGGTATCATGGCGGTCGGTTTCGGCATGGGTTTCGCCTGGCCGCATATCGTGACGGCCGTCTACGAACTGGCACCACAGGGCGAGGAAGAGAAGGCATCGAGCTCGATCACCACCGTGCAGCTTTTTGCCGCCGCACTGGGTGCTGCCCTTGCCGGCCTGACCGCCAATCTGGCGGGTATCGAAGCAAGCACCACCGACGGCGTTGCCCGCGCGACGCAGTGGCTTTTCTGGCTGTTCGCGCTGGCACCGGCACTGGCGATGCTGACGGCGAGGCGCGTCCGTCGGGCGCGTGCGGTGAAGGCAGCCGACGACTAGGCAGCGGATACGTGCCACCGTTTCCGAGGCCGTGCCTCCTGCATAATTCCGTAAATCGGATCCGATTTAAGGATGAAATTATGCAGCACGTTTAAAGCGCTACAGCATCCTTTGTGCGTCATATTTGACGCGCGGCGCTGTGGGGAGGAAACGATGGATGCCGACGGGATCGGCCTGAGTGGCGCGCAAGAAACACTGCTGATCACGCTGCAGGCAAAGGCCGCCGAAAGCGCGCTTCCCGATTCCCTGCTGCGCGACCATTTCGCCGCCGATGCCATGCGTCGTCTCGGGCAAGCTGCGCAGCATCTCGACGTCGGCCACGACATGACGATCGGGATCGCCATGCGCGCCTATCTCCTCGACCAGTGGACACGGGCTTTCGTCACCAGGCACCCGGATGCAACTGTGCTGCATCTCGGCTGCGGCCTCGATTCCCGCGTTTTCCGCATCGATCCGCCCGACGAGGTGCGGTGGTTCGACGTCGATTTTCCCGATGTGATGACGTTGCGCCGCACGCTCTATCCGGATCGCGCCAACTATACACAGATCGCATCTTCGGTGACGGAGGCGGGATGGCTTGCGGCGATACCGGATGACGCGCCGGCGATCGTCGTCGCCGAAGGCGTCCTGCCCTACCTTGCGGCAGAGGACGTCTACGATCTGCTTCGGCGTCTGCTGGAACGCCTGCCGGCGGGCGAGGTCGTCTTCGACGGCTATAGCCACCTGGGCATTCAATTGCTGCGCTTCAACCCCGCCATCCGCGCCACCGGTGCTGCGCTTCGCTGGGGCATCGACGATCCACGCATGCTGGAGCGGCAGGTGCCGGGCCTCAGTCTGCTGGAGGAGGTCAGCGACTACGATCCGAGCCAGATAGAAAGAATGTCAGCGGCCGCGCGCATCGCCATCCAGATCTTCAGCGTCATGCCCATGCTGCAGCGGATGGGGCGGCTTTTGCGCTACCGCTTTTAGCAGTACGGCGACGGGACGTCCGATCGACGAAGGGCCGCACTGTTCCCGGTGCGGCCCTTCTATATCAAGGTATCGCAGAGACCTATCAGCCCTGCTTGATCGGCGCGATCGAGATTTCGACGCGGCGGTTCTGCGCCCGGCCGGCCTCGCTGCCGTTGGAGGCGATCGGCCGTTCCTGGCCGAAGCCCATGGTGGCCATGCGGCGCTGGTCGACGCCCTGGCTTGCCAGATAATTGGCAACTGAGGCTGCGCGACGCTCGGAAAGGCCCTGGTTGTAGGAGGCGCTGCCGGTCGAATCGGTGTGGCCGTCGACGTCGATCAGCGTCTTGTTGAACTTGCGCAGCACGATCGCCACGGAGTTCAGCGTGTCGTAGAAGGCTGGGATTACCTGGTCGCGGTCGGTGGCGAAGGTGATGTTCGACGGCATGTTCAGGATGATGCGGTCGCCTGCGCGGGTAACGGAAACACCGGTACCCTGCAGCTGGGCGCGCAGTTCCGCTTCCTGGCTGTCCATGTAGTTGCCGACCAAGCCACCGCCGAGCGCGCCGATACCGGCACCGACGAGAGCGGCATCACGCCGTCCCGCAGCACTGCCGCCGACAAGAAGGCCGGTCGCTGCACCGAGACCCGCGCCGATCAGCGCGCCGCCGGCGGTGTTCGACATCTTCTGCTCACCCGTATAGGGATCGGTGGTCGTGCATCCCGAGAGATAGATGGCCGCTACAGCCAGTATGGCGCATTTCTTGATCATAGAATCAATGGTCCCCATTCGTGCTCAAAGGTGCTTCATACTAGCGATTGCGGCAGGAAGATGAAGAGACGTCCCACTGATGCCATTGTTTGGCGACAAATGGCGCCACGGCCACAGTCATCGTCATGACAGGGCCGGATACTAACCGATCCTTCACACGCTCTTGATAACAAGCGCGTTCGAGGAAAATCGAGGCGGACTATCTGATGGCAATCGAGTTTGGCGATACGCAACGCAGTCTCAGCGACACGCTCAACGGGATGATCGGGTCGATTCGCGGCAACACCATCACGCTTCGCGACCTGATGACGGGCATCGGCGAACAGGGCTTTCTCTTGCTGTGCGCGCTGCTGACGCTGCCGTTTCTGCTGCCGGTCTCCATTCCCGGCGTCAGTACCGTTTTCGGCGCCGCCATCATCCTGATCTCGATTTCGATTACCCTCAACCGCCTGCCCTGGATGCCGCAGCGCATCCTCGACCGGCAGATCGAAACCGAAAAACTGGTGCCGACGCTGCAGAAGGGGGCAGCGCTTGTCTCCAAGCTCGATCGCTTCGTCAGGCCGCGCTTCGGCTTCCTGACGCAAGGCGCACTGATGAACCGCTTCAACGGCCTGATGATCATGGCCGGAGGCGTGCTGCTGATGTTTCCGCTCGGCCTCATTCCGCTATCGAACACGCTGCCGGGCATCGCCATCCTGCTCCTGTCGCTCGGCATCATCCAGCGCGACGGACTGATGGTCGCTGGCGGCTATCTCTTCCTGATCGCAACCACGGTCTACTTCACCGTCCTCGCCTATATGGCAGTTGCGGCCGGCCAGGGCCTATCCAACTTCTTCGTTTCTTAAAACGTATCGCCATCGTGAACCTGACGCGTCGTCATCGACGCGCCGGTCGCGAGTCCGGCCGGCTACAGCGCCGTGCGTCAAATATGACGCGCAAAGGACGCTGTATCGCTTTAAACTTGCTGCATAATTTTATCCTTAAATCGGATTCGATTTAAGCAATTAAGCAGTAGCCGGAACGGCGCGATCTCATGCCGATGTCGCCTGGAAGCTCTTGTAGCTGGCGGAATCGGTCTCAACCCCGAGCTTTTCCATCAGCGCCGCACGATCGATGTTGAGGCTTCTATCGAACGCGCCGATCGCTGCTGCAACCTTCGGCGCGACCTCTTCGCTTTCGAATTCGATCATGGTGCAGAAGTTGAACTTTCCCGGGCCCGCATGCTGCTCGAGGAACAGGTCCTTGACGTAGCCGTCCTGGCTGCGGATCACTTCGAGGGTCTTTTCCACCAGTTCCAGAAACTGCGTCCGTGCGGCGGTCGGCACCGCAAACTTGTTGATACGATAGAGCGGTGCGACGATACCCGCCTTTGTATTGCTGCTCATTGAACTCTCCTTGAGTATCCCTTCAAATCCCGTCGGCGGCCATTCGGCGACGGGCAGGAACACTCGTACGACCTCAAGTAAAGTTGAGGTCAACAGGGGTTCGTGAGAAATCTGCGGCTGCCTGACGGCCGGAGTAGGCTCAGGTAGCAATGCCCTTGAGCACATTGGCGACGTTGAGGCCGATTTCGGGCACACCGTAGCCGCCCTCCATGCAGACGACGACCGGCAGGCCCGTCCTCTTCAACCTCTCGCCCATGCGCAGATAATCCTCCGACTTCAGCTTGAACGACGAAATCGGATCGCGCTCGAACGTGTCGACGCCGAGCGAAACCACCAGCGCCTCGGCGCCGAAGGTCTCGATGCGATGAAGTGCATCGTCCATCGCGGCCGACCAGGCCGAATAGGCCGTGCCGCGCGGCAGGGGATAGTTCTTCGTGGTGCCGAGGCCTTCGCCAGCCCCCTCTTCATCGGCAAAGCCGAGAAAGTACGGGAAAGCGTCGACGGGATCGCCATGCAGCGAGGCGAAGTAGACGTCGCCGCGTCCATAGAAGATGTCCTGCGTGCCGTTGCCATGATGGAAGTCGACATCGAGCACTGCGACCCTGGCAGCACCGAGATCGCGTAGCCGCTGGGCGGCGCAGGCGGCGTTGTTGATGAAGGAGTAGCCGCCATAGAGATCGATCGCCGCGTGATGGCCGGGCGGGCGGCAAAGCGCAAAGGCGGCCGTGTTGCCGGCGTCCACATGCTCGGCAGCCGAAAGCGCGCAATTCATCGCCGCGCGCGCGGCGACGTAGGTGCCTTCAGTGATCGATGTTTCCGCGGCAAAGGCGTAATAGCCGAGCGCGCCGTCGATATCCTTGGGCGGGTGCTGGCGCATCCGGCGCGCCGGGAAGCACGTCGGGATCGCTTCGCCGCGATAACCGTCAGCGACCCAGCGCGCCCAGGCGGTTTCGAGAAAGTCGAGATAGTCGGCCGCGTGGAGCTTGAGGGCCGTTTCCAGGCCGTGATGCGTGGGCGCAACCACATCGGCAAAGCCAGCCTCCTTCACCGCCGCCAAAATCCATTCGGCACGAAACGGCGCCTCGAACGGCGCCACCAGTTCGCCACCGAAGAGTTCTGTCCTGGCCTCACGGAGCTTGTGATCTTCGGAATAGAAAACGCGCATGGCAATGTCCCGGTTGAGTTCGTGAAGCGAGCGAAGCGTCGGCAAGCTAGCGCAGGGTTCGGGCCGTTGGCTACCTCAGCGGGCGCCCCTCATCCGGCCTGCCGGCCACCTTCTCCCCGCAAGCGAGGCGAAGGAGACGCGCGGCAAACTCCAGTCCCCCCTCTCCCCGCAAGCGGGGAGAGGGCTGGGGTGAGGGGCAGCGACACTGAAGGAGGGGCATCCGAGGGAGCGGCGATCCCCCTACGCCGCGATGCGCTTGTAGAAAAGCGTCGTGGCGCACAGGCCGCCCTCCGGCCACATGGCGTAATCGGGAATGACGCCGACGCGTTCCCATCCAAGGCGTGGATAGATCGCCTCCGCCTCGCTGCCGGTTGCCGTGTCGAGCACAAGCAGCACCTTGCCGCGTGCCGCCGCCTCCCGTTCGACGGCCTGCATCAGCAGCCGGGCGACGCCCTTGCCGCGGGCGGCGCGATGGACGAGCAGCTTCTTCAGATCGCCGCGATGCGGCTGGTTGGGCATCTGCGCCACGCCGACCTGGACCGTGCCGACGATCCGCCCCTCGTCTTCGGCAACTATCAGCAGCGTTTCATCGGCGGCAACCGCATTGGCGACGCCATCCCAGTAGGGCAACGCCGCCTCCGGCGGATAGGGCTGCATGAAACCGACGGATGCGCCGCCCTCGACGCAATCGGAGAGCACCTCGGCAAGCGCCGGCATGGCGGAACGGGTTTCGGCTTCGTTGAGCAGGCGGATCGTGATGTCAGGCATGGTCAAACCCTGGTTCGGCAAAGGACGACGGCATAGTGAGCCGGCTCATCATGGGGATTGTGAAAGACGTGGCCCTGCTCGAGCCCCATGAACAGGCAGTCGCCGGCTTCAAGCACATGCGACCCGGATTCCATGGTCAGTTCGAGCCGGCCGGAGAAAAGCCAGAGGTGCTGCGTAATGCCCCGATCGGCCGGTTGGCGTTCGAAGACGACGCGCGCGCCCGGCGGGAACTCGACCTCGACGATATCGACCGGCGAGCCGACACCATCAGGCGAGACCGAGCGGCGCAGATAGCCGGATTCCGGATCCCGCCAAAGTCTTTGATCGGCGCGCCGTGCAACCGGCGAAGCCTGCTGGCCGTCAAAGGCAAAGAGCGCCGACAGCGTAGTCGAGAGGGCGCTGCAAAGCTTGGCGAGCAGTTGCGCCGTCGGGCTCACCTCGCCGCGCTCGATGCGCGAGATCATGGCCCGGCTGACGCCGGACCGCGTCGCCAGATCGTCAAGTGTCAGGTTCTGCTCGGCCCTCAGCGAACGGACGCGTTCGCCGATGGCTTGTTCGAGTGGGTCGCCGGTGATTTCCATTATTTGAGATTACATTTCTCATATAATAGAGTCAAGACCTCGGGAACTGAAAATAAAGGCTGACAATGCCGCTTTGGCGACATTGCGACAACGCGCTTTCGGCTAAGGTCCGCAACGG
Organism: Ensifer sp. ENS11; assembly: GCF_014851895.1. NCBI lineage: Bacteria > Pseudomonadati > Pseudomonadota > Alphaproteobacteria > Hyphomicrobiales > Rhizobiaceae > Ensifer > Ensifer sp. ENS11. The sequence continues at coordinate 167,885 of NZ_JACVAN010000001.1, read as the reverse complement.
GCATCCTGAGCGAAAAAACGTTCCCGCTCAATAATTTAGCACGACCTCACGAAACAGGCCGTCACGGCTGATGAAACGGACCGGCACGACATGGACAAGCAACCCTCCTCGCTGACGTCGATTGCCAGCATCGTCATGTCGATGACGGCTGTGGCGATCGGCAACGGCATGATGCTCGCCTATGTGCCTTTCGTGCTGACCCGGTCCGATGCGCCGGACTGGGTGCCGGGCGCCGCCGTCACCATGATTGCCTTCGGCGGGCTTGTCGGCTGCGTGATCGCCGGACCGATGATCCGCCGCGTCGGCCATGCCCGGGCGTTTTCCTGCTCGATGGCGCTGGTCATCCTTTCGGCGCTGACGATCAGTCTCGGCATGCACCCGATCCTCTGGGTGCTCGCCCGCGGCCTTTACGGTGCTGCCGGAAACACCAATTTCATCATCAGTCAGAGCTGGCTCAATCATGCGAGCGACAACCACTGGCGCGGCAGGGCGATGGCGATGTTCTACATGGCCTACGTGATCGGGCTTGGCACCGGCGCCTGGCTGTTCGGACAGATCCCCGTCGACGGTAACCTGCCGCCGCTCATCACCATCTTCTTCACGGCACTTGCCATCCTGCCGATCGGCCTGACGCGCCTGCCCACACCGCCGGCGCCGGCCAAGGTCAGCATCGATATCCCGATGGTCTGGCGCAGCTCACCTGTCGCCTTCATCGGCGTGCTTGCCGCTGGCGGTCTTTCGATGGTGGTACAGGGCTTCACGCCGATCTATGCGGCCGCCAATCAGGTGAGCCAGGGCGACGTTGCCAACCTGATGTTCGTGATGCAGCTCGGGCTGATCGCCATCCAGTATCCGATGGGCACGCTATCAGACCGGATCGACCGCCGGCTGGTGCTGATCGCCACCTGCCTGCTGATCGTTACCGCCGGCTTCTTCGCGCTCTCGGCGACCTTCAGCAATCTTCTCATGCTGATGGTGGTCTTCGCGCTGTTCGCCGGTGCGGTCGAGACCGTCTATTCCATCGCCAACGCACATGCCAACGACCGCACTGATCCGGCGGATTTCGTGCCGCTCGCCAGCACCATGCTGGTCGCCTGGTCGGCGGCGGCAACCCTGGTGCCGATGCTCGTCACGCTGCTGACGCCGGTGTTCGGGCCGCGTACTTTCATCTATGCGGCGATGGTCGTTGCGGCGCTCTATGCGCTGTTCGTGCTGATACGCCTCAGGAAACGCGACGAGGTACCCGCCGGCGAGCGCGAGACCTTCGAACTGAAGAGCGCGCAGGTGCCGAATGCCGGCGCGCTGATCGACGCGGATGCCAGAACCGAATAGCCGCCGCAGCCCCTCATTTATAGTGAACGAAGCCTTCATTTCCCGCTTTGCGCGGCTTGAAGGCACTGCTATATGCGGCCCATGAGCACAACATCTTCCAAGACGCCCCTGTCGCATATCCGTAACTTCTCGATCGTGGCCCATATCGACCACGGCAAATCGACGCTGGCCGACCGACTGATCCAGTCGACGGGCGGCCTTGCCGAGCGGGAAATGTCCGAGCAGGTGCTCGACAGCATGGATATCGAGCGCGAGCGCGGCATCACCATCAAGGCCCAGACCGTGCGTCTGCACTACAAGGCCAATGACGGCGAAACCTACGTGCTGAACCTCATCGACACGCCCGGCCACGTCGACTTCGCCTATGAAGTCTCGCGTTCGCTGTCGGCCTGCGAAGGTTCGCTGCTGGTCGTCGATGCGAGCCAAGGGGTGGAAGCCCAGACGCTCGCCAACGTCTACCAGGCGATCGACAACAATCACGAGCTCGTCACCGTGCTCAACAAGATCGACCTTCCCGCCGCCGAGCCGGAGCGGATCAAGGAACAGATCGAGGAAGTGATCGGCATCGACGCCTCCGAAGCCGTTCTGATCTCGGCCAAGACGGGCCTCGGCATTCCCGATGTTCTCGAAGCGATCGTCACCAAGCTGCCGGCGCCGAAGAGCGAGGGCGGCGATACCGCACCGCTGAAGGCGCTGCTGGTCGACAGCTGGTACGACGCCTATCTCGGCGTCATGGTTCTCGTGCGTATCATCGACGGCACCCTGAAGAAGGGCATGACCATCCGCATGATGGGCACCGACGCCAAGTACACGATCGAACGCGTCGGCGTGCTGACGCCGAAGATGGTGGCCATGGACGCGCTCGGCCCGGGCGAGATCGGTTTCATCACCGCTTCGATCAAGGAAGTGGCCGATACCCGCGTCGGCGACACCATCACCGAGGACAAGCGCCCGACCGCCAAGGCCCTGCCGGGCTTCAAGCCGGCGCAGCCGGTGGTGTTCTGCGGCCTGTTCCCGGTCGATGCCGCCGATTTCGAGGACCTGCGTTCGGCGATGGGCAAGCTGCGCCTCAACGACGCGTCGTTCTCGTTCGAAATGGAATCGTCGGCCGCGCTCGGCTTCGGTTTCCGCTGCGGCTTCCTCGGGCTCCTGCACCTTGAAATCATCCAGGAGCGCCTGGAGCGCGAGTTCGACCTCGACCTGATCGCGACGGCGCCTTCGGTCGTCTACAAGCTGTTCATGACCGACGGTTCGGAGCGCGAGCTGCACAACCCGGCCGACATGCCCGACGTCGTCAAGATCGCCGAGATCCACGAGCCGTGGATCCGCGCGACGATCCTGACGCCCGACGACTATCTCGGCGGCATTCTGAAGCTCTGCCAGGACCGGCGCGGCATTCAGATCGAGCTGACCTATGTCGGCACCCGCGCGATGCTGACCTACGACCTGCCGCTCAACGAAGTCGTGTTCGACTTCTACGACCGCCTGAAGTCGATCTCCAAGGGCTATGCCTCGTTCGACTACCAGATCACCGACCACAAGGAAGGCAACCTTGTGAAGATGTCGATCCTCGTCAACGGCGAGCCGGTCGACGCGCTGTCGATGATGGTGCACCGGATGGCGGCCGAAAAGCGCGGTCGCGAAATGTGCGAGAAGCTCAAGGAGCTGATCCCGAAGCACATGTTCAAGATCCCGATCCAGGCGGCGATCGGCGGCAACGTCATTGCCCGCGAGACCATCTCGGCGCTCCGCAAGGACGTGACGGCGAAGTGCTACGGCGGCGACGCCACCCGCAAGCGCAAGCTTCTGGAAAAACAGAAGGCCGGCAAGAAGCGCATGCGCCAGTTCGGCAAGGTGGAGATCCCGCAGGAAGCCTTCATCGCCGCGCTCAAGATGGGCGACGAATAAGCGTCAGACACCAATGACGTGCGTGGCGAAGGGGAGAGCCTGACGCCACGCCCTTGCTTGCAGACGTTCGCTGACGGCGTCTCCGTCCTCGGACTTGAGCCGAGGATCCACCTGCAAAATCTCGAAATAACGATCGCCTCTTTGCAGTTCGTGACGATGTCAGCATGGCCCGGCAGCGGGGCAGAGCTCGTCCATGGATCCTCGGGTCAAGCCCGAGGATGACAGTGGGAGGTGGTCCTGGCCAGCAACGGATCTCGGGGCAGTCGCCCACGGGGAGGCTGCAAAGCAGAGCTGATTTCTGTTCAGCCTCACACCCGACCGCCGTCATCCTCGGGCTTGACCCGAGGCCACCACCGACCACCAGCCGTCTTCAGCTCTCAGTGAGCAGATACCGCTTCGAGATGCGATCCACCGGAAGGCCGCTCTTGAGCGGCACCGCCTTGTCCACCTTGTAATCGACGAAACCCATCTTGCCGTAATAAGCAAGGCCGCCCGTGTTGTCGGCGCGGATGGTGGCGTTGATCGCGGTGAGGCCCAGCGCACGGGCATTGTCCCTCGTGGCCGCAAAGAGCGCCGAGCCGGCGCCGCGCACCTTGGCATCAGGGCGGGAGAACGTGCCGATATCGGCCCAGCCTTCCGGCAATCCGTCGTAGCGTTCCAGTGCCTGGAACGCGCAAGGGCGGCCGTCGACATCTTCGGCAACGAAGCAGCTGACGAAGCCCGGGCCGGCGAGGTAGTGCGCGGTAAAACTTTCGAGTGTGAACGGCGTCTCATTGGCAGTCGTGCCGCCGATCCGGATGATCTCGTTGAGGAAGGCGCAGAGCGCCGGCACGTCGGCAGGCGTTGTCGGACGCACCTTGATTGTTGTCATCTGGTCGACCATCAAAAACCTCTCTTTTGAACTACAACTTGCCGGATTGCGGCAGAGGCCGCGCCGGGTTGCCGACAACCGTCGCGCCCGCCGCCACGTCTCTCGTGACGACGGAGCCGGCCCCGACGATGGCGCCATCGCCGATCGTCACGCCACCGAGAATGATGGCGCCGCCGCCGATCCACACGTCCTTGCCGATCTCGACCGTCCTTGCGATCTCGATGCCACGGCTCCTGAGCGGCACGTCCTTGTGATGCTCGGCGCAATAGATCTGCACGCCCGGGCCTAGCATCGAACCTTCGCCGATCAAAATGCGGCCGCTGTCCAGCATGGTGCAGCCGGCATTGAGATAGACGCGGGGGCCAAGCGAAATGTTGATGCCATAGGAGCAATGAAACGGCGCTTCGATGAGAACATCATCGGCAACGCTCGCGAACAGCGCCCGAAGCGCCGGCGCCATCGACCCACGCGCATCGGGTGCCATGGTGTTGTGCTGGTGCACCGCGTCACGCGCGCGCTGACGCAGCCGCTCGAGTTCCGGGTCGAGGCAGCAGTACCAATCGCCCGCCGCCATCTTGCCGCGCTCGCTGGCGCTCACGGTTTTGCCCTTGCCTCGGCCGCTTGACGCCGCGCCAGGCTTTCCGCCGGCCACAGTGCCGCCATGTCGTAATAGATGTCGAAGACCGGGGCGCCGCCTTGAAGCGATAGCCAGGAGACCTTCGAGCGCGTGAAGATATGGGCATCCGGCGGGAAATCCGAAGGCCGATCGAGGCTTGCAATGCGCAGGAAGGCGAGCCAGCCGCGACGGCCGTAATCGCTCCAGAGCGCCGTCTGGCATTCACCGCAGCGATAGACATCGTGCGGCCGGCCACTCTCGGTCGGCAGCGTCACGACGATGGGTTCGCCTGCCGTCAGCTCGATGTTCTCACGCTCGATAACGCCATTGACAACGAAGGCGCTTCCGACCTGTCGCTGGCAATCGGTGCAATGGCAGCAGTTGACGAACATCGGCCGCCGTTTCAGCCGATAGCGGATGCGTCCGCAGAAGCAGCCGCCAGCAATGGTTTTATCCATCAGCAGGCCTCCTCCAGCACCTCGTCGCCCGACGCTGCGGCAATAGCATCGCCACGCCTGATGGTGGCGACCCAGGCGCGCGCCAAAGCGAGACCGGCGGCATTGGCCTTTTCGCCATGATGCCGGGCATGGGCAGGGTACTCTGCCAACCAGTTGGGGTCGAGCCGATTGATCGTCTGCGGGAACGAGCGGTTCCAATCCTCGACGAGATCGGTGTCGGCCTCGAAGTGGAATTGCGTGCCATAGGCGGCACGGCCGATGCGAAACGCCTGATGCCGGGTGACATCGTTTTCGGCAAGGTGCACCGCCCCTTCCGGCAGCGTGAAGGTATCGCCATGCCATTGGAAGATCGGAAAGCTTTCGCCGACGCTTGCCAGCACCGGATCGCTCTGCCCCTCGGCACGCACCCGCACATCGTGCCAGCCGAATTCTTTGGCTTCGCCCAACAGGTTCTTCGCACCATAGGCACGCGCCAAAAGCTGGCTGCCGAGGCAGATGCCGAGCACGGAACGCTCGCTGTCGCCGAAACGGCGCATCAGAGCTGCCAGTTGCGGGAGATAGGGGAAAGCCTCGTCGTCGAGCGCACTCTGCTCGCCGCCGAGCACGACCAGCGCATCGAAGCCATCGGGTTCAGTCGGCACCGGGTCGCCGGCATAGGCACGGCGAACCTCGATTTCGGCCTTGACCTCGCGAAGCGCCGTGCCGACCTGGCCGAGCTCCGTCTTCGCCATGTTTTCCACCACCAGTACCCGCATCATCACCTTCCCTTTGCCGTATGGGCGGAAGATTGATCACGACATGCGCCCCGGTTCAAGAGGAGAGAACCGGCATGGTGCTCATTGACCAACGCAGCCGGGCCTTGACTTCCGTGCCAAACTTTCCGACTTTCCTGATATCATGATGCTCGCGATTTCTTCCCTTCGCTGCTTCCGGGTGTGCCCGATCGCAGGAACCTGACCCCAGCCCGGATGCTTGCGCTCTCCGGGTCAGGGGAGCCTTTCGCGTCGGCAAATGAGAACCTCCGTTCCCATGCCACGATCCGAGCGCCGCGTTTTTCCAGAAAGAATCAGCAATGACGGCGCCCATGGCCCGTCGACAAGAACGTCAGGTTATCATCATGGCGACCACCGCCCGTAACAAACTTCCCGCGATCATCATCAATGCCGAGGACCACAAGCGTCTGACGGCGCTTGCCTCCTCCGCTCTCGACCGCATCCCCGAGGTCGCCGAGGCGCTTCTGTCCGAACTCGAACGGGCGCGGGTGACCACCCCTGGCAAGCTGCCGGCCGACAGCGTCCAGATGGGATCCACCGTCGCCTTCGACGCCGACAATGGTTTTGCCAAGCAGGTGACGCTCGTCTATCCCGGCGAGGCCGATATCGAGGCTGGGCGTATTTCGGTGCTGACGCCGATCGGCGCAGCACTCATCGGCCTGTCCGTCGGCCAGTCGATCGATTGGCACGACCGCTCCGGCAAGGTCCACCGGATGACCATCCGCAACGTTACACCGGCCGAGCGGGCCTGAGCGCACCCCCGAAACGCGTCGAGGAGGCCGGTCGTCAGACCGCCCTCCCCGCTTTTCAATCAACTCTTGCCCGAAGGTCGATCAGAACTGCTTGCCGAGCTTGGCGTCGACGGACTGGCTGTTGGCGCCGCGAACGGCGAAGAAGAACAGGATCGCTGCCCAGAGAATGGACTTTTCGGCGCCACCGAGGCCCTGGTCCTGCACAACGCCATGGAAGTAGACAGTGACGAGCAGCACGATCATCGCGGCAACCGAGGCCGGACGGGTGAGAAGGCCGATCGCGATCAGGATGCCGCCGAAGAATTCTGTGGCGGCCAGCAGCGGCGACCAGAAGACGCCGGGGTAGAAGCCGAGGCTTTCGACCATGCCGACAGCCCCGAAGGGATTGATGATCTTGCCGTAACCGTGGGTTACGAGCAGGACGCCGCACAGAACGCGCAGCAGCGTTTCGGCAAAGGTATCAAGCGGCAGATAGATCTTTTCCAGTGCCGGGAGGATTGCACGGGGACGGGAGGTCGAGACGGTAGCATCAGTCATGGGTAGGTCCTCTTGGAGGTGGCTGCGACAATATGTGCAATGCAGCAATGTCTCGCCGGGCGTCTTTTCGTTTGCAAGGGAGCGACCGATAAAAACATGACTAAATCAGTTGACAATTGCGTGAGAGGCGCGTGACCGCCGGTTGTTTCCAGATCGACCGCTACCGCGCCAAGCGGTCGGCGTGACGCACCAGGGACGGTGTAACGCCTGAAACCTGCTGTGTAATTTTCTCATTTAACCGGTTCCGGTTTTACGGGGTTATGCAGTATGTTGCCGCGCACAAACCAGCCGGGAACCACCAGATGGACGAGAAGCCGCGGATCACCATCCTTTATTGCACGCAGTGCAACTGGCTTTTGCGCGCCGGCTGGATGGCACAGGAGCTGCTGCAGACCTTCGGCCAATCGTTGGGTGAAGTGGCGCTGATCCCCGGCACCGGCGGCAATTTCGAGATCCGCGTCAATGACGAACTGATCTGGGAGCGCAAGCGTGACGGCGGTTTTCCCGGACCGAAAGAATTGAAGCAGCGCATCCGCGACATCATCGAGCCGGAGCGCGATCTCGGCCACACCGACAGGAGCTGATCCTGGATTTCGGCATTCTCGCTGGCGTTTTCTCGGCAGCCTTCCTCTCCGCGACACTGCTGTTCGGCATGTCGGAGGCGGCGATCGTCGCCGCCGCACTTCATGGCGAAACCGGCCGTGTCGCCCTTTTCGTCGCGGCCACAGCTGGCAACGTCCTTGGCGCCGTCGTCAATTTCGTGCTTGGGCGGTTCCTGATCCGCTTTGAGGGAAGGCGCTGGTTCCCGATCTCGCCTGCGGCGCGGCAGAAGGCGGAGACGCTGTTTGCGAGCTATGGCCAGCCGGTGCTGCTCTTATCCTGGCTGCCGGTGGTCGGCGATCCGCTGACGCTCGTCGCCGGGCTGTTGCGCATGCCTTTTGCACTGTTCCTGGTGTTCGTGGCGATCGGCAAGGCGGCGCGTTACGCCATCGTGCTCTGGCTGACGCCGTGATACCAACCTTGCGCTGATATTGACGTCTTGCGTGGGACCGTGCGGTCATCCGGCAAGGAGCATACCGCAGGACGATGCTTTGGCATCGGTCGAGGATTGCGACGCTGCCGGTGGCCGATACACGGCCCACCCGAAGGGCCGGGCGCTTTTGGCATCCTGATAGCGTCGACACTCCTCACCGCGCCGCTTGGGTCCGGTTGCGATTGTCTCTTTGCCGGAAACCAAAATCGCTCCGGCGCGAGAGGTCAATATCAGCGCAGGTTGGTATGACCCGTTCAGCTATGGGCGAAAATGTCGGTCTCGTCCCAGCCGAGCAGATCGAGCTTGGAGCGGGTCGGCAGGAAGGCGAAGCAGGCATCCGCATGGTCCATGCGGCCATCGCGCAAGAGCCGCCCCGTCAGTTTTTCGCGCAGCGCATGCAGGTGCAGCACGTCGGATGCGGCATATTCGAGCTGCGCCGGAGACAGGGTCTCGGCCGCCCAGTCGGAGGACTGCTGCTGCTTGGAAATATCGACGTCGAGCATTTCCTTCAGATTGTCCTTCAACCCGTGGCGATCCGTGTAGGTGCGCGTCAGACGCGAGGCGATCTTGGTGCAGAACACCGGCGTCGTCGTCACGCCGAAAGTGTGGAAGAGTACGGCGATATCGAAACGGCCGTAGTGGAAAATCTTCTGCCGGGCCGGGTCGGCGAGCATGGCGACGAGGTTCGGCGCATCCTTCTGGCCGGCGGCAATACGGATCACGTCGGCGGTGCCGTCGCCCGGCGAAAGCTGGACGACGCAGAGCCGGTCGCGGCGGGGGACAAGGCCAAGAGTTTCCGTGTCGACGGCAATCGCGCCCCGGTAGCGGGCGGCATCGGCTGCGGAAATATCGCCTTCATGGAACCGTATTGCATTCGCCATCGAAAATCCCCAGATGAAACGGAAGTGGTGTCGCCTATAGCGCAAGTTTGGCCCTGGCGAAACCGTGTCATGGCACCTCGCCGCGGGTGCACCCTTCGAAAGCTCGCATTGATGACCTCCTCTCGCACCGCCTCGGCTCTTTCGATCATATCGCTCGTGCTTGGCTTCACGGTCGTGCCGGCGCTGGCGCAGAACTATAGGGACCTGCCCGGTGTGCGCCCGATGGATCCCCTGAACGACAACGGCGACAAGGTCGTCTGCCAGCAGACACTTGTCGATCGCGACTATCCGTTCGAATCGAGCTCGCGCGGCGGGCCGCGCTACGACACGATCTACAACTGCCGCCGCGGCGATGGCCCGGTGTTCCAGGGTAGCGATTTGCCACCGTCACTCTACCGGCAGAAGCGCGGGCTCGGCTACTAATACCAACCTGCACCGGTTCGGCTTGGCAAGCCGATGAATACTTCCTAGAAAATTGGGCAAGGAACTGTGGAGGTGTTCTGCCTCCACCGAGGAGGAACAATGCCCAACGACACGAGACCGCTCGCCATCAGCGTGCCGGCGCCGCGCACGCTCGACCTGATCTTCACAGCCGACGCCTTGAAGCAACTGCACGAGCGCTACCGCATCGTTGAGACCGATCCGGATGAGATCGCCGGCCTTGGCGACGAGGTGCTGTCGCAAGCGCGCTACATCATCGGCCAACCGCCGCTCGACCACGATACCTTGGCGCGCCTGCCGAAGCTGCGGGCCATTCTCAATGTCGAGAGCAACCTGATCAACAACATGCCTTATGAGGTGCTGTTCGAACGCGGTGTCCACGTCGTCACGACCGGCCAAGTATTTGCCGAGCCGGTCGCCGAAATGGGGCTTGCGATGGCCCTCAACATCGCGCGCGGCATCGTCGACGCCGATCTCGCCTTTCGCGAGGGCCGGGAGCTTTGGGGTGGCGACGGCAATCGCTCGGCGCGACTGCTCTCCGGCTCGGACATCGGCATCATCGGCTTCGGAGACCTGGGCAAGGCGCTCAACCGGGTGCTGTCAGGCTTCCGCGCCAGGATCCGCGTCTTCGATCCCTGGATGCCGGCCTCTATCCTCCGTGACAACGGCGTCGAACCGGCATCGCTGGAAACCGTGCTGACCGAAAGCGATTTCGTCTTCGTCGTCGCATCGGTCACCAGCGAGAATGAGGGTTTTCTCGGCGCGAGGGCCTTTGCCAGCATGCGGCCGGGGGCAGCCTTCATCCTGCTCAGCCGCGCCGGCGTCGTCGATTTCGATGCGCTAATGGCCGCCGTCGAAAGCGGGCATATCGTTGCCGCCAGCGACGTCTTCCCGCAGGAGCCACTTCCGCTCGACCACAGGGTGCGCCGCCTGCCCGGCTTCCTGCGCTCGGCGCACCGCGCGGGCGCGCTCGACAGCGCCTTCAAGAAGATGGGCGACATGGTGCTGGAAGACATGGACCTGATGGACCGGGACCTGCCGCCGATGCGCTGCAAACGCGCTGAGCGCGAGACGGTCGCACGGATGCGCTCCAAGCCGGTGACGGTCAACTGATATCGACCCAGCTTGGTATAAGCTCTTCGCCATCGGAGATTTCATCGTTTCGCTGACGGCCGGGAATGCATTGCCCCCGATTAACGTGTTCTATGGGAAAAGCACGTAGCATCGCCAGGACAGGCGCGAGATCAGAGACACGCAATGGCCAACAAGACGTCCGGCTTTCTCGGAACCAGGATACGCGACAGCTGGAACAGTTCGCTGCGTTCGCTGTTCAGCCTGGTGATGGTCGCCATGCTGATCGCCGTATCCGGCATCCTTGTCGGGCTTGACTATCACCGCTCACGCAACGCCGCGATTGCGGATGCCGAATCCAACATGCGCGGCTTTGCCGGCCGCCTGGTCGATCGTCTCGGCGTGCTGTCCGGCGACACCTCGGCGCTTGTCAGCCTCGTCTCGTCGGTCGCCAACTCCTTCCTCGTGCCTCCGCCGGAGCGCATGAACGACAAGGCGGCCGTGCTGCGCGAAGGCATCAGCCGCTCGCCGCATATCGACGGCGTCTATGTCGGCTACCCGAGCGGCGCGTTTTTCCAGGTGGTCGATCTCAAGCACATCGCCTGGCGCATGGCGCTCGATGCCCCACGCGGCGCCTCCATGGCTGTCCGCTCGATGGAGCGCGACGCCAGCGGCAAATCGATCAACCGCGTCATCTTCCTGGACGAGGCGGGCGAACCGACGTCGGAGCGACGGTTACCGCCGTCGGGCTACGATCCGCGAACCCGGCCCTGGTACCAGTCGGCCGTCGACGGCACGGCTGCCGTGTCGAACGGCCCTTACGAGATGGCAACGACCGGCGCGCTCGGCATGACGATCTCGCAGGCGCACCGCGGCAATCCCAAGATCGTCATCGGCGCCGACGTGGTTCTCGACACCATCACCGATTTCCTGTCGCGCGAACGGCTGACGAAGGGATCCGTCTCCTTCATCCTCGATGCGGTCGGCCGACCGATCATCCACTCCGACCGGACGATGATGAAACGCATCATGTCGGCCAAGGACAAGGACGATCCGATCGTCCCGCCGCAGAACGATCCGCTGGTGCAAAGCATCCGCCTCAACCCGCCACCGCCTGGAAAGGCCGGTTTCGCCGAGGTGGGGGACCGGACCTATCTGGTCATGGTGACACCGCTCGAATCGGAGCTGCTGCTGACCGGACACCGGGCGGTCGTCGCCGCCCCGCTCGACGAACTCATGGCCGACGCCAACAAGGCACTGATCCAGGGGCTTGCAATATCCGGCGCCGTAGTGGCGCTCGCCGTCCTGTCGTCGCTGGTGCTCGCACACCTGATCACTAAATCGCTCAACCAGTTGACCGCCAGCGCCAACCGGCTGCAGGACCTGGATTTCACCACGCCGATCGACGTGTCGTCGCATGTCAGCGAGATCTCCACGCTCGGCGGGGCGATGAACCGGGCACGCGACGCGATCTTCACCTTCGCGCTCTACGTGCCGAGGGAACTGGTGCGCAAGGGCATCGAATCCGGCCAGTTCAGCGGCCGCGCGGCCTGGCGTCAGGAGGTCACGGCACTTTTCACCGATATCTACGATTTCACCACCTTGAGCGAACGCCACGCGCCGGAAGAAGTGGTGGCGATGCTTTCGGAATATTTCGACATCTTCAGCGAGGTCGTCGATGCCCATGACGGCACGATCATCCAGTTCCTCGGCGATTCCGTCTTTGCCATGTGGAACGCGCCGGCGCCAGACGAGCGCCATGCGGAGAATGCCTGTCGTTGCGCGCTGGCAGTCGAGGAACGGTTGCAAGCGTTCAACGAAGCGCAGCGCAAGAAGGGCCTGCCGGAGTTCCGTACGCGCTTCGGCATCCACACTGGCACCGCCGTTGTCGGCAGCGTCGGCGCGAAGGAACGGCTGCAATATACCGCCATGGGCGACACGGTGAACGTCGCCTCGCGACTCGAAGGCATGAACAAGAACTACGGCACGACGATCATGGCGAGCGGCGCCGTCGTCGCCCAGGCATCCGACGCGATCACCTTCCGGCCGCTCGGATCGGCGCAAGCCAAGGGGCGCGCCACGGCACTCGATGTCTATGAGGTGCTGAGCGCGCGGCCGATCGTCGAGGATGCAGCCTTGAAATCACCGACGACATCATCCTGAGGCGCCTGCAGCGCGCGCCGTCAACGCCGGACGCCATCTCTCTGGCGCATGACCCAACGGATGCCAGCAGCAATAGCGATCGCAAGCAACGGCCACACCGCCCAGAACACGCCCCGCCAGGACAGGAGGTTGATTGCGACGAGAGCCAGACCGGCGACAGCAAGCGTGCCGATGACCCGGTCGATCTTCCTGTTTGCCCGCACCCATCGCAAGGCCGCGAGAACCGCGAATGCCAGCAGGGGCCATGCGGCCCAGAACACGCCGCGCCAGGTCAGCAGATTGAGCGCCGCGAGGCCGGCGCCGATGACCGCCAACGTTCCCATAAGCTTTCCGGTCAGGCCCGTCGGTTCAGCCGCGGCTTCGATCGGTACGGTCGCGGATCGGCCGGATTGCTCGGCCGACCGGCCCCATTCGGCTTGGCGGTCCGCAGCCGCCCCGCTGTCATCGGACGCACCGATGCGCACGGCATAGCTCGGCACGCCGCCGTCGATGTTCTTGACCTCAAGCTGGCCCAGAAACTCGAAGCCGACGGCGATCTTGTTGCGCACCTGGTCATAGACGGTGTTGGAGATCACGATGCCGCCGGCAGGGGCGGACGCCTGCAGGCGAGCGGCAACGTTGACGCCGTCGCCATAGATGTCGTCGTCCTCGGTGATCACATCTCCGAGGTTGATGCCGATGCGAAACAGCATCTGCGCATCGTCCTTGCTTCTCGCGTTGTAACCGGCCAGCTCGTTCTGGGCGTCGATCGCCGCGCGCAGCGCCTCGACGACACTGGGGAAATCGGCGATCAGCCCATCCCCCCAGGTGTTGATGACCCGGCCGTCATGCGCCTCGATCAGGCGCGTCATGGCATCCCGGTACCGCTTGAGAGTAGCAAGCGTACCCTCCTCGTCCGCCCGCATCAGGCGGGTATAGTCCTGGACGTCAGCGGAGAAGATGGTCGTCAGCTTGCGACGCGTGTCAGCCATCGCGGATGATCCTCGCTCGAAATCCGCCGCCGCAGCGGGTGATTGAATAGTAGCGAGCCTACCACAGATCGCAAGACGCGCCGCCACAACGGCTTCCTTACTGGCTGAATGACCCTGTACCGCGCAGATGCACCAGACGCTGCAGAAATGGCTCACGCGGCGCGCTAGCAGGCACACAAACCCTATGCAGGAACGTGGCTCCGCCGCGCGGTTTCGAACTCGGGAAATCGGGCATTTTTCATCAGGCAAACTTGCGGTGGTCGCTCGCCGTTCAGGCCAAAAGCCAGAAACGAAAAAACCCCGGCAAGCCGGGGTTTTTCGAACCAAAACAAATGTTTGGCTAAAGGAATGGTGCCCAGAAGAGGACTCGAACCTCCACACCCTTTCGAGTACCAGCACCTGAAGCTGGCGCGTCTACCAATTCCGCCATCTGGGCGACGGACCGGCATGTAAAAGGCCCGAGCCGAAGTGTCAACAGGCATTTTGAAGTTTTCGTGTCAGAACACGAAAAAGGTCAGTTTGACGTCACTTTTGCCCAGGATCGAATTGTGGAAAGTCCTTGAGCTAGCAGCGATTCCGCCTCTGCTGTCGTCTCGGCCTCGACATAGCAGCGCATTTCCGGTGCGTTGCCGGACGGGCGGAAATGAATCGTTCGACCATCGGCAAGGGTAACGCGCAGACCATCGATGTCGCTGACGGCAGCCGGACGGCCAATGGCGGCAAGGAAGCCGCCGAGGTTCTCCGCCCCACCGCGCAGAAACGCCATCAGCCGGCTGCTGGTTTCGACCGGGAAGTGTTCGAGGCGGTCGCTAAGCGCGACCGGAAGACGATAGGACGCGGCCAGCGCCGAGAGGGTCATCCGGGCTTCGGCGGCGCGCCCAAGCACGGCGAGGATCGGCAGGAAGCTGTCACGGGTGGGCAAAGCCTTGAGAACACCATTGCCGACGGAGAAGTCGCTCGCGGTCAACGTGCCGCCATTGGCCTCGAAGCCGGCCACCTTCGTGCCGCCTTCCGCAACTGCCTGCGCCATTCCGGCGATGACATAGGGCGAACCGACCCGGGTGCGGATGACCGACAGACCTTCGGCTCGTTCGAGACCCGAATTGGAGGTGACCGGCGTCACAGCGATCTGGGCACCGAGGAACTCGCAGGCGACGAGGCCCAACAGGTCGCCACGAAGCGGCGCGCCCTTTTCATCGGCAACCAGCGGCCGGTCACCGTCGCCATCGGCCGAGACGATCGCATCCAGGCGATGTTCAGGCGCCCAGGCGGTAAGCTTGGCGAGCGTTTTAGGCGAAACCGCCTCGGTATCGACAGGCACGAAGTCCTCGGATCGGCCGAGAGCGACCGTCTCGGCGCCGAGATGCGTCAGCAACTCGACGAGCAGATCGCGGGCTACCGTGCTGTGCTGATAGACGCCGATGCGCAAGCCGCCAAGCGAACCGGGTGGCAACAGGTCCCTGTTGCGCTGGAGGAACAGATCTGCGGCCGACGCCGCATGGTCTTCACCGGAGCCGGCCGAAGGCACGGCCTCGCCGGCAATGGCGTCGGCAATGGAACTGATCGCCAGTTCGTCGTTCTTGTCGATCTCACCGTCGGGCCGGTAGAATTTGATGCCGTTGCGATCAGCGGGAATATGCGAGCCGGTGATCATCAGGCCCGCAGCTTTGTGGACGAGGCCATAAAGCGCCAGTGCCGGGGTCGGAACAGTGCCGCAATCGAACACGCGAAAGCCTTCGCTCTTCAGCGCATCGGCGCAAACCCCCGCAATTTCAGGACTGGAATCGCGAAAGTCGCGAGCGATCAGGATCGGATCCCCGGCCTTCGCCTGCTCGGAGGCGATCAGGTGCCGCGCGAAGGCCTTCGCATAGCGTGCAGACGGCTCGCCTTTCAGCTCCTCGGACAGGCCGCGCAGACCGCTGGTACCGAACTTCAATTGCATCTTATACTCCGTGAATGCCAACGAACGGCAATAGGCAAGAATAACAGTGACATGGCAAACGCGCCGGTGCATTCTATACCGAACGGCAGACGGCGTGGAAATCCGGCCATCGGCCGAACGGATCCGCACCATTTCGCCATGAATAAACCAAGAAAAAAACACCTAATGTGAAGCAGGGACACAACCGGAAAGCAACCCTTTCGGAAAGTGAGGAAAGCATGACGGGATTTCGGAATTTCGTTGTCGGTTGCGCCTTAGCCGCCGCCTCCCTGATGACCTCGGTCGGGCCTGCCCTGGCCATGCCGCTGTCAGGCCACGACGTTCAAATCAGGGCGCAAGGCGATGTCCAAAAGGCCCAATATTACCCGTACAGGCGATACGGAGGCGTTATGTATCCCAACGGCTGGCGTGGCGGATGGGGCGGTGGCTGGGGCCCCGGCTACTACGGCGGAGGCTGGGGCGGCCCGTATTATGGTGGCTCGGGCTTCAGCCTCTATTTCGGACCGGGCTATGGAGGCTACTACAACAATTATCCCCGCCGCTACTACCGCGAGCGCTACTACTACCGCGACAACTATGTTCGCGGCGGCACCAACGCGCATGTGAGCTGGTGCCTTTCGCGCTACCGCTCCTACAATCCGGCAACCAACCGGTTCCTCACCTATCAGGGTGTCTATCGCGCCTGCTACTCGCCCTATCGATAGGTCACGCCCAAGCGGCGCAGCGCCGGCGTTGCGCCGCTTTACCAACTCCAATTTCTTGGAAAGGCTGGTTAAGCAGCAATTAACCTCGCCATCATACCGTTTCATCACGCTCGCAACTCTTTGCCGGAATGAAATGATGCTGCTCCCGACCCAGCAATCCAACGCCACCGCGACGACCAACCTGGTCGGCTCGATCCTGAAGGATATCGAGAAGCGCCAGGCGGAAGAGGACGAAAAGGCGAAAGGCACCAAGGACGACAAGATCCTGAAGGCCCAGGTGAAGTCGGACGACGCCCAGAAGGCAGCCAATACCAAGATCAACGATCATTTCTTCAATCAGGCAGGAAACGATGCCAATAACAACCGGATGGTGCTCATCCGGG
The DNA here is from genome assembly GCF_014851895.1 of Ensifer sp. ENS11. Classification (NCBI taxonomy): domain Bacteria; kingdom Pseudomonadati; phylum Pseudomonadota; class Alphaproteobacteria; order Hyphomicrobiales; family Rhizobiaceae; genus Ensifer; species Ensifer sp. ENS11. The sequence continues at coordinate 151,049 of NZ_JACVAN010000001.1, read as the reverse complement.
AAGTCGGCGAGTTCTTCGACCTGAAGCGAGAGGATTTCAAATCCGATTTCGCCTTTGGCAGCGCACTGTCAAAGATCGTCGAGGACCTGCCACCGGCAACCGTTCGTGACATCGAAAAGAAGCTGGGGCTGACGGATATCGATGTCTCGCTGAACGAACTGATCGAGGCGATCAAGGACCCCGAGGGCAGCCGGGGCAAGAAGCTGGACGAGGCTCTCGACAGCAAGGGGTCTGCGAACACCGGCCAAAGCAACGGCGCTACGAAGGCGATACAGCGTCTTGCAGATGCTGCAGAGGCGAAGTCGCTGGACGAACTGCAACTGGACAGCCTGACTGGTGACCTGACTCGCGTCACCGACACCGAGACACTCGCCGAGCAGCAGAAAGAGTTACAAGCGCTTCAGGCCAAGGACAATCTGGAAGACGTGCAAGACGCGCGCGAGGCCGAAGCCGAGCGCCCGCTGCCGGTTCGGATCGACGAGATCGGTCGCTACAGCCTCGCCAGCCAGACGTTTATCGCCGCCTGATCATTTCCGACGGACGATACCCAGCCGGGCCATGACCTGGTTGGGTATGCCATAGCGCCGGATAGCGTCGCGGCTATCGCGCAGGCCGCAGATCTCGCGCTGGATAAAAAACGCCCAGACCGCGTCAGCCGCATCGTCGAGCAACCGCTCGCGCAGCTCCGGCGTCGTTTCATTCCGCTCGAGCGCCTGCAATGCCGCGATCGCCTTTTCGACCTTGAGGCCATGCCGCCCGAGCGCGTCGGCACGCTCCGAAAGCAATTCGTATTCGAGAGCGCTGAGGGCACCCGCAGCCGAATAGGAGGGGTTCAGGGATCTTGGAGGGCGAACGGTCATCCGAAACTCCATGGCTCCAACACGGATAGCGCCACGCGTTGACTACAGCGCCGCGCGTCTTATTGGACGCGCAAAGGTCGCTGTAGCACTTTGAATTGCTGCATGTTTTTATCCTTAAATCGAATAGGATTTAAGGAAACATGCAGTAACACGCGCAACTGCGGTTGCAGCGTGCATCTTGCCGCCGGATCGGTCGCGATGCAAAGGGTTCGTGCGGCAACGGGTCTTTGCGCGCCCAGGCGACAAGGCACTGCGACCTCCGTCGCACCCCATCGCATGGTTAAGATTTCATAAACCTGTCTCGAAGCATCATGCCGATTCCCGTATCCGCACCTTAGCTGCGGCAGGTCTGGCCGGTTGGCCGAGACGCGCATGAGGCGCCAGCCCGAACCGAAGTGACAACCTGCCCGACGGACGGTCGAGGTGATCCGTGGAACGGCGTGAAATGCGGATGCCGGCTGTCAACGGCCGCGCGCCAACGCGAGGGTCAAGCGAGAGGGAGACCAGAATGCTGACATCCATTCTCACGGTCAAAACCGCGACCGGACTTGCCGAGGAGGCAAGCGCTCGGCCCCAACAACCGGCAGCGCCTCTTACTGCCGCCCAGCGCGGCGAAGCGATCCAGAAGGTCCTCGACGCGCTGACCCGGCATCTCGCAGGCCGCGAGATCCTATCCAAGGACGCGCTTGTGCGGCTGATGGAGGACCTTGCCCGCATCCTGAAATTCCCGCCGCTGCCACAGGAAGGCGGGCGCGACTTCGTGCGACGGCTCGTCACCTTTCTTGAATCGATGCCGATGCCGGAACGCCTGGCGCTTGAGCGGCAACTGGGCGGTCGCAGCCTGGCGCTACGGGTCGGTATCCTTGCAGACCTGCCGGCCATCCGAAATGGTGCGGCGCCACCCTCCATGGGCGCCGCATTGCCCGGCCTCAGCAACCCATCCCTGCAGCCAGCCATCCCGCTGCATCTGGCCGCCGCCAGCGCACCGGCTGCAAGCGAGGTCGCCATGCTGCAGACCGCGCTGAAAAAAACTTTTGGCGTCGGCAGCGAGAGTGACACGTCGAGTCTCGCATCGGAGGAGATGGACGCGACACCACCTGCTGAAGACGCAGCAACGGTTCGGCCTCAGACTTCGCCAGAGCGGGGAGAACCGAGAGCGATGCCCGGCAGGCTGCCTTCGCTTGATGGCCCCGAGATCGAAGCCCTGGCCGCCATCATCAATGGCGACACCGACCCCGAACTCGTCGATCCGGAGGTTGTTACCGGCAAGGCAGCGGTCGATGATGAGGAAAATGCGTCGCCGCACCCTGCCGCCGCGGCTGACGATACCGATTTGCCCGCAAAGGCCAAGGAAGCAGAGCTGCGCAACGGCACCGCCCGGACGGATGCGGGCACCGAGGCTGGCCACACCGACGAAGGCGAGGAGCCAGACGGCACCTATGGCCCGCTGCGCGACGGCGAGGATCAGCTGCAGAACGACAGGGCAACGACGCGCGGCAACGAGAGCCGTACGGACCGCGCGCTTTCGGACGCGCTGAAGACGATCGTGCGCGATACGCTCGGCCTGCCGGGAGAACCTGCAGGCGCCGACCGACCCGAAGGGATCGCACCCGAACTCGAAAGCGCCGAAGCCGACGCAGCAGCGAGCCATACAGAGACGGATGGCACGGAGCCGGGCCGCGCAAACCCGCTCCGCCCCCGCGATACGGCTGCAGGCGCTGAGCTTGCCGCCCTGAGCGTTGCGGAAGACCAGACGGAGCCACCAGGCCCGGCGGGCGCCACCGCCGTCCAGCGCGCCCAGAGGCCGACGGACGACCCGGCGATGCAACAGGCGATCGCACGGTTGATCGAAAACGGGCTGCCGCGCGAAGCGATACCCTTTGCTATGATCCCCTATCCGATCGCAGTTGAGGACGTGAAGAGCGAGGCGGAAAAGAGCGAGCGCGACGAGGGCAGAGGCGAAGGCGGCGAAGAGCCGAACGGCGACCACGAAGCGGCGCAGGGCGACGGCGGAGCCGCACGGGACGAAGCCACGCAAGATGAGCAGCAGACCGAAGGCGGCAGGGGTGAAACGGGCGGCGAATGGAACGCCGAGCCCGATGTCTACGAACTCTATCGCAAGCTCGGCGGTCTTGGCTGACCCTCCGGACTGATCGCCGAAAGCATGTCGCGCAAAAGTGTGCAGTTGGTCCTGCGAGAACGACGTGCGCAAATCAAGAGCTGAAAGTGCCGCAAGCGAATCCTAGAGATCGCGATACGCGTTAGATCGGGTCGACTTCAGAAGAGCGATCCAGAAAACCAAGGACACTGCAGCCGAACGAAACGCTCACAAGCAAAAAGCCCGCGGAGATCGCTCTCCGCGGGCCTTTTTCATTTCAGGCGTCAGCGAACGATTACTCGTTGGTCTGGCGGTTCTTCAGAGCGGCGCCGAGAATGTCGCCAAGCGAAGCGCCCGAGTCGGACGAACCGAACTGAGCAACGGCTTCCTTCTCTTCCGCGATTTCCAGAGCCTTGATCGACAGCTGGATCTTGCGGTCCTTCTTGGAGAAGTTGGTGACGCGTGCGTCGACAACCTGGCCAACCGAGAAACGCTCCGGACGCTGTTCGTCACGGTCACGCGACAGATCGGCGCGGCGGATGAACGCAGTGATGTCCTCGTGGTTGACGAGCTTCACTTCGATACCACCGTCGTTGACGGCGATGATCTCGGCCGAAACAACAGCGTTCTTGCGCAGTTCGCCCGAAGCAGCGGCGTCGCCAACTGCATCCTTGCCGAGCTGCTTGATACCGAGCGAGATGCGCTCCTTGTCGACGTCGACGTCGAGAACAACGGCGCGAACGACGTCGCCCTTGTTGAACTCTTCGATGACCTGCTCGCCCGGACGGTTCCAGTCGAGGTCGGAAAGGTGCACCATGCCGTCAACGTCGCCGTCGAGGCCGATGAACAGGCCGAATTCGGTCTTGTTCTTGACTTCGCCTTCAACTTCGGTGCCAGCCGGATGGCTATGCGCGAATGCCTGCCACGGGTTCTCGAGCGTCTGCTTGAGGCCGAGCGAGATACGACGCTTGGTCGGATCGACTTCGAGAACGACAACGTCGACTTCCTGGCTCGTGGACAGGATCTTGCCGGGGTGTACGTTCTTCTTGGTCCAGGACATTTCGGAGATGTGGATCAGGCCTTCGATGCCCGGCTCCAGCTCGACGAACGCACCGTAGTCGGTGATGTTCGTGACGGTACCCGAGATCTTCTTGCCAACCGGATACTTCGCACCGATGCCATCCCACGGATCCGACTCGAGCTGTTTCATGCCGAGCGAGATGCGGTGGGTTTCCTGGTTGATACGGATGATCTGAACCTTGACCTGCTGGCCGATGTTCAGGATCTCCGACGGATGGTTCACGCGGCGCCATGCCATGTCGGTGACATGGAGCAGACCGTCGATGCCGCCGAGGTCGACGAACGCACCGTAATCGGTGATGTTCTTGACGACGCCTTCGACAACCTGGCCTTCTTCAAGGTTCTGAACGATTTCAGAACGCTGTTCAGCACGGGATTCTTCCAGAACGGTACGACGCGAAACGACGATGTTGCCGCGACGCTTGTCCATCTTGAGGATTTCGAAGGGCTGCGGGTTGTGCATCAGCGGGGTCACGTCGCGGATCGGACGGATGTCGACCTGCGAACGCGGCAGGAAGGCGACGGCGCCGTCGAGATCGACGGTGAAGCCACCCTTGACCTGGTTGAAGATGATGCCTTCGACGCGTTCGCCGGCTTCGAACTTCACTTCCAGGCGCATCCAGCTTTCTTCGCGGCGAGCCTTTTCGCGCGAGAGAACAGCTTCGCCAAGCGCGTTTTCGATGCGCTCAACGTAGACTTCGACTTCGTCGCCGACCTTGAGCGAGCCGTCCTTGGCCTTCGCGCCGAATTCCTTCAGAGCGATGCGGCCTTCGACCTTCAGACCGACGTCGACAACGGCGACGTCCTTTTCGATGGCCGTGACGATGCCCTTGGCAACATAGCCTTCGGCAAGATCGGTCTTCGCGAAGGATTCTTCGAGAAGCGCTGCGAAATCATCACGGGTTGGGTTGGTAGCAGACATGGAATCTCCTGATGCATCTCTAAATGAGAGACGCACATGCGCCGGGGGTTGGTGTTGAACAGGCCTGAACCCAGTCCGCCCCATCAAAGGGACAATCCGGCGCGTGGACGGAATTTCAGGCTTATGCAAGAAGAGCGATCCTGACAGTGTCGCGAAAAGGCTCTTCTTCAGATCTTCTTGATCAGGGCCGCATCGATCAAAGACTTCGCGGACTGAAACGCCGCCTCTATACTCATTTCAGACGTATCAAGCAAGTGCGCGTCGTCGGCGGGGCGCAAAGGACTGTCGGCCCGACCCATATCGCGCTCGTCGCGCTTCTTCACATCGTCGAAGATCGCCGCGTAATCGGCGGCGGCGCCGTTGCCGACGATCTCGTCATAGCGGCGTTTCGCGCGCACTTCCGGCGATGCGGTGACATAGAGCTTCACCGCCGCATCCGGGCAGACGACGGTGCCGATATCGCGACCGTCGAGCACGGTGCCCGGCTCTTTCCTCGAAAACGCCCTCTGCGCCTCGACCAGCGCGCGACGCACGGCCGGCATGACGGCAATCTTCGACGCCGCCTCGCCGATCGCGTGTGCCGACAGCACAGAGCGATCGAGGCCTGCCAGTTCGACATTCAGCGCCATGCGTTCGGCCACCGCCTCATCGTCGAGCGGCAGGCCGGCATCAAGCAGCGCCTTCGCCGTGGCGCGGTAGGTCAACCCGGTATCGAGGTGGTGAAAGCCGTACTCTTCGGCGATCTGGCGCGAGAGCGTGCCCTTGCCTGCCGCTGCGGGTCCGTCGATGGCGATGATGATCATAGGTGGTCCTGCAATCGATGTTGTTGCTGGCCTTTAGATCAAATTCGCAGGCGAATCCATGCTCATCCGATGCTCCGTCACCCTTTGCCGGCAGACCTCGCGCGCATGACGATCGCAGATACATTCACCATGGCCAGCAACAGGCTACCGACAAAAGCCAGCGAAGGCAGAACCGGGCCTACCGGAAACGACTTTCCCTTATCCCAATAGACCCTAACGCCGCCAAAGAGGTCAGACAAGGTTTGCACGCTTTGGAAAAGCCCGAACACGGCAACCAAAAGCCAGAACAAGAGCATACCCCTTGAACCCCGAACCAGTTTCATTCTGATCAGGCGCGCAAAATCGAGTAACTTCAGCGGTGGATTCAATCCCGATACAACAGGTGCGAGCGGCGCGCGATCCAGCATGCGTTGCCGCGTTCGGCGTATCCTTGCAATGAAAAGCACATTGAACGAAATCAGGGCAACGGCAATGACGCTTGCGGCGCCATTGTTTAGTCCGCCGGCCCAACGGTAGCCATCCGCCAACACGGCAATAATGACGCTAACAAACAGCGCACAAAAGCCATACCCGTTGTCGACTCCAATCGACGCAAACTGTTTCGCGGTCAGCATTACCGGGTTCGGCCAGTTCCGCGGCCAATAGAAAACCGAGCCGTCATCCAGCGTCTTCCAGTTCCGGGCATTGCGCTGCGGTTTGAACGGCTCGGGCGCCTGGGATGATCGTCTGGCTCCCGCAAGCATCCATTCGATCCGACGCTCTGTGCGGCGGAAATAGAGGTAGAAGGCCGCCACCCCAAAAAGAAGCGCGGCGACAGGTATCGCAAGCGAGACCTCTCCATGGCCCGCGAAAACGCCGAGCACAACCGTTGGAATCAAGGTCAGGAACGACACAAGCGGGATCATGAACCTAAACCGCACGATGCGGCCGAGTGTCTGCTCATCGATGATAAACGTCGGCCCGGAAGGCGACCGGCGATAGAGGATCGTTCCGTCCTCTCGTTTCTCCCAATTCAAGCCGCGGTCAAACATGAAATCTTCTCCTCAAACGGCGCATAGGCCGGTGCCACGCCTCGACACACGTCAGAAGGCCATTCGGCCGCACGTCCAGGCTGCAATCACCATTCAATGCACCTAGAGGATTACTAATTTCTTTCCTTTTTTCCGCGGCGCCACGCCTTGAGATGGACGCGCAGCACGTATCCCGAGACGATGGCCAGTGCGGCGGCTTTTATCGAGCTGCCACCTTTATCGACGAAGTCCGGATGGCCGACGATCTTGGCGATGACAACAGTAGCGTAGGTGAAAAAAACCATTCCGGACAAAACGATGCCGCATAGCATCGTCATTTTGTCGTCGAACCAAAGTTCCCGAACGTACTCGAGGGTCGATGGCTGCACCGATAGTGGACCACTCTCAATATGGCGCGGCGCATTCGCCAAAATTTCTCGTAACCGCTGTCGGGCAGTGACAATAACCCCTGCGCTCACCACGACAGCAAACACAACGAAAACGACGGGTATTGCAGGTTGCTTCGCCCAAAGGCCAAAGAGAGGCGCCGCGAAAAGGAAGAAAGCAATGGGCACCACCCAGCACTTCCCAGTCAACCGGCTCAGCTCATCGAGCTCGTCTTCCGTAACGACAACCGCGGGCGCTCGCAAATTTTGCCGATAGCTTATCCTGCCGTCATCATGGCGGCGTACCAGTTTGAATCGATCGTCCACCGACATAGGCATATCCTCAACCAGTCAAACCATAGCCGATGGTCGTTACCGACGGGTCGCGCCGGCCTTTAGGATTTTACCGATGCATCATTCGATCGCAGCGCCCAGCCCGGCCATTAGCTCCAGAAACCCGGGAAAGCTGGTGGCGATCATCGTCGCGTCGTCGACGGTGACGGGGTGCTCCGAGGCAAGGCCCATGACGAGGAAGCTCATGGCGATGCGGTGGTCGAGATGGGTGGCGACGGCGGCGGCGGCATTGCCGAGACCCTTGCCGCCGGGGCGACCGTGCACGACGAGGGCGGCAGGTGCCTCCTCGCAATCGACGCCGGTGAGCTTGAGCCCGGCAGCAACGGCGGAAAGCCGATCGGATTCCTTGACGCGCAGCTCCTCAAGACCGCTCATGATAGTGCGGCCCTCGGCGAAAGCCGCCGCAACGGCCAGCACCGGGTATTCGTCGATCATCGAGGGAGCGCGATCTTCCGGCACCGTGATGCCCTTCAACTCCGAGTAACGGACGCGCAGGTCCGCCACGTCCTCGCCGCCCGCAGTCCTCGCGTTCAGGACATCTATCTGAGCGCCCATTTCCAGCAGCGTCACGATCAGTCCGGTGCGGATGGGGTTCATCAGCACGTTGAGAATGGTGATGTCGGAACCCGGCACGAGAAGCGCTGCCACCAGTGGAAAGGCCGCCGAGGACGGATCGCCGGGAACATCGATGTCCTGGCCGGTCAGTCTGCCCTGCCCTTCGAGCCGAATGATGCGTTCGCCCTCATTGCCAGTCTCAACCGCCAAGTTCGCGCCGAAGGCCTGCAGCATTCTCTCGGTATGATCGCGGGTGATCACCGGCTCGATCACCGTGGTGATGCCGGGTGCGTTCAGACCCGCGAGCAGCACGGCGGATTTCACCTGGGCCGAGGCCATCGGCACGCGATAGTTCACCGGGTTCGCCGTCTTCGGTCCGCGCAACGTCACCGGCAGGCGGCCGCCTTCGGCCGACGCCACCTGAACGCCCATCTGGCGCAGCGGATCGAGTACGCGGCCCATCGGACGTTTGGAAAGCGAGGCATCGCCGACGAAGGTTGTGGTGAAATCATAAGCGCCGACGAGCCCCATGGTCAGGCGGCAGCCGGTACCGGCATTGCCGAAATCGAGCGGGGCTTCGGGCTCAAGCAGCGCACCGTTGCCGAGACCGTCGACGATCCAGGTGCCGCCTTCCTCGCGCACCGTAGCGCCAAGCGCCCGCATCGCTCGTGCGGTGTTGATGACATCCTCGCCTTCGAGCAGGCCTGCAATGCGCGTCCGGCCGGCCGCAAGCCCGCCGAGCATCAGGGCGCGATGGGAAATCGACTTGTCGCCGCGGATACGCACCGTGCCGCCGAGTGCCTTGGATCTGCGCGCAATGGCAGGCTTTGCGATCAAGCCAGCGGACATATGAACCTTCCTCAAACCTGCGGCCGGAACCATCCATCGCCACAGGCGAAACGGCTACGGAGGCGCGACCACCTTCCGTTGCGTTGCCTAACACAATGCGATTGCGCGATCATCCTCCCGGGCGCAAGAAAAAGCAGGCGGCGCAGGGCTTTCGAGTTTTATCTTTGACAGATGCGGCCAAGATGATTATGGGGACCGGCTAATCATCATAGGCTTGATATCCTTTCCACCCGCCGGCTTTCCGGCAAGCGCCGGTTCGGCCGGCCATTCAAGAGGCTTTGACTGTGGCAAAAGCGGAACTCGGAACAAAGCGCATTGACCCGGAAACGGGGCGCAAATTCTACGATCTGAACCGTGATCCGATCGTTTCCCCCTACAGCGGCAAGTCCTACCCGCTGTCCTTCTTCGAAGAAACCTCGGTTGCCAAGGTGCTCGAGAAGGAAGAGGAAGAGGACGTCGCTGAAGTCGACACCGAGAACACGGAAGTCGAACTCGTATCGCTCGAGGAAGCTGACGACGAAGCAGCCGGCGGCGACGAGATTCCGGATCTGGGCGACGACGAGGTAGAGATCGACGGCGACGACGACGATACCTTCCTGCAGACCGACGACGAAGACGACGACGACGACATGAGCGACCTCATCGGCGTGTCCGACGACGACGACGACGTCTAAGCGCTTAAAATATTACGCGAATGCCTCCCGTCCCCTGCCAAATGGCGTGGACGGGAGCAAATCGGGCCGGAGCCAAATTATTTCCACCGGCCTGACATTTTCGGCTTGCTATCCGCGAAGAGCAGAAGTAATAAGCCGCCACTCGCCGGGCACAACAGCCCGACAAGTTTCCCGGAACCGGCCTTGCCGGACCCGATATGGGGCTATAGCTCAGCTGGGAGAGCGCTTGCATGGCATGCAAGAGGTCAGCGGTTCGATCCCGCTTAGCTCCACCAAATTTCTCCTGAAATACAAACCTTTGAACTGACCGCCTTTCACCATGTTTGGGCCAAACGTCTGCGCATGTCGGCCGGTATATTCCTTTCCGCTTTTTTTCTGGTACCAACGGGAAAATCGAACGGTTCGCTTGCGCAACCGGGTCGAATGCAAGTGCCGGGGGATCAGATGAGTTTTACCGAAACGACCAGAACGTCGTGGTTCGCGCGCCTCAAGAACGGTGTCATCGGCATCTTCATCGGTCTGCTGCTGGTCTTCGGCATGATCTGGCTGCTTGCCTGGAACGAGGGCCGTTCGGTCAAGACCTATCGGGCACTCGTCGAGGGCGCCGGCGCTGTGGTCGACATCGACAGCGGCGCTGTCGAGGCTGGCAACGAGGGCAAGCTGGTTCACATCGCCAGCCGGGTCGAGCCCGTCGGCACGCCGGCCGACAGCCAACTCGGGATCTCCGCGAAGGGGGCTGCGGGCCTGCGCCGCTCGGTCGAGATGTACCAATGGGTCGAGGAAAAGAAGAGCGAGACGCGCAAGACGCTCGGCGGCGGCGAGGAAACGGTCACCACCTATTCCTACACCAAGGAGTGGCGCAGCGACCGCGCCGATTCAGCCGACTTCCGCGACGGCAACGGGCATCAGAACCCGGAAATGCCGATCTCAAGCGAGCGGTTCACCGTCGACCGCGCGATGCTCGGTGCGTTTTCCGTCAACGGCAGGGCCGTTGCCGATCTCGGCCGCGACAGCCCCGTGCAAATGGCGGACACTGACCTGCAGCACCTCGCCGACGCGCTCGACACCAATCGCCCCGTCAAGACCGACGGCCAGACGATCTTCGTCTCCGCCGATCGCCAGAACCCGGCCGTCGGCGATCTGCGCATCGGCTTTACCCGCGAAGACACGGAGACCGCGAGCTTCGTCGCCGCACAGAAAGGTGGCAGCCTTGCCCCCTACCGCACCACGAACGGTCGCGACCTGTTCCTGAGCTCAGCCGGCATCACCAGCGCCGCCGAAATGTTTGACGCCGCCCAGAGCGAGAACACGCTGATTTCCTGGCTGGTTCGGGTGGGCGGACTGATCGGCCTGTTCATCGGCTTCACGCTGATGCTGTCCCTTATCTCCATCATTGCCGACGTCATTCCGGTGCTCGGTTCTGTGGTCGCTTTCGGTACCGGCATCATCGCCGCGATCCTAACGTTGCTCCTCGGCCCTGTCGTCATCGCCGTCGCCTGGTTTGCCTATCGCCCGCTGTTGTCGCTGGCGATCGTCGCAGTCGGCGCGCTCATTGCTTTTGGCATCGGCTATCTGCGTGCCGGCAAGGCAAAGCCGATGTCCGGCGGCGTGCCGGCCTGATGAGCGGCGCAGGGTGTTGATTGGAGCAATTCCAGCAAAAATGCGGAGCGGTTTTGCGTCCGGATTTGCGTAAGAATAACGGGATCGAGCGGCTCCACGATTGCCTGGGTACGGGAGCGCTTTAGCCGGCCGGCCGATCGGCTTTGCGAAATATTAAGGGATCGTAGCGAAGAACACGGGCCTGATGTTTCTGCTTTCCAAGATATTCTGGCTCGTCGCGCAGCCCCTTTCCCTGGCGTTCTTCGCCGTCCTTGCCGGACTGCTGATGACGGCGGCCGGCCTCAGGCGCAGCGGCGTCGCCTTCGGCCTGCTCGGTGCGCTGGTGCTCTTCGTCAGCCTGTTCACGACCTCAGGATCCTATTTCCTGCAGATGCTCGAGGACCACTTCCCGCGGCCGACGGTACCGCCAGCAACCCTCTCCTGCGTCATCGTGCTCGGCGGCGCCTTCGAGAACGAGGTGATGGCGAGCCGTGGCGGCATCGAGTTCAACCAGGCGGCTGACCGCTTCATCGAGACGGCCATGCTGGCGAAGCGCTACCCACAAGCGCGCATCCTGATTTCCGGCGGCGACGGTTCGTTCAGCGGCGCCTATGACGGCGACGCCAAGGCATCGGAAGCCTTCTTTGCCACCTTCGGCATCGGCCCTGAACGGCTGATCCGCGAGGAGCAATCGAGAACGACATTCGAGAATGCCCGCAACACTGAGGCGTTGCTGACGGCAAACAGCCTTGCCAACTGCGCCCTGGTCACGTCGGCCTTCCATATGCCGCGTTCGGTCGGGCTTTTCCGCAAGCTCGGGCTGGAGGTCACTCCCTGGCCGACGGACTACCGCACCAGCGGCACGGTCACGCCCGGCTTCGATTTCACCCAACCCTCGCTCAATGCCCAATTGGCGACGACGGCGGTGCGCGAATGGATCGGGCTGGCGGCCTATTATTTCGGCGGCCGGACGGACAGCCTGCTTCCCGGCGTTTCACCCCCCAACGCTTCACCCCGTTGACGCGGCGGGCCTGGATGCTCCAGCTTGCGATGCGACCGATAACAGCGATGCGCCTATCAACGGAGCGGCCATGACGATCCTGGAAATCCTCGACTATGCGGGTGTTGCCGTCTTTGCCGCAACAGGAGCGCTCTCAGCTTCGCGCAAGCAGCTCGATATCATCGGCTATCTGTTCCTTGCCTCGGTCACCGGTATCGGCGGTGGAACGATGCGCGACGTCATCCTTGGCGCAACGCCGGTGTTCTGGGTGCTCAACCCGACCTACCTTCTGGTTTGCGTCTCGGTGAGCGTCATCCTGTTCTTCACCGCCCACCTGTTCGGCTCGCGTTACCGGGTGCTGGTCTGGCTCGATGCGATCGGCATGTCGGCCTATTGCGTCATGGGTGCTGCCAAGGGGCTGGCGGCAACAGGCTCGCCCGGGGTCGCGCTTGTCACCGGCATGTTGACGGCGACCTTCGGCGGCATATTGCGCGACCTCCTGGCGGGAGAGCCGTCAGTGCTGCTGCGTCCGGAAGTCTATGTGACGGCAGCTCTGGTCGGCTCCGCCGTGTTCGTCGTCGCGACGATGATCGGACTGCCGCTGGCCGCAACATCGGCGCTCGGCGTGGTCTCGGCCTTCACCGTGCGCGCCGGCGCACTCAAATACGGCTGGACGCTGCCCATCGGCAAAGCAAGCCCCGGCCGCGACCCCAACGATGTGATGTAGGAAAAGGTCGCTACGACCGTTCGCGCTTGCGGCGGAGACGAATGACCACGTCAACATGGGCAATTTCCATGCCTTCAGGCGGTTCCGGCAGATTGCCGATCTCGATATTGCTGACGGGAATATCGAGGACTTCGTTCTGGCCCTCGATGAAGAAGTGGTGATGGTCGGAGACGTTGGTGTCGAAGTAGGTCTTGGCGCTTTCCACCGCGAGCACGCGGATCATGCCGGCCTCGGTGAACTGATGCAGCGTGTTGTAGACGGTTGCCAGCGAAACCGGCACGCCGGCGACAACAGCCTCTTCATGTAGTTCTTCAACGGTCAGGTGACGGTCGCCCTTGGCGAAGATCAGATCGGCAAGCGCGACACGCTGACGCGTCGGGCGCAGACCCGAGCTGCGCAATCTCTCTTCCGAACTCACTTCGGTTGCTTTCGTCATCAAGGAGCGTTCCATGGATCCCGTAAAATTTACAATACTTCCGCTGCGATATAACTTTTGCACGCTGCTCTTTCAATAGATTCTAAGGTGCAGAACGGCTGGAATGCCTGAAAAACCGGCCTATTTCAAGGAAGGCTGGTATTTAACTCTGGTCGGACCCACATTGATCCTGTAAGCGACGGCGGAACGATATCGCAATCGAAATGGGCGACGCCGACGTCGGAAACATCGAAAACGGCCATCGGTGCGCTTCATTTCACAGCGAACTTGCTCTAAAGCAGGTCTGACAACACTTTATGTTACTCGGGGAAACAACCATTGATGACGACCAGGCAATCCAGCTTCAGCTATGAGGAAATCCTGACCTGCGGCCGAGGTGAACTGTTTGGCCCCGGCAACGCGCAGCTGCCGCTGCCGCCCATGCTCATGGTCCATCGCATCACGGAAATCTCCGAGACGGGCGGCGCCTTCGACAAGGGCTTCATTCGCGCCGAGTATGACGTGAGCCCTGATGACTGGTACTTCCCCTGCCATTTCCAGGGCAACCCGATCATGCCCGGCTGCCTCGGTCTCGACGGCATGTGGCAATTGACCGGGTTCTTCCTGGGCTGGCTCGGCGAACCGGGGCGCGGCATGGCGCTGTCAACCGGCGAAGTGAAGTTCAAGGGCATGGTTCGCCCCCATACCAAGCTGCTCGAGTACGGAATCGATTTCAAGCGGGTCATGCGCGGTCGCCTCGTGCTCGGCACTGCCGATGGCTGGCTGAAGGCCGACGGCGAAACCATCTACCAGGCAACCGACCTGCGTGTCGGTCTGTCGAAGGAAAAGACCGACTAAGCCGCGGGTTCTCCGCACCGAATGAGATAAAGAAAAGGTCATTACCATGAGACGGGTTGTTGTCACGGGCCTCGGGATCGTTTCCTCGATCGGGAATGATGCCGACGAAGTCACGGCATCGCTGCGCGACGCCAAATCGGGCATCACGTTTTCTTCCGATTTCGCCGAAAACGGCTTCAAGTGCCAGGTCTGGGGCGCACCGACGCTCGATCCGAGCGATCTCGTCGACCGGCGCGCCATGCGCTTCCTGTCGCAGGGCGGCGCGTGGAACCACGTGGCCATGAAGCAGGCGATCGCCGACTCCGGCCTCGAGGAAGCGGTCATTTCCCGCAACGAGCGCACCGGCATCATCATGGGCTCGGGTGGTCCGTCCACCCGCACGATCGTCGAGGCGGCGGACACGACCCGCAAGAACGTGAGCCCCAAGCGCATCGGCCCGTTTGCCGTGCCGAAGGCGATGTCGTCGACGGCTTCGGCCACGCTTGCGACCTGGTTCCAGATCCACGGCGTCAACTACTCGATCTCGTCGGCCTGCTCGACGTCTGCCCATTGCATCGGCAATGCCGCGGAGATGATCCAGTGGGGCAAGCAGGACGTGATGTTCGCCGGCGGCCACGAGGACCTGGACTGGACGATGTCCAACCTGTTCGATGCCATGGGCGCGATGTCCTCCAAGTACAACGACACGCCGTCGACCGCATCGCGCGCCTATGACGTCAGCCGTGACGGTTTCGTCATTGCCGGCGGTGCCGGCGTGCTGGTGCTCGAAGAGCTGGAACATGCCAAGGCGCGCGGCGCCAAGATCTACGCCGAAATCGTCGGCTACGGCGCGACTTCTGACGGCTACGACATGGTCGCCCCATCAGGCGAAGGCGCGATGCGCTGCATGCGCCAGGCGCTGTCGACCGTGAAGGGCGACGTCGACTACATCAACACGCACGGCACGTCGACCCCGGTCGGCGACAGCAAGGAAATCGGCGCCATCCGCGAAGTGTTCGGCGCGAAGATCCCGCACATCCAGTCGACGAAGTCGCTCACCGGCCACTCGCTCGGCGCTGCCGGCGTCCAGGAATCGATCTACGGTCTCCTGATGATGCAGGGTGGCTTCATCGGCGAGAGCGCCCATATCAGCGAACTCGACCCGGAATTCGATGGTGTGCCGATCGTGCGCAAGCGCATCGACAACGCCAAGATCGATACGGTTCTTTCCAATTCGTTCGGCTTCGGCGGAACCAACGCAACGCTCGTCTTCCAGCGCTACAACGGATAACACCATGACGGGACTGATGAATGGAAAGCGTGGCCTCATCATGGGTGTGGCCAACAACCACTCTATTGCCTGGGGCATCTCGAAGGCGCTGGCAGCGCAGGGCGCGGAACTGGCCTTCACCTACCAGGGTGAAGCGCTTGGCAAGCGCGTGAAGCCGCTGGCGGCCGAGGTCGGCTCCGACTTTCTGCTGCCTTGCGACGTCGAGGACATCGCTTCCGTCGATACGGTCATCTCGGCCATCAAGGAACGCTGGGGCAAGCTCGACTTCATCGTCCACGCCATCGGCTTTTCCGACAAGAACGAGCTGAAGGGCCTCTACGCCGACACGACGCGCGACAACTTCAGCCGCACCATGGTGATCTCGTGCTTCTCCTTCACGGAGATCGCCAAGCGCGCCGCCGAACTGATGAACGACGGCGGCTCGATGCTGACCCTGACCTATGGCGGCTCGGTGCGGGTGATGCCGAACTACAACGTCATGGGCGTTGCCAAGGCGGCTCTCGAAGCCTCCGTGCGCTATCTTGCGGCCGACTACGGCGTGCGCGGCATCCGCGTCAACGCGATTTCTGCCGGCCCGATCCGCACGCTTGCAGGCGCCGGCATTTCCGATGCGCGGGCCATGCTCTCCTGGCAGCAGAAGAATTCGCCGCTTCGCCGCACCGTCACCATCGACGATGTCGGCAGTTCGGCGCTCTACCTGCTTTCCGATTTGTCGCGTGGCGTCACCGGCGAAATCCACTACGTGGATTCGGGCTACAACATCACCTCGATGCCGGCGCTCGACGCGCTCAGGACCGCCGACGCCGAGTAAAGCTGATGGGTGGGCACAGCCCAGAGATGACGAGCCCCGGTGCGGTTATCGACGGGGCTTTTTTGTTGGCGTGTTTTCCAGTTTGGTTGGCTCCCGCGCCCGGCGCCTGCCGCTATTCCAGATCCATCGTGGTGAAGACCCGGCAATTGTCGGGCGCAGGCGTGCCACGGCAAATATCCGCATCGACCAGTTGGCCGACGGGCAGCTCGCTCGTCAACAGCAGCACCGTGGACAATTGATAGCGGCCGAGATTGCCGTCCGCGCTGCGCAGGCGTTCGACCAGGGACTGGTATCGCACGCCCATTTCACCGTAGTAAGCCACGAGTTTCCGGGTGTCGGCCTCGTTTCCGGCTAGCGTCGGAATGTCTTCGACGATCGCCCCCTCTCCCGCGAGTCGTCGATTGCCGGATGCAAGGACAAGCGTACATGCCTGTGAGCAGGCTCCAAGCGAAACTGCCTTGCCGATATACTCGGCCGCCTTGCGGTCGTTTGCGGTACAGTTCTTCTGATCTCGCTGACATCCAACGAAAATGGTCGTGCCCACCGCCACGCTCAGCTTGCTCTTGCGGATGAGGCGGCCGAGTGCCATCGCAGCCGCCATATCGCCACCGGGCGATCGCAGGACCAATGGTAGCTTGCGGCCTGCGAGCGTTTTCAAGGTTGCCTTCAGCAGTGCCGGCGTCTTCGGACCGATGGTGCCTGCGGCGGAAATCCATTCCGGACATGTCGGCTCGCAACCGACCTCGTTCGAGCGCACGACGACAAACCGCATCTGCTGCTCAGCCGCCATTGCCGGCCGCTCCATCAACAGGCTTGCGGCCAGCAGACAGATCAGCAGCACTACTCGTCGCAGGCGGGGCGTGGCGCAGCCGACGGGAGAACTCCATATGCGCATTCCGGTCTCCAACCCAGATCCCCTCGTCTAACGCTTCAGGTCCGACATAACGAAAACCCGGCAATTGGCGGAGGCGGGCACCGTCTTGCAGACCCCGGCCGCGGTCAGCAGCTCGACCCCGCCCAGTTGCGTGATCAACTTCATCTCCATCATCGCCACAGGTTCGATCTTGCGCATGTCGGCAGCGGGCGTGATCTTCATCTGATCGATGACCGCACGCCCGACGCCCATTTCCGCTAGGTATGCGGCCAGTTCGCGCTCCATCGCCTTGCTCATCTCGTAGGTCTTGCGGTTGCCAACATTCTTTTGGCTGACGACTTTCTTGCTGATTATCTTCTTCCTGCCGTTCACTATCCGATATTTCTCCTGGTACCGTGTCTGGACCTGAGCGTAGACAGCGGTGATCTGGTGAACGCCCAGATATGCCCACTGGCCGACCACACGCCGGGCACCGCCGGCAAGCATCAGCGGGCAGGCGGAGTTGCAATAGGCTCCGCCCGAATAGGCAGTCCCGATGAGGCGGGCACCCTTGCCGTCATTGTCGCGGCAATCCTTCTGCTGCGGCTGACAACCGACGAAGCGCGTCTTGCCGACCGCCACTTCGAGCTTTCGCGCCCGGATGATCCGTCCGAGCACCATGGCGGCATCGACGTCGCCGCCGAGCGACGTCACGACGATCGGCAGGCGGCGGTCGCCGATCGCCTTGAGCAGCTTCTTGAGATGCGTCGGACTTTCGCGAACGATCGTCCCCTCGGCCGATATCCACTCCGGGCATGTCGGCTCGCACCCCGGCTGATTGCTGCGAACCACCAAGAACTGCATGTCAGCGCCGCCGGCCGGCGATGCCAGAACTGTCGAGGCTGAGGCCAGGAGCCCGGCCAACAGACAGAGAATGGCCACGTAATGCAGGAAGACGTCGCGTAGAAGTGTCGTGCCGAGCAAAGAAGTCCCTCATCCCGACTGTTTGAGCGTCGATCAGAACGCAGCGCTTTCGCTGGATTCCAGTCTCGCAGCCCCGCCCGGCGCCGAGCTGAAGAAAATGTCTAGTCCGCAAAATCCATGCGGCAAATGTGACTGTCGAAACAAATGTCAGGCGACAATTCTGGTTGCGTTGTCATGGAATAACACCAACGATAGCACGACACGAAAACGGAGGGCAACAGCACTCACATCGTGGATCGCTGGGCCATTCCGGACGACGGGGCTGTCTCGATAGCCGACGTTTGCGACGCCACAGCCGCTCCAGGGGGCGTAACCGGCAATGCCGTTCAAAAGCGCCGCTGGGGCGCCTTGTATCGACGCCCCTTCCGAGACAAGCGTGAGAAAAGAGAGGTTTTTTCCGCTGGCGATCGCGTCAACGCCGACGTCACTGGCTGCGGGCGTCGTCATGGACCGAAAGGTTCAAGGCCAGAGAAACAGGACAAGCAGGACGACGATGATCGCCAGCACGACCAGGCCGGTATGCGTGCGCCGCGCCGGATCCAGCGGCAGACGGTAGAGGCTCTTCAGGAACGACAGGGGCACTTCCGAGGTGGCTCCGTGCCCCTCGGCGTGCTTTATATCCTTGGCGATGGCTTCGGCCGCATCCTCGGTCAAAGGCGGCCTGTTCACTCCCCACGTCATGGCACCCATCCTTCGACGAGACACATCGGCAGCGAGCATGGTGAGCCCGATCAAGGATGATGGCAACAGGCAATCTTTTGCCTTCACGCCGACGGATGAGGCGCACACCCAAAAACGAAAGAGCCGGGCGACGAACCCGGCTCCTTGCTTGACTTCGATTGCGGCTCAGCGCTTGCCCCAGAGAACCTTGAAGCGTGCGTTGCGGCAGGTCTCGCCATATTCCTTGAAGGTCTCGGCGAGCACCTGCTCATACTGCAGGCCGCGATTGGCGACCAGCATGACCTTGCCGCCCTGCTTCAGCGCCTTGTGCGCCGCCTTGATGATCGCCACGCCCAGCGCCGGTTCGGCGGCATGGCCTTCGTGGAACGGCGGGTTCATGACGATGAGATCGTATTTGTCGCGCGGCTCTTCGCTCGTCAGGTCGAACCAGTAGAAGCGCGCCGGCATGCGCGGAGCGTTTGCCGGCATGTTGACGCGGGCCGCCTCCAGCGCATCGTGGTCGGCCTCGAAGAGGTCGATGCCCTTCGTGCCGGGCGACGCTTCGGCGAGCTTGACCGCGAGATAGCCCCAGCCGGCGCCGAAATCGGCGGCATGGCCGTTGAAGTCGCGCGGCAGGCGCGAGGCCAGCAGTTCGGAGCCGGCATCGATGCGATCGTGCGAGAACATGCCCGGAGAAGCTGCGAACAGGCCGTCGACCCGGACCGGCACCTTGGCAAGTTTCTGAACAGCGTCGGTGACGTCTTCCGGTCGGGTGAACCAGAAGGCGACGCCGTGATATTTCGGCAGGTGATCGCCATCCCATTCGAACTTGGCGATGCGCTTCTTCAGCGACTGGATGCCATCTTCCTTGCCGCCGGCAACGACGATGAGCGCGCCGTCGCGCGTGCGCTTCAGCGCCTCGGCGATGCGGTCCTCGTTTTCACCCTTGTGCTTGCCGCACAGGATCAGCGCGACGTCGTAGTCCTCACCGGTGACCACAGGCGCCACGTCGGCGCGCTCGGCCTCAAGGGCGCGATACAGCGGCCTTAGCGGCTGGACGGAAGCGATCGACGCCCCGAAGCCCTCGGGCAGCCTGTAGCCCGCCTCAGCACCGAGGAAGAGCACACGCTCGCCCTCGCCCGGCGGGTCGATAACCCCGGTTTCGAACGGGTGGAACAGGGTCTTCAATGCGTCTCGGCTCATCGGTTTCTTCCGTCGATATCAGTACAAGAAAAGGGCGCGGAGCGATCCGCTCCGCGCCCCGAATGCGTTCGGGTAGAGACCGCTTATTCAGCGGCTTCGCCGTCACCCTTCTTTTCTGCAGCAACTTCCTTGCCGGTCGCCTGGTCGACGACCTTCATGGAAAGGCGAACCTTGCCGCGCTCGTCGAAGCCCATCAACTTGACCCAGACCTTGTCGCCTTCCTTGACGACGTCGGTGGTCTTGGCAACGCGCTCCGAGGCAAGCTGCGAGATATGGACGAGGCCGTCACGGGCGCCGAAGAAGTTGACGAAGGCGCCGAAGTCGGCGGTCTTGACAACGGTGCCTTCGTAGACCTGGCCGACTTCCGGCTCGGCAACGATCGAGTGGATCCACTTGCGGGCCGCTTCGATTTCCTTGCCCGAAGAAGAAGCGATCTTCACGGTGCCGTCGTCTTCGATGTTGATCTTGGCGCCGGTCTTTTCGACGATTTCGCGGATGACCTTGCCGCCGGAGCCGATGACTTCACGGATCTTGTCGACCGGGATGTTCATCACTTCGATGCGCGGTGCGAATTCGCCGAGCTGGCCGCGGCTTTCGGAGATGGCCTTGGCCATTTCGCCGAGGATGTGGAGACGGCCGCCCTTGGCCTGGTTGAGCGCAATGCCCATGATCTCTTCGGTGATGCCCTCGATCTTGATGTCCATCTGGAGCGAGGTAATGCCGGCGTCGGTGCCTGCAACCTTGAAGTCCATGTCGCCGAGGTGATCTTCGTCGCCGAGGATGTCGGAGAGAACGGCGAAGCGCTCATCTTCCTTGATCAGGCCCATGGCGATACCGGCAACCGGCTTTGCCAGAGGAACGCCTGCATCCATGAGAGCGAGCGAGGTGCCGCAGACCGTCGCCATCGACGACGAGCCATTGGATTCGGTGATCTCGGAAACGACGCGCAGCGTGTAGGGGAACTGCTCGGCTTCCGGCAGCATCGGGCGGATAGCGCGCCAGGCGAGCTTGCCGTGACCGATTTCGCGGCGGCCCGGGGAGCCCATGCGACCGGTTTCACCGACCGAGAAGGGCGGGAAGTTGTAGTGCAGCATGAAGCGTTCTTTGTACATGCCGGTCAGGCTGTCAACGTACTGTTCGTCTTCGCCGGTGCCGAGCGTGGCAACGACGATCGCTTGGGTTTCACCGCGGGTGAAGAGCGCCGAACCGTGGGTACGCGGCAGAAGACCGACTTCCGAGACGATCGGACGTACGGTTTCGAGATCGCGGCCGTCGATGCGGCTCTTGGTGTCGAGGATGTTCCAACGAACGATCTTGGCCTGCAGGTGCTTGAAGACAGCGCCGATAACCTCAGGCGTATGCGCCGGCTCGATGCCTTCCGGCAGGAAGTGCGCCTTTACCTTCGCCTTGACAGCGTCGACGGCAACGTAGCGAGCAACCTTCTCGGTGATCTTGTAGGCATTGCGCAGTTCGTCTTCGGCAAGCGAAAGCATGGCGTTTTCGAGAGCGGAATGATCTTCCGGTTCGAATTCGCGCGGCTCCTTGGCGGCAACTTCAGCGAGCTTGATGATGGCGTCGATGACCGGCTGGAAACCCTTCTGGCCGAATACGACGGCGCCGAGCATGATGTCTTCGGCCAGTTCCTTGGCTTCCGACTCGACCATCAGCACGGCTTCCTGCGTGCCGGCGACGACGAGGTCGAGGGTCGACTCGTCCATCTCATCGAGATGCGGGTTAAGAACGTACTGGCCGTTGATGTAGCCGACGCGCGCGCCGCCGATCGGGCCCATGAACGGGATGCCGGACAGCGTCAGCGCAGCGGAAGCTGCAACCATCGACAGGATGTCGGGATTGTTTTCGAGGTCATGCTGCATGACCGTGACGATGACCTGGGTGTCGTTCTTGTAGCCATCGGGGAAAAGCGGGCGGATCGGGCGGTCGATCAGACGCGAAACCAGCGTTTCGTTCTCGCTCGGACGACCTTCGCGCTTGAAGTAGCCGCCCGGGATTTTGCCGGCGGCGTAGGTCTTTTCCTGGTAGTTGACGGTCAGCGGGAAGAAGTCCTGGCCCGGCTTCGGCGACTTGGCCGAAACGACGGTGGCGAGAACGACGGTTTCGCCGTAGGTGGCGAGAACGGCGCCGTCAGCCTGACGGGCGACCTTGCCGGTTTCGAGCTTGAGCGGACGCCCAGCCCATTCGATTTCAACCTTATGGGTATCGAACATGTTCTGTCCTTCGTGTGCGGCAGACCTTTCCGCGGCTGTTGCAGCGCGGGTGGTCGAAAAACCGCCTGGTATGGCGCATCACGGGCAAGACAACGGGAGGCTTCAAAAGAGACCGGCCGCTTTCCGCTTTGCAAGACCTGGCTGCTCTGCAGCGGGTTCTGCAAGCAGGCGCCGAAGCATCCTGCAATCCTGCCCCATGACGGGCCATCGGTTGATCCGCGGATCCGGCCCATCCGGCCCGCTGGATACCTCTCCTTGTGTGCGCCTAGTGCGCTTGCGGAGAGTTCATTTCCTGAGCGCTCTGCGCTCCATAATAAAAAAGGCCGGCGGACCGCATGCGATCCGCCGGGCAAGTCGCTTAGCGACGGATGCCGAGGGCACCAATCAGCTTGGTGTAGCGCGCTTCGTCTTTCTTTTTCAGATAGTCGAGGAGCGAACGACGGCTGGAAACCATCGCGAGAAGACCACGGCGGGAATGGTTATCCTTCTTGTGGCCCTTGAAGTGTTCGGTCAGGTTGTTGATCCGTTCCGTCAGGATAGCTACCTGGACTTCCGGAGAACCGGTGTCGCCTTCAACGGTTGCATATTCCTTGATGAGCTGAGCCTTACGCTCTGCAGCAATCGACATCGGATGATCCTTTCGATTTCGAGGATTTAGGGACGCCTTCAGCCGGGATGTCGTCCAGCTGCGGCCGTGAATGCAACGGGCATGCGCCTTTTGCTGGCGTGCCTATAACCGAATTGGATGAAAAAGGAAAGGGTCATGAAAATGGCTCTTCAGCGATGGCCGGCCGCCTCTCAATTGCCTGACGGTCGCGGGCGCATCGGCGCCGACTTCAGCTGGTCGCCATCAACCGGGACACAGTCGAGATAGGCGGCAAACACCCATCCGAGTTCGCCGGCAACGCTCGAAACCAGCGCCCAGCCCCTGCCGGCATGCCGGCGTTCGCCGACCCGGCGAACCTTGCTGCCATTGGCCAATGTCATGACGATCCGGCCGTTCGGTTCCGTGCGGACATTACGGCGCCGCGCGTCAAATATGACGCGCAAAGGACGCTGTAACGCTTTAGACCTGCTGCATAATTTTATCCTTAAATCGGATCCGATTTAAGGAATTATGCAGTAAGCGGCGTGCCGGTCGGGTCTGAGACGACACAGGCCACATCCTGGCCGGCGGCGGGTGCCGCAGCCATCAGGCTCAACACGACTGAGAGAATGCCGATGCGACCTGTCCAGCCCCGCATTCCTGCCCCTTTTCAAAACCAACCGTTCAAAACCGAATGCGTCTCAAGGCTCCGCGTCGTCCCCTTCGCCACCCTTGGCATTCCGCGGGATGTTGATCCGCCACTCGATGCCGTCGGGATGCATGATCCGTTCTAATTCGGCCTTCAGCGCCATGCCGAGCATACGCTCCAGCACCAGCGTTCCAAAGCCCTTGCGGGTCGGGTTCGTCTGCGCCTCGATGTCGGCCCCCTCCTCGCGCCAACGAACGGCGATGCCCTCGTCGGACAGCGACCAGCTGAGCTTGACGACACCGGTGGTATTGGCAAGCGCACCATACTTCGTGGCGTTCGTGGCCAGTTCATGCAGCGCCATGCCGAGCGTTTGTGCGCTCTCCGTGTCGAGCCTTAGGGGCGGGCCCGACAGGACCACACGCTTGGGATCATCCGGGGTGAACGGCTGCAGCTGGTTCTGGGCAAGCTCGCGGAAATCGACGCCCTGGGCGGCGTTGGCAATCATCAGATCTGTCGAGCGAGCAAGGCCGGCGATGCGCTTGCGGAAGGAGTCCGCGAAGTCGGCGACGCTTTCGGCCGAATGCACCGACTGATTCAGCATCGACTGGATCACCGTCAGCTGGTTCTTCGAGCGGTGGGCAACCTCGCGCATCAGGAAGCGGATCTCGCCCTCGGCCTTGGTGCGCGACGCCGCGGCCTTGGCAAGGGCTGCGGATACGGTCTCGACTTCGGCGATCATATGCGGGCGCGGCTCGATGCGCTCGCCGGCGCCGAGGCGGCGTGCGTCGAGCGCGACCAGTTTCACCCCTTGCGACAGAAGCCTTGCGATCGCCAGCGATCCCGCAATGGCAATGCCGGCAAAGATGATGCCGCCAAGCGACAGCCACAGGAAGGACCAGGTGGCCGGCGCATCGACCGTGGTGCGCGGCGCCCAGGCGATGATCCGCCAGCCGGTCACGACGGAGAACTCCGTTGCCACCCGATAGGCGGTACCGTTTTCGGTGATGTTGCGCACGCCGATGCTGATCGCCGGCACCTTGTCGAGGAAGAACGGTTCACCCGCCTTGACCCCGGTGTCGGAGGAAATGATGACCTTGCCGTTGCCGTCGACCAGAGCGGCGTTCCAGCCGGGCGACAGCGTTTCGCGGTTCACGGCCTTGGCCATGCTCTCGGCGTTCTGCGTCAGAGCGAGCAGGTATTCCTCGCCGGTTGGAAGCTTCGCCGGCAAATAAACGTTGAAGACCCACTTTTCGGCCGTCTGGCCGAAGAAGACGTTCGAGACCAGCGGCGCACCATTGTTGGTGAAGGCCCGCTCGACGGAGGCGGGATCGGAGGCCTTGGCGAGCGGCGTGCCAAAGGGCACCCGGGTGTTCATGAGCTGATTGTGCTTGCGGTCGATGACGATCAGATAGGAATCGGTATCGGCGAGCGCCGTCGAGGCCCTGCGATAGAAGGCCTCCATGTCGCCGCCCTCCATCGCCGGTGCGGTCGACAGCACCTTCAGCGTCGTCAGCATTCCCTCGACATCGCGCTCGACGATGCGCGTCACCGATCCGGTCGAGGCCTGCAGCAGCGCGGTGATGACCTGCTCCTGTGCGTCGACGCTGCGCTTCAGCACCACGAGCGAAAAGATGAACGCGGGAACGATCGCGATCAGCAGCAGCGAAGTCAGGTAGAAACGGAAAGGCCGCGTCATGCGGTGACGAACGAAATCGAGAGCTGTCGCCAGGCGACCCACGGCAGTCTCCCTTCCCTCTTGCGAAACCTGCGCCAAATGCACCGCCTTTCAACCACAGCGTCGCGCGTCGAATGTAGCGCGCGAAGGCCACCGCAACACCTTAAAACTGCGTCATAATCCTCGCTCCAAATCAATGCCGATCCGGAAAATCATGCAGCAGCCATGACCGCCGGACGAAACGGGCGACAGCAGGCGACGAGCGCCTGCTTGCGAGCTGGAAACGGAACCGTTTCGAAGCAGCCCCAAGCCCTTGGGCGGGATCATGCGTCAGCGATGCGGCAAAGGCAAATGTGGCGATCGAAGCGATCAGCCGACGGCAAAGACCCGCTTCGGGCGGAACTCGCCTTCGGCGATCTCACCGATGGCGATCAGCTTGCCGCGGGTGGTCGCATAGGCTTCTGGCGTTGCCAGAGGCGCGTCTCGGCCACGCAGGATGATAGGATTGCCCATCTTCAGCCGATGCGCCTGGTCGTCGCTGACGGCGATATGCGGCAGGCTGGACAGCGCCTCGCCGGTTTCGATGACGAACGCATCGAGGGCTGCCAGCCGCTCGTCCTCGTCTTCGATCTTTTCGAGTGCCACCAGATCGGCGAGCGGCACCATGTCATCCTCGCCGAACGGCGCGACGAAGGTGCGCCGCAGCGAAGCGATGTGGCCGAAACAGCCTAGATCGCGGCCCATGTCGCGGGCGATCGAGCGAACATAAGTGCCCTTGCCGCATTCGATCTCGAACTGGGCGAGATTGGGCGCGGCGCCGAGCAGCGTCAGGCGGAACACCTCGACTTCGCGTGCCGGGATATCGACGGTCTCGCCATCGCGGGCGAGATCGTAGGCGCGCTCGCCGTCGATCTTGATCGCAGAGAACTGCGGCGGCACCTGGCTGATAACGCCGGTATAGTTCGGCAAGAGGGCGCGGATCGCCTCTTCGGTCGGGCGTGCGTCCGAAGAATGCGTCACCTGGCCTTCGAGATCGTCGGTCGAGCGCTCTTCGCCCCAGGCGACCGTAAATTCATAGATCTTGCGGCCATCCATGACATAGGGGACGGTCTTGGTCGCGTCGCCAAGAGCGATCGGCAGCATGCCGGACGCCAGTGGATCGAGCGTGCCGGCATGGCCGGCCTTCTGCGCCTTGAACAGCCACTTGATCTTGGAAACGGCTTCGGTCGAGCCGAAATCGAGCGGCTTGTCGAGGATCAGCCAGCCCGAGATCGGACGGCCCTTGGGTTTACGCGGTTTGGACATGAACTCTTCTATTCTTCGTCGTCGGTATTCGGATCGAGGTCGCGGCTGACTTCGGGCGAACGAAGCAGGGCATCGATCTTCTTGTAGTTGTCGAAGCTGGTATCGTCGCGGAAGCGAACTTCGGGCATGTACTTCAACTGGCGCAAATGCGGGCCGAGGCGGCCGCGAATGTACTTGGCGTTCTTGTTCAGCGCCTCGATGACCTCAGCATGATTGGGAACGCCGAGCGGCGTCACAAAGGCGGTCGCGATCCTCAGGTCGGTCGACATGCGCACTTCGGAGATCGCGATCAGCGTCTTCTCGATCACGGGATCGCGGACGTCGCCCCGCTGTAGAACCTGCGTGATCGCGGCGCGCACCTGTTCACCGATGCGCAGCATGCGCTGGGAGGGGGCAGAGGATGTGGCTCTGGTCATTGGTCAATACCTCAAAAAAATGCGAGCGCCGAAGGATAACCCGGCGCCCGCACAATTTCTAATCGGACGGATCTTACAGCGTCCGCGTGATGTGTTCGACGCGGAAGCACTCGATCGTGTCGCCTGCGCGGATGTCTTCGTAGTTCTCGAACGCCATACCGCATTCCTGACCGACGTTGACTTCCGAGACTTCGTCCTTGAAGCGCTTGAGCGTCTTGAGCTTGCCTTCGTGGATGACGACGTTGTCGCGAACCAGACGGACGCCGACGCCGCGCTCGACCTTGCCTTCGGTGACGCGGCAACCCGCGACCTTGCCGACCTTGGTGATGTTGAACACCTCAAGGATCTCGGCGTTGCCGAGGAAGGTTTCGCGACGCTCGGGCGAAAGCAGACCGGACATCGCCGCCTTAACGTCATCCACCAGATCGTAGATGATGTTGTAGTAGCGGATTTCGATGCCTCCACGCTCGGCTGCCGAACGGGCCTGATTGTTGGCACGAACGTTGAAGCCGATGATGGCGGCGTTCGATGCTTCTGCGAGCGAGATATCCGACTCGGTGATACCGCCAGCACCCGAATGGACGATGCGCGCACGCACTTCGTCGGTTCCGAGCTTGTCCAGCGCACCGGCGATCGCTTCGATCGAGCCTTGCACGTCGCCCTTGATGACGAGCGGGAACTCCTTGAGACCGGAGGTCTGGAGCTGGGTCATCATCTGCTCGAGCGAACCGCGCGAACCGGACTGACGGGCAACTGCCTTGTCGCGGGCAAGCCGCAGGCGGTATTCCGAGATCTCGCGAGCGCGGCTTTCGTTTTCGACGACGGCGAACTTGTCGCCTGCTGCCGGCGTGCCCGACAGGCCGAGAACTTCGACCGGCATCGACGGACCGGCTTCCTTGACGTGTTCACCCTTGTCGTTGACCAGGGCGCGCACACGGCCCCACTGGTCGCCGGCAACGATGATCTGGCCCGGACGCAGCGTACCCTTCTGAACGAGCACGGTTGCGACGGCGCCGCGGCCACGGTCGAGTTCGGCTTCAACCACAGTACCTTCGGCTGTCCGGTTCGGATTGGCCTTGAGGTCGAGGATTTCGGCCTGGAGCAGGATCGCTTCGAGCAGCTTGTCGAGGTTGGTGCCGTTCTTCGCCGAGACTTCCACGTCGAGAACTTCACCGCCCATGGATTCGACGAAGACTTCATGCTGCAGAAGTTCGGTGCGAACCTTCTGGGCATTGGCCGCCGGCTTGTCGACCTTGTTGATCGCCACGATGATCGGAACACCGGCCGCTTTGGCGTGGTTGATGGATTCGATCGTCTGCGGCATCACGCTGTCGTCGGCCGCAACCACCAGGATGGCAATGTCGGTCGCCTGGGCACCACGGGCACGCATGGCGGTGAACGCCGCGTGGCCGGGTGTGTCGATGAAGGTGATCTTGTTACCGTTCTGCTCGACCTGGTAGGCGCCGATGTGCTGGGTGATGCCACCCGCTTCGCCGGCAACCACGTTGGCATGACGGATGGCGTCGAGCAGCGAGGTCTTGCCGTGGTCGACGTGACCCATGATCGTGACGATCGGCGGACGCGAGACCAGTTCTTCCTCGATGTCGGAAACGTTGAAGATGCCTTCTTCGACGTCGGACTCGGAAACACGCTTGACGGTGTGGCCGAATTCGCCGGCGATGAGTTCAGCCAGGTCGGCATCGATCAGATCGCCGGGCTTCATCATCTGGCCTTCCTTCATCAGGTACTTGATGACGTCGACGGCGCGTTCGGACATGCGCTGCGACAGTTCCTGAATCGTGATGGTTTCCGGCAGAACGACTTCGCGCGAAATCTTCTCGCGGGTCTCCTGCATCTGGCTGCGCTTGAACTTCTCCTGGCGGCGACGCATCGCCGACAGCGAGCGGGCGCGCTGGCCGGCATCCTCGTCGGCAGCGGTGGTCAGCGTCAGCTTGCCCTGGCGGCGACCATCGTCACCCTTCGGGCGCGTGACCGGCTTTGCCGGCTCCGGACGCACGACCTTGCCACGAACCGGACCTGCGCCGGGGCGCGGGCTGCGATCCTCATCCTTTTCGTTGTCGACCTTGCGGCCGCGCAGAGCACCGGCCGGTGCCGGCGTCGGAAGACCTGCTGCCGGGGCGGCGGCGGGCCGTGCAGCCTGCGGGCGATTGTCGACGCGACGCTCGCCGGCTGCAGGTGCGCGAGCAGCCACGGGGCGCTCTTCGACAACCTCTTCGGCCTTGGCTTCGGGCTCGACAGCCGGGCGGGCTGCTTCCTCGGCGGCGCGACGTGCGGCGTCTTCCTTCTCCTGCAGGAGACGGGCTTCTTCCTCACGCTTGCGGCGCGCTTCGTTCTCGGCGCGGATGACCGCTTCTTCAGCTTCGCGGATCTGGGCTTCGGCCAGAGCGCGGCGGCGCGCATCGATCTCACCGGCGGAAAGCTGGTTCAGAACGACACCGACGCGCGGACGGTTCGCCTGGTTGGCTTCCTGGCGCGTCTGGTGCTGCTGTGGCTGCGGGGCCGGGCGGCCCGAAGGCTGCGGCTGAGCCGGACGCTGTTCGGCCGGCCGTGCGGCGGGAGCCGCGGCAACCGGCGTGATCGGGCGCTCGTCCTTGGGGCGATGGAAGGGGCGTTTCTTGGTTTCGACCACGACCGCCTTGGTGCGGCCACGGCCCATGTCCTGACGCACGGTCCCCTGCGAAACCCCGGAGGGCTTCAGGGTCAGCGTCTTCTTGCCTGCTGCGCCGCCTGTCTTGTCGTCGTTGTTGTCGGTCATTCCGTTCCGTTCCTAGCGATCAGGGCCGGATGCGTATCACCTGACCCTGTCTTCCAAATTGTCTCAAACAATGTACGCGATGCCGGATTTTGCCGGTGACGCGCGTCATTGCTGTGGCTTGCCAGCGCCGCCTTCGGCCCGGACCGGGACGGATCCACGGTACTTTTCGAGCATGATTGCGCGCTTCACTACACCCTCACCCGCCTGCCCTGCAAGCGTTGCGGCATGGATAAAAGCATTACTTCCCAAAAGGCCCTCCATTTCCGCCGCCGTGAAGGGGCGGAACGCGGGTATTTCCGTTTCATCTTCAACCACAAAGCTCATCGCCTTGCGGGCCTGGTCAATCTTGCGGACGCCGTCGGCTGCCGCATCACTCGCGTGGAAGACGGCGAGTGCCGCCAATCCACGAACTGCCTGCTCCGTCTTCGTCGCGCCGGAGATGAACTGGGCCGCCTTGCGCGCCATGTTCATCATTCCGGCAAGCTGCTCGACGAGCAGCCTGTCCACGTCATCGGCAAGCGTCGCATCGACCTTGACGTCGGCCTTCAAGGCCCGGGCGAAGAGCTTCTTCGCCATGGCCTTTTCGACCAGCGCCCGCTCCGCCTTGACCCAGCAGCCGCGCCCCGGAAGCTGACGCTTCAGATCGGGAACGATGCGGCCGTCGGGTCCGGCGACGAAGCGGATCAGATCGTCGGGCGAGCCACTCTCGCGCGTGACGATGCAAGTCCGGGTGCTGCCGCTCTTGTCCTTCGGACCGTTGTCCGAAGGCAGAACGTCAGCGTCAGTCGATGCGGTGGTCGCCATCAGGCGTCCTGTTCCGCGCCTTCGGCAACCTCGATCGCCTCATCTACTTCCTGCTCGACGGCGAGGTCGTCTTCCGTGATCCAGCCGGCAGCAAGGCGAGCCTGAACGATCATGGCTTCAGCGTCGGCACGCGAAACTTCGAACTTCGAGAACGTGCCCTCGAAGCGCTTGGTCTCGCCGTCCTTGCGTTCGCTCCAGCCAACCAGGTCGTCAGCGGCGCAACCGGCAAAGTCCTCGATGGTCTTGATGCCTTCCTCGCCGAGCGCGACCAGCATCGGGCTGGTCAGGCCATTGATCGTGCGCAGTTCGTCGGCAACGCCGAGTTCCTTGCGCTTGGCATCCATCTCAGCTTCCAGCCTGTCCAGGTACTCGCGGGCGCGGGTCTGGATTTCGGTAGCCGTTTCGTCGTCGAAGCCGTCGATCGAGGCAATTTCGTCGAGATCGACATAGGCAAGCTCCTCGACAGCCGCAAAGCCCTCGGAAGCCAGAACCTGACCGACCATCTCGTCGACGTCGAGCGAGTCCATGAACAGGTTGGTGCGCTCGTTGAATTCCTTCTGGCGACGTTCGCTTTCTTCCTGCTCGGTGAGGATGTCGATATCCCAGCCGGTCAGCTGCGAAGCGAGGCGAACGTTCTGGCCGCGGCGGCCGATGGCCAGCGACAGCTGCTCGTCCGGAACCACCACTTCGATGCGTTCCGCATCTTCGTCGAGAACGACCTTGGCGACTTCCGCCGGCTGCAGCGCGTTGACGATGAACGATGCCGGATCCTGCGACCACGGAATGATATCGATCTTTTCGCCCTGCAGTTCGCCGACGACGGCCTGAACGCGCGAACCGCGCATACCGACGCAGGCGCCGACCGGATCGATCGACGAGTCGTTCGAGATCACGGCGATCTTGGCGCGCGAGCCCGGATCGCGGGCAACCGACTTGATCTGGATGATGCCGTCGTAGATTTCAGGCACTTCCATGGTGAAGAGCTTGACCATGAACTGCGGATGCGTGCGCGACAGGAAGATCTGCGGGCCGCGCTGTTCGCGGCGAACGTCGTAGACGAAGGCGCGGACGCGGTCGCCGTAACGCATGTTTTCGCGCGGGATCATCTCGTCGCGACGGATGATGCCTTCGCCACGGCCGAGATCGACGATGACGTTGCCGTATTCGACGCGCTTGACGGTGCCGTTGACGATCTCGCCGACGCGATCCTTGAATTCGTCGAACTGGCGGTCACGCTCGGCTTCGCGAACCTTCTGCACGATGACCTGCTTGGCCGACTGGGCAGCGATACGGCCGAAATCCATCGGCGGCAGCGGGTCGGCAATGAAGTCGCCGAGCTTGGCGTCCGGGTTGCGGTCGCGGGCCAGTTCAAGCGGGATCTGGGTGGAATAGTCTTCCGCCTTCTCGACCACTTCCAGCAGACGCTGCAGGCGGATTTCGCCGGTCTTGGAATTGATGTCGGCACGGATGTTGGATTCCGAACCATAGCGGGAGCGCGCGGCCTTCTGGATCGCATCGGCCATCGCGGCCAGAACGATCTCGCGGTCGATCACCTTTTCGCGTGCCACTGCATCTGCGATCTGCAGAAGCTCGAGCCGGTTAGCACTGACTGCCATCTCATGTCTCCGTCTGGTTGCAGGGGGCCTCAAGCACCGCCCCGGCTTTTATTCGTCGATAGGTGAATCTTCGTCTTCAAAATTCTCGTTCGCGGCGCGCGCTGCCTTGGCCTTCTTGTCGGCCGTCAGGGCGTCGCGGATCAGGTCGTCGGTCAGGATCAACCGCGCCTCCGCAAGCGTGGTGAAAGGAATGGTAACCGTCGCTTCCTCGCCATAAGCAGGCTGATCGCGCTCGATCTGGAAACCATCCGCATCCACGGACACGATCTTGCCGCGGAAACGCTTGCGGCCTTCAACCAGCACCGAGGTCTCGCATTTCAGCAGGTGACCCTGCCAGCGGAAGAAATCGGACTTGCGCACCATCGGGCGATCGATGCCGGGCGACGACACTTCCAGATGATACGCCTTGTCGACCGGATCTTCCACATCGAGAACCGGGGAAATGGCCATCGAGATCGCTTCGCAATCTTCGACGGTCATGGTGCCGTCGTTGCGCTCGGCCATGATCTGCAGCGTCATGCCGTTCTGGCCGGACATGCGCACGCGTACCAGGCGATAGCCCATCGGCGTCAGCACCGGTTCGATGATGTCGGCGATGCGCTGATCAAGACCGGTCTCGGTGATCAGGCGGGGTTCAATTTCATTTTCAGCCGTTGTCGGATCGGACAAACGATGTCTCCTCATGGGACCGGCTAATAAAAAAGAGCGGGTCCTGACGGGCCCACTCTTCATCTACCGATCAAGAATTTGAGGCCCATATACGCCTCGTTGCCGCAAATTGCAAGGTGTTCGACCGGTGGTGGCCGAAGCCGCCAGATCGGGGCGGATGGCAGGCAATCGATGCGACGGCAAGTTTCAGCGGCTGGCACTTCGGCCTTCGAGGTTTATAACAGGCAACGAACCGCTTCGATATCGCAATCAAAAGACACGAGAGAGAAGACGAGGTGCCCACCCGTATTTCGCCACTGGCCCCCTTCAAGCACGACATCTTCCGCACCATCTGGATAGCAAGCCTCGCCTCCAACTTCGGCGGCCTCATCCAGTCGGTCGGCGCCGCCTGGCTGATGACCTCGATTTCCTCGTCGGCCAACATGGTTGCGCTGGTGCAGGCGTCGACCGCGCTTCCCATCATGATGTTCTCGCTGGTGTCCGGCGCGCTTGCCGACAATTTCGACCGGCGGCGGATCATGCTGGTGGCGCAGTGTTTCATGCTGACGGTGTCGGCGCTTCTGACCATCTGCGCCTATTTCGGCATCATTACGCCGTGGCTGCTCCTGCTCTTCACCTTCCTGATCGGCTGCGGCACGGCGCTCAACAACCCCTCCTGGCAGGCCTCGGTCGGCGACATGGTTCCGCGCGACGACCTGCCGGCGGCCGTGGCGCTGAACAGTATGGGCTTCAACATCACCCGCAGCGTCGGCCCGGCGATCGGCGGCGTGATCGTGGCGACGGCGGGTGCAGCGGCGGCCTTTGCCGCCAACTCGCTCAGCTACTTCGCCATCCTCTTTGCGCTGATGCGCTGGCGGCGCGAAGTGACCATGAGCCCACTGCCGCGCGAAACGCTCGGCCGGGCGATTACGGCAGGCCTGCGCTATGTCGTCATGTCGCCCAATATCGGCAAGGTGCTGGTGCGCGGTTTCCTCTTCGGCCTTTCGGCAAGCGCCATTCTCGCGCTTCTGCCGCTGGTGGCGCGCGATCTCGTCCAGGGCGGACCGCTCACCTACGGCCTGATGCTCGGCGCCTTCGGTCTCGGCGCGATCGGCGGCGCATTGCTGAGCGCAAGACTGCGCGAAATGATGTCGAGCGAAGCGATCGTTCGCCTGGCTTTTGGCGGCTTTGCCGTGAGCACGGTCGTCATTGCCTTCAGCCCCTATGCCTGGCTCAGCTGTCTCGTGCTCCTGGTCTCCGGCGCATCCTGGGTGCTGGCCCTGTCGCTGTTCAACACCACCGTCCAGCTTTCGGCTCCGCGCTGGGTGGTCGGCCGGGCGCTGTCGCTCTACCAGACCATGACCTTCGGCGGCATTGCCGGCGGCAGCTGGCTCTGGGGCACGACGGCCGAGCAATATGGTGCCACCAATGCGCTTGTTGTCTCCTGTCTGTTGATGCTGGCGGGTGCGGTCATCGGCCTGCGCCTGCCGCTGCCCGAGTTCAAGTCGCTCAACCTCGATCCGCTCAACCGCTTCAACGAGCCGCTGCTCGAGCTGGACCTGAAACCCCGCAGCGGCCCGATCGTCATCATGATCGATTACGAGATCGACGATGCCGACATACCGGAGTTTCTGGAGACCATGGCCGAACGGCGGCGCATCCGCATCCGCGACGGCGCCGGCCATTGGGCGCTGATGCGCGATCTGGAAATTCCGACCACCTGGACGGAAACCTACCATGTGCCGACCTGGGTGGAATATGTGCGCCATAACCAGCGCCGGACGCAAGCCGACGCCTCGGTCGGCGACAAGCTGACGGCGCTGCATCGCGGCGCAGCGCCACCGCGGGTGCATCGCATGATCGAGCGCCAGACGATCGTTCCGACGCATTACGAGCGCTACAAGCGGCAGGTGAACGTCGACATGCACTGAGGCGAAGCGCGCGCCTAGGATTGGGTAAACACGCCGGCAGCAGCAGACTTACCGGAGCTTCGCTTTCAACGTGGCGTCGGGAAAGCAGGTCGGCGCCAGGCCGTTCTTGGCCTGCCAGTCGCCGAGCGAGCGGCGCGTCTTGTAGCCGGCCAGACCATCGGCCTTGCCGACGTCGTAGCCCTTGGCAACCAGCGCCTTCTGCATCGCCAGGACATCGGAGCGCAGCATGTTGCCGACATCGCCCCAGGTGCCGCGGAAGGCACCGCCACCCGCGCCGATGCGATCGGCAAGGTTGCCAATGAACAGCGCATAGAGGTCCGAGTTGTTGTATTCCTTGAGCACATAGAAATTCGGCGTGACGATGAACTCCGGCCCATGAGTGCCGGCCGGAACCAACATCATCGACGGCGCCGAACGCTCATGCGACGGGAAGGCTTTTCCGGAAATGCGGGTGATGCCCTTGGCCGCCCAATCGGACATCGGCCGGGCAAGATCCGGACCTTCCTGTGCGCAGGAGACGCCGGCCGGGATCGACACTTCGAAGCCCCAGTCGCGGCCACGTTGCCAGCCCTTCTTGACGAGATAGTTGGCAATCGACGCCAAGCTGTCGGGAACAGAGTTCCAGATATCGCGGCGGCCGTCGCCGTCGAAATCGACGGCATATTGCAGGAAGCTCGACGGCATGAACTGCGGCTGACCCATGGCGCCGGCCCAGGAGCCGCGCATCGACACCTCTTCGACGTCGCCGCTGTCCAGAATATGCAAGGCCGCGATCAACTCGCGGCGGAACAGATCCGGCCGGGTCGACATGAAGGCCTTGGTCGCCAGGACATCGACGACCGGATAGGGAATTTTCGCGCGTCCGAAGCCGGATTCGCGGCCCCAGATCGCCACGACCACCGATGCCGGAACCCCATAGGTCTTTTCGATCCGCTTCAGGGTAGACGCGTGCGTCGAAGCAAGGCTTCGCCCCGTTGCCGCCAATCCCTGCAGCCGCTTTTCGGAGAAGTAGCTGCCGGGCGAGGAAAACTCCGCCTGGCTCTGCTTCTGCTCCTTCGGCTTGGGGAAGCCGGGTGGGGCCAGATCGGGCAGGTCCCAGTTCAGCTTTACGTCAGCAAATGCGGCCTTGAACGATCGCGCTGATACACCCGACTTCTCGGCTTCCGGCCAGAGATCGCGCTGCAGCCACTGGCGAAACTGGTTCTCGACATCCGCCTTGGAGGCAGCCTGGGCGAAGCCCGTGAAAACGCAGAACAACAATGTCGACAGTGATAGAAATCTCAGCATCCGGCTTCCCTATCGGTTGGATCGCGGGCGGTTGGGGCAAAAGCCCCGATCAATTCGAGGTGTCAGATCGAGGTGCGGGCGCGAAGGGCGGCCGCCAGCGTGCCCTCGTCGAGATAATCGAGTTCGCCGCCAACAGGCACGCCATGGGCAAGCCGCGTGATCTTCACCTCCATCCCCTCGAGCTGGTCGGTGATATAGTGGGCGGTAGTCTGGCCCTCGACCGTGGCGTTGACGGCGATGATCAGTTCGCGGACGCCGCCATTGGCAACGCGCTGCACCAGCCCCTTGATGTTGAGGTCGTCGGGGCCGACGCCGTCGA
This sequence comes from Ensifer sp. ENS11, assembly GCF_014851895.1. Taxonomy (NCBI): domain Bacteria; kingdom Pseudomonadati; phylum Pseudomonadota; class Alphaproteobacteria; order Hyphomicrobiales; family Rhizobiaceae; genus Ensifer; species Ensifer sp. ENS11. The sequence continues at coordinate 114,841 of NZ_JACVAN010000001.1, read as the reverse complement.
GCGGCGACAGCGTGCCGCCGAGCACGTGATAGGCGGCGTTCATCGCCGCGGCCCGTTCCAGCGCCCAGAGATCGGCGACATCCTCGACGACGATGATCACCGACTGGTCGCGGCGTTCATCCGCGCAGACCGTACAGGGATCGATCGTGTCGACATTGCCGCAGCACGAGCAGATGCGCACCTTGCGATGGGCCTCGCCCATGGCTTCCGCCAGGGGCCCAAGCAGCTGGTCCTTCTTCTTGACCAGATGCAGCGCCGCGCGCCGCGCCGAACGCGGCCCCAGCCCCGGCACCTTTGCCAGAAGCTGGATCAGTTTTTCGATTTCGGGACCGGTGACTCGCTTTGCCATGCGGCGCTTTTAGCCCATATCGCCGACAAACGGAATCGCCTTGCCGGAATATCACGCGGCTCCCGCCCTCCATTGCGCCGGAACTCACGGACGCATCGAAGCACGGCTCAACGGGTGGCGATGACGACGGCCGCCCCGGCGATGGTTCCGGCGCTGGCGCGGTTGGCGAGGCGAACGGCGCGCTTGCTCTTTAGGAGCTTGCGCGCATTGGCGGCCATGGTCACCCAGCCGAAATCGACCACGACCAGAACCACCAGCATCGTCGCAACCAGCTCCATCCAGCCGATCAAGGTGACCGAGCGCAGGTCGATGATCGAGGGCAGCAACGCGACGTAGAACATCATCACCTTGGGATTGCCGAGCGTCACCGTCAGGCCGGCAAAGAACAGCTTGGAGGGTGAGCGCGACTGCGGCAGGCTGTCGCCGGGCAGATCCGGTTCGGCCATCCACATTTTCCAGGCGAGATAGAGCAGGTAGGCGACGCCCAGCCACTTGATGGCAACGAACAGCAGATGGAAGCTTTCGGCAATCGCCGCCAGGCCGGCCACCGCAAATGACAGCCAGATGGCCTCGCCGATCCAGAGCGCCACAAGGAAGGGTAGAACGTCGCGCGCGCCCTTCGAAAGCACGCGGGCCACAAGGGCGGCGACGCTCGGGCCGGGCGAGCCGGCCGCAACCAGCAAGGCGCCGGCAAACATAAGCAGGGACGTCATGGTCATGCGCGATCCTCCTCGAGAGGCGGCAAATTACCATGCTTTGCCGTCGGCGCCAGCCTTCCGCCGCTGCGAAATTGCGTGCATCGAACATCAACACAATCTAATGTTGTTGTTCGGAGATGGAGGGTGCGATGAACGATACGACTTTCCGTTACGCCAAACCCAGCGAAGAGTGCGACCTCATCATGAAGGGTGGCATCACCTCCGGCGTGGTATTCCCGCGCGCCATCACTGAACTGGCAACCCGTTACCGCTTCATGCACATTGGCGGAACTTCGGCTGGCGCGATCGCCGCCGTGATGACGGCGGCCGCGGAGTACCGGCGGCAAACCGGCGCGACGGTGGAAGAGAAGAATGCCGGCTTTGCCCTCATCGACGGCATGCCTGGCGAGCTGGCGGCAAACCTTTCAACCTTCTTTCAGCCCTCTGCCGACACGGCCCCCCTCTTTCGCATCGGCATGGCCGCCATTCGCACCCAGCACAGCAGGGCCATGGCCTGCGCCTTGGAGACGCTGCGGGTCTTTGCCCTGCCGGCGTTGCTTGGCGCTGCACCCGGCATTTTGATCCTTATTGCAGGTGTGCTCGGCACCGGCGCCGCGACAATACTGCTCGGCATCGTCACCGCTTTGACCGGCGCAATCTTGATGATCCTCTATCAATTCTACCAGGCGGTAGCGGTGCTCTTGCCGGCCAACGATTTCGGTCTTTGCAGCGGCCTGACCCAGCCGGGCATGAAGAACCCGGCTTTCACCAACTGGATCTCCGAAAGAATAGAGGCGATAGCCGGTCCCCTCCGGCAGGATGGTTCGGACAGGCCGTTGACAATTGGCGACCTCGAGGCGCACGACATCACGCTTAGAAGCGTGACCACCGACCTCTCCTCGCGCCGTCCTTACGAGTTGCCATTCGGAGACCGGGTCCATAATTATCGCAAGTCGGAGTTCGAGGCGTTGTTTCCGTCCTCGATCATGGCGTACCTGCTCAAGGAGAGCAAACCACGCGACATCGTCGCGGCCGATGGGTCGAAGGACTTCTACCAGCTACCGCCGGCAAACAAGCTGCCCGTGGCCATTCTCGCCCGGATGAGCCTGAGCTTTCCCGGGCTGATCCGTGCCGTGCCGCTTTACCGCTACGACTACTCGCTGAAAAGCAGCGCACGGCGCGATCCCGCTACGCACATCCGCTGTCTGTTTTCCGACGGTGGCATCACCAGCAACTTTCCGATTCACCTTTTTGACGGCCTTCTGCCTGGGCGACCGACCTTCGGCATCTCGCTTGCCAGTTATGATCAGCGGCGGCACGGCGATGACGCGGACGGGGCAAGCCGCGTCTATCTTCCGCGCAGGACGTCCGAAGGCAAGGTCGCGCCCATCTACCCGGTCGACGGGCTGTTCGGCTTTGTCGGTGCCATCCTCGACACGGCGCGCAATTGGCAGGACACGCTGCAGAGCCAGCTGCACGGTTACAGCGAGCGGATCGTCGAAGTCAGGCTCGACGACGACAAGGAGGGTGGGCTCAATCTGGATATGGATCGCGAAACCGTCGCCTATCTCAGCGCACTCGGCGGAAAGGCCGGCGAGACTCTTCTTAACGATTTCGACTTCAACGAACACCGTTGGCGTAGAGCGTTGACGATGCTGCCGACATTGGCGGAATCGCTCAGAAAGCTCTCGGCGCGCTACAATGCGCCGCCGACGGACAGCACCGCCGACTATCCAACGATCCTGACGAAATACGACCCGACCGGATTGGTGGGGTCGTCCAAGGCCGAACGCGCAGCGCTCAACGATTTCGCCTTCAAGCTCGCCGAGATCGGCGCGGCGCTCGATCAACGACCGATACCGCCGGCCTCTACACAGAAAGCCGATCTGCGCATCACCGCCAGCATGGACACCAATCCGCGCGGCGCCACTCCGGCGAAACCGATCGTTCCCGCACCGGCGCCCGACTCATAGAGTCGTTTCCGATTTGGACGGAACCGCACAAATGATCTATCTCTTTGTTTTTACGCATTTCCTGACGGAAAACCGCTTCGCACTTTTCCTGGAAATGGTCTAGCAGCGAAGAACGGCCGATCAGAACGGCAGCTTCATACCGGGCGGGATCGGCAGGCCGGCTGTGAGTTCGCGGGTCTTTTCGGCCTGGACGGCCTCGGCCTTGTCCTTGGCGTCCTTGTGGGCGGCGACGATCAGGTCTTCGAGGATCTCGACATCGTCTTCCTTGAACAGCGACGGGTCGATCTTCAGGCTCTTCAGAGTGCCCTTGCCATCGAGGCGGACGGTGACGAGGCCGCCACCGGAGACACCATCGACTTCGAGCGCAGCGATTTCCGCCTGCATCTTCTCCATCTTGGCCTGCATTTCCTTGACCTTGCCCATCATCCCCATGATGTCGCGCATCGTCGTCTCCTGTTCTCTAGAAATTTCCGGTCGTTCGTTCCGACCGACTATTCGATATCGTCGCCGGGGACGATATCGCCATCGGCAGATTCGGCTGTGGCCGGAGCTACGCTCTCGGCCTCTTCCTCCTCGACGGCGCGAATGCGCACGTCGGTGATCTTGGCGCCCGGGAAACGGGCGAGGATGGCAGCCACATCCGGATCCTGGCGCGCATCGCTGACACGCTTTTCCTGGGCCTGCTGTTCGGCTTCGATCATGGTCGGCTCGCCGGGGTCACGGCTGTAGCTGACGATCCAGTGAATGCCGGTCCATTCCTTGAGCTTGACGGCGAGTTCGCCGAGCAGCGTCTTCGGCGCATCATCCGGGACGTTGACGTCAAGCCGGCCGGGCTCGATGCGCACCAGCCGCACGAAGCCGCGCACCAGCGTCTTCAGCTTGATGTCTTTATTCTTGGCGCAGAGGTCGGCGATGTCGCTGACCGAATTGACCGGCACCGACGGCTGAGCCTTTGCTGAAGGCGCGGCTGCCGGCCGCTCCTCGGTGTGTCCGACGCTGATCGGCTGCGGGCTGACATCGGGAACCGCGCGCAACATCGTCGCGCCGTTGCCGGTCGGCCGTCCCATCGATGTCGACTGGGCCGCCTGCGCCTGCACGGGCGCGCCGACTGACGCCAGCATGCCGCCGCCACTTCCACCACCGGGCGCCGGACGGACGCTGCCATTGTCGCTGCCGGACAGTTCGAGCACGCGTCTCGCCGCGTCTTCGGGCGACGGAAGATGGGCCGCATGGGCAAGCCGGATCAGCACCATTTCGGCAGCACCGGCCGGGCGCGACGAACTTTCGGCTTCAGGAATGCCCTTCAGCAGCATCTGCCAGATGCGCGACAGCGTGCTGACGGCGACATTGCCGGCAAACTCCGCTCCGCGCGTCCGCTCGATCTCGCTCAGGGACTGATCGCTGGCCGCATCCGGCACGTATTTCAGCCGGGTGACGAGATGGGTGAAATCGGCAAGGTCGGTCAGAACCACCGTCGGGTTGGCGCCGGCCTCGTATTGTGCCGAAAATTCTGCGAGGGCTGCGGCAACGTCGCCCCTGACGATATGTTCGAACAGATCGACGATGCGGGCGCGATCGGCAAGTCCGAGCATCGAACGCACCGTCTCGACCTCGACGGAACCGCCGCCATGGGCGATCGCCTGATCGAGCAGCGACAGGCCGTCACGGGCAGAGCCTTCGGCCGCACGCGCGACCATCGCCAGCGCTTCGGGATCGAAGGAAACGCCTTCCTTGCCGAGAATGGTCGAAAACAGGCCGACGAGGTCGGAGCCGCTGATGCGCCGAAGATCGAACCGCTGACAGCGCGACAGCACCGTGATCGGAACCTTGCGGATTTCGGTGGTGGCGAAGATGAACTTCACATGTTCCGGCGGCTCTTCCAGCGTCTTCAACAGACCGTTGAAGGCCTGCGTCGACAGCATGTGCACTTCGTCGATGATGTAGACTTTGTAGCGCGCCGAAACCGGGCGGTAGCGCACCTGCTCGATGATCTCTCTGATATCGTCGATGCCGGTATGGGAAGCGGCGTCCATCTCGATGACATCGACATGGCGGCCGTCCATGATCGCCTGGCAATGCTCGCCGAGAGCACGCAGGTCGATCGTCGGCCGATCGATTTCGGGTGTCTTGTAGTTCAGCGCACGGGCGAGAATGCGGGCGGTGGTGGTCTTGCCGACCCCGCGCACGCCGGTCAGCATATAGGCTTGAGCGATGCGGCCGGTTTCGAACGCGTTGGTCAGCGTGCGCACCATCGGCTCCTGGCCGACCATCAGGTCGGAGAAATCCTTGGGGCGATACTTGCGCGCCAGAACGCGGTAGGCGGCTGGTTTCTGTTCGGATGAAATGGACGTTTCGTCGCTCATCGACCCTGCCGCTGCTTGAACTCGTGTCCCGACAGGACGGATTTACGGCACCGCGCGTCGCATGGGATGCGTCTGGACGCCGCAACATTCTGTGATGCTGCCTGATTGCTGAGAGCTATCTCGATCTCAGCAATCAGGCAGGTGGGAGGCTGGCACGATGACCCGTGCCGGGCTCGTTAGGGCTGCTTCCTTCCGGACCTGACCCGGTTGGCGAGTGGCTCGTCCACCACCAACCTCCCGGCTCCCATATCGGCAATATCGCAACCAAATGCAAGCCAAGCCATCAAAAAACTGATATCGATATGCAAAACAAGGCGAATCCGCTCCCGGCACAAGGAGACCTTCTTGACGACATTCACCCTTGACGAGCGGCTTGAACGCGACGGCATCCCGATCGCCTCGATCGGCCTCTGCCAGATGCGCCTGATGAACGATCGCCGCTGGCCCTGGCTGGTCCTCATTCCCCAACGCGGGGACATTTCCGAGATCTTCGATCTCACGCCGCTCGACCAGACGATGCTGACTTTCGAAACCAATATGGTGGCGACCGCCTTGAAAAAGGTCACCGGTGCCGAGAAGATCAATATCGGCGCGCTCGGCAACATCGTCCGGCAGCTCCATGTGCATATCATCGCCCGCAGTGACGGCGACCCGAACTGGCCCGGACCCGTCTGGGGCTTCGGCAAGTCGGAGCCTTGGGGCGAGCAAGACCATCAGGCATTTGCAGCCCGCATTCTGGAAAATCTCTGAACATGACGAAATCGATCTTTGACCTTCGAAGCCCTCATCCGGAGCCGAGCACTCTCGTCGCCTTTTCCGAGAACCACCTGGATCGCCAGTCCGAGCACCGGGCCGACGACTGCATCGAAGTCGCGCTCAAACATCCGGGCGCCCATTTCCTCGCCTTTTCCGGACCGAAGCTGATCGTCAAACACGACGAGAAGATCATCGACCCGCTGTTTGCACCCTATGAGCTCGACGGGCTTGAGCCGGTGCTCGACGACACCATCCTGCTCGGCTACCTGCCGAACGGCGAGCCGCGGCTCGCCGTGCCGACCGGCCTTACCGAAGACAACATGGCCGAGCCGTTCAAGATCGCCGACGGACGCACGCTCTACCGCCAGCAGATGCTGCCGGAAGAACTTCTCGGCCAGTTCGCCCAAGGCTCGAGCCTCATCACATGGAACGCCAACAACCGCTTCTGCGGCCGTTGCGCCGGGCCGATGGAAGGCAAGGCCGGTGGCTATCGCCGCGTCTGCACAGCCTGCGGCCATATGGTTTTCCCGCGCACCGATCCCGTCGTCATCATGCTGACCATCGATCTGGAGCGTGATCTCTGCCTGCTCGGCCGCAGCCCGCATTTCACGGCCGGAATGTATTCGTGCCTCGCCGGCTTCGTCGAGCCGGGCGAAACCATCGAAAACGCCGTGCGCCGCGAAACCCACGAGGAATCCGGCATCCACATCGGCCGCGTGCGCTACCACGCCTCGCAGCCGTGGCCGCTGCCGCACTCGCTGATGATCGGCTGCTATGCCGAGGCGAAATCGACGGCGATCAAGCGCGACGAACAGGAGCTCGAGGATGTCCGCTGGTTCACCCGCGCCGAAACGGCAGCAATGCTGGAACGCACGACCGGCGTGGCCGATACCGGCGACGAGCATATTCCGCCGCCGAAGGGCGCCATTGCCCACCGGCTGATGCGCGACTGGCTGGCCTGGGACGAGCACGGCTGAGCACAGACCTGCCGATACGAGGAGACTTAAGGTGTCCCGCTCCGAACGGCTTCTCGACCTGCTGCAGGTTCTCAGACGCTACCGCCAGCCCGTCAGCGGACGGCGTCTGGCGGAGGAGACCGGCGTCAGCCTCAGAACGCTCTACCGCGATATCGCCAGCCTGCAGGCGCAGGGCGCCCATATCGAAGGCGAGCCGGGGCTCGGCTACATCCTGAAACCCGGCTTCATGCTGCCGCCAATGATGTTCTCGCAGGAGGAGATCGAGGCGCTGGTGCTCGGCTCACGCTGGGTGGCAAAACGCGCCGACACCCATCTGGCGGCGGCCGCCGCCGATGCGCTCGCCAAGATCGCCGCGGTGCTGCCGGCGGATCTGCGCGACGAGCTCGACGCCTCGACACTGCTCGTCGGGCCAAGCCCGCCGGTGGCCGACGGCATCGACATTGCATTGTTGCGCAAGGCGATACGCCACGAGCGCAAGCTCGACCTCGTCTATATCGACAACGACGGCAGCGAGACCCGCCGCACGGTCTGGCCGTTTGCCCTCGGCTTCTTCGAGAATGTTCGAGTTCTGGTTGCCTGGTGCGAGCTGCGCCAGGGCTTCAGGCATTTCCGGACCGACCGCATCAGGCAGGCTGACATGAGCGAGAGCCGCTATGCGCGCCGGCGGCAGGTGTTGCTTCGGGAATGGCGCACGACGCAGAATATTGCTGCGCCTGAAGGCAGGCGGGTCGGTTCGGCATAAGGCATAAAAACCGGAAATCGATGCTGACAGAAATTGGCAGTGGTGCGCGCTAATCTGCAACTCCCAAACAAGGAGACGGATTATGGCCAAGGCAAATCTCACTATTCTCTATGTCGAAGATCCGCTCGCAAGCGTCGAATTCTATCGCAAGCTGCTCGGCAAGGAGCCGCTCGTCTCCTTCCCGACCTTTTCGTCCTTCGAGCTGCAGGGCGGCTTCGTGCTCGGGCTTTGGGCACAGGATAAGGTGGCGCCACCACCGCCGTCGAAGACCGGCAGCCGCTCGGAATTGGCATTCATGGTGGAAAATGAGGAGGCGGTTCGCGCGCACTATGAAAAATGGAAGGACGCTGGCCTGCCGATTGCGCAGGAACTGACGAAGATGGATTTCGGACCGACCTTCGTGGCGCTTGACCCGGATGGACACCGCCTGCGCGTGTGCCTTTTTGACGAGTAGCGCCAGTTTGACGCGCGGCGCTGTAGTGCATTGCGCGTATCCCGCCAGCTTGGGTGGCGGGATACGGCGAATTGTGCTGATTAGCGGCCGTAAACGGCGGCCTGGATCTGCGAACGGGAAATACCGATATCGCTCAGGGCGTGGTCATCCAGCGAATTCAGCTCGCGGATCGCACGGCGCATTTTTGCATATTCAACGATCTTCTGACGGATCTTCATTTTTAACACTCCATATGTGAACGAGTGTCAAATAGGCATTTGCACATTGTTTAGGTACCGCCGCGATTGCAGATTAGGCATGCACCAGACGCGTAGCGAGTTAACGCATTGGTAAGCCTGATCTGCAGTGCGGCCGGAGCCGCCAGAGCGTCTCCGGTTTAGACGGGTCGTAGAAACGCTCTGTCTCTGAGATGCTTAAAGCACACCACGCATCGGATGCGCCTTGTAGGTGCCGAGAATGCGGACCTTCTCCGAGAAGAAGCGCAGCTCCTCCATCGCATGGCGCACCGACGTGTCGTCCGGATGACCTTCGATGTCGGCGTAGAACTGCGTGGCCACGAACTTGCCGCCGAGCTGGTAGCTCTCGAGCTTCGTCATGTTGATGCCGTTGGTGGCAAAGCCGCCCATCGCCTTGTAGAGCGCGGCCGGAATGTTGCGCACGTTGAACACAAAGGTGGTGATGATCAGTTCGTCATCGGCGCTGCGGGAGAGCATCTGCTCGTCACGCGACAGCACGACGAAGCGAGTCACGTTGCTTTCGGTGTCCTCGACATTTTCGGCAACGATCTCGAGGCCGTAGAGGTCGGCGGCAAGCCGCGGCGCGAGCGCCGCCATCGAGCGATCACCCTGCTCCGACACCAGCTTGGCGGCTCCTGCGGTATCGCCGGCAACCACCGGCTTCCAGCCATTGGCGCGCACGATCTTGCGGCACTGACCGAGCGCATGGATGTGGCTGTGAACGGTGCGGATTTCGTCGCGCGTCACGCCCGGCAGCACCATCAGCTGGAAGCGGATCGGCATGAAATATTCGCCGACGATATGCAGCCGCGATTCGGGTAGCAGGTGGTGGATGTCGGCAACACGGCCGGCGATGGTGTTTTCGATCGGGATCATCGCGAGATCCGCCTCGCCATTCTCGACCGCCACGAAGGCGTCTTCGAAGGTCTGGCAGGGAAGCGGCTCCATCGACGGAAACATGTCGCGGCAGGCCATGTCGGAATTGGCGCCGTAATCGCCCTGGAAGGAGATCCTGTTGGTCTTCGTGGTCACACTGTCTTCCTTCTCAGGCTTTTTCGGAAAGGATGCGGCGGGCTTTTTCGAGCTCGACCGGAGTGTCGACGCCGAGCGGTACGGTGTCGACGATTTCGACATCGATGCGCATGCCAGCTTCAAGCGCGCGCAATTGCTCAAGCGATTCGCGCTTTTCCAGCGTCGACGGCTTCAGAGCGACGAATTTTTCGAGCGCCTGGCGGCGGTAGGCATAAAGCCCGATGTGGTGGTAGAGCGGGCCCTGTCCGTAGGGCGCGGTCGCGCGGGTAAAATAGAGAGCGCGCAGGCGCGTCGCCGACAGCGGCGAGCCGACGATCTTGACGATGTTGGGGCTCTTCTTCTCTTCCTCGTCGGTGATCGCCACCGTCAAGGTGGCGATATCGGTCGAGGCATTTTCGACAAGCGGCCTCAGCGAGGCACGGATAGGAGCCGGCTCGATCGTCGGCAGATCGCCCTGCACGTTGATGACGAACTGCGCCTCACTGTCCGGATCGGCCTTCGACAGCGCCTCATAGATCCGGTCGGAACCGGACTGATGGTCGACCCGCGTCATGATCGCCTCGAAACCGGCGTCGCGCACGACATCGAAAACACGCGGGTCGTCGACGGCGACGACGACCCGTCCGACATCGGCTTCCGCCGCGCGCTTGGCAACCTGGACGATCATCGGCAGGCCGCAGATATCGGCGAGCGGCTTGCCCGGCAGACGCGTGGAGGCCATGCGCGCCGGAATGAGCACGATGGCTTTGCCTGAATTTTCGCGATTCATGATGTGGCCTTCAAAAACCCCGCCCAAAGTGTCAAAAAGTCTCAGTTGGGGGCCCATAATCTCTGTTGCAACGCAGAGCCAAAAGACATAGGTTCCGCGCGATTTCAAGATGGGCCGGGTTTTTGTTTACGCCGGTGGCAAAGGGAGCGTTTGCAGATGAACTCATATGTGAACATGGGCGTGGGTGCCTTTCTGGGTACGGTTTTCGTTCTGATGTCCGTATCCATTGCGTCGGAAGGCATTTTCCATTCCGAGGCTCCCGAGAAGGAAGGCTTCGCGATCGTTGCCGAAGAAGGCACGGCCGAAGCTGGCGGCGGCGCCCAGGAAGCGGCTGAAGTCGACATCAAGCCCTTGCTCCTCAAGGCAGACGCTGCAGCCGGCGGAACCGTGTTCAAGAAATGCGCAAGCTGTCACACCGTGGATAAGGGAGGGGCCAACAAGGTCGGCCCCAACCTGTGGGGTGTCGTCAACCGCCCGATCGCCTCGCACGAAGGTTTCAGCTACTCGGCTGGCATGAAGACCTTCTCCGAAGGCAGCAAGGTCGTCTGGGACTACGACCACCTCAGCTTCTTCATCGAAGCGCCGAAGAAGCACGTTCCGGGCACCGCTATGGGCTTTGCCGGCGTGAAGAAGCCTGACGAACGCGCCAACCTGATCGCATATCTCCGCGAACAGGCCGATGCTCCGGCCGCTCTCCCGGATGCAGCGGCCGCAGAAGCTGCTCCGGCTGCCGCTACCGAAGGTGCTGCCGAGAAGCCGGCCGAAGCGCCCGCAACGGAAGCCAAGCCGGCCGAAGGCCAGGCTGCGCCGGCTCAATAAGCCCCAAGCTCCGTTACGATCGAATTTCGCAAAGCCCGGCCATCGCGCCGGGCTTTTTGCTGTCTTCACCGGACCCGCCGGTCACATCAGGATGTAGGCCCAGACCGAAACGCTGGCGACACCCAGCGCTGTGGTCAGCGTGATGGTCGAGGACGCCAGCGCATGGCCGACGTTGAAATGATTGGCGATCAGCCATGCGTTGACGCCGGTCGGCACCGCCGAGGTCAGCACAAGCGCGGTCGTCCAGTTGTCGTTGAGGCCGAGCAGGTGGCAGGCGGCAAAGACGACGCCCGGCAGAACCACAAGCTTCAACAGGCTCGTCACCGTCGCCAGCCCGAGATTGCCGACAAGACCATATTTGTCGAGCGCCATGCCGATCGAAACCAGCGCCGCCGGCGCGGCAATGGCGGCAAGCTGATCGACGACGCTCTTGACCGGACCGTCGAGCGGCTGGCCAAGCAGATGGAAAGCGGCACCGAAGGCAAGGCCTATGACCAGCGGATTGCGCAGCAGGTTGCGGGCAACGCCGCCCAGGAGCTTCAGCGGGCTTTGGCCCGGCTTGCCGCTTACCCTGCGTTCGGCGCGCTCCATCAGCACGGTGCCCGCGATCATCATCACCGGCAGGTGCACCGACAGCAGGATCGACAGCGCGACGATCCCCTCCTCGCCGACGATGCGCGAGACCAGCGGCAAGCCGATGAAGACGGTGTTGGCGAAGGCCGAGGAAACACCGGCCAGCACGCCCATGCGCGCATCGCGGCCAAAGGCGAGCGTCGCCGCCAGATGGCCGATGGTCCAGGTGACGGCGACGCCTGAGAAATAGGCAACCCAGAGCGGCCAGGGCGAGCCGTCCTTGAAATCCGCCTCGGCGATTGTGCGAAACAGGAGAACAGGCACCGCGACGCGGAAAACGAAATCACCGAGCGCGTCGCCAACGGTCGGTTTCAGGTAGCCGAGCCTGACGATCAGCCAACCGGTGAGGATCAGGATGAAGATGGGCAGAACATTCTGGAAAATATCGGACATGCGTGAGCCTTGGGAACGGTCCGATAGAGATAGACCCGTTCCGGCGACCGCCGCAAGGTTGCAGGACCGGATCCACGCCCCTGACGAAGCCGTCGACCAAGGTAAAAAAGACCGGAACATTCGCTTGTCCGGGGCGTTCCCGAACAGCAGTGGGAAAACGACCATGCCAACAGAAAAGCCCATCTACTCCCATAAGGACGACGATCCTCATCTGAAGGATGACGATCTGGCGGGCAAGGTTCTGCGCTTCATCCGCTACGCCACCTTCGTCGACACCACCGATATCTCAGTGATCGTGCTCGGCGAAATGGTCGTGCTGTCGGGCCAGGTCCCAAGCGATTCCGATGTTGCCTGCGCCGGCGACGCGGCGAGATCGGTAATCGGCGTCACCAGCGTCGAGAACCGCCTGACGGTGAAGCCGGGCAAACATTCATGATCTGCTTGCTTGACCGCAAGCGGTTGTTGTTGGCAGCTTGGGCTGGTAAATGGAGACGGCGCCAACCACAACGCGCGCGATTTCCTATGGAGACCGGAATGGGGACGCCTGAGTCAGCAACCAAGTAAGCCGCAACAACACTCCCAATCGTTGTTGCGGCGTCTGTCCGGTCATTTCACACTACCGATAAGAAGGCAGAGCGCCGCTGAATGTCATTCATTTGAGCGGATGTTCAATCGTGCCCAATCATAAATCATCAACCTGGAACTATTCAGTGCCGGCAGCGCTGTTGCTGATGGCCCCCTTCGACATTCTCGCCTCCCTGGCGATGGATATCTATCTGCCGGTCGTGCCTGTCATGCCGGGCATTCTCGCCACGACGCCAGCGATCATCCAGCTGACGTTAAGCCTCTACATGACCATTCTCGGCGTCGGCCAGATCGTCTTCGGGCCCATCTCCGATCGCATCGGTCGGCGTCCGGTCGTCATCTGTGGGGCGCTGCTGTTTGCGGTCGCATCGCTGCTGATGGCCGCCACCGTGTCGGCCCCCGCCTTCCTCGCCCTTCGCCTGCTGCAGGCGATCGGCGCCTCGGCAGCGCTCGTTGCCACCTTTGCCACTGTCCGCGATGTCTATGCAGACCGGCCCGAAGGCGTGACCATCTACGGCCTCTTCAGCGCGATGCTCGCCTTCGTGCCGGCCCTCGGCCCGATCGCCGGCGCGCTGCTTGCCGATCGCTTCGGCTGGCGGGCGATCTTCCTGGCACTCGGCCTACTCGCCATCGCGGCCATGGCGAATGCGATACCGCGATGGCGGGAAACCAGGCCAACCGGCACCGAAGGCGAGAGAAGATCCTTCGGCCCGATCCTGCGCAACGGAGCGTTCTGGACCTACACGCTCGGCTTCAGCGCCGCGATGGCCTCGTTCTTCGTGTTCTTCTCGACAGCACCACGCGTGCTCATCGATCGAGCTGATTATTCCGAACTCGCCTTCAGCCTGGTCTTTGCGACGGCGGCCCTTGTGATGATCGTCACGACCCGTTTTGCCAAACGCTTCGTGGCGCTCTGGGGCATCACCGGCAGCCTTGCCCGCGGGATGGCGCTGCTCATCCTCGGCGCGGTGCTGCTCGTCGTCGGCCAGAGCGTCGCCGCACCGTCGTTCTGGACCTTCATCCTGCCGATGTGGGTCATCGCCGTCGGCATCGTCTTCACCGGTTCGGTCACCCCCAATGGAGCCCTCCAGGCTTTCGGCCATGTGGCAGGAACGGCGGTCGCGCTCTACTTCTGCATTCAGAGCCTGATTGTCGGGGTGCTCGGCACCCTGGCTGTGGTTCTGCTTGGTGGAGATACCGCATTTCCATTAGCCGGCTATTCAATGACAATGGCGATCGTCACGCTGGTCGCGCTCGGTGTGCTGGCGAGGCAACGCCCGGCGGAAGCCTGATCCGATGAACCTGCCACAGGGCGTATCGACCATCTCGGCACGCCCTGCGGCACCCCTTGTTTACCCCCCGACAGCGCTGGCAAAGCGAATGCGAGTACAAGGCGTGCACATCGACAACGATTGCCTCTTGACCTCGCCCCAGGGGCAAGCCTCACAGTCAGATCCATGAGCGAATCTTATCTCCTTGCGGGCCGTTTTGGCGCCGCCACACGACTGTCACCAAAGGCGCTGCGGCTTTATGCCGAGCAGGGCCTGCTGGTGCCCGCCTATACCGATCCGACGACGGGCTATCGCTACTATGCGCCGGAGCAGGCCGCCCGGGCACGGCTTATCGCGCGCCTTCGACGCCTTGGCCTGTCGGTGGCGCGCGTCGCGCAATTGGTGGAACTGGATGCGCAGAGCCGCCTTATCGAATTGCGGTCCTGGCTGGACGCTCAAAACGAGCGGCTGAGCGAGCAGACCGAGCTGGTGGAGGCGATCGCGCGGCAGACGGACGGCGGTGATGCCGACCTAATCTCGGCGATTGCCGTACGCGAGGTGGCAGCCTGCAAGCTGATCTCCTGCCAACGTCAGCTCGATATCGAGGCGCTTGATGCATTCCTGGCAACCGCCCAGGCGGAGATCCGTGGTTACCTGCGCCATTGCGGGATTGCCAGCGACGGCGCCATGACCGTGCATTTCCATGAAACCGTTAGCCGCGACAGCGAGGGACTGGTGGAAGTCGCCATCGCCTATGAAGGCGGCATCGAGCCGGTCGACGACCTGCGCATCCGCCTTCAGGCCGCGCGGCGAGAGGTCTTTCTGCCGGTGCCGGCGGCTTGTGAAAACTTCCCGCTGATCTTGCGCGTCTACGACGCCATCGAAACCTGGCTGGATGCGCGAACCGACATCAACAGCAGCGGCAGCCCCTACGAAATCTACCCCGGCAGCAACGGCGCGTCCTTCGATGTCGCCTACCCCATAATGTTTCCGTCTTAGGCGGAATCAGAACCACTCTATCTCTTTGTTTTATCCGCATTTCCTGACGGAAGACCGCTCCGTACTTTTCCTGGAAATGCTCTAACAGGACAGACGATCATGATGCATTTCGCCTATACGGGCTCCGGCCCCTATTGCTACGCCAACTCTTTCGCAATGATGTTCGGCGCGCAGGCCCCCTCCACCGCGGTGATCGAATTTGCCACCAGCAGTCCGTTCGGCATGCAACTGCTCGGCGGCACCCTGCCGTTCTTCGACCCCTATGGCTGGGATCCGGAAGCCGGCTCTGAAGGCGCGCTTGCGGCGCTCGGCTGGACATCGACGCTCAGCAAGGGCGGCGATGCGGACGACGCGCTTTCCCGCCTGCGCGCAGCCCTCAAGGACGGACCGGTCTGGATCGGCCCCATCGAGATGGGGCATCTGCGCCACCAGCCGGGCATGAACGGACCGATCGACGCCGACCATTACGTCGTGGTGCTCGACATGGACGAGGACAGCGTGCTGATGCACGACCCGCAGGGCTACCCCTATGCGCGCCTGCCGCTCGCCAACTTCATGGCCGCCTGGCGCGCAGACACGCTGAGTTATGGTGACGCCTACACCATGCGGACCGACTTTGTCCGTATCGCCGAGATATCGGAAATCGAGACGATACGGGCGTCGATCCCGGCCGCCATCCACTGGCTGTCGATGGAGACGGACCTGCCCGTTCCTCCCGGAACCCTCGGCAATGCCGAAGCAGCCGAAACGCTCGCCGCGCGCGTCGCGACCGGTTGCGACAAGAACTTGCGCGCGCATCTGGTCCACTTCGCCATCCGGACCGGCGCCCGCCGCGCGGCCGACGCGGCCGCCTGCCTCGCACGGGCGGGTTACAACGAGGCGGCCCGCATTGCCGATGAACAGGCACGGCTCATCGGAGCGCTGCAGTATCCGCTGGTGGTGCGCAAGGACGCAGTCGCGGCGGCCACCTTGCGGGCACTCGCCCCGACCTATGACCGGATGAAGACCGCGCTGGAGCACGGTTGCTGATCTGCGATCGACCGCCGCTCGGGCCGTCGGCGCGGCCGGAGCGGCGGGACACGCGGTTATACGAGCAGTTCGGAAAAACTGCTTGCCCGTTCCGCGTTCTCACGCTTGAGCGGTTCGTAGTGCAGGCCGACCACGCCATTCTCGTAGGTGTCCGTGCCCATCAGCCGCAGATCATATCTGTCGGGAAGCTCATCGAACCAGGCGGCACCCGGGGACGTGACGGGATAGACGAAGAAGTGGAAGATATCGACGAGGCCGAGACCGATGACCGTCTGGGCCAGGCTGGCGCCGCCGGAAAGGTGAATATCGCCACCGGCGCGCGCCTTCAGATCCAGGAGATAGGCTGCCAGCAATTCGTCATCGTGGGCAACGACCTGCTCGACATTGTTCCATTCGGTCAGCGTCTGGCGTCCCGAGCGCGAGAAGACCAGTTTGCGATAGTCGTGCATCCTCCGCGCCATCTTGCGGTTGGTTTCGGTTCCCACGTCCTCCGACAGGGCGCCCGGCCAGTAGGATGCCATTTCCTCGTAGGTCACGCGGCCGACGAGTACGGTGTCATAGGTGGCGTAGAGCCGGTCGATCGCCCGATATTGGTCGTCGCCGACGCTACCGAGCCAGGCCAGCGGATCGTCGAGGCGACCGTTGAGCGTCGTCATCATCTGCAGGACAATCTTGCGCATGTCGACCTCCTCTACTGGGTTCTGCCCTCCACGAGCCGGGCAAGCTGCGCGATGACCGTGCCCCAGCCATCGTGAAAACCCATCTCCTCGTGCATGTTTCGGTCGGCGTTGCTCTTGTGCATGACGTGGGCGGCATAGTCCGTGCCCTCAGGATGATCCTTGAGTGTGATGATCGCCGTCATGAAAGGGTTTTCGGCCGGGCGCCACCCCGCGACCAGCGAATTGGTAAAGACAATGCGCTGGATGTCGTCGACCGCCAGAAAGCACGCATCCAGATGCGGCGTGAACGCACCGCCGCCTTCGCTGATCCTTGTGACGAAGGCGCCGCCCGGCCGCAGGCCCATATCGACCACCTGGCATCTGGCCGGCGCCGGAACCCACCATTGCTCGAAGCTGGCGGGATCGGTCCATGCATTCCAGATCGTCGGCCGCGGCGCCTTGATCAGGCGCGATATCGTCAGGTCGAGATCGGGGTTGTGAGATCGGATCATGTCATTTCTCCTTGTTCTCAGCTGATATCACGAACTGTTCAAGCCGATCGGTGCGGCCTTCCCAAAGGGCGCGCTGCTCCGACATCCACGCTTCGATGGCGGCAAACCGGCTCTTCTCGATGGTGCAGGTGCGCACCCGGCCCTGCTTCTCGGTGCGGATCAGGCCGCTGCCTTCGAGAAAATGGATGTGTTTCATGAACGACGGTAGCGCCATGTCGAACGGCTCTGCCAGATCGCTGATGCTGGCTGGCCCTCGACCGAGCCTCGCCAGCACGGAGCGCCTCGTGGGGTCGGCCAGGGCCTGAAAAATTCCGTCCAAAGGGCTCGAATACTGTTCCATAAGGCTAAGTATCATGACGAAACACTTAGCGCAACGGCTAACTGTTTGCCCTCCGCCGGCGACGCACCAACACCCGCGCAAGCTCCGCGCACATCAATGATCTGGGTCAGCGCACAAGGTTGCGACTAGCGACGGCTGAGTACGATGAAAAATTAACCCTTGGTGAAGAAATGGCGGACAGAGAGGGATTCGAACCCTCGATACGCTTTCACGTATACACGCGTTCCAGGCGTGCGCCTTCAACCACTCGGCCACCTGTCCATCCGTCAACAGCCGATGGTCATGCGGCTGGATGGGAAGGGCAAGGCCCTTCGTGTCATCCGGCGCGAACCGGCGGACGGGCGGGATATATACCGATGATTTGCGCGGGATCAACTGCTTTCTGACAGATTGTTGACATCTTATGAAACTTGGCAGCGAACGGCTGCCATTGCGCTTGTCGAACACGGGGCCTATCTCTTGCGGCAGAGTTGTTCGGCGCCTCCTTTCGAAGGCCGCCGGAACGTTGCACCATCCCGGATTGCCACGTTCTCCCCTCGCGCCGGCTTTGCCCTCAAGCAGGGGAACTGATGCCGTAAGACGGGAGCGACGGTTCGATCTGGGGCGATAGAGTTTGAGAAATGAGGGACCGATGCGCTTCGTGCTGCGACTGGCGAGCTTTGTGGTGCTGCTTGCGGCCGTCCTTGCGGGGGCTGTCGATGCCATCCAGTCCGTCGCAGCCTCCGAGCTGGTGATGACGTCGCTCGGCGACGATCTCGAAGCGCTTGGCCCCGACACCGCTAGCTGGGTGCTGTTCGCGCAGCGGACGGATACCGGGCCGATCCTCTGGCACACGGTGCTGCACTGGTTCTTTACGCAGCCGGCGTTTGCGGTGCTCGCCCTTCTCGCCCTCCTCCTGTGGATGGCCGGATACAAGAAGCGGCCGGCGGCCGGCCGTTTCGCTGCCTGATCATCGCGGGGTGCTCATCCCGCGTCGACCGACAAGGAGTTTCGTGATGTTCCTGATCGACATGTTCAACAAGAAGACCATCATGCCCGACGCGCAGACGGCACTGCGCGGGCGCGAGGACGCCATTCCGACCGCCGCCACGCATTTCGTCTCGGGACACCCGCTGAAGGGCCCCTACCCGGAAGGCATGGAAAAGATCCTGCTCGGCATGGGATGCTTCTGGGGCGCGGAGCGGCTGCTCTGGAATAAGCCGGGCGTGTATGTCACCGCGGCCGGCTATTCCGGCGGCATGACGCCGAACCCGACCTACCAGGAAACCACCACGGGACTGACCGGCCACACCGAGGTGGTGCTGGTGGTCTACGATCCGGAGGTGGTTCCGTTGTCGAGCCTGCTCAAGACCTTTTTCGAGGAACACGACCCGACCCAGGGCATGCGTCAGGGCAACGATATCGGCACGACCTATCGCTCCGCCATCTATGTCTATGACGACGCGCAGCTGAAGGAAGCGAAGGCCGCGCGCGATGCCTTCCAGGCGGCGCTGAAGAGATCGGGCCACACCGGCAAGATCACCACCGAGATCGCGAAGGCCGGCCCGTTGTATTTTGCCGAGGACTACCACCAGCAGTATCTGGCGAAGAACCCTGTTGGTTATTGCGCCCTGCGTGGCACCGGCGTCAGCTGCCCGATCGGCGCCTAGGGCCTATCGCGATCAGCGGGATCCGCCTGCTGCGTTTCAGGCTTTCGCTTTTGCGCATGTCGCGCACAACCCACTGTATACTCTTGCGCGATATGCTCTTGGCCTTTTACATGCTGCTGGTGTCCACCCCCCGCGCTAAAAGGTCAAGCGAACCGGCATTTTAACCCTGCTTGTGAATGCCGGTCGACATTTTTACCATCCGAAAAATTTTGAGTGTTTTTTTGCCGTGACCGTGCAAGGATGCGGCCACCCTAGCCCCCACGAGAGGGGTGGGTTCCGCAGACAGGTTCCATCCGGGGCCCGCGGGAGGACCCGATAAAGATCAATAGCGACAACAGGGCTGCACGATGAAAAAAACCATTCTCGGTCTCTTTGCCTTTTCCATGATGTCCGCGACGGCTCTGGCCGCCGACATCAAGCCGGCCATCATTTACGATCTGGGCGGCAAGTTCGACAAATCGTTCAACGAAGCCGCTTATAACGGCGCCGAAAAGTTCAAAACCGAATCGGGCGTCGAATACCGCGAATTCGAAATCGCCAACGATGCACAGCGCGAGCAGGCCCTGCGCCGCTTCGCCAGCGACGGCAACAACCCGATCGTCATGGCCGGCTTCAACTGGGCGGCACCGCTCGAAAAGATTGCCGGCGAATATCCGGACACCAAGTTCGCGATCATCGACATGGTGCTCGACAAGCCGAACGTGAAGTCGATCGTGTTCAAGGAACAGGAAGGCTCCTACCTCGTCGGCGTGCTCGCTGGTCTCGCTTCGAAGTCGAAGACCGTCAGCTTCGTCGGTGGCATGGACGTGCCGCTCATCCACAAGTTCGCCTGCGGCTATGTCGGCGGCGCGAAGTCGACCGGCGCTGACGTGAAGGTTCTCGAAGCCTACACCGGCACGACACCGGACGCCTGGAACGACCCGGTCAAGGGCGGCGAAATTGCCAAGTCGCAGATGGACCAGGGTTCGGACGTGGTCTACCACGCAGCCGGCGGCACGGGCGTTGGCGTCCTGCAGGCCGCTGCAGATGCCGGAAAGCTCGGCATCGGCGTCGACTCCAACCAGAACGGACTGCAGCCGGGCAAGGTTCTGACCTCGATGCTGAAGCGCGTCGACGTCGCCGTCTACGAAGCCTTCACTGCTGCCAAGAACGACAAGTTCGAGTTCGGCATCTCCAATCTCGGCCTCAAGGAAGATGGCGTCGGCTACTCGCTCGACGACAACAACAAGGCTCTGATCACCCCGGAAATGCTCGATGCGGTCGAGAAGGTGAAAGCCGAGATCATCGCCGGCAAGGTCCAGGTGCACGACTACATGAGCGACGAAGCCTGCCCCTACTAAGGGCTTCCGCCTGAAAATGAGAAAGGCCGCCGTTCGCTAGAACCGGCGGCCTTTTTATTTCCCTGTCCTGCGGAGCCATTGAGCCGCGCCATCTCCCTGGCTTTGCGCATTTCCTGACGCAAAGCCGCTTCGCACTTTTCCTGGAAAAGCTCTAGTAATGCGGCGGCCGGGTGATCGGAGGCGCATCGATCGATTGCTCCTCGAGGCTGAGGAAGCGTTCCGTCAGCCGGTCGAGCTTTGCTCGGGTCTGTTCGACCACTTTCCATTGCTCGGCAAGTTGGTCGGAAAGCTCTTCGATCGTCTTGGCCTGGTGAGCCACCGTCTCTTCAAGGCGGGTGACCCGGTCTTCGGCGTTGTTCATTTCAGCTGCTCCGTCCTGTCGCGGCCATCCCGGCGGGCGACGCCTGCAGCGCCGTACGTCTTCAGACGCACAAAGGTCGCTGTATCACTCTGAATAGCTGCATGTCGGTATTCCTAAATCGAACAAGATTAAGGAAACATGCAGCGGGGGATTTGCCGGCAGATTGGCCAGCGGATGTCCGCTGTCAAGCAGATTGCGTCTCAGGGCCTGGCCGTGGCCCCTCGCGTCAGCGAAAATCCCGGATCGCTTGCCGACAGCCTCTTGTGCAGGTGCACCATCATGCCGGCGGCAAAGAGCGGCGTCAGCAGGTTGAGCAGCGGTACGGCGAGAAACGCCGCAAGGATCAACCCGGCCAGGAACACGGTCGAGCGGTGCTTGGCGCGGAAAAGCCGCGCCTCCGCCGGCGACCGGTAGCGCATGGCGGCAAACTCGAAGAACTCCCGCCCCAGCAGGTAACCGTTGACGAGGAAGAAGGCGATCAGGTTGACGCCGGGCACGAGCAGCAGGAACAGCGCCAATATGTTGCCGAGAATGACGACGCCGAGGAACTTGGCGGAGCCGGCAATCGCCTCTCCGAGCGGCAAGGGCCTGCCCGCCGGCTCGCTCGGATAGTCGCGCGCCTCGACCACGTCCGCGACATCGTCAAGGAAGAAGCCGGCGATCAGCGCCGTCACCGGCGCTAGCAGCAGGGCCAGGGCCAGCGCCAGCCCGAGGCTCGCGAAGATGCCGAGCACGAAGGTGAGCCAACCCGCCCAGGCGGGCGTGCCAGGCATCAACGCATCGAGCCATGGCAAAGCAAGCCAGATGAAGAGTTCGCGCAGGCCGAACCACAGTGCTGCGAGCGCCAGAAGCGTCAGGCCGAGCACTTTCCAGAACACCGAACGGGTCTCCGGTGCAAAGAGATTGGCAAAAGAAAGCCGCGCCGCGTCCAATATCATCAAATCTCTCCAGTGCCGGGCAGGGTTCGATGAGGCATGTAGGCAAACGCCTTCGTATCGACAAGGCAGGACGGCCGGCATCATCTGCTTTCGGCAAAATTCCTGCGGCGAAGACGGACGAACCATGGCAAACGCCACGGGGAGCGATATGGTAGAGCTTGTTGCACAAAACTGTGCAGGGGTTTTGCGCGACATGCGCAAGAACAACGACTTAATGCGCAGTCAGCGAATCCTGGAGATCGCGACACGCTTTAGATCAAAAGCCTGCCCACGCGGGCCAACGGAAGGACGAGCTGCCGCTGGCGGCAGGCGGACAAGGGGAGACCATGACCAGACAGAAAACGCTCGCCGGGCTTTCGGTACTCGTCCAGGAAGGCAAGCTCGACCCGGTCACGCTTGCAGAGCAAACACTTGCCGGCATCGCGGCGCACGGCGATCAGTCGATCTTTGTCGGCATCACCCGCGAACGCGCGCTTAAGGAGGCCTCGGCGGCCTCCGCCCGGCTTCGTGCGGGCCGATCGCTCGGCCTGCTCGATGGTCTTCCGGTCGCCTGGAAGGATCTCTTCGACGTCAAGGGCAGCGTGACGACCGCGGGTTCCGCGGTCCTGCGGGACACCCCGCCTGCTGGCAGTGACGCCGCCGTGGTCGGCGCGGTTGCCGGTGCCGGCATGGTCAGCGTCGGGCGAACCAACATGAGCGAGTTCGCCTTCTCCGGCCTCGGCATCAATCCGCATTACGGCACGCCGCACAACCCGGCCTCGACCGATGTCGAGCGCATCCCCGGCGGCTCCTCGTCGGGCGCGGCGGCGGCGGTCGCGGCCGGTCTCGTGCCCGCGGCAATCGGTACCGATACTGGCGGCTCCGTCCGAATCCCGGCGGCCATGACCGGCATCATCGGCTACAAAGCGACGCGCGGCCGCTATTCGATGAAGGGCGTCTTCCCGCTCGCCGAAAGCCTCGATTCGCTCGGGCCTCTCTGTCATACGGTGCAGGATGCGGTCTGGCTCGACGCCGCCATGCATGGACTGACCGCACCGGTGGTTCGCCGCGGCGCGATCGCCGGCCTCTCGATCGTCATCCCCGAAACCATCGTCTTCGACGAGGCGGAAAACGAAGTCGTCGAAGCCTTCGAGGATGCGGTCAAGCGGCTGGAAAAGGCCGGCGCCACGGTCACCCGCCGCGCCTTTCCGACGTTCAAGGCGGTGTTCGATCTGATGGCGCGCCACGGCGCGCTCGTCACCGCCGAAGCCTTCGCACTTCACCGGGAGCGCCTGGCAGGCTCCGAGGCCGAACGCATCGATCCGCGTGTCGTCGCGCGCACCAGGCTCGGCGAGAAGATCACCATGCCTGACTATATCGCGCTTCTCGATGCGCGCGACCAGCTGATCCATGAAACGGTCGAGAGCCTGAAGCCGGGCGAACTCATCGTCCATCCGACATTGCCGCATGTCGCGCCGCCGTTGGCGCCGTTGCTGGCCGACGACGAGCTGTTCTTCAAGACCAACGCCACGACGCTGCGCAACACGCTCATCGGCAACTTCCTCGATTTCTGCGGCATCTCGATCCCCTGCGGCACCGGTGCCGGCGAAATGCCCGTGGGCCTGCAGTTGGCTGCACCGCACCATCAGGACGACCGGTTGCTCTCGATCGCACTTGCCGCCGAAGCCGTGATCCGGGGAGAGGCATGATCGTCTGTTTCGATATCGGCGGATCGGCGATCAAGGGGGCGATCGTGCATTCGCGCGAACGGATCTTTCCGCTGCCGCGCCGCACGACGCCGCTCAACAATTTCCGCCAGTTCGTCCAAACGCTCGAATCCGTGCTCGACGAAGCCGGCGGCCACCCGGAATGCGTGGCGATCTCGATTACCGGCGTCATCGACCCGGAGACGCGCCGGATCAAATGCGCCAACATCCCCTGCATCGACGGCCGCGAACTGGTGGCCGAGCTCGAGCGCGAGCTGCACCTGCCGATCAAGATCGCCAATGACGCCGACTGTTTCGCCCTTGCCGAAGCGGGCGCCGGCGCCGGCCGGGGTCACCGCATCGTCTTCGGGGCGATCCTCGGCACCGGTGTCGGCGGCGGCTTGGTGGTCGACGGCCAGTTGATCAACGCCGACGGCGGCTTTGCCGGCGAATGGGGACATGGACCGGCACTTGCCGCGGAAGCGGGTGAACCGCCGATCGCCATCCCCGCCTATGCCTGCGGCTGCGGCCAGCGGCGCTGCGTCGACACGGTCGGCGGCGCGCGCGGGCTCGAACGACTGCACGACACCGTGCACGGCAAGACCATGTCGAGCCATGAGATCATCGAGGCGTGGCTCAAGGGCGACACGGAAGCGAAACGCACCGTCGAGATTCTTGTCGATCTCGTCAGCTCACCGCTGGCGCTCGTCATCAACACCACGGGAGCGACGATCGTACCTGTCGGCGGCGGTCTTTCCAACGTTGAACCGCTGCTTGAGGGGATCGATCTGGCGGTTCGTAGCCGGATTCTGCGGCAGTTCAAACGGCCGCTCGTCGTGCGCGGCGAGTGTCAGGTCGAGCCCGGCCTGATCGGCGCAGCCCTGCTCGGCCTTGGAGGAGAAAAGGCATGAATGGCATCGGACTTGAGGTTTGCGTCGACGACGCCGACGGGCTTGCCGCGGCGATCGAGGGCGGGGCGGACCGGATCGAACTCTGCGCAGCTCTTTCCGTCGGCGGGCTGACGCCGACCGCCGGGTTGATGGCACTCGCCGGGCCGCCACGGGTACCCGTCTATGTCATGGTCCGGCCGCGGCCGGGCGACTTCGTCTTTGGCGCCGCCGATCTCGACATGATGCGCCGCGATATCGATGCGGTGCGCGATGCCGGACTTGCCGGCGTCGTTCTCGGTGCGTCGCTTACCGATGGCCAGCTCGATGCGCCCATGCTCCGAAAACTGACGGGCCATGCCGCAGGCCTCGGCCTCACCTTGCACCGCGCCTTCGACCTGGTGCCAGATTTCAAGGACGCAATCGAACTTGCGGTTGAACTCGGCTTTGAGCGGATCCTGACATCCGGAGGCGCGAGGAGCGCGCCACAGGCCATCGAGAAGCTGGCGGAGCTTGTCGAGCTGGCAGGTGGGCGGCTTTCGATCATGCCTGGTTCCGGCGTGACGCTTGAAACCGTCGATGCGCTGCTTGCCCGACTGCCCGTCACGGAAGTGCATTCATCCTGCTCGATCCGTGAGCCGGCTCATGATCGGCGACTGGCCGAGATGGGCTTCGTGACCGAGGATCGGCGCCGCACGGATGTGGCGACCGTTCAGGCGATGAAAGCGCGGCTTTCGGCGGGGTAGGACGTTCGCGCGTCGGATCTTCGCCACGCTTTCAGTTCACGCTAAAGAAAGGCCCGACGATCACTCCGATCGTCGGGCCTCAATTTTTCGATAGATCGGTGATCAGGCTGCGTAGACCTGGTTGCCGCCAATCCAAGTCGATCCCATGGCGAGTTCTGATGTCAGAAGCACGAAATCCGCATCTGCCCCGGGCAGAACACGGCCCTTGTGCGAGGAGATGCCCATGGCGTCGGCGGGATAGGCCGATGCCATGCGAAGGGCTTCCTCGACCGGTAGGCCGAGCTTTTCGTGCACGAAGCGCACCGACGAGAGCATGTCGATATCGGCGCCGGCAAGCGTGCCGTCGGCGAGCGTCAGACGACCGCCGTGGCGCAGGATCTCGCGGCCATTGAGCTCGAAGCTCGTCATGTCCGTTCCAATCGGCGACATCGCGTCGGTCACCAGGAAGATCTGGCCCGGGCCGGTCTTGGCCCGCAGCGCCACACCCATCGAGGCGGGGTCGACATGGTAGCCGTCGGCGATCAGGCCCGCGTGCAGGGTGCCTGTCGCAAGGGCTGCACCGACGACGCCAGGCTCGCGATGACCGAGACCGCTCATGGCGTTGAACAGATGCGTCACCGTCTTCGCCCCTGCCTTGGCATAGGACACGGCGGTCTCATAGCCGACATCCGTATGGCCGAGGCTGACGATGGCGCCGGCGTCGGCAAGGGCTCGAACCTGCTCTTTGGTCGCATTTTCCGGTGCGACCGTGACCATGAGGGTGCCGAGCGCCCTGGCGCAGTCGAGCATCTCCTTGAGGTCGGCGTCATCCATCGGTCGGATCAGCGCTGGATCGTGCGCGCCCTTTCGTGCGACCGAAAGATGCGGACCTTCCAGATGCAGGCCGAGGAAGCCGGGCACGCCGGCCGCCTTGGCCTGAAGGCCGGCGGCGATCGTTGCCGTGCGGACTTCGCGCGTATCGGTGATCAGCGTCGGCAGAAGTGCGGTCGTACCGAACTTCGCATGGGCCGAACAGATCTGGCGGATGCTTTCCAGCGTCGGCTGCGCGTTGAGAAGCGCCCCGCCGCCGCCGTTGACCTGCAGGTCGATGAAGCCGGGCACCAGCAGCAGGCCGTGGGCATCGACGATCGTGGCACCGGCCGGCAGATCGCCGGCTGCCACGATGGCCTTGACACGACCCGCCTCGATCAAGAGAGCGGCGCCGTCATGCCATTCGATACCATCGAACAGGCGGGCGCCGATGATTGCCTTCTTCTCGGTCATCTCGTCTCCGTTACCTTCTTGAGGCTTGCCGGTGCGTCGGGATTGAGACCGCGCGAGCGCGACCAGGCTTCGACGAAGCCATAGAACGGCAGGATCAGGGTCAGCGCGTCGGTGATCGGGTGTCCCGTCTCGACGAACGGCAGGCGCTTGGCCTTGCCGGCGCGGTTCGACGTCACATGGACCACGGCGCCCTTCTCGGCCATGCCGTCGGCGATCTCGGCGACGGACCCTTCGGCCGCATCGCGCGCCGCAAGCGTCAGCACCGGGAACTTGGCGCCGACAAGCGCCACCGGTCCATGCAGCACTTCGGCGGCCGAATAGGCTTCCGCATGCATGCCCGAAGTTTCCTTGAACTTCAGCGCCGCTTCGCTGGCGATCGCCAGCGCCGGGCCACGGCCAAGCACGTAGAGCGATTCGGCCTCGCCGAGATCGGCGGCGAACTCATGCCAATCCAGCTTCACCGCCTTGGCGAACTGGTTCGGCAGATCGGCCACGGCGCGCTGCAACGCCGCGTCGCCGGTCCATTCGCCGAGAACGGCAAGGCCGGCGACGATGGAGTTGACATAGGACTTGGTTGCAGCAACGGCGATTTCCGGGCCGGCGAGAATGTCGAGCGGATGGGTGCATGCCTTCGAGATCGGTGACGGCAGGGTGTTGGTAAGTGCGATTGATACGGCGCCGGCATCGGTTGCGGCCTGGGCCATCGCGACGATATCCGGGCTCTTGCCCGATTGCGAAATCGCAATTGCCGCCGCGCCACCGAGCTTCAGCTTGGCGCCATAGATCGACGCGAGCGACGGCCCGAGCGAAGCGACCGGTCGACCGGCCTGCAGCTCGATCGCATATTTCAGGAACAGGGCGGCATGGTCCGAAGAACCGCGCGCGATCGTCACCAGGAAAGCCGGGTCCTTGGCGCGCAGCGCTGCGCCGGCCTGCTTCAGGGCCTCGGAAGAATGCTCGAGCAGTCGGGCCGCCGCTTCGGGGATCTCGTCGATTTCTCGGCGCATGTTGGTCTGCATGGTCAATTCCTTTCTTGCGGAGCGACGGTCAGGATTCCGACAGGGTCAGTTCCGCGACAAAATCATAGGCGTCGCCCCGATAGAGCGAGCGGGTGAATTCGACGACGCGTCCCGATGCGAGATAGGAGACGCGTTCGATGGAAAGGCCGGCAGAGCCGACGGCGACGCCGAGCATGGAGGCGTCCGGATCCTTGATGTTGCAGGCGGAGATGCGCTGCACGGCGCGCACCGGCCGGGAACGGGTCTTGTCGAGCGCGGTATAGAGCGACGAGGTGACAGCCTGCGGATCCGGCAGGAATTCGGCCGAGATGCTGGCGCGCTCGATCGCGAGCGGCATGTCGTCAGCGATGCGCAGACGCCCGAGCCTGGCCACCAACGCGTCGGCCGGCAGGCCGAGCGCCATCATCTCATCCGGCGACGGATGATACAGGCCTCGCTCCAGCCAGCGGGCATGAGTGTTGAGACCACGGCGCGCCATGTCCTCGGTAAACGAGGTCAGCCGCGACAGCGATTGCTGCACCTTGGAGACCGGCTTGACGACAAAAGTGCCGGAGCCGTGGCGCCGCACCAGCAAGCCGTCGCGCACGAGATCGTCGACGGCCTTGCGCACGGTCACGCGGCTGATATTGGCGTAATCGGCCAAATCGCGCTCCGGCGGCAGGGCGTCGCCATGATTGAGCTTGCCCGACTGGATCGCGTCTTCCAGCGATTGCCGCAGTTTCAGATAGAGCGGACCGGATCCACCGGCCTGCAGGCCTTCGAGCGGCAGAATGGCAGCGAGATGATCGGTCATGCGCCGACCTCCGAGCGGGAGCCGAAGCGCTGTGCGGCGAGTGCGACGGC
Source organism: Ensifer sp. ENS11 (assembly GCF_014851895.1). Classification (NCBI taxonomy): domain Bacteria; kingdom Pseudomonadati; phylum Pseudomonadota; class Alphaproteobacteria; order Hyphomicrobiales; family Rhizobiaceae; genus Ensifer; species Ensifer sp. ENS11. The sequence goes on along the minus strand of NZ_JACVAN010000001.1, from coordinate 86,521 downwards.
GCCGGTGAGCGCGTCGGCCTCGGCTTCGACAAAAAACGGCTGGTGGCGCTCGGCAAGCCAGGGACGATAGAGCGGCGCGAGGCCACCGAGCAGGCAGAGCTTGCGCCCGCCCCGGGCGACCACGACGTCTAGCGCCTCGTCGACCGTGATCGCCGCAGTCTTGAGCAGACGCACGGCGACGGGATCGCCCGCCTGCGCCGCTTCGAAGACACGCGGGGCATAGCGGCCGAACTCACCCGGCTTTGCCAGGCGCGCGAAATCGACGACAGCACTCGGATCGTTCCTGAACTCGGCCATGACGGAATCGGTTATCGGCGACGCCTCATGGATGCCATCGAAGGCAAGCAGGCTTTCCTGCAAAAGCGCATGGCCGATGCGTGCGCCACTGCCATGATCGCCGATCGTGAAGCCCCAGCCGCCGACATAGCTGACGATGTCGGCCTGCCGCAGGATATAGATGCTGCCGGTGCCGAGAATGGCGACGGCGCCGTCCTCGTCGCCGAGCGCGCCCTGCAGGGCAATCAGACCATCCGATTCGATATCGGCTGCGGCAAACGGCAGGCGTCGCTTCACATAATGCACGGCATCGCCGACATTGTGCCCGGCGACGCCGACAATTGCGCGCGCCTCGGCGATACCAGAGGGATCAAGACCGGCTTCTTCAAATGCCGCCCGCGCAGCGTCGCCAATATGGGCGAGCGCCGTTTCAGGATCCGTCAGAATGTTGGCTGCACCAGCCTTGCCGCGGCCGAGAATACGTCCATCCCCCGCAGCCACAGCCGCCCGGCAGCTTGTTCCGCCGCCATCGATTCCTATTAGGTAGTTTGGCATGAGCACCTCCGCCCATAGAGGATACCAAAAAAATACCAATAACCAAGTCCGAATTGGTCTCGATATCCAATTTTGAAATAATGCATTGAATAACAACGGATAATTTCAGAGATTGGTTTTTTTTGACGCCCAAATGTAATTTCTCCTAGACAATTGGTATTTTTTTGGCATTAATTCACCCAGAGGAGACACAACCTATGCCTTCAGTGAAGACCGAAGAGCGTCACGACAACGCCAAAGGCCTGGATGTCATGCATCCGGCGCTGGCGCTTCGGCTGCTCGCATCCGGACAACAGGCGGCAGCAAAGGTCGTGGACGCCGCGATTGAGCAGATTTCCGCTGCTGCGTCCCTGGCTGCAGAAACGCTCGCCTCCGGCAAGCGTCTCGCCTATGCCGGCGCCGGCAGCTCAGGCCTGATGGCCATGGCCGATGCGCTGGAACTTCCCGGCACCTACGGCATCCCCCAGGACCAGATCGTCATTCTGCTTGCAGGCGGCGCCGCCAGTCTCAATGACCTCGCCGGCGGCTACGAAGACGACATGGATCTGGCGCGCGAAGACGTCCGCAAGGCCGGCATCACCGCGGGCGACTGTCTGGTTTCAGTGTCGGCCAGCGGCTCGACACCCTATGCGCTGGCCGCAGCCGACGAAGCGCGCAAGCTCGGCGCAAAAGTCATCGCCGTTGCCAACAATCCGGGCGCAGCTCTTTTCAACGACGCGGATGTCGCCATTCTGCTGCAGACGCCGCCGGAAGTCGTTTCCGGCTCGACGCGCATGGGTGCCGGCACGGCACAGAAGATCGCCTTCAACATGTTCTCGACGCTGGTCGGCATCCATCTCGGCCACGTGCTCGACGGCCACATGGTCAATCTGCGCGCCGACAACATCAAGCTGCACGGCCGCGCCGTTCGCATCGTCACCGACATTACCGGTGTTGGCGCATCCGAGGCCGGCCGGCTGATCAATGCCGCATCCGGCTCGGTCAAGATCGCCATCCTGCTGGCATCGGGCGCGAAGGACGTGGCGGCAGCCGAAGCGGCGCTCAACCAGACCAAGCAGAACCTGCGCCGGGCGATCGATATCGTTTCGGCCTGAGATAAACCTGGGATTCAAACCGCGCCAAAACGGCGCATATAAGAGGGAGAAGCTAAATGACCCGTACGACACTCAAGGGCCTGCTGCTTGCGTCGAGCATTCTCGGCTCGGCCGGCCTGGCCCACGCGGAGGACGTCACGCTGACGATCGAAAGCTGGCGCAACGACGACCTGGCGATCTGGCAGGAAAAGCTGATCCCGGCTTTCGAAGCCAAGAACCCCGGCATCAAGGTCAAGTTCGCCCCGATGGCGCCGACCGAGTACAACGCGGCGCTGAACGCCAAACTCGACGCCGGCTCCGCGGGCGACCTCATCACCTGCCGTCCGTTCGATGTCTCGCTCGAACTCTACAACAAGAAGCACCTTGCCGACCTGACGGCGCTGCCGGGTATGGAAAATTTCTCCCCGGTCGCCAAGTCCGCCTGGACGACAGACGATGGCTCGGCCACCTTCTGCGTGCCGATGGCTTCGGTCATCCACGGCTTCATCTACAACAAGGACGCCTTCGACCAGCTCGGCATCCAGATCCCGACGACGGAAGCCGAATTCTTCGCAGCTCTCGACAAGATCAAGGCCGACGGCAACTACATCCCGATGGCGATGGGCACCAAGGATCTCTGGGAAGCCGCGACCATGGGCTACCAGAACATCGGCCCGACCTACTGGAAGGGTGAAGAAGGCCGCGCTGCGCTGATCAAGGGCGAGCAGAAGCTGACCGATGAACCGTGGGTCGAGCCCTATCGCGTTCTCGCCAAGTGGAAGGACTATCTCGGCGACGGCTTCGAGGCCCAGACCTATCCGGACAGCCAGAACCTGTTCACGCTCGGCCGCGCCGCGATCTATCCGGCCGGCTCGTGGGAAATCGGCCTGTTCAACACCCAGGCCCAGTTCAAGATGGGCGCCTTCCCGCCTCCGGTTAAGAACGCCGGCGACGCTTGCTACATCTCCGACCACAACGACATCGGCGTCGGTCTGAACGCCAAGAGTGCGCACGCCGAGCAAGCCAAGACCTTCCTTACCTGGGTCGCTTCGCCGGAATTCGCCGAGATTTACGCCAATTCGCTGCCGGGCTTCTTCAGCCTCAATTCGACCCCGGTGAAGATGACCGATCCGCTCGCTCAGGAATTCGTTTCCTGGCGCGAAAAGTGCAAGCCGACGATCCGCTCGACCTACCAGATCCTGGCGCGCGGTACGCCGAGCCTCGAGAACGAAACCTGGGTTGAATCGGCCAACGTCATCAACGGCACGGATACGCCTGAGGTTGCGGCCGAAAAGCTGCAGAAGGGTCTCGACGGCTGGTACAAGCCGGCGAAGTAAGCGCAACTGGTTCCCTCCCCTTCGGGGGAGGGTCGGCCCTACAGCGCCGCGCGTCTTGTCGGACGCACAAAGGTCGCTGTAGCACTTTGAATTGCTGAATGTTTTTGTCCTCAAATCGGATAGGATTGAGGAAACATGCAGCAAGGGCCGGGCGGGAGGACATTGCCCAAGGAGGCACTCCCCCAGCCGCAGCGTCCTCGACCTCCCCTTGATGGGGAGGTCCCCGACGCAGTCGTTTGCAAAAGAACGCGATAGCCTTAACCTTCGTCATGAGCCCGGATCGGGGCAGGCGTTATGCGGCAAGACCGGCCGTGTGGCGTCGACGTGCATCATGACGCCCTGGGGAACCGGTCGAACAAGCGGGTACGATCAATGAGCAACGTCACTTCACTGCAAGAGGGACAGCCGACCGTGAGACGGCCGAAACGCTGGCACATCCTCATCTTTCTGCTGCCGGCCCTTCTGGTCTACACGGCGGTGATGATCCTGCCGTTGATCGAGACGCTGCGTCTCTCGCTATACAACACGGTCGACGGCCAGCCGACCTTCGTTGGTCTCGCAAACTTCCAGGTCCTGTTCGGCGAGGAGCGCTGGGCGCACGACTTCTGGAACGCGCTGAAGAACAACGTCATCTTCTTCATCATTCACATGTGCGTGCAGAATCCGATCGGCGTTGCGCTGGCGGCCATGCTGTCCATTCCGAAGCTGCGTTTCGTCACGTTCTACCGCACGGCGATCTTCCTGCCGACGCTGCTTTCCTTCGTTATCGTCGGCTTCATCTGGAAGCTGATCCTGTCGCCGATCTGGGGTGTCGCGCCCTGGATGCTCGATCTCGTCGGCCTCAAGTCGATGTTTGCGCCCTGGCTCGGCAGGCCAGGCTCGGCCCTGATCGCCGTGTCGTTGATCTCGGTCTGGCAATATGTCGGCATCCCGATGATGCTGATCTACGCCGCCCTGCTCAACATTCCCGATGAAGTGATCGAAGCCGCCGAATGCGACGGCGTCACCGGCTGGAGCCAGTTCTGGAAGATCAAGCTGCCGCTGATCCTGCCCGCGATCGGCATCATCTCGATCCTGACCTTCGTCGGCAACTTCAACGCCTTCGACCTGGTCTACACCGTGCAGGGCGCGCTTGCCGGTCCTGATGGCTCGACCGACATTCTCGGCACGCTGCTCTACCGCACCTTCTTCGGCTTCCAGCTGCAGCTGGGCGACCGCTCGATGGGCGCGACGATCGCAACGGTGATGTTCCTGATCATCCTCGCCGGCGTCTCGCTCTACCTCTTCGTCATCCAGCGCCGCATGCGCCGCTATCAGTTCTAAGGGAGGCCGAGATGTCGCAAGCACGCCACTCCATTTTCCGCACCGGCTTCGTCCACATCGCGCTGATCGCCTATACGCTCATCTCGCTGTTTCCGGTGTTCCTGACGATCATCAACTCGTTCAAGGATCGCAACGCGATCTTCCGGGCGCCGTTGACGGTCCCGACGCCCGAGACCTTCAGCCTGATCGGCTACCAGACGGTGCTCGGCCAGGGCGATTTCGCGACCTACTTCCAGAACAGCTTCATCGTCACGGTCGTCGCGATCGCGCTGGTGCTGTTGTTCGGCGCCATGGCCGCGTTCGCGCTGTCGGAATACCGCTTCCGCGGCAATACGCTGATGGGGCTCTATCTCGCGATCGGCATCATGATCCCGATCCGGCTCGGCACCGTCGCCATCCTTCAGGGCATGGTCGCTGCCAACCTCGTCAACACGCTGACGGCGCTGATCCTCGTCTATACCGCACAGGGGCTACCGCTCGCGGTGTTCATCCTGTCGGAGTTCATGCGCACGGTTTCGGATGACCTGAAGAATGCCGGCCGCATCGACGGGCTGTCGGAATACTCGATCTTCTTCCGCCTCGTGCTGCCGCTGATCCGGCCGGCGATGGCAACGGTTGCCGTGTTCACGATGATCCCGATCTGGAACGATCTGTGGTTCCCATTGATCCTGGCGCCGGCAGAAGCAACCAAGACGGTCACGCTCGGCTCGCAGATCTTCATCGGCCAGTTCGTCACCAACTGGAACGCCGTGCTTGCGGCCCTGTCGCTCGCCATCCTTCCGGTTCTCGTCCTCTATGTCATTTTCTCGCGGCAGCTGATCCGCGGCATCACCGCAGGAGCAGTCAAGTGAGTTCAAACAGCAAACCGGTCCGGGTCCTCGTCGCGGGTCTCGGCAATATGGGCCGCAGCCATTCGCTGGCCTATCACAACAATCCCGGCTTCGAGATCGTCGGGCTGGTCAACCGCTCCAAGGTGGAGCTTCCGGAGGAACTGCGCGGCTACGAGATCCATCCTGACTTCAAGACGGCGCTTGAGGAACTGAAACCCGAACTCTGCTCGGTCTGTACCTATTCCGACAGCCATGCCGACTATGCGGTTGCCGCCTTCGAAGCCGGCTGCGACGTGTTCGTGGAGAAGCCGCTGGCAACGACGGTCGCAGACGCCGAACGGGTCGTTGCTGCCGCCAGGAAGCATGGCCGCAAGCTGATCATCGGCTACATCCTGCGCCACCACCCCTCGTGGATCCGGCTGATCGCCGAAGCCCGCAAACTCGGCGGTCCTTACGTCTTCCGCATGAACTTGAACCAGCAGTCGAGCGGTCCGACCTGGGAGACCCACAAGTCGCTGATGCAGACGACCCCGCCGATCGTCGACTGCGGCGTGCATTATGTCGACGTCATGTGCCAGATCACCGACGCCAAGCCGGTGGAGGTGCGCGGCATGGGCCTGCGTCTTTCCGACGAAATCGCTTCGGACATGTACAATTACGGCCACCTGCAGGTGATCTTCGAAGACGGGTCGGCCGGCTGGTACGAGGCCGGCTGGGGTCCGATGATTTCGGAGACCGCCTTCTTCGTGAAGGACGTCATGTCGCCAAAGGGCTCCGTGTCGATCGTCATGGATCCGAATGCCAAGTCGGACGATATCGACACACACACCAAGACCTCGGTCATTCGCGTGCACAATGCGGAAACTGGTCCCAACGGTCGCTTTCTCAAGCCGGACGAGGACCTGACAATGGACGGAGAGCCCGGCCATCAGGAACTCTGCGATCGTGAGCAGGCCTATGTGCTGAAGGCCATTCGCGAAGATATCAATCTCGACCGCCACATGAACGACGCCGTCCAGTCGCTGCGCATCTGCCTTGCGGCTGATGAAAGCGTCCGCACCGGTCAGCCGGTCAAACTTTAAGAGGGGCAATTAGGTGGGATCACTTCAACTCAAATCCATCCGCAAGGCCTACGGAAACCATGAGGTTCTCAAGGGCATCGACCTGGAAGTGAAGGACGGCGAGTTCGTCATCTTCGTGGGTCCTTCCGGCTGCGGCAAGTCGACATTGCTGCGCACCATTGCCGGCCTTGAGGACGCGACCTCCGGCAGCGTCCAGATCGACGGCGTCGAAGTCGGACACGTGGCCCCCGCCAAGCGCGGCATCGCCATGGTATTCCAGTCCTATGCGCTCTATCCGCACCTGACGGTGAAGGACAATATGGGCCTGGGCCTGAAGCAGGCCGGCAAGCCGAAAGCTGAAATCGAGGACAAGGTCGGCAAGGCCGCCAGCATGCTGTCGCTCGACCCCTATCTCGCCCGGCGCCCGGCGGAACTTTCCGGCGGCCAGCGCCAGCGTGTCGCCATCGGCCGCGCCATCGTGCGCGAACCGAAGCTGTTCCTGTTCGACGAGCCCTTGTCGAACCTCGATGCGGCCTTGCGCGTCAACACCCGGCTCGAGATCGCCCGGCTGCATCGCAGCCTGAAGGCCACGATGATCTACGTGACCCATGATCAGGTCGAAGCGATGACGCTGGCCGACAAGATCGTGGTGCTGAACGCCGGCCAGATCGAGCAGATCGGCTCGCCGATGGATCTCTACAACCGGCCGGCCAATGTCTTCGTCGGTGGCTTCATCGGCTCGCCGCAGATGAACTTCGTCGACGGCGCCCGCCTCGGCGATCCCGGCGCCAAGACGATCGGCATCCGGCCGGAACATATCGGTCTGTCGCGCGAGAGTGGCGACTGGAAGGGCAAGGTCATCCACGTCGAGCATCTGGGCGCCGACACGATTGTCTATATCGAGTCCGACCAGGTCGGTCTGATCACCGTTCGGCTGTTTGGCGAACACCGCTACGCGCCTGATGACATTGTCTTTGCGACGCCGATGGTCGGCAGCATGCACCGCTTCGGTGCCGACGACCGCGTCCTCGCCTGAGACGATAATCCGGCGACAAACCCGGATCACACCTTAGTGATATCAAGCCGCCGTGGTGCCGAAAGCACTGCGGCGGCTGATTTTTTTGATCGATTCAACGCGCTGCATCACGGTGTTGCACTGCGGCGCAAATTAACATACATTTGTGTTTGTATATTAGCGTTCCGGTATTTTCCCATCCCGATACTGGTAATTGCTTCCCTTCACTTCCGGACCGCGCAGCCCTGCGATACGCACTGGCTGCGCACGGTCACCGAATATGGACATCGCTATGCGCATGAACCGACCGACACTGGCCGCCGCCTTGGCAACCGTGATTCTCCTTTCCGGCTGCCAGAAAGACGAAGAACAGGCCGCTCCCGCCTTCCCGCCATCGGCCGTCGCTGTCTTCACGACCGCATCCGAGACGCTGCCGATCACCAATGAACTGCCGGGCCGCATCACCGCGACGCGCGTCGCCGAAGTTCGTCCGCGCGTTTCCGGCATCGTCGTCGAACGCGTCTTCCAGCAGGGCTCGAAGGTCAAGGAAGGTGACGTGCTCTACCGCATCGACCCTGCTCCCTTCCAGGTCCAGGTCGAAAAGGCCGAAGCGACCCTGCGCCGCGCCCAGGCCGTGCATCTCCAGGCCGAACAGAAGGCTGCCCGACAGGAAGCTCTGAAGAAGGCAAACGTCGTCGCCGCCCAGCAGTTCGACGATGCAAACGGCCTGCTGGCTGCAGCAAACGCCGACGTCGCCATCGCCCAGGCGGGCTTGGCCGCTGCCAAGCTCGACCTGCAATACGCCAACGTGACCGCCCCGATCAGCGGCCAGATCGGACGCGCTCTCATCACCGAGGGTGCGCTCGTCAGCGCCAACAGCTCGGAAAACCTCGCCACGATCCAGCAACTCGATCCGCTCTATGCCGACTTTACCCAGTCGGCGACCGATCTCATCCGCCTGCGCAAGGCGCTTGAAGCCGGCCAGATGATGAGCGGTGACCAGGAGGCCGAGGTTCAACTGATCCTCGACGACGGCACGCCTTATGAACACAAGGGCAAGCTCCTGTTCTCGGAAGCGGCCGTTGACGCGACGACCGGCCAGGTAACGCTGCGCGGCGAGTTCCCCAATCCCGACGGCGACCTATTGCCGGGCATGTATGTCCGCGTGCTGGTCCAGCAGGGTGTCGAGAAGGACGCGATCACCGTGCCGCAGCAGGCTGTCCAGCGCAACAATGCCGGCCAGTCGCAGGTCTATGTCGTGGCCGCCGACAAGAAGGTCGAGTTCCGCAACGTCACACTTGGACGCACGGTCGGAACCCGCTGGCAGGTGGCCTCGGGGCTGAAGCCCGGCGAAAAGGTCATCGTCGAAGGCTTCCAGAAGATCGGCCCCGGCGCGCCGGTGGAGCCGACCGACTGGGATCCGAATGCAAAGCCGGCGGCCGAAGCAGCCCAGACGACCGCGGCGACCGACGCAAAGCCCGCTGAAGCCACAGAGTGAGTGCTGATTAATGCCTAGTTTTTTCATCGACAGGCCTATTTTTGCCTGGGTGGTGGCGATCTTCATCATGCTCGCCGGCATCATCGCGATACCGCTGTTGCCGGTATCGCAATATCCTGATGTTGCGCCGCCGCAGATCTCCATCAACACGAGCTACCCCGGCGCTTCGTCGCAGGACACCTATCAGAGCGTCACCCGGCTGATCGAAAACGAGCTGAACGGCGTCGAAGGCCTGCTCTATTTCGAATCGACCTCCAGCGCTGCCGGCTCGGTCGACATCAGCGCCACCTTTGCACCCGGTACAGATCCGGGACAGGCGGCCGTCGACATTCAGAACCGCGTTCGCCGCGTCGAACCGCGCCTGCCCGATTCGGTCAAGCGCCAGGGCGTACAGGTCGACGAAGCCGGTTCCGGCTTCCTGATGATCGTCGCGCTCACCTCGACCGACGGCTCTATGGACGCCATCGGTCTCGGCGACTATCTCAGCCGCAACGTGCTGAACGAAGTCCAGCGCGTGCCCGGCGTCGGCCGTGCGCAGCTGTTTGCGACCGAACGCTCGATGCGCATCTGGCTCGATCCGGACAAGATGCTCGGCCTCAACCTGACCGCCGGCGACGTGACGAATGCCATCCAGGCCCAGAACGCCCAGATCGCATCCGGCTCGATCGGCGCACAGCCGAACCCGATCACGCAGCAGATCAGTGCTCCTGTTGTCGTCAAGGGTCAGCTGTCGAGCGCCGAGGAATTCGGAGCGATCGTGCTTCGCGCCAATCCGGACGGCTCCTCCGTTCGTCTGCGCGACGTTGCCCGCGTCGAGATCGGCGGCGAAAGCTACGCGTTTTCGACCCGCCTGAACGGCAAGCCGTCCGCGGCTATCGCCATACAGCTGTCGCCAAGCGGCAACGCGATGTCGACCTCGACGGCGATCAAGGAGCGCATGGACGAACTGTCGAAGTTCTTCCCGGAGGGCCTGGAATATTCGGTTCCCTACGACACCTCGCCGTTCGTTGCCGTTTCCATCGAGAAGGTGCTTTCGACGCTGGTCGAAGCGGTCGCGCTCGTCTTCATCGTGATGTTCCTGTTCCTGCAGAACATCCGCTACACCATCATCCCGACACTCGTCGTGCCGGTCGCTCTTCTGGGCACCTGCGCGGTGATGCTGGCGATGGGCTTCTCGATCAACGTTCTGACCATGTTCGGCATGGTGCTGGCGATCGGCATCCTGGTCGACGATGCGATCATCGTCGTCGAGAACGTCGAACGCATCATGTCCGAAGAGGGGCTGACACCGAAGGACGCCACCCGCAAGGCAATGAAGCAGATCACCGGCGCCGTCATCGGCATCACGCTGGTGCTGGCTTCGGTGTTCATTCCGATGGCCTTCTTCCCGGGCGCCGTCGGCGTGATCTATCGCCAGTTCTCGCTGACCATGGTCGTGTCGATCCTGTTCTCGGCACTGCTCGCGCTGTCGCTGACGCCGGCGCTGTGCGCCAGCTTCCTGAAGCAGGTTCCGAAGGGCCACCACCACGCCAAGCGCGGCTTCTTCGGCTGGTTCAACCGCAGCTTCGACAAGACCTCGCACGGCTATAGCGGCATCGTGAAGCGCCTGGTCCACCGCACCGGTCGCTACATGATCGTCTACATCGCCGTCTTGGCCGGCCTCGGCTGGCTGTTCATGAAGCTGCCGTCGTCGTTCCTTCCGGACGAAGACCAGGGCTTCGTGATCGTCATGATGCAGCTCCCCTCCGAAGCGACGGGCAACCGTACGACCGAGGTGGTGGAACAGGCGGAGAAGATCTTCGGCCAGGAGCCGGCTGTCGAACGCATCATCGCGATCAACGGCTTCTCCTTCTTCGGCACCGGACAGAACGCAGCGCTCGCCTTCGTGACGCTGAAGGACTGGAAGGAACGCGACGCCGACAACGCCGCTCAATCGATCGCCATGCGGGCCACCATGGCCATGAGCCAGATCAAGGATGCGATCAGCTTCGCGCTGTCGCCGCCGGCGATCCAGGGCCTCGGCACCACCGGGGGCTTCTCCTTCCGCCTGCAGGATCGTGGCGGTCTCGGCGAAGCGGCTTTGTCCCAGGCACGCGACCAGCTTCTCGGCCTTGCGGCTCAGAGCAAGATCGTGACCGGGGTTCGCTTCGAAGGCATGCCCGATGCGGCTCAGGTCAGCGTGGCCATCGACCGCGAAAAGGCCAATACCTTCGGCGTGACCTTTGCGGACATCAACTCGACGATCTCGACCAACCTTGGCTCGTCTTATGTCAACGACTTCCCGAATGCCGGCCGCATGCAGCGCGTGACGGTGCAGGCGGACGAGGGTCAGCGCATGCAGACGGCGGATCTGTTGAACCTCAACGTCCGCAACGCCAATGGCGGCATGGTCCCGCTCTCCGCCTTCGCGACGGTGGAGTGGGTCAAGGCCTCGACCCAGACGATCGGCTACAACGGCTACCCGTCGGTACGCATCAGCGGCGAAGCGGCTCCGGGTTACTCCTCCGGTGACGCGATCAACGAAATGCAGCGGCTTGCGGGCGAACTGTCGGCAGGCTTCGGTTACGAATGGACCGGCCAGTCCCTGCAGGAAATCCAGTCGGGTACCCAGGCGCCTCTCTTGATCGCGCTGTCGTGCCTGCTCGTCTTCCTGTGCCTGGCTGCGCTCTATGAGAGCTGGTCGATCCCGGTGGCGGTCATCATGGTGGTTCCGCTCGGCGTCATCGGTTCGGTGCTTGCCGTGACCATGCGCGAGATGCCGAACGACGTGTACTTCAAGGTCGGCCTGATCGCGATCATCGGCCTGTCGGCGAAGAACGCCATCCTGATCATCGAGTTCGCCAAGGAACTGCGTGAACAGGGCAAATCGCTGATCGATGCGACGCTGGAGGCAGCACACTTACGCTTCCGCCCGATCCTGATGACGTCGCTCGCCTTCACGCTCGGCGTTCTGCCGCTGGCGATTGCCACCGGCGCAAGCTCTGGCAGCCAGCGCGCCATCGGTACCGGCGTGATGGGTGGTATGATCTCGGCAACGGTGCTGGCGATCTTCTTCGTTCCGGTGTTCTTCGTGTTCGTCACGAAGCTGTTCGGACGCAAGAAGGTAGAAGCCACACCGGCTGCAGCCGAGACCCCAACACCCGCCGAATAACACTGCTATCGACGGCCCGCCCTCTCGGCGGGCCGTTCTGCAAGGAGGAATGAATGCGCAGAACGAAAGCCGATGCGGAGGCAACCCGGCAGAAGATCCTGAGCGCCGCTGAACGTGTGTTCTACGAAAAGGGTGTTTCAAACACCACGCTTGAGGAAGTGGCCAAGGAAGCGGGCGTGACCCGCGGCGCCATCTACTGGCACTTCGCCAACAAGACCGATCTTTTCCTGGCCCTGCACGATGCCGTGCCGCTGCCCCAGGAAGACATGATCGCCCAGGAAATCGAGGCCGAGGCCGCCGATACGCTGGCAATCGTCGAGGACGCCATGGGCGCCTGGATCGATATCCTGGCCGCCGACGAGCAGCGCCAGCGCATTCTCACCATCATGCTGCGCACCAACTACGACGGCGACATGAGCGAGGTCCTGACCCGCCACAAGGAACTCGACGAACATCATAATGCCCTGCTCGAACTGGCCTTTTCCCGCGCCCTTGCCAAGGGCTACATGCAGGACAGCTGGACGCCCACGTCGGCGACCCGCACGCTTCACTGGATGATGCTTGGGCTTTGCACCCAGTGGCTGCTCTTTGGTCGCCCGTTCGACATCGTCGCCGAAGGGCGTGACGGGCTGAGGCGGCTGTTTTCGAGCTTCCGCACGCCCTCCGCCGCCCGTTCTGCACTATCCACCGTCAGCTGAAGACGACGGTCTTATGGCCGTTGAGCATCACCCGCCGTTCCAGGTGCAGCTTGACGGCACGGGCCAGCACGCGGCTTTCGATGTCACGGCCGCTGGCGACGAAGTCCTCCGCCGTCAGCGCGTGGCTGACACGTTCGGTTTCCTGCTCGATGATCGGCCCCTCGTCGAGATCCGGGGTGACGTAGTGGGCCGTGGCGCCAATCAGCTTGACGCCGCGTTCGTGGGCCTGGTGGTAGGGCCTGGCCCCCTTGAACGACGGCAGGAACGAGTGATGGATGTTGATCGCCTTGCCGTAGAGGCGCTTTGACAGATTGTCCGAAAACACCTGCATGTACCGCGCCAGGATCACCAGATCGGCGCCGGTCTCCTGCGTCAGGCGCAACAGCTTTTCCTCCTGCTCTTCCCTGTTGGTCTTCGATACCGTCCAATGATGAAACGGGATCGCCTCGAGTTCCGCCGTGCGCCGGCTGTCCTCGTGATTGGAAACGATGGCGGCGACCTCGGCGTTCAGCCAGCCGACGCGGATCTGGTAGAGCAGACGCAGGAGCGCATGGTCGAACTTCGACACCAGGATGACGATCTTCGGCTTGCGTGCGGCTTCCGTCAGCGCGGTGCGCATCTGGAACCGGTCGACCGCCGGCCGCAACGCCCGCTCGACGTCGTCCCGCGTCATGCCATCGGGCGCCTGGAAGGCGATGCGCATGAAGAAGCTGTTGGTGTGCCGATCCCAGAACTGGCTGCTCTCGGCGATATTCGCGCCAAGGCCGGCCAGCTCCGTCGTCACTGCGGCAACGATGCCCGGCTTGTCGTCACAGGACAGCACAAGGATGAATGTGTTGGTGGCCATGGTCTCCTCCGATCGGCGGCTCTGCCGGGCGCGCTAGCGCCCTCCCCGATCGCTGCCTAGGGGGAGACGAGGACGACCGCAACCGCTGAGACGGCGGCGGCATGCGCTTTCTATCATCGTGATACGCCGACAGGCAGAAGGCGGCCGTCGTGGCCGCCTTCTGCAAGAATAACCGCAGCTGTCGATGCAAGGTCGCTGATGGAATCCCTCAGGGAAACCTCAGTGCGCCTCGTCCCAGTTCATCGCGGCGCGGGCATCGACCTTGAGCGGTACCCGCATGTCGAGCGCCGGCATCGCGGCATTTTCCATCACCGACACGACGATCGGGATGGTCCGCTCGACGTCGGCATCCTCGACCTCGAAGATCAGTTCGTCGTGCACCTGCAGCAGCATGCGGGCGGAAAGCTTCGCCTCACTCAGCGCCGGCTCGATTTTCACCATGGCACGACGGATGATATCAGCTGCGGACCCCTGGATCGGCGCGTTGATCGAAGCGCGCTCGTTGAAGGCGCGATGCGAGGGGATCGACGAGCGAATGTCGGGGTAATGTGCACGCCGCCCGAAGATCGTTTCGACATAGCCGTGCTCGCGGGCAAAGGCCTTGGTGTTTTCCATGTAGTCGCGAATGCCGGGGAAACGCTCGAAATACTTCTTGATGTAGTCGCTGGCTTCCGAGCGCTCGATCGACAACTGGTTGGCAAGGCCGAAAGCGGAGATACCGTAGATGATGCCGAAGTTGATGGCCTTCGCCCGCCGGCGGATTTCGCTCGGCATGCCCGCGACAGGAACGCCGAACATCTCCGAAGCCGTCATCGCGTGAATGTCGACGCCATCGGCAAAGGCCTGGCGAAGCTGCGGGATGTCGGCGACATGGGCAAGCACGCGCAGTTCGATCTGGCTGTAGTCGGCCGAAACCAGCTTGTGACCTGATGTGGCAATGAAGGCCGTGCGGATCTTGCGGCCTTCGGCGGTGCGCACCGGGATGTTCTGCAGGTTCGGGTCGGACGAGGACAGGCGTCCCGTCGTCGTCGCCGCCAGCGCATAGGAGGTGTGGACGCGTTTGGTTTCCGGATGGACGAAACCCGGCAAGGCGTCCGTATAGGTCGACTTCAACTTGGTCATCTGGCGCCAGTCGACGATCTTGCGCGGCAGTTCGTGGCCCTCCGCCGCGAGATCCTCGAGCACCTGCGCCGAGGTCGACCATTGGCCGGTCTTGGTCTTCGAACCGCCGGGCAGCCCCATCTTGCCGAAGAGGATATCGCCGAGCTGCTTGGGCGAGCCGACGGTAAATGTTTCGCCGGCTAACTTGTAGATCTCGTCTTCGAGCGCCGCTGCCCCTTGCGCCAGTTCGCCGGAGAGGCGCGACAGGATCTGGCGATCGATGGTGATACCGCGCTCTTCCATGTGGGCCAGCACCGGCACGAGCGGGCGCTCCAGCCGCTCATAGACGCGCACCAGCCCCTTGGCCACCAGCCGCGGCTTCAGCACGTGCCAGAGGCGCAGGGTGACTTCGGCATCCTCGGCGGCATAGGCGGTGGCGCGGTCGATATCGACATAATCGAAGGTCACCGACGATTTGCCGCTGCCGGTCATGTCCTTGTAGGCGAGCGGCTTGTGACCGAGCCAGCGCTCCGACAGCGCATCCATCCCGTGCGTGCCGTTGCCGGCATCAACGACGTAGGACATCAGCATGGTGTCGTCGAAGCCCTGGACGGTGATGCCGTGTCGCTTCATGAGGAGGTAGTCGTATTTGAGGTTCTGTGCGACTTTCAACACCGAAGGATCTTCAAGCAGCACCTTCAGCCGGCTGAGCGCCTCGCGCACCGGAATCTGGTTTTCAGCATGGCCGCCGCCGAGAAGATCGCCCACTCCTGTTTTATGGATCAGCGGCACATAGGCGGCGCGGATCACCGTTCCCGAAGGGTCCTTGCCATAGTCAGCAAGCGCCAGCGAGAAGCCGACGAGCTCGGCCTGCATGGCATCGAGCGACGTCGTTTCGGTGTCGAAGGCGACGAGGCCCGCGTCCTTGGCGTCGGCAATCCAGGCGTCGAGCGTCGGCAGATCGCGGATCGCGACATACCGCGAGTGGTCGATGGTAGCGCTGGCGAAAAGGGCTGCGCGCGATTGTGCGAGCGCCTCTGGTGTGGCGTCAGTGGCCTCGCCCGTGGAGGCTACCTGGCTCACGGCCGCAGGCGCGGCCTCGCCGGCACTCGACGACGCCGGGGCAGCCGCAGCCTTGTCGAGATCCGGTCCGCGCGCATCCGCGCCCCACTCGACCGGCACCGCGGCCGGTTCGACCACATCGGCGTCCGTATCGGTGGCGGCGGCCACGCGACGGGTGAGCGTGGTGAATTCCATCGCCTTCAGGAAGGCGACGAGGCGCGGCCCATCCTGCGGTTCGAGATGCAGCTCCTCGAGAGGGACGTCGAGCGGCGTGTCGGTGCGCAGCGTCACCAACTGGCGTGACAGGCGGGCAAGGTCGGCATTGGCGATGATGTTTTCGCGGCGCTTGGCCTGCTTGATTTCGCCCGCACGCGCCAGCAGCGTATCGAGATCGCCGTATTCCTCCAGCAATTGCGCCGCGGTCTTGGGGCCGATGCCGGGGATGCCAGGCACGTTGTCGGTCGAGTCGCCGGTCATCGCCTGAAGATCGATCATCTTTTCCGGCGGCACACCCCATTTCTCGATCACTTCCGGGATCGAGATCTGCTTGTCCTTCATGCTGTCGTACATCGAGACGTTCGGCGTCACGAGTTGCATCAGGTCCTTGTCGGAGGAGATGATGGTGACGCTGGCGCCCGCCTTTTCGGCAAGGCGCGTATAGGTGGCGATCAGGTCATCGGCCTCAAACCCTTCCTTCTCGATGCAAGGCAGGTTGAAGGCGCGCGTGGCGTGGCGGATCAGCCCGAACTGCGGGATCAGATCCTCAGGCGGCGCCGAGCGATTGGCCTTGTAGAGATCGTAGAGTTCGTTTCGGAACGTTTTCGAGGAATAGTCGAAAATGACGGCGAAATGCGTCGGCGTCACGCCGACGGAGGTGTCGCGCGCATCGGTGAGCAACTTCCACAACATGTTGCAGAAACCGGACACCGCATTGACCGGAAGGCCATCGGATTTGCGGTTGAGCGGCGGGATGGCGTGGAACGCCCGGAAGATGAATCCGGAGCCGTCGACGAGGAAGAGGTGATCACCGTTTTTCATGGGCAATGGATAGCGCGGGGTGAGCCAAACGTCCATTGCGGTTTTCTCGTCGAACACTACAATGTCCAGCTGTCACAGAGGAGCAAGCGATGCCGCATGACGTGCAATATGCACTGAGACAGTACCTTGTTCTTTCAGGGTTTGCCGGAGTCTGTTTCGTCATTTCCTGGCTGTTGAGCGATCCGGCATTCCTTGTCGTCATCAAGACCGTCTTTGCGCCGATCTATCTGCTTGCGACGACGGGGCTCGATGCCCATTTCAGACGGGCGGACGCCGCGCCGTGGCCACTGTGGCAGAAGGTCGAATACGCGATCGCTCGGGCCGCACTTTTCGTCGCCTTCATTATCGTCATGTGCATCAGGCCGGATCAATCGGCCCGCGATGTGGCGAAATCAGCGTTGGCGACTGCAATCGCGATCGGCGCCGTGGAGGTCATTTTTGCCTTGCGGAACCGGCGCTCGAAGGGCGCTTGAGCAATGTCCGGCTTTCACAGAAACGTTACGCATTTGTAATGTGCGATTCATTGGCCCAATCCTTGAAAAGCCACATTTGAATCCTCAAATCTTAGTCAACGGCACCGAGTGATGCCGTCTTCTGGTGATTGGCCTGTCCCCCGCCCGCACCAGATGAGGACAAAGGCCTTATCCCCCTCTCCGGGCCTTTGTCCCGTTTTCAGAGAACCGCCACGGCGCCGCCTCCGCGCCGTGGCGGTTTCTCGTTGGTTGGGTCAAGTCCTTGTCAAATCCTTGTGAGATAAGGCTTTCTCAAGTCCATCGCCTGCTTTGTAACTTGTCTTCGCGCCGCTTCGAGCGTACCCATTGGAGCATGGCCTTCAACCGTATGGAATCTGCGACTTACCTGGCCAGCCTGCTGGCCAAAAGCTTCTCGCGTGCACTTCAGGAGCGCGGTCAGAAGCTCGGCTTCGCGCCCGGGCAGTTTCCCGTCCTGTTGGAACTATGGGCCGAGGAGGGTCTGACCCAGAAACAGCTTCTCGACAGGCTCGACATCGAACAGGCGACCATGGCCAACACGCTGGCGAGAATGGAACGCGACGGGCTCATCGTCAGGCGCAAACATCCGCAGGACAAGCGTTCGCAGCAAATCTTCCTGACCGAGAGGGCGAGGGAAATCGAGGCGGCGGCCAAGGAGGCAGCGCTTGCCGCCGATCAGTCGCTGTTATCAGGCCTCAGGCAATTCGAGCGCGAACTCATGCTCGAATACATGCGCATGGCGCTTGCCCATGCCGCGCGTGACGGCGGTGCCGCGTGACAGGCAACACGTCTCCCTAATCGTTCCATCAAAAAATTTGGCTTAAATCCACCCGCATGAGGTTCTAAACAACCTGAGCGGGTTCGTTCGGACACGCCAAAATCGCTGCCGCCCGTCGAACGGCCGCATGATTTCGCTGCTGAAATCGATTCCGATTTGCGGCGTCATGCAGTAGGTTCCGGCAAAACTTGAAGCAAGGATATGCATGATGGCAGATATCACCCCCATTCTCGAGCGCGCAGACGCAAACCTGCCGAAGAGCCTGGACAGGCTTTTCGACCTCGTGCGCATCAAGTCGATCTCGACCGATCCGGCCTTCAAGGCCGATTGCCGCAAGGCCGCCGAATGGCTGGTCGCGGAACTGAACGGCCTCGGCTTCGACGCCTCGATCCGCGACACTCCCGGACATCCGATGGTAGTTGCCCATCACGCCGGCGCCACCGCCGATGCCCCGCATGTGCTGTTCTACGGGCATTACGACGTCCAGCCGGTCGATCCCCTGAACCTGTGGGACACCGATCCGTTCGAACCCGGCGTCAAGGAGCTGGAGCCCGGCCGCAAGGTCATCACCGGCCGAGGCACCGCCGACGACAAGGGCCAGCTCTTGACCTTCGTCGAAGCCGCCCGCGCCTACAAGGAAGTCCACGGTTCGCTGCCCTGCCGCGTCACGATCCTGTTCGAAGGTGAGGAAGAGTCCGGCTCGCCGTCGCTAAAACCTTTCCTCGAAGCCAATGCGGCCGAACTCAAAGCCGACTATGCACTTGTCTGCGATACCAGCATGTGGGACCGGGACACGCCTGCGATCTCGGCGGGCTTGCGCGGGCTCGTCGGCGAGGAAGTCATCATCAAGGCGGCCGACCGCGACCTGCATTCGGGCTATTTCGGTGGTGCTGCCGCCAACCCGATCCGCATCCTGACCGGCATCCTCGCCGGGCTTCATGACGAAAACAGCCGCGTGACGCTCGAAGGCTTCTACGAAGGCGTCGAGGAAACCCCGGCCCAGATCAAGGCTGCATGGGAGACGCTTGGCCAGACCGCGGAAAAATTCCTCGGCGAAATCGGCCTGTCGATCCCGTCTGGTGAAAAGAACCGTTCGGTCCTCGAACTCACCTGGGCCCGCCCGACCGCCGAGATCAACGGCATCACCGGCGGCTACACCGGCGAAGGCTTCAAGACGGTGATTGCCGCGCAGGCTTCCGCCAAGGTCTCCTTCCGCCTGGTCGGCAACCAGAACCCGGAGAAGATCCGCGAAGCTTTCCGCGCCTATGTGCGCTCGAAGGTGCCGGCGGACTGCACGGTCGAATTTCACGCCCATGGCGGTTCGCCGGCAATCCAGCTGCCCTACGATTCGAACCTGCTCAACACGGCAAAGCTCGCCCTTTCCGACGAATGGCCGAAGCCGGCCGTGGTCATCGGCATGGGCGGCTCGATCCCGATCGTCGGCGACTTCCAGAAGATGCTCGGCATGGAATCGCTGCTCGTCGGCTTCGGCCTTTCGGACGACCGCATCCATTCGCCGAACGAGAAATACGAGCTGCAATCCTATCACAAGGGCATTCGTTCCTGGATCCGCATCCTGAACGCGCTTGCCGCCTGATATCGAACGACGTCGTGGCGGGTCAGCCCGCCACGACCATCAC
Source organism: Ensifer sp. ENS11 (assembly GCF_014851895.1). Classification (NCBI taxonomy): domain Bacteria; kingdom Pseudomonadati; phylum Pseudomonadota; class Alphaproteobacteria; order Hyphomicrobiales; family Rhizobiaceae; genus Ensifer; species Ensifer sp. ENS11. The sequence continues at coordinate 66,747 of NZ_JACVAN010000001.1, read as the reverse complement.
CCCGCTTTCGAGATCATCACGACAAAGTCGGCGACAAGCGCTGCAAACACGCCGCTGCCGGTAACCACTACGCCGATGAAGAAGATGCGCGTCGCCTGACCGTAGACCTTTGGCTGCAGCGACCGCAGCTGCAGAAAGTCCCAGAGCGCATGCATCTGCAAAAGGATGCCGATCGCCAACAGGATGACGGCGGGAAGATCGCCCATATTCCATGGCACCGGATTGGCTGCCCACTGGGTGAGAAAGCCCAGCGAAAACGACAGCACCACGCCGACGACCGTCACCGTTCCATTGCGAAAAACCGGCTCGATCGGCTTTTCCTCATCGTTCTGCATCCGCCCGCCTCCGCTTTACCGTGTCGTGTTCGCGATTTCTTGACCAAACACCGGCCCCTGCCGGGGCATCGATCCTTGACCTGCTCGACCTCAGATGCTTCCCTTTTGCAAAACAAATCAGAATGGGAAATTGGATCGTTGGCAAGTGTGAGGACCGAGACGTCGCGTTCCGGACGCGAAACTGTGACGGGCTGGAGCCGCGATCGCGGCTGCTTTCATGAACAGATGCGTCCCGAGATAAAGGCGACGCCGTCGAAAGGGCCTTCGGCCAAGATTGTTGCAGCGATCGCGACACCGGTATGAGCAGGCTGCGCGCGTATTTCTGGCCCGTCGTCGGGCTGGCGGCGATCATCTTTTCGGTGCATGCGCTCTATCACGAGCTGAGCGGCCTCTCGCTGGACGAATTCATCGCCAGCTTCAAGGCGATTTCCCTGAGAAGCTGGCTGCTGGCGATCGGCGCAACGCTGGTCGCCTATGCAGCACTTGCCGGCTACGACAAGCTGGCGCTCGATCACCTCGGCCATCGTATCTCGCTGTGGTTCATCACCGTCTGCTCGTTCACCACCTATGCGCTCTCGCACAATCTTGGCGCCTCCGTCTTTTCGGGCGCTGTCGTGCGCTACCGGGCCTACCGATCGAAAGGGCTGACGCCGGGCGAAGTCGGCGTGCTCGTCGCCTTCTGCTCGTTCACCTTTACGCTCGGCACCCTGATGCTCTCGGCGATCGTGCTTCTGGTCAAACCGGAGATCATCGAGCGGTTCGCCGAGTTCCTGCCGGTCGAAATGTCGCTGACGACGGGCGTGCTGATCCTGGTCGTGATCGCGCTCTATGTGATCGGCAGCCTCGTCGGCCTGCCGTCGATCCGCACACGCTGGTTCCAGCTGCATTATCCCAAGCCCTCGATCGTGCTGCGGCAGCTGGTGATCGCGCCGGTCGAGCTGATCGGTGCCGCCGGGATCATCTATTTCGCCCTGCCGGAAGCCGGCAATCCGGGTTTCATCGTCATTCTCGGGATCTTTCTGGCGTCGTTTTCGGCAGCACTCTTGTCGCACGCGCCGGGCGGACTTGGCGTTCTTGAGCTCGTCTTCATCGCCGCCCTGCCGGAAATGGATCCGGCCGACGTGCTGGCGGCGCTGGCGATCTTCCGGATCCTCTATCTCGTCATCCCGTTCATCATGGCGCTCGCCGTAATCCTGGTGTTCGAACGGTCAAGATTCCTTGCGGAGCGGCGCGGACCTATTCAGTAGAGGTCGTCGTCACGGGGCGTTGCAGACGGTCGGAAGGGCCGCCTCCAGCGGTCCCTTCACTTCCTTGAGGCGCGCCGCTTCGATCTGATAGGGCGTGAACGGCGGCACCTGCAGCGAAGGATTGATGATCCGCGTCACGTAGCAGCCGGCGAAGAAGCGTACCCGCGAACGTTTTTCGATCGACTTCACCGCCACCGGAACAGCCGAATAGATGCTGCCGGCGCCGGCCTCGGTCTTCACCTTGCCGAGCTTTATTTCGACCGAAACGGTGCGGTCGTAACCGCGCGTGAAAGTCCTGTAACCGCCAACCGGTTTCGATTCGCCGAAATAACCGTAGGCGCGCGCATATTCCTTGCGATTGATGGCGTTGTAGAGCGAGCGAACGACTGCTGCACCATCCGATCGGTCGTCGATATAGGCGACGTTGTCCTGCGCCAGAGCTTCGGAATTCACGGCAGCGAGCGTCGAAAACACCAGCACGGCGGCGGACGGAAACGTCATGGCACTCCTCCTGATCGGCTTTTGGGGCAGCCAACCGAGCACAACATCAAGGCGAAGCCATAGCAAGATTCGCCAAAATATCGATATCGCGTCAGGTCGACGGCAGGCCCGCCTTGCGGCGGGCAACGACGCGCTCGCGCCAGACGGTGAAGATGCCGGCCGCAACCACGAGCACCGAGCCGGCAACCATGTTGGTGGTCAGCGTCTCACCGAAGAGGCTGACGCCCATGATCGACGCGAAGACCAGCTGCAGATAGGTCAGAGGCTGGACGGCGACCGCGTCCAGCACGTCATAGGCACGGATGAGGAAATAATGGCTCGTGGTTCCCGTGAGGCACAAGAGCAGCATCCAACCCCAATCGGGTGGCGACAGCGTCGTCCAGAAGAATGGGCCGACAAGGCTGATCGCCACGGCGCCGACGATGCCGGTGTAGAAGAAGCTCGTCATCGCCGGATCGTCGCGGCTGACCAGCCGCGTGACGATGACATAGAGGGCAAAGACAAGTGCTGCGGCCAAGGGCAACAGGAATGTGAGTTCGAACGCGCCTTCGGCCGGTTTCAGGATCAGAAGTACGCCGATGAGCCCAACCGAGATTGCCAGCCATCGGCGCCAGCCGACACGCTCGCCCAGAAGCGGCATCGACAGAAGCGCTACGAACAGCGGTGTCGCTGAAAGGATCGCCTGCGAATGCGCCAGCCCAACCATCGTGAAAGAGGTAATGATCATGACGATCTGCAGCGGCAGCAGCAGCCCGCGCAGTACCTGAAGCAATGGCTGTTTCGTCGTCGCCGTCAGCTTGAGCCCTCCCGTTGCGCGGGCGGCCAGCGCCACGGCGAACAGGGCAAAGGCCCAATAGCGGATCATCGCCACGAAGACCGGCGGATAGACACTGCCCAGATGTTTGGAGATGCCGTCCTGGATCGCAAAGATAACGATGGCGAGGAGCGCGTAGATATAGCCGTTTGCCTTGGAGCCCATGAACCGCGCCGATACACCCGCAACACCGACAGGACCAGCAAAATCTGCGTCGCCGTTCAGGTGCTTTCGTTACGAGCGCGGGGGTCCAGACATGAAAAGAGCCCCGCGCGGGAGGAGGTGCACGGGGCTCTCAAACTTGACCGGTGACTGGGAGGAGGAGTGCCACCGATCCGCATCGGGCGCCGCGGGAGGAGGTGCAGCGCTTCGATAAGTGTTACAATAATCATGCGTCGCAATATTTTCAAGGGCGGATTTGTTGCATCGCACAATTTTCACCCAAAATCATGTCCGCAATCTATTACCGGTTGCGTATATGAGTGGCGATTGGCGTTAAAGGTTGCAAACCACAACTGGAGATAGCCGATATGACGGCGCACATCTTCCTAGACATGCGGGCGTTTTTGGTTCCTTAGATGCCATTGCACCTAGGAATTGCAGGCTCTTTCTTGAAGTTATTGCTCCAGGTCCCGACCGCGATCATCGTTCTCCTGATTCTGACGACCTGGCTTGCCAGCCTGCGCCTCGTTGTTGTGCCGCCCGGTTCGTACCGGTTGACCGCGATGACCACACTGGTCTTTCAAGGTCACGGCTACCGCCTGGTCGACAGTCCGCAAGCGATGTGTACCCGCCAGGCCTACCCGGCGCGCGACTGCGATGCGATGGCTACCAACAAGCTGGCAAAGACCGTCCTGCTGCGACTGCCTTTCAGCCAATGGCTTTACGAGTACACCGAACCAGACCGCAGCAAGCAGGCGAAGCTCGTCGGCGAAACACCGCTCAGGAGTTCGATCGAGTAGAGCAACGACGTTCGATCTACCTCCATAACCCTGGCGCAGCCTCCGCCGGAACAAAATCGTGATTTCGAGCGGCTCGCGTTGCAGGTTAGGATTTCACGCGTGAGCGAGAAGGAGAAGATCATGAAGATCATTCTGGTGACTGTGGCCACCGTCGGCCTGTCCGCCTCCGCGGCATTTGCCGAATGCGCCTATCACGCCAAGACCAATGCAGCGGTCGATACGACAACAACCACCGCCAGCATCACGACGGAAAGCCAGCCGACGTCCGAAGAAATTGTGCTCCTGAAAAAGACCGATCGCGTGGTTCAGGACGAAAAGGCCGCCGAATAGGGCCGGCATCGACACAGACACAATGCCGGATCGTGCACGTCGGCGGCAACTGCGGCCAATTCCTCCGCTGTTGATGATGGCGCGTGCGCGTGGCTCCGCGCGATTGATGCTGGCAGGCGTGCGCGAACGAAGCGGCAAAGCCTGGGGCTTCAAATCCGGCAAGCTGTTGAAGACCATGCATATTTTACAATTCGGTTTTTAACCCCCCCTTAAATTGCCGCATTTAAAGTTCACCGCATCGCCATGGCGGGTCGAGCGATCAATTTTTCCCCGCCTTTAGGATTGCGTTCGCTGCTGGGGCGGACGACTGGGCGCCCGCAATGCGGCATGAGGGGTAAATCCAAACGGCATGGCAGCAAGCGGCAAGTCAGGACAACGGATCGAGCCCTCGTTCGGCGGCAACGCCGAAGACGATGACGATTTTCGCATCGAGGCCAGCGATCGCGTGACCGGCGGCAGCCGCAAACCTGCGCGTGGCAAATCGGCTCCTGCGCCCAAGAAGAAGGCTCAGCGCAGCAAGCGCGGCGGAACGCGCCGCGGCTCGGGCGGAGGCGGCGGTTTCATCGGTCTCGTGCGCACGCTGTTTTACTGGTGCATTGTGCTCGGCATCTGGGGCGCGATGGGCGTCGGCGGCCTGGTGCTCTATTACGGCGCGCGCATGCCGAGTGCTGAAAGCTGGTCGATCCCCGAGCGTCCGCCCAACGTCAAGATTCTCTCCGTCAATGGCGACATCATCGCCAATCGCGGCACGACCGGCGGCGAAGCGCTGTCGCTCGAAAACATGTCACCCTATATCCCGCAGGCGGTGATCGCCATCGAAGATCGCCGGTTCTATTCGCATTTCGGCGTCGACCCTCTGGGCCTGGCGCGCGCCATGCTGACGAACGTCACCACCGGCCGAATGGTCCAGGGCGGCTCGACACTGACCCAGCAGCTTGCCAAGAACCTGTTCCTGTCGCCGGAGCGGACCCTGGAACGAAAGGTTCAGGAGGTGCTACTCGCCTTCTGGCTGGAGCAGAAATATTCCAAGGACCAGATCCTGGCGATGTACCTCAATCGGGTGTTCTACGGCTCGAACGCCTACGGCGTTGAGGCGGCGTCGAGGCGCTACTTCAACAAATCGGCGCGCGACGTGAACCTCGGCGAGGCGGCGCTGCTGGCCGGCCTGTTGAAGGCGCCTTCCCGCCTGTCGCCCGCCCGTGACCCGAAGGCCGCGGAAGAGCGCGCCCAGGTCGTGCTCGGCGCCATGCGCGAGGAAGGCTTCGTTACCGACAGCGAGATCAAGACGGCGATGTCGCAGACGCCGACCAAGGCCAAGAGCTATTGGTCGGGTGCCGAACACTATGTCGCCGACATGGTGATGGACCAGCTTCCCGGCATGATCGGCGACGTCAAGGAAGACCTGATCGTCGACACCACCATCGACCTCAATCTGGAAAAGCAGGCGGAGGAGGCGATCAGCGCCACGCTTGCGGGCGACGGCGCCAAGCTCGACGCCTCGCAGGCAGCCCTCGTTTCGATCGACGGCACCGGCGCCATCCGCGCGCTGGTCGGTGGCAAGGACTACGCCGAGAGCCAGTTCGACCGCGCCTCCAAGGCCAAGCGCCAGCCGGGCTCGGCCTTCAAGCCCTTCGTCTACGCGGCAGCGCTTGAGATCGGCCGCACGCCGATGTCGATCCGCAACGACGGCCCGGTCAGAATCGGCAACTGGACGCCCGAGAATTACGACCAGAAATACCGCGGCGAAGTTACGCTCGCCGACGCGCTCGCCAACTCGCTAAACACCATCGCCGCGCAGCTGGTGATGGAGGTCGGCCCACAGAACGTGGTGAAGGTGGCGCATCGCCTGGGGATCGATTCCGAGATGCAAGCCAACGCCTCGATCGCGCTCGGCACCTCGGAAGTGAGCCTGGTCGAACTGACCTCGGCCTATGCCCCGTTCATGAACGGTGGCTTCAAGGCGACGCCGCATGTCATTCGCCGGATTTCGAAGGCCGATGGCACGGTGCTTTACGAAAACACCTACGACAACCCGCCGCGCGTGCTCGATCCGGCCATCGTCAGCGAAATGAACCAGATGATGGTGCGGGTGCTGACCAACGGCACCGGCAAGAAGGCGCGTCTGAAGGGCTGGGAGGCGGCCGGCAAGACCGGTACCACTCAATCCTTCCGCGATGCGCTTTTTGTCGGCTACACCTCGAACCTCACCACCGGCGTCTGGTTCGGCAATGACGACGGCAAGTCGATGAAGAAGGTCACCGGCGGCGGCCTTCCGGCCAAGGCCTGGCACGACTTCATGGTGGCCGCACATGATGGCCTTTCGCCCTCGCCGCTGTTCGGCACAACCGGGGTGCAGCCGGTCTTCGATGACGGAGGTGCGCCTGCCGCGGCGGGCGACATGCTTTCCGGCGACCCGAACGCGTTTCCTGAGCCGCCTGTAGGCGTCGACGGCTCGGCCGCCGTGCAGCAGACCCGGCCTTTGCCTGAGGGCAGTGGCGGCATGGTGCCGCCGGCAGACGTCGGCGAGACCACCGGCGCCACCAAGCGCACGACGCTTTTCGATATCCTGACGGGCGGCTGAGGCGGCGCAAACGGCGCCGTCCTGGCAGTTTGCAGCCGCCCCTGCCGCGGGTCGAGCATCTATTGTAGGCCGCACGCCAATCGCAGGCTTGCTTTTGCCCCCAATCGCCCCGCAGAATGCCTTGCAGTCCGAAACGCCGGTCCTTATATACGCCGCATCGGCGCAGCCACCGCTGCGAAGAAATCCAAAGACCATCCCGTTAGGGACTGTCTCACGAATGCCTGACCGGGTTCCGACAGTCCGCTGCAAGGAGAGAACGACATGGCTAAAGTTATTGGTATTGACTTGGGAACGACCAACTCCTGCGTCGCCGTCATGGACGGAAAAGATGCGAAGGTCATCGAAAATGCCGAGGGTGCGCGCACGACCCCCTCGATGGTGGCGTTCAGCGAAGACGGCGAACGTCTCGTTGGCCAGCCGGCAAAGCGCCAGGCCGTCACCAACCCGGAAAACACGCTTTTTGCGATCAAGCGCCTGATCGGCCGGACCTTCCAGGATCCGACCACGCAAAAAGACAAGGACATGGTTCCTTACAAGATCACCAAGGCTGACAATGGCGACGCCTGGGTCGAAGCGCATGGCAAGGATTACTCGCCGTCGCAGATCTCCGCCATGATCCTTCAGAAAATGAAGGAAACCGCCGAATCCTACCTCGGTGAAAAGGTCGAAAAGGCCGTCATCACCGTTCCGGCCTACTTCAACGACGCCCAGCGCCAGGCAACCAAGGATGCCGGCAAGATCGCGGGCCTCGAAGTGCTGCGCATCATTAACGAGCCGACCGCTGCCGCGCTCGCCTATGGCCTCGACAAGAAGGACGGCAAGACGATCGCTGTCTACGACCTTGGCGGCGGCACCTTCGATATCTCGGTTCTCGAAATCGGCGATGGCGTCTTCGAAGTGAAGTCGACAAACGGCGACACCTTCCTCGGCGGCGAAGACTTCGACATGCGTCTCGTCCAGTATCTCGCCGGCGAGTTCAAGAAGGAACAGGGCATCGACCTGAAGAACGACAAGCTCGCTCTTCAGCGCCTCAAGGAAGCGGCCGAAAAGGCCAAGATCGAGCTGTCTTCGTCGCAGCAGACCGAAATCAACCTGCCGTTCATCACGGCGGATGCCTCCGGTCCGAAGCACCTGACCATGAAGCTGACCCGCGCCAAGTTCGAAGCGCTTGTCGACGACCTGATCCAGCGCACCGTTGCTCCGTGCAAGGCCGCGCTGAAGGATGCCGGCGTTTCGGCTGCCGAGATCGACGAAGTCGTTCTCGTCGGTGGCATGAGCCGCATGCCGAAGGTCCAGGAAACCGTAAAGCAGCTGTTCGGCAAGGAGCCGCACAAGGGCGTGAACCCGGATGAAGTCGTGGCCATGGGTGCTGCGATCCAGGCCGGCGTTCTGCAGGGCGACGTCAAGGACGTTCTGCTGCTCGACGTGACCCCGCTGTCGCTCGGCATCGAAACGCTCGGTGGCGTCTTCACCCGCCTGATCGAACGCAACACGACGATCCCGACCAAGAAGTCGCAGACCTTCTCGACCGCCGACGACAACCAGTCGGCCGTGACGATCCGCGTCTCCCAGGGCGAACGTGAAATGGCAGCCGACAACAAGCTGCTCGGCCAGTTCGACCTCGTCGGCATTCCGCCGGCACCGCGCGGCATGCCGCAGATCGAAGTGACCTTCGACATCGACGCCAACGGCATCGTGCAGGTATCGGCCAAGGACAAGGGTACGGGCAAGGAACACCAGATCCGCATCCAGGCATCCGGTGGCCTGTCCGACGCAGACATCGAGAAGATGGTCAAGGACGCCGAAGCCAATGCCGAAACCGACAAGAAGCGCCGCGAAGGCGTGGAAGCGAAGAACCAGGCAGAAAGCCTGATCCATTCTTCGGAAAAGTCGCTGAAGGACTACGGCGACAAGGTTTCGGAAACCGACCGCAACGCGATCTCCGACGCCATTGCCGCGCTGAAGACCGCCGTCGAGGCTTCCGAGCCGGACGCCGAAGACATCAAGGCCAAGACCAACACGCTGATGGAAGTCTCCATGAAGCTTGGTCAGGCGATCTACGAGGCCCAGCAGACGGACGCCGCCCATGCGGATGCCGCCGCTGACGCCGCGCGCGACGGCGATGTCGTCGACGCGGACTATGAAGAAGTCAACGACGAAGACGATCGCAAGCGGTCGGCCTAAGTCGCCCTCTCCTAGAGACGGAAAAGCCCGGGGCGACCCGGGCTTTTTTGTTGCCTTTTTACCCCTCAGGCGCCTGCGCCAGACAGCCTCTGAAGGACGTCGGGCCCGTGAGGCCCGCGCCGCTGAAACCGCCGCTACAGAGCATCCCTGGGGGCAGGAGTGCCACCCAAAGCGGGTCTACCGGGCGCGAGACCGGCAGAAACGCCATTTTTCCGACAAAAAACCGCATCCGCGGCCCGATGGGCTATGGTATCGCGCTTCAAGGTTTACTAAATCCTGTGGCAAGGTAACCAGGCAGCCGCCGGGCCCCCGCGCTGGCACGCCTTGTCAACAGGACAATCTTTGAAGAATGAAACGTGATCTTTACGAAACGCTTGGCGTTGCCAAGAACGCGGATGAGAAGGAGCTGAAGAGCGCCTTCCGCAAACTGGCGATGCAGTATCATCCGGACAAGAACCCCGGCGACGCCGCCTCGGAAAAGACCTTCAAGGAAATCAACCAAGCCTACGAGACGCTCAAGGACCCGCAGAAGCGCGCGGCCTATGATCGTTACGGCCACGCAGCCTTCGAGCAGGGCGGCATGGGCAACGGCTTTGGCGGTAGCGCCGGTGGCGCAGGCGGTTTCTCCGACATCTTCGAAGACATCTTCGGCGAGATGATGGGTGGCGGGCGCCAGCGGCGTTCATCGGGTGGCCGCGAGCGCGGCGCCGATCTGCGCTACAACATGGAAATCTCGCTGGAAGAGGCCTATTCCGGCAAGACCGCGCAGATCCGGGTGCCGACCTCGATCACCTGCGACGTCTGCACCGGGTCCGGTGCCAAGCCTGGCACCAGCCCGAAGACCTGCGGAACCTGTCAAGGCTCGGGCCGCGTACGCGCCGCCCAGGGATTCTTCTCGATCGAGCGCACTTGCCCGACCTGCGGCGGCCGCGGCCAGACGATCACCGATCCCTGCACCAAGTGCCACGGCCAGGGCCGCGTCACCGAGGAGCGCACGCTCTCCGTCAACATTCCGGCCGGCATCGAAGACGGCACTCGCATTCGCCTCTCCGGCGAAGGGGAAGCGGGCCTGCGCGGTGGACCAGCGGGCGATCTCTACATCTTCCTCTCGGTCAAGCCGCACGAGTTCTACCAGCGCGATGGCGCCGATCTCTATTGCAGCGTGCCGATCTCGATGACGACGGCGGCGCTTGGCGGCAAGTTCGACGTCACCACGCTCGACGGCACCAAGTCGCGCGTGACCGTGCCGGAAGGCACCCAGGCCGGCAAGCAGTTCCGCCTGAAGGGCAAGGGCATGCCGGTGCTACGTTCCAGCCAGACCGGCGATCTCTACATCCAGATGCAGATCGAGACGCCGCAGAAGCTGACCAAGCGTCAGCGCGAGCTGCTACAGGAATTCGAGCAGATCTCGTCGAAGGACAACAATCCGGAATCCGCCGGCTTCTTCGCCCGGATGAAGGATTTCTTCGACACGCTGAGCGACTGACGCTCAGCGGTTGCCCCTACTGCATGTTTCCTTAGATCCTATCCGATCTAAGGATAAAAACATGCAGCAATTCAAAGTGCTACAGCGACCTTTGCGCGTCCAATAAGACGCGCGGCGCTGTAGGATCACGTCATGGCCGCAAGCTGCCACAGCCCGGCCATGACGACCGCGGCTCCCGCGACGCGGGACAGCATCCGGCCGCCGGGCACCACCTTTTCGGCGAGCACGAAAATCGCGATCACCGCGATCCACAGGACGTTCATCACGCCGCCGATGAACAGGAGCGCCATCAGCGCCCAGCAGCAGCCGACACAATAAAGGCCGTGAAGAAGACCGAACTGGTAGGCGCCGCCGGCATCGCGGCGAAAGCCGCCATGGCTCTGGATGAACATGAGCGGCGCCTGGCACTGCCTTAGGCAGGCGTCCTTCAACGCCGTCCATTGAAACAGTCCGACCGAAATCAGGATGATGCCGCTGAGAATACGGCTGCCGCTCGCCAGCATCGGCGTCAGCAGCAGAGCAGACTCCAGCAGCCATTGCCCGAGCGTCGCCAGAGCCGCAAACAGGACCCAGGCGGTGAGATAGCCGCCGGCAAAAAAGCCGGTCGCGGCAAACGGCCTGTCGTCGAGCGCCGCCTGCCGCCCGACACGGGCAAAGAGCAGGATCATCGGCGTTGCCGAAGGCGTCATCATGCCGACCATCATCACCGCCCACATGACAAAGGCATAGGCGAAGGTCGACACACTCCAGGGACGGAAGGCGACGTCGGCCATCGACGCCATGGCACCCGGCGACATGTCCATGGCCATGCCCTCGTCTGTGCCCATCGCCATGTCGCCGCTCATGCCATCGCCAGAGGCCGGCACGTGCGCCATGGCCTCCATGCCGACTGCCAGCCAGAGAATATAGAGCCAGGTAATTCCGGTCAGCGCCAACAGCGAGACCACGACGATGAGCCGGTCGCGCCTTAAAAGCGTTTCGAGCGCAGTGTCGGCCATGGGCGTCAGTGAACCACGCCGCTTTCAGACAGATGCATGCTGGCGAAATGGGCGTGCGAATCCGGAATGGACAGCGTCAGCGGCCCCTTCGTGTCGGCCCACCCGCGTCCAACCTCGCAGACGTCGTATTCGAAGCCCTGCGGCAGGTTGATGCGTGCCTGATGCGGGTTTCCGGTCACGGGGTTCAAGATCGGCTCGCCACGCGCCACGATCCACCCGGGCACATTCAGCCGTGCTGTCCGCGCGCCGACATCGACGTCGAAGTCGATCTCGGCAAAGACCGGGTCGTGAAAGGTTTCGAAGGTGGTGGCGAACACCTGGAAGAAGGTTGCTCCCGGCTCGGTATCCTGGCCGCTCATGATGCGCAGCAGCGACTCGCGCTGGGCCGGCGTGGCACGGATGTCGACGATCGGCACGACCTCACCCCTGCCCTCATGAATTGCACCGGGCCAAGCCGCAATGATCCCGCATCTCAAGCCGTCGAGGCGCGTGTCGCCGTGATGGCCCGTCTCGATCTCAAATCCACCGACGGCGCAGCAATTGCCGTGGGTCGGCAGCGCATTGAACTGGCAGGGGCAGCCATAGGCGCAATTGCAATGAATGAATTCTCGACCCTTGATCGTCCAATTGACACTCGTCATCGTCTCCTCCCGGATCTGATCGGTGTGGGATCTGCTTCATTCCGCTCGACTGTTCGACGACTTATTAGGTTTCAAGAATATACTCTCCTCCGGGCGCCCTGCCAACGCCGCCCGCGGCGTGCCGTCGATGACGAACAGGACTTTGCCGCCACGCGCGATCGAACGCGCGCGGCGGCAACAGACAGGTGAGTATCAGAGCGTGGCCATGCCACCATCGATGATCAGTTCGGCGCCCACCGTGAAGGCGGCCTCGTCTGAGGCGAGGAAGACAATTGCCTTGGCAATCTCGCTTGCATCGCCGAAGCGGCCGAGCGGGATCTGCGCGGCGATCGATGCGACGATCTCCTTGTTTTCGGCAGGCGTGGCACCGTGTCCGTCATGCAGTGGCGTCTTGATCGGGCCGGGGCTGACCGCATTGACGCGAATGCCGCGGCCGATCAGTTCGCCCGAAAGCGTCTTGGCAAGCGACAGGAGCGCCGCCTTGCTGAGCGCGTAGACGCTGGAGGTCGGCATGCCGATATGGGCGTTGATCGAGGTGTTGAGCACGATCGAGGCGGGGTTGGAGAAGATCGGCAGCAGCGCCTGGATCAGGAAGAACGGGCCCTTGACGTTGATCGCGAGCGACTGGTCGAAGCTGGCTTCGTCCCATTTTTCGATCGGCTGAAGCTTGGCGATGCCGGCGTTGACGAAGAGGATGTCAAGATGGCCGAAGGCGGCCTTGACTTGCTCGGCAACCGCCGCCTGTCCGGCGGCGTTGCCGGCATCGGCCTGGATGATGACGGCGCCTTCGCCGAGTATCTTGCGTGCTTCGGCAATGTTCTTCGGATTGGTGCCGGTAACGGCGACCCGGGCACCCTCGGCGATGAACTGGCGCGCCGTTTCGAGGCCGATGCCGCTGGTGCCGCCGGTGATGAGCGCGGTCTTGTTGTGCAAACGTGGCATGATGGAATTCCTTCTTTTGGGTTGGCCTGGCTGTTGGGTTGGCTTGGGACCGGTCTTCTTTCCATCGACCGCCGTCCTTCGTTGCCAATAGATATGGCCGAAGATTGCCGTTCGGATTAGTCTGCCAATGATGGAACTCGAATTCGGAAATGCCGAACGATGCTGAAGATCGAAGGAATTGCTGCCTTTGTCGCAGTTGCGGAAGCCGGCTCGATCAGCGAGGCGGCGCGCCGGCTGCGGCTGTCGAAATCCGTGATCAGCGAACGGGTCTCGGACCTGGAACGCCACCTGAACGCAACGCTGTTGCATCGCACGACACGCAAGCTGACTCTCACCGAAGATGGCATCGCCTTTCGCGAGCGCGCGGTGCGGATCGTCAGCGAGGTGCAGGCCGCCGCCAGCGATCTGGCGGAGCGCCGCGGGACGCTGACCGGACCATTGCGGATCGCCGCCCCGGTCAGTTTCGGGCATCTGCATCTCGGGCCTGCCCTTTACCCCTTTCTGGCGGCACATCCCGAGGTCGAATTGACGCTCGATCTCGACGATCGCCGGGTCGATGTCGCCTCGGAGGGTTATGACGCCATCGTGCGCCACGGGATCATCGCCGATTCACGGCTGGTCGTGTGGAAGCTTGCCAAAAGCAGGCGCCTGCTGGTCGCCTCGCCCGACTATCTCGATCGCAACGGCACGCCGGCCTCGCTTGCGGAACTCAACGATCACCGCGGTATCTTCTACACCAATCGCGGCGCTTCCGACTGGCGGTTCGAGGGGCCGACCGGTTCGACCGTTATCCGCGCCCGCATGGCGCTGCGCATCAACAACGGCGACATGATCCACGATGCTGCCGTCGCCGGGCTCGGCATCGCGCTGCTGCCGACATTCATCTGCGGTCCTGCGGTGCGCGACGGTCGGCTTCGCGAGATCGATGTCGGTTTTCGCCCAGAGCCGGAATTCATCTACATGGCCCATCCGGAGGGCCGACGGCCGTCGGCCAAGCTCCGGGCAATTACCGATCATCTGAAGAAGACCTTTGGCGATCCTCCGCACTGGGACCCGTGAACCGCTGCGCGGCTGTGGGCGCGACCGTTCATGCGCAACCCCCATTCGCTACATCTTGATGGGCGCCGCCCAAGTCGCGATCACGACCGGGCCGGATATCCCGGACGAGCCTTGCAACCGAAAGTCGGACGCCTGTTCCCTGAACTGGATCGTCTCATGACGCTCAGTCCCACCGCCAATGCGGAGGCTCTCTCCCCAACCGCGAGCCCCGCCCCCGGCATTGCAGCCGGAGGCGGACAGGGTCACAGGAACAGATCGACTGCGAAGTAGGTGAGCGCCGAAATCGCAGCAGCGGCCGGCATCGTCACGAACCAGGCGATGACAATGTTGCCGGCAAGGCCCCAGCGCACCGCCGAGACACGCTTGGCGGCACCCACGCCGATGATCGCGCCGGTGATCGTGTGGGTGGTCGACACCGGAATGCCGAGCCAGGTGGCGGCAAACAGCGTGATGGCGCCGCCGGTTTCCGCGCAGAAGCCCTGCATCGGATTGAGCTTGGTGATCTTCGAGCCCATGGTGTGCACGATGCGCCAGCCGCCCAACAGCGTGCCGAGCGCGATCGCCGCCTGGCAGGTGATCACCACCCAGAACGGCACATAGAACTCGGAGCCGAGATAGCCCTGCGAGAACAAGAGCACGGCGATGATGCCCATGGTCTTTTGCGCATCGTTGCCGCCGTGGCCGAGCGAATAGAGCGACGCCGAGACGAACTGCATCACCCGAAAGGTACGGTCGACAGCAAAAGGCGTCCGGCGCACGAACAGCCAGGAAACGATGAGGATCAGGAGCAGCGCCAGGAAGAAGCCGATCATCGGCGACATCACGATGGCGCCGACCGTCTTCAAGAGACCGGTCCAGACGATGGCATCGCCGCCAGTGCGGGCTAGGCCGGCACCGACGAGGCCGCCGATCAGCGCATGCGACGAACTCGACGGAATGCCGAAGATCCAGGTCGCGATGTTCCAGACGATCGCCCCCATCAGGGCCGAGAAGATCACCAGCGGCGTAACGATGCCGGGATCGATGATGCCGCGTCCGAGCGTCTCGGCCACATGCAGGCCGAAAAACAGGAAGGCGATGAAATTGAAGAACGCCGCCCACATGACCGCATATTGCGGCCGGAGCACCCGGGTCGAAACGATGGTTGCGATCGAGTTGGCGGCGTCATGCAGCCCGTTGAGAAAGTCGAAGAACAGGGCGATTGCAATGAGGGCGACGAGCAACGGCAGGGCGAGCGTCGCGTCCATCAGACGTTCTCGATCACGATGCCGCTGATCTCGTTGGCGACGTCCTCGAAGCGGTCGACGACCTTCTCGAGCTCGCCGTAGATCTCGCTACCGATAATGTAGGCCATGGCATTGTTGGCACCGTAGCGGCGGAAAAGATCCTTCAGGCCCTGGTCGTGCAGCTCGTCGGACCGGCCTTCGATGCGCGTGACCTCTTCGGCGATGGCGATGAGCCGGCCGTGGTTGACGCCGATGCGATTGAGCAGCGGAATGGCCTCGGCGATCAGGTGCGCCGCCTGGACGACGATGACGCCCATTTCCTTCATGCCCGGATCGAAGGTCTTCTGCTCGTAGAGCCGGATGGTCTTGACCGTCTTGTGCATCATGTCGATGGCATCGTCCATCGACTGGATGAGATCCTTGATGTCGCCACGATCGAACGGCGTGATGAAGGAGCGACGAACGGCCAGAAGCACTTCGCGGGTGACACCGTCTGCCTCGTCTTCAAGCGCGACGATCCGGTCGCAGTGCTTTTCGAGATCGTCGCCGCCGGCGAGGAGCTTGTCGAGCGCTTCGGCGGCACCGACGACGGTACGCGAATGTTGCGCGAAGAGATCGAAAAAGCTGTCTTCGCGGGGAAGGAGTTTGCGGAACCAAGCCAGCATCACAAATATATCCGTTCGTGGATTGTCATGCGGCTGTCATATTGTACGCAAGCGATCAAGAAAAGCGCTGAACGACTGGGATTATAAGGCTTTCCCCGCCGTTATCGCGCAATTTTGCCTGGAAATGACTCAGGTCACCTTTCGTCTTGCCTTAAAGCCCGCTTTCGTCCTACTGCATAGCTCCTTAAATCGGCATCGATTTATGGAGCTATGCAGCAAGTGTTGCAGCGTCCTTTGCACGTCCTGTTCGACGCGTGGCGCTGCGACTGGCGCCGACGTCGAATCCGGACCCGAAATGCCACAAAAGGTCTTTCTCAATCGCCTGAAGCTGAGCGAGTTCCGCAATTATGCGGCGCTGTCGCTGGCGCTCGACCAGAGGCACGTCGTGCTGACCGGCGAGAACGGCGCCGGCAAGACCAATCTGATGGAAGCGGTGTCGTTTCTGTCGCCAGGCCGTGGCCTCAGGCGTGCGGCCTATGCCGATGTCGCTCGCGTCGGCGCAAGCGACGGCTTCTCGGTCTTTGCCGAAGTCGTGGGCATGGAAGGCCCGGTCGAGATCGGTACCGGCACGGCCGGCACCAGTGAGGGGCAATCACGACGCCTGCGGCTGAACGGCACGACAGCGAGTACGGTCGATGAGCTGACCGACCATCTGCGCGTGCTGTGGCTGACGCCGGCCATGGACGGGCTCTTCACCGGCCCGTCGGCCGATCGCCGCCGTTTCCTCGATCGGCTGGTGCTTTCGCTCGATCCGGAGCATGGGAAGCGCGCCAGCGAATTCGACCGTGCCATGCGTAGCCGCAATCGGCTCCTCAGCGACTTTCGTCCCGACCCGGCCTGGTTGACTGCCATCGAGCGGGAAATGGCGGGGCTCGGCGTGTCGATGGCGCTCGCACGGCAGGAGATGCTGGGTCTGCTGACGGCGCTCGTCGAGAGAAACACCGGCGACAGCGTCTTTCCATCTGCGCGCCTGGCGCTGGCGGGCTTCCTCGACGACGAGAGCCACAAGCCAGCCTTCGACCTCGAAGAACAATATCTCACCATGCTGCGCGAGGGCCGGGCGCGCGACGCGGCCGCCGGCCGGACACTGGACGGACCGCACCGCACCGACCTCCTGATTCGCCACCGCGAAAAGGACATGGAAGCCGAGCGCTGCTCGACCGGCGAGCAAAAGGCGCTGCTCGTCGGCCTGGTTCTTGCCCATGCGCGCCTCGTCGGCGACATGACCGGTCACGCTCCTATCCTGCTGCTCGACGAGATCGCCGCGCATCTCGACATGGGCCGCCGCGCCGCCCTATTCGATCTCGTCGACGGACTTGGCGGCCAGGCCTTCATGACCGGGACGGACCGTGCGATGTTCGACGCGCTCGGCGATCGCGGCCGGTTCCTGACGGTGGAGCACGGAAGCGTATCGGGATGATGGAGCCGATCATGGAAAGTGTCCGCTCATGACTAGTACAAGCCTCGAATCATCGGAAATTGCCCGCTACGCGCGCCACATCATGCTGCCCGAACTCGGCGGTGGGGGGCAACAGAAACTCAAGGCGGCGCGCGTTCTCGTCATTGGCGCCGGCGGCCTCGGCGCTCCTGTTCTTCAATATCTCGCCGCCGCCGGCATCGGCACGCTGGGCATCGTCGACGATGACGTGGTGTCGCTGTCGAACCTGCAGCGGCAGGTGATCCACCGCACGGCCGATATTGGCCAGACAAAGGTCGAGAGCGCCTCGGCAGCGATCGGCGCGCTCAATCCGCATGTGGTGGTCGAGAGGCATCCCCTTCGTCTGGCAGCCGACAACGCCGAGGCGCTGTTGCGCCAATATGATCTGGTGATCGACGGCTCGGACAATTTCGACACGCGCTATCTCGCCGCCGATACGGCAGCAACCGTCGGCATACCGCTCGTCACCGGTGCAGTCGGCCGCTTCGACGGTTCGCTTACAGTGCTGATGCCTTATCGCTCGGGCGCGGATGGCGAACCGAACCCGTCCTACCGCGATCTCTTTCCCGAAGCGCCGCCGCCGGGCGTCGTGCCCTCCTGTGCCGAGGCCGGCATCATCGGCGCGCTCACCGGCGTCATCGGAACATTGCAGGCTATGGAAGCCATCAAGGTGATCGCCGGGATCGGCGAGCCACTCGTCGGTCGGCTGTTGATGTATGACGCTCTCTCGGCGCAATTCAGCACCATCCGCTATCGCCGGCGCAAGGACAGGAGCGCAGACTGATGCAGATCATCAGGATCGACGCTGCCTTCGATCGCTACAAGGAATTGCTGGCCCTGATCCTTGACGCCTTTGCCTATATGGACGGGCGGATTGATCCGCCATCCTCGGCCCATGCGCTAACGATTGAGGGGCTGAGCGAGAAGGCTTCGGCAGAAATTGGCTTCGTCGCCGTCGACGGCTCAGTGCTTGCCGGCTGCATCTTCTGCAAGCCGGAGACCGACTGCCTCTATATCGGCAAGCTTGCGGTTTCCGCGACCTGCCGGGGAAAAGGCGTCGGCCGACTGTTGCTTGCAAGCGCCGAAGCAGCGGCACGCGACCGCCACTTGGCCGCTCTGAGGCTGCTGACACGGATCGAACTCACCGAAAACCACAGGACGTTTTCGGCCTGGGGCTTCGTCGAAACCGACAGAACCGCTCACCCGGGCTTTACCCGGCCTACCTCGATCGAGATGCGCAAGACGCTTTGATCAGTCGCGAATCAATCGCGACCCGGCAGCACCCGATCCGGCGGCCGGTGACCGTCGAAGAAGGTGCGGATATTGATCACCACCTTGTCGCCCATGTCGATGCGACCCTCGAGCGTCGCCGAACTCATATGCGGCAACAGCACGACCTTGCCCTCGCCGGCGAGCTTGATGAGCTTGGGGTTGACCACGGGTTCATTCTCGAAAACGTCGAGCCCCGCACCGGCGATCTTGCCTTCGCGCAGGCACTTGATCAGCGCCGTCTCGTCGATGATGCCGCCGCGGGCGGTGTTGACGATATAGCTTTCCGGGCGCATCAGCGCGAGCCGACGGGCCGAAAGCAGGTGATAGGTCGCCGGCGTCGAGGGGCAATTGACCGAGACGATATCGACGCGGGCAAGCATCTGGTCGAGGCTGTCCCAATAGGTCGCCTCCAGCATCTCCTCGGTCTCGGCCTTGACCCTGTGACGGTTGTGATAGTGGATCGACAGGCCAAAGGCCTTGGCACGGCGCGCGACCGCGGTGCCGATGCGGCCCATGCCGACGATGCCGATGCGCTTGCCGGCAATGCGCCGGCCGAGCATCCAGGTCGGAGACCAGCCGGCCCATTCGCCCTTGCGATCGGTCAGGATCTGCGCACCCTCGGCGAGCCGGCGCGGCACGGCGAGAATGAGCGCCATCGCCATGTCGGCGGTGTCCTCGGTCAAAACGTTCGGGGTGTTGGTGACGGTAATGCCCTTGCGTGCGGCCGCGTCGACATCGATGTTGTCGACGCCGTTGGAGAAACTGGCGATCAGTTTCAGTTGCGGGCCGGCCTGCTCGATCAACGCCGCATCGATGCGGTCGGTCACCGTCGGCACGAGCACGTCGGCGCGCTTCACCGCCGCCACAAGCTCTGGTTGGCTGCGCGGCGTATCATCGATGTTCAGTTCGGCGTCGAAGAGCTCACGCATTCTGGTTTCGACGATGTCCGGCAGTTTCCGGGTGATGTAGACCTTGGGCTTCTTCTTGCTTGTCATTGCTGCGATGGGCCTTGTTGACGGGTCCTTAACCAAGTTGGGCGATACTTTCTCCCTGTAGCCGCAATTTCTACCAGACCCGGTCGGGAAGACAAACAAAACTCGCTGCGTCGTCCCCGCGATTTACGCCCCGGCCAAGAGCCCTGGGTGAACTGCGCCTGCAAGTTGCCACGGAAAATGAGCTTCGTCATGCGTCACGTCATTTCCAAACTCTCGTTAGCGTTGATCGCCGCCTGCATCGGCGCGGTCATCACGACGTCGGGTGCCCATGCCCAGGCCGCAAAGGGGGCCAGCGGATTGCCGCTGCCGCGTTTCGTCAGCCTGAAGGCCAAGAGCGTCAACCTGCGCATCGGCCCGAGCGTCGACTACGCGGTGGCGTTCCGCTACCTCAGGCCCGGCGTACCGGTGGAAATCATCCAGGAATACGATAACTGGCGCCGTATCCGCGACGCCGACGGCACGGAAGGCTGGGTGAACCAGGCCCTTCTGTCGGGCGACCGCACGGCCGTCACCGCGCCATGGATGCGCGGCAAGGGCGAAGGCGTCTTCGTCAACCTGCGCCGCGAGCCGCAGAGCACGGCAGGGATCGTTGCGCGCATGGAGCCCGGCGTGGTCATCCGTGTGGGTGAATGCAATGGCGACTGGTGCCACATCGAAACCCAGGGCGTCGAAGGCTGGATCGTCCAGAGCGAGATCTGGGGCGCCTATCCGGGCGAAGCCTTCAAATAAAGGCTACGCCCGCTCTGACATAGGTCATATTTGGTGCGCGGCGCTGCAGCTCGCCTCAGGCGAGCTCGGCCTGCTTGGCGGCAGCGGCAAGCGATACCATCGGCCTCGGGCCGATCTGGCCGATGACGATACCGGCTGCGAGATTGCCGAGCTTGCTGCAATCCTCGAGCGACCGACCGGTCGTATATCCGTGGAGAAAGCCCGCAGCATAGAGATCACCGGCGCCTGTCGTATCGACCACCTGCGCGAGCGGCGTCGCGCCGACGCGGACACGTTCGGTGCCGCGCACGACGACGGAGCCTTCTTCACTCAGCGTGACGGCCGCAAGCTTGCAGTCCTTCGAGAGCTTTTCCAGCGCCAGATCGAAGTCCTCGGTCTCGTAGAGTGCGAGCGCTTCCTGTTTGTTGGCAAAGACGATGTCGACGGTGCCGGAGCGCATCAGCTCCAGAAACTCGTCGCGATAGCGGTGGACGCAGAAACTGTCCGACAGGGTCATTGCGGTTTCGCGGCCGTTTTCATGGGCGATCTTGGCGGCCTCGCGGATTGCATCCTTGGCACGCGGCGGATCCCACAGGTAGCCCTCGAAATAGGTGACCTTGGCCTCAGCGACGACATCGGCCTCCACGTCCTCCGGACCGAGCTCGACGCAGGCGCCGAGATAGGTGTTCATCGAGCGCTCGCCGTCCTCGGTCACGAAGATCATCGAGCGGGCGGTCGGCGGCACCGTTTCGAGCGGCTTGGTCTGGAAATAGACGCCCTGGGCGCGAATGTCGTGCGCAAAGATCTCGCCAAGCTGGTCGTTGGTCGTCTTGCCAAAATAGGCGGCACGTCCGCCAAGGCTGGCAACGCCGGCCGCCGTGTTGCCGGCGCTGCCGCCGGAAGCTTCGACGGCGGGGCCCATGCGCGAGTACAACAGCTCCGCGCGGTCGGCATCGATGAGGTTCATTGCGCCCTTGATGATGCCGTTTTCACTCAGAAAGCCGTCATCGCAGCGCGCAATGATATCCACGATCGCATTGCCGATCGTCAGCACGTCGTATTTTGTCATGAACTCCGTCCAGTTTCCCTAATGGCCGGTGTTCGTTAATAGCGGTTTTCCAGCCATTTGGAAGACAAAACACGCGTGGCTGCGATCATTCCGCTGGTAATGCGCTTGCCTCATAGGCGGCGGCGAACTCGGCGCTCGGCGGGATCGGCTTGATGACGTCGATCAGAACGCCATTGGGATCGGCGGTGATGAAGTGGCGCTGGCCGAAATCTTCGTCGCAGATCGCCTTCAGGATCGGCAGACCTGCTGCCTGGCAATCGGCATAGACTGCGTCGGGATCCTCGACTTCGAAGTTGAGGAGCAGGCCACTGACCGGCGCGCGGGCACGCTCCGGGATGGTTTCATGGCGATAGTCGAGGACGGCGAGCGTCACCGTCTCGGATTCCGTCGACTGCAGATGCATGTACCAGTCGCTGGTGAACAGCGCCTGGAAGCGAAAGTTGTCGATGTAGAATGCCGCGGTTGCTGCAACGTCTGATGTCATGATCACAGGATAGTAGCTCGTCGATTTCATGGGGGCTTTCCCTCGCGCTCGCATCATCATACAGTCTGCATGTATTTTTGAATTAACATACAGGCTGAATGTATGCAAATAAAATCCTCGCGCCGCTCCAATCGCGAGCGCTCCGACACGACGCGCGCCGCGATCCTCGATGCTGCCCACGGTCTCTTCGTCGCGAGGGGATATGCAGAAACGTCGACGCCGGACATCGTGGCTGCCGCCGGCATGACGCGCGGTGCGCTCTACCACCACTTCGAAGACAAGAGGGCACTGTTTCGCGCCGTCGCCGAGCGGGAATCCAGTGCCGTGGCGGCGAGGATCGAGGAAGCGACATTCGACCGCCTGACGCCGCGCGAGGCGCTGATAACAGGCGCGCGCGCCTTCTTCGACGCCATGGCGGAGCCGGGCAGAATCCGCATTCTACTGCTCGACGGCCCGGCCGTGCTCGGCACACGGGAAATGGCGACGATCGACGCGGCCAACGCCCAGAGAACGCTGGAAGAGGGCCTGGCGGAGGCGATGGCGCCGCAGGTCCACGATCAGGCCGCCTTGACGGCAATGGCGACGCTGCTGTCAGCCGCCTTCGACCGCGCCGTGCTGGAGATTGCCGAAGGCGCGCCGACAGAGGTCTACGTCGACGCCATCGGCCATCTGATCGACCGACTGATCTCCGCATGAGTCAGTCTCGGGCCGACAGCGCAGACAGATATAAGACGCGCGTCAGCCGGCGACCGGAAGAACTTGTTGCGGCAACTCGACCAGCGGCGCCGGGATATCGCAGGTCTTTTCCGGTGCCTTGCAGATATCGGCAATGACGCAGCGCTCGCATTCCGGCTTGCGCGCCTTGCAGCAATAGCGGCCATGCAGGATCAGCCAGTGATGCGCATGGTAGAGATATTCGTTGGGAATGATGCGCGAGAGCTTCGCCTCGACCTCATCAGGGGTCTTGCCCGGTGCCAGACAGAGGCGGTTGGCGATGCGAAGGATATGGGTGTCGACGGCGATCGTCGCTTGGCCGAAGGCCATCGACAGCACGACGTTGGCGGTCTTTCGCCCGACGCCCGGCAGCGTTACCAGCTCCTCCCGCGTGCGCGGGACTTCGCCGCCGAAATCGGTGATCAGCTTTTCGCTGAGCGCGATGACGTTCCTGGCCTTGTTGCGGAAAAGGCCGATGGTCTTGATGTAGTCGCGGACCTTCTCCTCGCCGAGGGCCAGCATTTTTTTCGGCGTGTCGGCAACGGCGAAAAGTGCCCGGGTTGCCCGGTTGACGCCGGCATCAGTCGCCTGCGCCGACAGGGCGACGGCAACCACCAGGGTAAAGGGATTGACGTGCTCCAGTTCCCCCTTCGGCTCCGGCCGCTGGATCGAGAAGCGTCGGAAGATCTCGGAGATTTCCTCGCGACTGTAGACGCCTGAGGTACGCGGGGCGCGGCGGCCCGTCGCTGGCTTCGTTTTCGCGGGCTCGCCCGGCAATTTCGGCTTCACGTTTTTCATGATGCATCTATAGTCAATGGTCATGACTGATGGCAACGATCAGACGCTTGACGGCGAAGAGCCGGTGTTCAGCGCCGAACTGACCCCCTATCGCTCCCTGGGCTTTAAGGGGTTCAAGGTGTTTTTCCTGATCGCCGGGCTGCTCAGCCTGGTACATGCGGTCGTGTTCATGGTGATCGGCGCTTGGCCGATCGTGTTCTTCTTCGGGCTGGATTTCGCGCTGCTGTTCGGTGCTTTCTGGCTGAACTACCGCTCGGCGCGTAGCCGTGAAGAAGTCAGCGTCTCGCGAACCGACGTGTCGGTGCGCAAGTTCACGCCGTCGGGCCGGATGATCGAACACCGCTTCAATCCGTTCTGGGCGCGCTTCAACATCGCACGGCATCAGGAGATCGGCATCGTCTCGATGAGCATCAGCG
This sequence comes from Ensifer sp. ENS11, assembly GCF_014851895.1. Classification (NCBI taxonomy): domain Bacteria; kingdom Pseudomonadati; phylum Pseudomonadota; class Alphaproteobacteria; order Hyphomicrobiales; family Rhizobiaceae; genus Ensifer; species Ensifer sp. ENS11. Next base: position 42,882 of record NZ_JACVAN010000001.1, on the reverse strand, counting down.
GCGGCGGCCACAGGACCGATGTCGGTTCCTTCCTCAACCGCGACGACCGCGAAACCTTCGCCACGGCGTTTTCCGGGGCGCTTGCCACCGTGCGCCGCCGCTGACGCTAGGGCCAATCAAGTTTCGGGTGGCAACGACGCTGGCGGCATGGTTACCTGTGTCACGACAGGAGATGACCGATGAACATTGCGACAACCCTCCCCACCGACATCACGCCTGATGGCACCGATTACGACACGGTGAGAAATGTGATCGAGATGCTCACCGAAGAGTATCGCGAGCAGCCTTCGCTTGAAGCGATCGCGAAGCGTCTGAAGCAGTCGCCGACGCAACTGCAGAAGGTCTTTACCCGCTGGGCCGGGCTGTCGCCGAAGGCGTTCCTGCAGGCGGTCACGCTCGACCATGCCAAGCGCTTGCTGCGCCAGGAAGACATGCCACTCTTGGAGACCAGCATCGAGATCGGGCTTTCCGGCCCGAGCCGGCTGCACGACCTCTTCGTCACCCATGAGGCGATGTCGCCGGGCGAATGGAAGGCGCGCGGCGCGGGCCTCACCATCCGCTACGGCTACCACCCCTCCCCCTTCGGCACGGCGCTGGTGATGATCACCGATCGAGGTCTTGCCGGCCTTGCCTTCGCCGATGGCGGCGGCGAGCACGAGAGTTTCGAGGATATGGCGCATCGCTGGCCGAACGCCACCTATGTCGAGGACAGCGCGGCCACGGCGCGTTATGCGGCGCGCATTTTCGATCCTGAACGCTGGTGCGCCGGAGAGCCCTTGCGCATCTTCCTGATCGGCTCCGATTTTCAGATCCGGGTCTGGCAGGCGCTCTTGAAGATCCCGCTCGGCCGCGCCACGACCTATTCGACCATCGCCGGCGAGATCGGCCAGCCGACCGCCTCACGCGCCGTCGGGGCAGCCGTCGGCCGTAACCCGATCTCGTTCGTCGTTCCCTGTCACCGGGCGCTCGGCAAGAGCGGCGATCTCACGGGCTATCACTGGGGGCTGACGCGCAAGCGCGCAATCCTCGGATGGGAAGCCGGCAAGGCCTGAGAACGAAAAAAGGGGCGACCGGCGCCCCTTTTGTTTGCTCTGCAGTTTGCCTTAATGGGCAGCCGACATATCGCCGAGCACTTCCTTGGAAGCGACCGTCGAATTGGCGTTGAGCTTGTAGACCATCGGCACACCGGTCGCGAGATTGAGCTTCAGGATCTCTTCCTTCGTCAACCGGTCGAGAACCATGACGAGCGAGCGCAGCGAGTTGCCATGCGCGGCAACGAGAACCTTCTCGCCGGCCAGCACGCGCGGCAGGATATCCGTCAGGTAGTAGGGCCATACGCGGGCGCCGGTGTCGCGCAGGCTTTCGCCGCCCGGCGGCGAAATGTCGTAGGAACGGCGCCAGATATGCACCTGCTCTTCGCCCCACTTCTCGCGGGCATCATCCTTGTTGAGGCCGGAGAGGTCACCATAGTCGCGCTCATTCAGCGCCTGATCGCGGATGGTTTCGAGTGACGGCTGGCCGACGGCGTCGAGCACGAACTGGCAGGTGCGCTGGGCGCGGATCAGCGACGAGGTGAAGGCGATGTCGAACTTGATGCCGTAGTCGGCGAGCGCCTTGCCGCCAGCCTTGGCTTCTTCGACGCCAAGCTCGGTCAGGTCAGGATCGCGCCAGCCGGTGAACAGGTTCTTCAGGTTCCAGTCGCTCTGGCCATGCCGGACAAGGACGAGGGTGCCGCTCATATGATTTCCCCTTGAGACGATAGAGATGGTGTCAGTTGAGCCCGAGAACATCGAGCATGGAGTAGAAGCCGGGTTTCTGGTCGCGTGCCCAGAGTGCTGCGGTAATGGCGCCCCGCGCGAAGATGGAACGGTCGGTGGCGCTGTGGGACAGCGTCACCTGTTCGCCTTCTCCGGCGAGAATGACCGAGTGTTCGCCGATCACCGAGCCGCCGCGCAGCGTCGCAAAACCGATCGTGCCTTGCGGGCGGGCGCCGGTGTGGCCGTCACGGACGCGCACGGAATTTTCAGACAGCGCAATGCTGCGCCCCCTCGCCGCCGCTTCGCCAAGGAGCAGTGCCGTGCCGGAGGGGGCATCCACCTTGTGCTTATGGTGCATTTCGAGGATTTCGATGTCCCAGGCAGCAGGCCCGAGAGCACGCGCCGCCTTCTCCGTCAGCACGCCGAGAAGATTGACGCCGAGACTCATATTGCCCGACTTGACGATGCGGGCATGACGCGCGGCAGCGCGGATCTTCGCGTCGTCATCCGCCCCGCAGCCGGTGGTGCCGATCACATGCACGATGCGTGCCTGTGCGGCGAGGCCGGCAAATTCGACGGTGCCGGCCGGCGACGTGAAATCGAGCACGCCTTCGGCTTCGACAAAAGCTTCGAGCGGCTTGTCGGTGATCGCGATGCCGATCGGTCCGAGCCCGGCGAGTTCGCCCGCGTCACGGCCGACGAAGGGTGAGCCTGGACGTTCGACGGCCGCATGCAGGCGGACGCCGTCCATGCCGTGAACCATACGGATCAGCGTCTGGCCCATGCGACCGGCCGCGCCGACGACCACAAGCTTCATGTCCGTCGTGCTCATCGGCGATATTCCTTCCAGCTCATGTTTAGATTTCGGCGTCGGCCGACGCCTCTGGGGCCTTGCCCTGGAGATTGTGCAGGCGAGCGTAGAGACCGTCCTGGCGGCCCGCAAGATCCTCGTGCGTGCCTTCCTCGACGACGAGACCGTCCTTCATGACGATGATCTTGTCGGCATTGACGACCGTGGACAGACGGTGGGCGATGACGATGACCGTGCGTCCGTGCATCGCCTCGTCGAGCGCCTTCTGCACCGCGGCCTCCGACTCGGTGTCGAGCGCCGAGGTTGCCTCGTCGAGCAGCAGGATCGGTGCATTGCGCACCAACGCGCGGGCGATCGACAGACGCTGCCTCTGGCCACCGGACATCGTGACCCCGTTTTCGCCAACCGGGGTGTCGTAACCCTGCGGCTGGGTGAGGATGAAGTCATGCGCATAGGCCAGACGCGCGGCTTCCTCGATTTCCGCATCGGTCGCGTCCGGGCGGCCATAGCGGATGTTGTCGCGGATAGAGCCTTCGAAAAGATAGGGCTGCTGCGAGACATAGGCGATGCCATTGCGCAGCGACTGCTTGGTGACGTCGGCGATGTCCTGCCCGTCGATCAGAATCTGGCCGGAGGCCGGATCGTAGAACCGCGGAACAAGGCTGATGACCGTCGACTTTCCGGCCCCGGACGGGCCGACAAGCGCAGTGGTCTTGCCGCCTTCGGCGACAAAGCTGACGCCCTTCAGAATCTCGTCGCCATTGGCGTAGCGGAAGCGCACATCGCGCAGCTCGACGTTTGCACCGTGGAACTCGAGCTGCTTTGCATCCGGCTTGTCACGCTGATGCGGCACCGTGTCGAGGATTTCGTAGACCATGCGGGCGTTGACCGCGGCACGTTCCAGCGAAACCTGCAGGCGCGCCAGGCGTCGGGCCGGGTCATAGGCCATCAACAGAGCGACGACGAAGGCGAAGAAGGCTCCCGGCGGTACGCCGGCATAAATCGCGCGGAACGCGGAATAGGCAAGCACGCAGGAAATCGCGAGACCCGCAAAGGTTTCGGTCATCGGCGCGGTGCGTTCGCTCAAGCGCGCAATCCGGTTGGCCCGGTTTTCGGCCCGCTCGATGATCGCTTCGACCTTGCCGCGCAGTTCGCGCTCCATCGTGAATGCCTTGACGATGGAAATGCCCTGGATCGTCTCCTGCATGGCACCGAGGACACGGCTGTTGACCTCGATGGATTCACGCGTCGCCGAGCGCAAGCGCCTGGAAACGTAGCGCAGGCCCAGCAGCAACGGCGGCGCTGCCACGAAGACGATGATCGACAGCAGCCAATCCTTGGCGAACATCACGCCGACGAGCCCGATCAGGGTCAGGAGATCACGGGCGATCGAAGTGACGGTCAGATTGAGCACGTCCCGAATGCCGCTGACATTCTGGCTGATCTGGGCAGCGAGCTGCGCCGAGCGTGTCTCGTTGAAGTAACCGACGCTCAGTGCCATCAGATGCGCATAGAGCCGGCGCTGGTAGCGCGCGACGATATTGTTGCCGATCTTCGACAAGGCGACCGCCTGGCCGTAGGTGGCAAAGCCGCGCAACACGAACGCGCCAAAGATCGAACCGCACACCAGCAGCACGATACCCGCATTTCTGTTGGCAAAAGCCTCGTTGATCACGGTCTCCATGATCGAGGCGGTAAAGCCGGTCGTCACGGCGACGACAGCCAGGCACGCAATGGCAAAGACGTAGCCGCGGATATGATCGCGACCGTTTTCTGCGATGACCCGCTTCAAGATTCCGCTGATCGTGTCAGAATCGACAGCGTGCTGTTTTCTATCTCTGGCGCTCAAAAAGCCTGTCTTCCCTGAGCCTGCGCGGTAAGTCGGACGCCGACACTACCTTTCTCGGGCTCTATAGTGCTTTGATGTCGCTTTGGCGAGTCTTTGCGCACGCCGCCGCCATCAGCTTCGCCAGCGGCGTCCCTCCGTTGCAACACCGAAGTCTCTCGGCGTGCGCGCGAAAGCTGCCAAACCCGACAGTGCCGCCATCGGATGAATGACCGCGAAGGTCGGGATGGTCTTCATCAGCGCGGAATGCGGCGCCTTGTCTTCGAAGGCGGCCCGGAATTCCGGTTTTTGCAGCGCCGGCAGGATCTTTTGCGAAATGCCACCGGCCAGAAACACACCGCCGCGCGCCATGAAAATCAGCGCCATGTCGCCGGCCACGCGACCGAGATAGGTCGAAAACAGCGATATACTCTCGACCGCGGCGGGGTTGTTGTCGGCAAGTGCTGCTGTGGTGACCTCGGCCGGATCGTTCAGGACCGGTTCTTCGCCATTGGCGGCGCAAACGGCCCGATAAAGATTCATGATGCCGCGACCGCAGAGGATCTGCTCGCCGGCCATGCGCCCCTCGATCGGCTCCAGGAAAGGCCAGATCTGGAAGTCGCGCTCGGTTCGCGGGCCGATATCGACATGACCGCCTTCGCCGGGCACCGGAAACCAGGTGTGCTGCGCGAAGACCAGGCCGCCGACACCGAGTCCGGTACCCGGACCGAGAACGACGCGGGAGGTCAGCGGGCGAACGCTGCCGCCACCGATCTTCACCAGATCTTCGGCAGCCGGGGCGGCGACGGCCAGCGCCTGCGCCTCGAAATCGTTGATGATCAGGACGTCCTCAAGGCCGAGGCCCGACAGCATGTCCTTGGGGCGTAACACCCAGCCGGCATTGGTCAGCGGAATCTCGTCGCCCTTGATCGGGCCGGCGACGGCGAGGATCGCCGACCGCGGCTGGACCGAGGTCTTGTCGAGGATGCTCTTCTGCAACGCTTCCTCGATCGTCTCGAAATCGCCGGTCTTGATCGGCGGCAGCTGCTTCGGCTCGGCAAAGGCATCGAGCAGCAAAGCGAAGCGGGCATTGGTGCCGCCGATGTCGCCGATCAGGATCGGAAAGGAAAAACTGTTGTCACTCGCACCGGGCATCACACTGTCCATCCTGATCGTCGCCGTGAGGTTTCGAATTCTCTACAGCGCCGCGCGTCAAATATGACGCGCAAAGGACGCTGTAGCACTTAAACTTGCTGCATGAATCCTTAGATCGAATCCGATTTAAGGATTCATGCAGTATCAGTTGTGGTTGAAGTCGATCAACTGCTCCGCCGTTGCGCGATTGAGCGCCATCGGAATATCGTAGACGATCGCAAGCCGCATCAACGCCTTGACGTCAACATCGTGCGGCATCGCCGTCAGCGGATCGACGAAGAAGATCAGAAGCTGGATATCGCCGGTGGCGATCATCGCGCCGATCTGCTGGTCGCCGCCGAGCGGACCGCTTTTCAGGCGCGTGATATCGAGGCTGGGACAAACATCGAGAACGCGGCCGCCAGTCGTGCCCGTGGCAACGATCTTCCATTGCGCGAAGACCGCTTCGTTTGCCTTGGTAAACGCGGCGAGATCATCCTTCTTCTGATCGTGAGCGATCAGGGCAACGCATTTCCGATCCGCCATGCCGTATCCCCGCCAGCAAATTTAAATCGATTTGATGGCCGTATACATGAGCCCGGCAAGATTGAAAAGGCGCAAGCCGAGACGGCTACTGCAGCGTCGGGCGCGCCAGGGGAACGGGAATGTCGGCTGGCGGCAAATCGGCTGCGGCATTGCCGATCACCTGCTCGATGCCCTGTTCGGCAGGCACTGGCGACGCAGCGCGATAGGCCATGCCGAAGGTCGCATCCTGCTCGGTGGCCGGGGCCGGTCCGTTCAGCACCAGGGTGCAGGCCTTCGGCAGATCGGCCATGGTCGTCAACCGGGGCTTCACCGGCTTTTCGCCCGGCTTCTTCTTCGGCTTTGCCCATGGTTCATCTGTAAACCACCAGGCCAGCGATTTGTCGCAGCCATCGCCGGCCGGGACGGCCGCCTGGTCCTTGCAGGTCTTCGAGCCTGCCGGGCATTTGATGCGGATGTGGAAATGGTAGTCGTGGCCATAGATCGGCCGGACCTTGCCGAGCGCAGAACGGTCACCGTTCCAGGTGTCGCAGAGCTTCTTCTTGATCGCCGGATTGACGAAGACCCGTTCGACCTGCGGGTAACTGGCGGCCAGCATGATCAGCCGGGCATGCGCCGGCGTCCAGATCGATGGGTCGACGGTCAGAAACTTGTTCTTCTGCAGCATCGACGTTGCGGAGATGTCTTCCCGCTCCCGGCCCGTCAGCGTCCTCTGCGGCATCGGCGTCAGCCAGATATCGGCATCGAGACCGATCTGGTGCGAGGCGTGGCCGGAGATCATCGGTCCGCCACGCGGCTGCGAGATATCGCCGAGAAGCAGACCCGGCCAGCCGACCTTTTCGGCGGCATCATGGGAGAATTGTTCGATCAGTGCGATCATCTGGGGATGGCCCCAGCGCCGGTTGCGCGACAGCCGCATCGCCTGCCAGGTGGGACCATCCGTCGGGATCGCGACGCCGCCGGCAAGGCAGCCCTTCGCATAGAAGCCATAGGACGAAGGCGCCATCTGAGCCGGCAGCGTCTTGGCGCCGAAAAGCGTCTTTGCCGGCGTGTCGTCGGCCCTGGCAGCATCGGCGATCAAGAAACTCGTTCCGAGCAACAGCGCCAGAAGCGCCGAGCCGCAACGTTGAAGTGGAGCAACCATGTCATTTCGTCCCGTTCATGTCCCGCAGACCCCGACGCCGACGCGCCGTGTCCGATGAACCCCCATCCTAAGGCGCGGTCTTTGCCTCAGCCTTGTGAATCACCGGGATGTGACGCAAAAATTTCGCCTGATTTGCGGCGGTGCCTGTCAATTGCCCCGATTTCGCCTATGCTTTCAAAAAAGAACATTGGAATATAGGGGTACCGGCTGGATGCCAAACTTCTGCAGGACCGTGAAACCTGGCCTCGCGGCCTCGCTTCTGACAGCAGCGCTTCTTCTCCTTCCCCCTGCATCGAATGCCGAAGAACAGCCCGTCTGGCGCAATGGTACGTCGTCGATCGGTGAGCCAAAACATAAGGATGGCTTCGCCCGCTTCGACTACGTCAATCCGGACGCACCGAAAGGCGGCGAGCTGCGGCTCTCGGAAAACGGCACGTTTGACACGTTCAACCCCATCCTCGCCAAGGGCGAAGCGGCGACCGGCGTTTCGTCCCTGGTCTTCGATACGCTGTTGAAAACCGCCGAGGATGAAATCACCACCGCATACGGCCTGCTTGCCGAGGGCGTCTCCTATCCCGACGATATCTCGTCTGCCACTTTTCGCCTGCGTGCGGAGGCCAAGTGGGCCGACGGAACGCCGGTGACCCCGGAGGATGTCATCTTCTCCCTCAACATGGCGAAGGAGCACAATCCACTCCAGTCCAACTATTACCGCCACGTGGTTTCAGCGGAAAAGACCGGCGAGCGCGATATCACCTTCCGCTTTGACGAGAAGAACAACCACGAACTGCCGAACATTCTCGGCCAGTTCCCGATCGTTCCGAAGCACTGGTGGGAGGGGCAGGACGCCAAGGGCAACAAGCGCGATATCTCCCGCACAACGCTGGAACCGGTGATGGGCTCCGGCCCCTACAAGATCGCCTCTTTCCAGGCGGGTGGCTCGATCCGCTTCGAGCTCAGGGACGACTATTGGGGCAAGAACCTCAACGTCAATGTCGGACAATACAATTTCAGCACGATCACCTATGCCTTCTTTAGCGACAGAAACGTGGAATTCGAGGCTTTTCGCGCCGGCAACGTCGATTTCTACCGAGACAGCAGCGCGAGCCATTGGGCGACCGCCTACGACTTTCCGGCCATGAAGGACGGCCGTGTGATCCGCGAGGAGATCGAGAATCCGCTGCGCGCAACCGGGGTCATGCAGGCGCTGGTGCCGAACATGCGCCGCGAGAAGTTTAGGGATCAGCGGGTGCGCGAGGCGCTGAACTACGCCTTCGACTTCGAGGATCTCAACCGCAATCTCGCCTACAACGCCTATCAGCGTGTCGACAGCTATTTCTGGGGCACCGAGCTTGCCTCCTCCAAGCTTCCCGAGGGCCGCGAAAAGGCAATCCTGGAGGAGCTGAAGGACAAGGTTCCGGCCGAAGTCTTCACCACGCCCTATGTGAACCCCATCAACGGCGACCCGCAGAAGGTGCGCGGCAACTTGCGCAAGGCGCTCGACCTGTTCAAGGAGGCGGGCTACGAGCTCAAGGGCAACCGGTTGGTCAACGTCAAGACCGGCGAACCCTTCGGCTTCGAGCTGCTTCTGTCCAACCCGTCCTTCGAGCGCACGGTCACGCCATTCATTAACAGCGTCAAGAAAATCGGCATCGATGCCCGCATCCGCACCGTCGACGATTCGCAATACACCAATCGCGTCAGAAGCTTCGACTATGACATGATCTATGGCATCTGGGCGCAGTCCCTGGTGCCAGGAAACGAACAGATCGACATTTGGGGCTCGAGCTCGGTCAACCAGCCGGGATCGAGAAACTATGCCGGCATTGCCGATCCAGCGATCGACGAGCTGATCCGAAGGATCATCTTCGCGCCGAACCGCGAGGAACTGGTTGCGACGACACGGGCGCTCGACCGCGTTCTCCTCTCCCATAACTATGTCGTGCCGCTCTTCTATTCCAAGGCGGTCCGCGTGGCCTATTGGAACCACCTCGCCCATCCGCAGGAGCTGCCCTATTACGGCACCGGCTTCCCGGATGTCTGGTGGTCGAAAAACGCCACGGCCAAATGAAGCCCTTGCACTTGGATGCCGTCTCGATTCCAAATGCAGAAAAACGAATCACTGAAAACGAATATAGGCCCGGCTTGGGCCTGAAAGCCGCAAGGAGACGTGAGGATTGAGACACCATAGGGCGCACGCCGACGCTTCGCGGGTCCGGGCCACCGGCAACACGTCGATCGAAAGGCTGGCCTGATGGGTGCCTATATCCTGCGACGCCTGCTGCTGATGATCCCGACGATCATCGGGATCATGGCGATTTCTTTCACAGTCATTCAGTTTGCGCCCGGCGGACCGGTCGAACAGGTGATTTCGGACCTGACGAACGCCGGCGGCTCCGACCGGCTGAGCGGCAGCAGCGGCGACCTGATGCAGACCGGTGGCGATCAAGGCGGCCAGTACCGAGGCGCCCAGGGGCTCGACCCGGAATTCATCGCCAAGCTCGAAAAACAGTTCGGCTTCGACAAGCCGCCGCTCGAACGCTTCGGCACGATGATGTGGGACTATATCCGCTTCGACTTCGGCGAGAGCTTCTTCCGCAACACGTCGGTCATCGATCTGATCAAGGAGAAGATGCCGGTCTCGATCTCGCTGGGGCTCTGGATCCTGCTGTTTTCCTACGCGATCTCGATCCCGCTCGGCATCAAGAAGGCGGTGTCTGATGGATCGACCTTCGACATCTGGACCTCGGGCATCATCATCGTCGGCTATGCCGTTCCGAGCTTCCTTTTCGGCATCCTGCTGATCGTCGTCTTTGCCGGCGGCTCGTTCCTCGACTGGTTTCCGCTGCGCGGCATCGTTTCCGACAATTTCTGGCAACTGCCCTGGTGGCAGAAGATCCTCGACTACTTCTGGCACATGACGCTGCCGCTGATCACGCTTTTGCTTTCGGCCTTCGCGACAACGACGCTCTTGACCAAGAATTCGTTCATCGACGAGATCAAGAAGCAGTATGTGACGACGGCGCGCGCCAAGGGCCTGAATGACCGTCAGGTGCTCTACGGCCACGTCTTCCGCAACGCTATGCTGATCATCATCGCCGGTTTCCCGAGCGCCTTCATCTCGGCCTTCTTCACCGGTTCGCTGTTGATCGAATATATCTTCTCGCTCGATGGCCTTGGGCGGCTCGGCTATGATTCCGTCGTCAAGCGCGACTATCCGATCGTCTTTGCGACGCTGTTCATCTTCTCGCTGATGGGGCTGCTCGTCAGCCTGCTCTCCGACCTCATCTACACCTGGGTCGATCCGCGCATCGATTTCGAGCGGAGGGACGTGTGATGAGCACCGTAACCACTGCCCCCACCCAGGTTGCCGCCCCGCCGCGTGGCTGGCTGTCGCCGGTCAACAAGCGGCGCTGGCAGAACTTCAAGGCGAACCGGCGCGGCTACTGGTCGCTCTGGCTGTTCCTTCTGCTGTTCGTGCTCAGCCTGTTTGCCGAATTCATCGCCAACGACAAGCCGATCATCGCCTCCTACAAGGGCGAGATCCTGTTTCCTGCGGTGGTCAACTATCCGGAGGAGAAGTTCGGCGGCTTCCTTGCCGAGACCGACTATCGCTCCGACTACATTCGCGACGAGATCGAGGGCAACGGCTGGATGATCTGGCCGCCGATCCGCTACTCCTACCAGACGGTCAACTCGAACATTCCGCATTCGGCGCCGACAAAGCCCTTCTGGCTGATGAGCACGGAGGAACGCTGCTCGGCCTATCCGGAAGGCACCGCCGACCGCAACTGCATTGCCGGCAACCTCAACTGGCTCGGCACCGACGACCAGGCGCGCGACGTGACGGCGCGCATGATCTACGGCTTCCGCATCTCGGTGCTCTTCGGGCTGGTACTCACCATCGCCTCCGCGATCATCGGCGTGACGGCCGGCGCAGTGCAGGGCTATTTCGGCGGCTGGACCGACCTCTTGATGCAGCGCTTCATCGAGATCTGGTCGTCGATGCCGGTGCTCTACATTCTCTTGATCATCGCCGCGATCCTGCCGCCGGGCTTCTTCATCCTGCTCGGCATCATGCTCTTGTTTTCCTGGGTCGGCTTTGTCGGCGTCGTGCGCGCCGAGTTCCTGCGGGCACGCAACTTCGAATATGTGAATGCAGCGCGCGCGCTTGGCGTCGGCAACGGCACGATCATGTACCGTCACCTGCTGCCGAACGCGATGGTGGCGACCCTGACCTTCCTGCCGTTCATCCTTTCTGGCTCGATCACCACGCTGACCTCGCTCGACTTCCTCGGCTTCGGCATGCCGCCGGGCTCGCCTTCCCTTGGCGAGATGATCGCGCAGGGCAAATCCAATCTGCAGGCGCCCTGGCTCGGGCTGACGGCCTTCTGCGTCATGTCGGTGATGCTGTCGCTGCTGATCTTCGTCGGCGAAGCGACCCGCGATGCCTTCGACCCGAGAAAGACATTCCGGTGAGCGCGACGATGACCGATCCCATTCTCTCCGTCCGCGATCTGTCGGTCGCTTTCCATCAGGGCGGTAACACCTCGCTTGCGGTCGATAGCATTTCCTTCGACATCAAGCGCGGCGAAACGGTTGCGCTTGTCGGTGAGTCCGGCTCCGGCAAGTCCGTGTCCGCCAACTCGATTCTGAAGCTCCTGCCCTACCCTTCGGCAAGCCATCCGAGCGGCGAAATCCACTTCAACGGCAAGGACCTGCTGAAGGCCAGCGATGCGGAGCTGCGCCATGTGCGCGGCAACGACATCACGATGATCTTCCAGGAGCCGATGACATCGCTCAATCCGCTGCATCCGATCGAACGGCAGATCGGCGAGATCCTGGAGCTGCATCAGGGACTGGAAGGAGCCGCGGCGCGCACGAGAATTCTCGAGCTCTTGAACCAGGTCGGCATCCGCGAGCCGGAGAAGCGGCTTGGCGCCTATCCTCACGAGCTTTCCGGTGGCCAGCGCCAGCGCGTGATGATCGCCATGGCGCTCGCCAACCGGCCGGAGCTTTTGATCGCCGACGAGCCGACGACGGCGCTCGACGTCACGGTGCAGGCCCAGATCCTCGAACTCTTGAAAACGCTGAAAGACGAGCACGGCATGTCGATGCTGTTCATCACCCATGACCTCGGCATCGTGCGAAAAATCGCCGACAGGGTCTGCGTGATGACCAAGGGCAAGATCGTCGAGACCGGGCCGACCGCCGAGATCTTTGCCAATCCACAGCATGCCTATACCCGCCACCTGCTCGCATCCGAGCCAAGGGGTAACCCGCCGCTTTCGGACGCCTCGAAGCCAGTCGTCATGGAAGCGGCTGATGTGAAGGTTTGGTTTCCGATCAAGGCCGGCTTCCTGCGCAAGGTCGTCGACCACGTGAAGGCGGTCGACGGCATCGACCTTAAGCTGCGCGCCGGCCAGACGCTCGGCGTCGTCGGCGAATCGGGTTCCGGCAAGACGACGCTCGGTCTGGCGCTGACGCGGCTGATATCGTCCAAGGGACGGATCGCCTTCGTCGGCAAGGACATCGCCGCCTACAGCTTCCGCGAAATGCGGCCGCTTCGAAACCGGATGCAGGTCGTCTTCCAGGACCCTTACGGTTCTCTGAGCCCGCGCATGTCGATTTCCGACATCATCGCCGAAGGGCTGAAAATCCACGAGAGCGCGCTGTCGGACAACGAGCGCGATCAACGCGTCGCCGCAGCGCTCGAGGAAGTGGGGCTCGACCCCGCCACCCGCTGGCGCTATCCGCACGAATTCTCCGGCGGCCAACGGCAGCGCATCGCGATTGCGCGTGCGATGGTACTGAAGCCGAAATTCGTGATGCTGGATGAGCCGACCTCGGCGCTCGACATGAGCGTCCAGGCGCAGGTGGTCGACCTGCTGCGCGACCTGCAGCACAAGCACGACCTCGCCTATCTCTTCATCAGCCACGACCTCAAGGTTGTGCGGGCGCTTGCCAACGAGATGATCGTGATGCGCATGGGCAAGGTCGTCGAGCAGGGCCCGGCGGAGCGCATCTTCAATGCGCCGCAGGAGGATTATACCAAGGCCCTGATGGCGGCAGCCTTCAACCTCGAAGCCGTCAACCTGTCCGCCATCCGCCAGTAGAGTCCTAACAATGCCCTCGAAAAGCTCCGTCATCATCGATCTGAAGTTCATTCCCGAGGAGGTTGCGGCAGCCCTGAAGGGCGCCTTCCCGGACCGGGAGGTGATCAACCGAGCCGATGCCATCCACGACAATCGCGATCTCTCTGATATCGACTATGCCGTGGTGTGGAAATCGGCACCGGACCTTTTCGAGAGAGCGCCGGATCTCAAGGTGGTGTTCTCCGGCGGCGCCGGCGTCGACCATGTCCTGACGCTGCCGGGATTGCCGGATGTGCCGCTTGTGCGCTTCGTCGATCGCAGCCTGACGACACGCATGAGCGAATGGGTGGTGATGCAATGCCTCATGCATCTGCGCCAGCACAGCACCTATGAGGCGCTGGCGGCAAAGCGGGAGTGGCGCGACCTTTCCCAACCCGAGGCGGCGGACATTACCGTCGGCATCATGGGCATGGGCGTGCTTGGACAGGATGCGGCCCGTAAGCTTTCGGCCTTGGGCTTCAAGGTCGTCGGCTGGTCGCGCAGCACGAAGGCGATCGACGGCATCGAGACCTATGGCGGTGACGAGCTGGACGCCTTCCTGGCGCGCACGGACTTCCTGGTTGGCCTGTTGCCGCTGACGCCGGAGACCCGCGGCATCTTCAATGCCGGACTTTTTGCCAAGCTGAGCCGCAACGGCCCCTTTGGCGCCCCGGTCTTCATCAATGGCGGCCGCGGCGGCAGCCAGGTCGAAACCGATATCTTGAGCTCACTCGATTCGGGCCTTCTCGGCGCAGCGTCCCTTGACGTTTTCGAGCAGGAGCCGCTTTCGCCAGAAAGCCGCTTCTGGCAGATGCCGAATGTCTATGTAACGCCGCATGTCGCAGCTTCGTCCGACGTCAAGGCGCTGTTCCGCCACGTCGAACAGCAGATCGCCCGCCTCGAAAGCGGGCAACCTTTGCAGCACGTCGTCGATAAATTAGCCGGCTACTGAGCGCTTAGAACGCTTCCGGCCTCGAGAGAGCCGCCCAAACCCTCTATCTCTTTGTTTTTGCGCATTACCTGACGGAAAACCGCTTCGCACTTTTCCTGGAAATGCTTAAGGGCGGCGATAGCCCGTCGGCTGGTCGTAGAGCCAACCGATGCGTTCGATCGACGCTTCCAGTCCCTCGCGGGCAACGGTCATCGTATGGCCGTTGGCATGGATCAGCGTTTCGTCGTCTTCCATCAGCGCAACGTGGCCCTTCCAGAAGACGAGGTCGCCGCGCCTAAGCTCCTCACGGGCGATCGGCGTTCCCAAGCCTGCAGCCTGCATGTCGGAGTCGCGCGGGGCGAGCTTGCCGACCATCATCATCGACAGCTGCACAAGGCCGGAACAATCAATGCCGAAACCGGAACGACCGCCCCAGAGATAGGGAGTTTCGACGAAGCGGGCGGCAACCGAGACATAGTCTCCGGGCACGACGCTGCCGACCTCGATGCAATGGTTGGCGATCACCGCCTGGCCGCCGTCGAGCAGGAAGTAGCGCGTGCCACGGGTCTCGCGCTCGTCGACAACGCTGAGACGGCTGCCCATCGACAACGGATAAACAGTCGGAAAACGCAAGTCATGACCGGAATAGACGAAGGTGCGCGGGGCCGAGACGATGTGCGTCGGGCTCTTGACCACCGGCGCAAGGCAATATTCCGGAAGGTAGCCGACATAGCCGTCGAGATCCGCCTTCACCCAGCACCAGCTCTCGTTGGTATCGAGCACCCGAACCGATTCGCCGAGCAGCAGTTCGGTATCGGTACCGCAGGCAAGATCGGGCTTTGCCCTGAGCGGCGTTACCGGCACGGAGACGCGGGCAACGCTTCCCTCGACATAGCGCTCGGCCTCCACGACACCGCGAAGGCGGCTTTCGGCGAGGTCGGCTCGATAGGCATTCAGGCGGCGATCGGGAAGTGTCGACATGTCAACTCACTTAGGCTGTTTGCGGCCCTGATCAATGATCAGATCGCCGAATTTTTCAAGATAGAGAGCACCGTCGACTGTCCTTTTGATGACCACGTTGCGCCGATCGCGGTCGTCGCGGGCGCGGTCGACAAGGCCGAGGGCGCCCATGGTATCGAGTGCTCGCGTGATCACCGGCTTGGTGACGCCAAGGGTTGCGGCAAGGCCACGAACGGTGTGGGGCGGCGGCACGAGATAGATCTGCAAGAGGATCGCCATCTGGCGCAGCGTCAGATCGCGACCGTCCACCCGCACCTGTTCCAACGATACCATGTGCCAGAGCCCGAGGGCCTGGGAGGGCGTAAGCTCGACCGGCAATGGCAACTCCTGCGCAACCGCATGAATCCCTCGATCGCTCTCCGGTTCGAGGATTCAAACAGACAGTCAACGAACGACAGCGACCAATACACTTCCAAGGGAAGCGCGGCGCTGCGGTAGTCCGCCACCATAGCGGCGGACCGTTACGCAAGCGTTGCTTTTTCGGACGACCGGCGCAGGGTCAGCGCCGGTCGTCTTCATCAGAGACTTACTTGGCGATCCGCCCGATATGCTGATAGAGCGCGCGAATAGCCTGAGCCTCACCGCCAACAGGCGAATGCGGCCGCTCGGACTGGGCCCACCCGAAGATATCGAAATGCACCCAGCTTTTGGTGTTGGTGACGAAGCGCTTGAGGAAGAGCGCTGCGGTGATCGAACCTGCCATGCCGCCCGAAGGCGCGTTCGTCAGGTCGGCAATGCGCGCGGAGACGTCCTTGTCGTAGCCCATGTGCAGAGGCATGCGCCACATCGGATCGTCGACGCTGAGGCTCGCCTCAGAGAGATCCTGCGCCAGCTCGGCGTCGTCGGTGAAGAACGGCGGCAGGTCGGGACCGAGTGCAACGCGGGCGGCACCGGTCAGCGTTGCCATATCGACAAGCAGCTCGTTCTTTTCCTCGTCGGCATAGGCGAGCGCATCGGCAAGAATGAGACGGCCTTCGGCATCGGTGTTGTCGATCTGCACCGTCAGGCCCTTGCGGCTGCGATAGATGTCGCCCGGCCGGAAGGCATTGGCGGAGATCGAGTTCTCGACGACGGGGATGATGACGCGCAGATCGACCTTGAGCTTTGCATCCATGATCATCAGCGCGAGGCCCATGACGTTGGCGGCACCGCCCATGTCCTTCTTCATTAGCAGCATTGAGGAAGCGGGCTTGATGTCGAGGCCGCCGGTGTCGAAGCAGACGCCCTTGCCGACCAGCGTCACTTTCTTGTGGCCCTTCTTGCCCCAGCGCAGTTCAAGAAGACGCGGCGCTTCTGCGCTCGCACGGCCGACCGTGTGAACAAGCGGGAAGTTCTGCGTCAGAAGAGCCTCGCCCGATATCACCGAGACATCCGCCTTGTAGTGCGTCGCAAGTGCGCGGAATGCTGCTTCCAGCGCCTCAGGGCCCATGTCGTTGGTCGGCGTGTTGATGAGGTCGCGGGCAAGGAAGACGCCGGCGAGCTGACGCTTGATATCGGCAGCATCGGCATCGGTCGGGATGAGCAAGGTCGGCGGCTCGCCCTTTGCCGACTTGTAACGCTCGAAGCGATAGGAGCCGAGACCATAGCCGAGTGCCAGCCGGTTGGCTGTGAGCGGCGCCGTTTCGATATGCCACTTGCCGGGTGGCAGGGCGCGCGCGAGCTTGCCGGTCAGGAACGGCGCCTCGGATGGGTTGCCGCCCAGGCCGAAGAGCGCGCCGCCGAGATGGCCATCGGCGGATGGGATCAGAAGGACCGCGCCCGATTCGGCCTTGAAGCCGGCCTTTCGGGCCCAATCAAGCGCGATCGGATCGATGGCTCCCGTTTCGATATGCGCCGGCGTGACCGCGAAGATCGGCAGAGTCTTGCCTGCGCTGGTGTTGAACGGCGACGGCCGCTCGATGAACTGATAGGGGGCCATGGAAGTCCTCGGCTGACAGAGATGGATTCGCGCATTTAACGCTCTGTTAGGGTTAACAGATTATTGCTGGAGTGAAAGTTGCGCCGATGTTGTTTGGAGTTCTGGTGCGCGAATGCATGCTGGGGACACCGCCGATGGCCAAACGCACGATCTCATCCCTAAACGCCAACCGTCTGCTGCAAGGCGCCGCGATCGCGATCGTCGCCCTGTCTGTCGCCGGCTGTGCCAACCAGCCGAAGAAGGAGCTGACGACCGGTTCCATTTCGGGCACGTCGAAGTCGGTTCAATCGATGACCGCATCGGAACTGTCCCAGGCAGCCGAAGGCATCGGCCAGGCCTATGAGAAGAACCCGCGGGATCGCGAGGCGGGGCTCAACTACGCCAATCTTCTGCGCATGACCGGGCGCAACGAACAGGCGCTTGCCGTCATGCAGCAGGTCGCCATCAACCATCCGCAGGACCGCGAGGTCCTCGGCGCCTACGGCAAGGCGCAGGCAGCGGCCGGACAACTGGATCAGGCACTGAACACGATCAGTCGCGCGCAGACGCCGGATCGGCCGGACTGGAAGCTGAAATCGGCCGAGGGCGCGATCCTTGACCAACTCGGACGTGCCCAGGAGGCGCGCCTGCGCTATCGCGAAGCGCTCGAGCTCAAGCCGAACGAGCCTTCGGTGCTCTCCAACCTCGGCATGTCCTATCTTCTGACCAAGGACCTGCGCACGGCGGAGACCTATCTCAAGTCCGCCGCGAGCCAACCCGGCGCCGACAGCAGCGTACGGCAGAACCTCGCACTCGCCGTCGGGCTGCAGGGACGCTTTCAAGAGGCCGAAACGATCGCCCGCCAGGAGCTTTCCGGGGAGCAGGCAGAAGCCAACGTGAAATATCTGCGCTCGATGCTGTCGCAGCAAGGTGCGTGGACGCAGCTGGCCAAGGCGGACGAAACTAACACCAACTGAGATCACGGAACGGAACCGGTGTCTGTCGCACGCCCCAAGCCCGCTACAGCGACCTTTGCGCGTCTAATAAGACGTGCTGCGCTGTAGGAATCGCTGACTGCGCTTTAAGCCTTTGTTTTTGCGCATGTCGCGCAAAAGTGCGTAGCGGTTTTGCGATAGTGACATGCGCTAGGCTGATCTCAAGCCGCCTCTGATTTGCAAGCCTCCACAGCCTCGCGCGTTCAATGGAATACGCGACGAGCGCCATGGGCGGCCCGACTTTTCGGCACAATCTCCCAAATTGCATCCGCTCTGAAGAATTGTGCAGCAGCGGGATCAGAAACGATCGGCGACCTGGATGCCGGCCGGACCGAGGATGACGGCGACGAGAACCGGCAGGAAGAACAGGATCATCGGCACTGTGAGCTTGGGCGGCAGCGCCGCCGCCTTCTTTTCAGCGGCATTCATGCGCTGATCGCGGCTTTCCTGCGCCAGAACGCGCAGCGCCTGGGCAATCGGGGTGCCGTAGCGGTCGGCCTGGATCAGCGCCTGAACCACCGATTTCACATCATCGAGGCCCGTCCGGTGGCCGAGGTTTTCGAGCGCGATCCGGCGTTCGGGCAGGAAGGAAAGCTCGGCCGTCGTCAACACCAATTCCTCCGCCAGAGCCGGCGACTGGGAGGCAATTTCATCGGCAACGCGCCGCATGCCAAGCTCCATCGAGACGCCGGATTCAACGCAGATCAGCAGGAGATCGAGCGCATCCGGCCAGGCGCGACGAATGGAATGCTGTCGCTTCGAGATGGCGTTGGCGACAAAGATGTTCGGCGCATAGAAGCCGACATAGGCAAAACCGACGGCAAATGCGAACCGCATCATGAACGGCTTTTCGGCAAAATTGCCGAGCACGAAAATATAGATGATCGCGATGACCAGGAACAGGAACGGAAGGCAGAAGCGCGCGAAGAGGAAGGTGTTGAGCGCGTTCTGGGACCGATAGCCCGCCGTCTTGAGACGGTTGACCGTGTTGTCGTCAACGAGGGCTTTGCGCAGATTCAGCCGCTCGACCACCTGGCGAACGGACGTATTGTTCTGACCGCGCAAATTGGCCTTGCCGCTCGAGACTTCGGCCGCCAGGCGCGCGCGTTCCCGTGCGCGGATCTGTTCGCGCTCGGTCGCCACCGATTTCATCCGCTTGCCGAGGTCTCCGCGCTCCAAGAGCGGCACCACGAGAGAATAGAAGGTCGCCAGCACTGCAAATGAGACAAGAACGGCAAAGACGACATTGGGATCCGTCAGTGTCTTGATCAATCCTTCGCTCATAATCGTCCCTCAGATATCGAAATTGATCATGTTGCGCATCACCAGAATGCCGATACTCATCCAGACCAAGCCAGCGCCAATGATGAGATGGCCGCGCGGGTCAGTGAACAGGACCATCATGTAGTCGGGTGAGGTAACGTAAACGAGGAACGACACGATGAATGGCAGGGCGCCAATAATGCAAGCCGAAGCCTTTGCCTCCATCGACAGAGCGCTGACCTTGGCCTTCATCTTCTTTCGTTCACGCAACACCTTCGACAGGTTGCCGAGCGCTTCGGACAGGTTGCCACCCGCCTGCGCCTGAATACCAATAACAATGGCGAAGAAATTCACCTCTGCCAGTGGAATGCTATTGATCATGCGGGCGCATGCCTCGGTGACGCTGAGGCCGACCTGCTGAGAATCGACGACGCGGCGAAATTCGGTTTTGACCGGCTCCTGGCCGTCACCGGCGATGAGGCGCAGGGCATCATTCAACGGAAGACCCGATTTGATCGAGCGAACCATGATGTCGAGCGCGTTCGGAAACTCCTCAAGGAATTTCTTGCAGCGACGCTTGATCAGGAAGCCGATGAACCAGCGTGGCAGGCCAGCGGCGGCGATCAGGCTGATGCCAGCCGAGATCGCGAGACCGGCGCCAGCCATGAGCGTGATGATGAAGGCGACGAAGCCGAAAGCCGCACTGAAAAGATAAAACTGCGTCAGGGAAATGGACAGGTTTGCCTGTGCCAGGCGGGCCTTCATCGATGGCGCCGTCTTGCTCGATTTTTCCTGTTGCTTCTTCTCGAGTTCCTTCAACGAGTCCTGAACGGACTTGCGTCGCTTCGACATTTCGCTGACACGATCGCGAGCTGCCTTGACCTTGACCCGATCTGTTTCGGCGGCGCCGACTTTGCGAATTCGACCTTCCGCCTTCTTCTCGGTTTCTATCCGCGAATACAGGACAACATAGGCAAGGGCCGCCGCTGAAATTGCGACGAGGAAGGCCAGCGCCAGGACGGGGATGCCTATGCCGAACATCGCGGCTCCTAGCCCTTGTCCATAGCGTCGAGTGTCGCCGCCAGGCGTTTGTCTTCGTTGAAGTACCGGGCGCGATCCCAAAAGTGCGGGCGACCGATGCCGGTCGATACGTGGCGGCCGACAATACGGCCGTTGGCATCTTCCCCTTCGATCTCGTAGCGCATCAGATCCTGCGTGATGATGACGTCGCCTTCCATACCGACCACTTCGGTGATGTGGGTGATGCGGCGCGAACCGTCGCGCAGACGCGCGGCCTGGATGATGACGTCGATGGATCCGGAGATGATCTCGCGCACAGTCTTGGCCGGCAGGGTGTAGCCGCCCATGGCGATCATCGATTCCATACGCGCCAGGCATTCGCGCGGCGTATTGGCGTGGATCGTCCCCATGGAACCGTCATGGCCGGTGTTCATCGCCTGCAGCAGGTCAAACACCTCAGGTCCGCGCACTTCGCCGACGATGATGCGCTCGGGCCGCATACGCAGGCAGTTCTTGATGAGATCCCGCATGGTGATCTCACCCTCGCCTTCGATATTCGGCGGTCGGGTTTCGAGGCGAACCACGTGCGGCTGCTGCAATTGCAGTTCGGCGGTGTCTTCGCAGGTAATCACTCGCTCGTCGAGGTCGATGAAGCCGGTCAGGCAGTTCAGAAGCGTCGTCTTGCCCGAACCGGTACCGCCGGAGATGACGATGTTGCAGCGGACGCGGCCGATGATCTGGAGAAGGACTGCCCCCTCGGGCGTGATTGCGCCGAATTTCACCAGCTGATCGAGCTTCAGCTTGTCCTTCTTGAATTTGCGGATCGTCAGTGCGGTGCCGTCGATGGCGAGCGGCGGCGCAATGACGTTGACGCGCGAGCCGTCAGGAAGACGCGCGTCGCAGATAGGGCTGGATTCGTCGACGCGCCGCCCCACCTGTCCGACGATCCGCTGGCAAATCGACAGGAGCTGGGCATTGTCACGGAATCGGACTTCGGATTCGATCGTCTTGCCGCCCACTTCGATGAAGGTCTGACCGGCACCATTGACCATGATATCGGCAATATCATCGCGCGCGAGCAACGGCTCCAACGGTCCATAGCCAAGGACGTCATTGCAGATATCGTCGAGCAGTTCCTCCTGCTCGGAGATCGACATCGCGAAGTTCTTGATCGTGATGATGTCATTGACGATATCGCGAATTTCTTCGCGTGCGCTTTCCGTATCTAGCTTGGCCAGCTGCGACAGATCGATCGTATCGATCAGCGCGGAGAAAACCTGCGACTTCGTATCGTAGTAGTCCTCGTTGCGGGCGGGTCGCTTTCTTTGTGCCGGAGCTGGCGATTGCGGACGCGACGCCGGTGCTTGAGCATCGCCAAGCACCGGCACGTGGGCGATGACGGCCGCTTGCGTGGCAGGGACGATCGGCGGCAGAGCAGCACCTGTCGTGCCGCTCTTGCCGAAGCCTTCGTTTCCGCGTTTGCCGAACATGTTCCTGATCCGTCCGTTGTACAGCGCCGCGTGTCAAACATGACGCGCTAAGGACGCTGTAACACTTTAGATTTGCTGCATAATTTTCTTCTTAAATCGAATCCGACTTAAGGAATTATGCGGTATGCGTGGTCTATTTCTTGCCCAGCGCCGCGAGCATCTTCCCGAGGCCGCCGCGTCGCGCCTTCTTCATCGACGCACGGCCGGTCAGCAGGTGCGCGAGTTGGGAGAAGGTTTCGGCGGCGGCGGATTTTTTGTCTATCTCCGCAATCATGCGGCCGCTGTTCGACGCGTTGCCGAAGAGAACGGCGTCGAACGGGATGATAGCGGCCGCTTCGATTTCCAGCGACTCGCAGAATTCGCTCACCGCAATCTCCGGACGCTTCGGCATGCCCACCTGATTCAAGATGAGATGAGGTTGCTTGTCGTTCGGCCGAAGCTTCTTCAAGGCATCGAGCAGGTTCTTCGTGTTGCGAAGACTTGCGAGATCCGGCACGGCTGTGATCACGATCTCATCGGCTTCGCCGAGAACCGCGCGCGTCCATTCCGTCCACATATGCGGGATGTCGAGCACCGAAACGGGTGCACTGCGTTGCAAGATCTCGAGGATCGGATGAAAGGCGCCACCCTCGAAGTCATAGGCGCGATCCAGCATCGACGGCGCCGCCAGCAGCGAAAGATGCTCGGAGCATTTGGTCAGAAGACGATCGAGAAAGACCTCGTCGAGCCTCTCCGGTGCGAAAACCGCTTCCGAGATACCCGTTGGCGGGTCCTGATCGAAATCGATATTGGCCGTGCCGTAGGGCAGGTCGAGATCGGCAAGAATGGTTTCGGTCGAAAAAAGGTTAGAAATGCCCCAGGCGCAATTGTGCGCGATGGCCGAGGAACCGCTGCCGCCCTTGGCGCCGATAAAGGCCAGGCTGCGCCCCAGCGGCTCGGCGTCGGGATCGACGAAAATCGATGAAACCGCCGACAGAATATCCGGCATCGCCACCGGCGCGACCATATACTCGGAAATGCCGTTGCGGATGAGATCGCGATAAAGAGCGATATCGTTGTGTTTGCCGATGAGAACGACCTTGGTGCTGGGGTCGCAGACCGCAGCCAATGGCGCGAGTTCCGTCAGCAGCGACCGCGGTTCTGTCGACGTTTCCAGGATAATCAGATTGGGCGTCGACACCGTCGCAAACATGTTTGCCGCAGCATCGATGCCGCCACTGTTGATGCGCAGGCTGACCTTCGCCATGCGGCGGTCCTGGCCGCAACGCTCCATCAGCCGCTGCATCGCCTCGCTTTCGCAAAAGGCATGGATAGAAATGCGCGGCAGCGGACGGACCTGCTCGAGGTCGCCCGGTTGAACCGTATCGAAAACGGAATCGCCCGCCCCGGCCCCCGTTTCGATCCTGTACTCAATGGTGCTCATCTGCTGATCCCAACGATATCAATTGACGATGATGACGGGTCCGTCACTCTTTTCGGTTCCGCGCCAGTCCGTGATGACCTGGCCGCGCTGCTCCGCATCGATCGGCGACATCTGGCGCGGGCCGAGCAGATCGGTCGGATTGGAGATCTGGGCCGCCAGATTGGATTGCGACGCGCAGCCGAAATTATAGTAGTTGCGGTTCTGGATCGTGTTGAGTGCAACGTCCTCCGGCCACTCGCCACAGGGACCGGTCTGGGCGGTGATCGCCACATAGCTCAAGCGAACCGGAGCGGCATCACCCATGGGACCGGCCTCGTAGCCGGCCTCGATCAGTCGCTTCGCGGGAACGCCGGCGGCGACGAGAACGCCGCGGATCTCCTTGCGCATGGCCTGCGCGGCGTGGCTGTTTGCCGAGCCACGCGGCAGCATGATCTGGACGACACCGGTCGATGAATTGCGATAATCGGCACCAAAGCCGCTGATGACGTCGCGCGTGCCTTGCGTCAGCCGACGGTCACCGGAGGCAATGGGGATATCGATCGTACGCTCGCCCTCGGCAAGCACGATCGGATGCCGTGTCCGGTAATCATCGGGGATAGAGCCCGTCGAAAGATTATCCTTGGTGCCGCAGCCGACAAGCAGCCCGGCAGCCACGAGGAGGATTGCAGCACGCCGCAAATGACGGACGGGAACTCCGGATCTGTTGAGGGACATGGCACTCGGCCTTTCAGAATTCTCGTGGAAGCTGCTTCGCGTTTGCATGACCCAGCCCTATTTGTAGATGAAGCCAACATTGCCATGGTACTGACCCGCCGGTGCGGATGCTTCCGGGCGCCCGTAGATGCGGTTCACGCGACCAAGGAAGAAGCTGTCGAGATCATTGGCAGGGTTGAAATTGTCGTCGGGCCTGGCGATCGCGCTTCTGGCAACCGGGCGCACGAGGTAGGGCGTCGCAATGATGACAAGTTCGGTTTCGTTGCGCACGAAATCCTTGCTGCGGAAGAGCGTTCCGAGGACCGGGATTTTCGATGCACCCGGCAGGCCGGACATTGCCTGACGGATATTGTCCTGCACGAGGCCGGCGATGACGATAGAGCCGCCCGAGGGAAGCTCGACACTGGTCGACGCCTCGCGCCTGCGGATGCCGAGGAAGGTGTTGCCAGGGACAGAGGTGAAGCCGTTGCCGGTGACGATCGAGCCCTCATAGGTCGGCTCGGAAACGTTGGTTTCGATCTGCAGACTGATACGGCCCGGTCCCAGGACGACCGGCTTGAAGTTCAGGCGAATTCCATATTCGACGTCGTTGATCTCACGCGTAACCGTTGGGTCGCCGGTTTTGTCGTCGACCTTGACTTCCTGGGTGCCGCCGAGCCGAAATTCCCCGCCGACATAGAAATTGGCCTCTTGTCCCGAAATTGCCGTCAAGGTGGGTTCGGCCAGTGTGCGCATGACACCGGCTTGCTCCATCGCATTGATGTAGCTCGAGATCGTCGTTCCGCCGATGGATCCCTTGATCAGCGCGTTTGCGCCGACACTGATCGCATCACCGAGGTTTGCAGGATTGCGGAAGCCGATACCGCTCTCGCCGTCTCCTACACGCCCGTTGAAGCCCAATTGCTTCAAGACCTGGCGGCTCACTTCGGCAACCGTCACCTTCAGCGTGACCTGATCGTCACCTTCGATGGTCAACAGGTTGACAATCTGCGAGACCTGCCGATCCTCGGCAAAGATATCGGCATCACCATTGTTTCCCTGCGCAGTGATGTTGCGTGTCGTCGCTTCACCGCCCTGCAGGAAGGCCTTGGCGAGATCGACGGCTCGCGTCGAATCGAGCGGTGTGCGCACGGTACCCGTCAGCACGATGTTGTCGGAGATGATCTCAACGTTGATTTCGGCATCGGGAATGAAACGACGCAGGTTTGACTGCAGATTGGCGATGTCGCGCTCAACCTCGACGTCAAGACTGACGATCTCTTCGCCATTCGGCCCGAAGACAAAAATGTTGGTCTGCCCAACGGATTTTCCAAAGAGATAGATACGCCTGGAGGTGCGCGTGACGGCATCGGCGAGCGATGGGTCGGCGACGAGAATATCATGGGCATCGGCCGGTAGATCGACGACGACGGCCTTGTTCAGCCCCAGGCTGATCTTCTTCTTCACCCCGGGCCCGCTTTCAACGATCCTGACGACCGACGAGGCGGCCGCATGGGCGAACGGGAGCGTTGGCAGCGCCATGCCCGAGAATGTCAGGCAAAACGACAGACCGGCTGCAACAGACGTCCGAAATTTGTTCCCGCTCCGCTTCACCCTGCGCTCCGCTCGATCGCTCATTGTTGCTGGCCTTGGCTGATGGCACCGTCGTTCTTGACGATCGAGCCCGACTTGATGACCTGGATGCTGGGCTGGCCATCGCCACTCAGAAGGTAATCCGCAGCGTTCGTATCGGATTCTTGAGCATCCGCGACACTGCGAAGGGCAAGTGAGATGCGTTCAGCCATTTGCTGCGCGACAGTCATGACCTTTGATTGATCCGGCGTCAGTTCCAGCGTCGCCGTGGTACCGACAACGGATTTTGAGCCGTCATCCTTCTCCTCGACCTGCTGATCGATCGCCAGCACGCGAACATTGCTGAGCACGGTTTCCGTCAGGTAGAGATCGCCGTCCGATTTACGGACCATGATGACGTCGACGCGGTCATTGGGCAGGATGAAGCCGCCGGCGCCGGTCGCCACGGTGATCTCTGTGGCAACGGCGCGCTTGCCAGCAGGCAATAGCGACGACATGATTCGGCTGGAGGAGTCCGCGACCTTCTCGCTGCGCACGGGCTCGCCGTTAAAGATCGGCAGGCGAACGACTGCGCCGGTCAGATCTTCAATGGCAGAGGGACGATTTTCTTCGGTGATGAGCCCCTCGACGACACCGTCCTTGGGCCATGCCATCCAATGGACCGCATCGCCACCTAAGCGCGACCCGACGGGCAAGCTCTTGCTCGCAACAAGGACATTGACGGTCGGCGCTCGCTCGATCAGTGGCTCCGCCATTTGTGGCGAGGGACCACGGGTCAGCTTCATCGCCAACAACCCGGCCATCGCCGCCGAGGCGACGGCCACCGCCAGTATGATGATGCGAACCGGTTTCATGATCGTTTCTGAGCCCCGCAGATATGCTGGCGTCAGGTTGATCAGGAATTGGTGTAATTATAGTTAATAAGCCGCTTACGGGTATGGTTAATAATCGCCTACCGTCGGCATAGGCCGCTTACTGCACGTGGCGAACACTTGCGGCGGCACATGTCAAAACTCGGATCGCCAGTTCAATGGAGACTGGATAACGCCATTCGCACCAATGGTGACGAGGGGTAGGCAACAAAACCGCCGGCCGCGATCGCTATCCCGTATGGAATCTTTGTGGCCGTAAACAATAGCCGCGGCATCGGAATTCGCGAGGGCAGGATGAAATCTTCATGCGCCCTGAGGAACAGGATCGCAACGGTCAACACGCCGCCAAACAGTGAGACTGAAAGCAAGAATTCCAATAGCGAACTGTTGGCCCCAAACCATAGGGCGCAAGCGGTCAGAAGTTTGGCGTCACCGCCACCCATGGTTCCGAGTGCAAAGAGACAGAAGCATAAGCCGAATACGGTAAGGGCTGTGGCAATGTGGAGCGCGATTTCCGGGATGCCGAGCCCAGCAAGGGGCGCAACGATGGTGAAGGTCGCAATCAGAACGATCGGCACCCGATTTGGAATCGTCATCGTAAAGGCGTCGGAGAAAGCGGACAACGCCAGACAAAACGGAAAAACTACGAAGATAGCAGCCACGATCACCGGTCGTCTCCTCGAGTGGAACTCATAAATTCGCCACTGCGACGTTCCATCGTTTGCGGAATACGTTTCCTGGCCTTCCAGCCAGCACACAAAAGTCCATTTTGCTGCTTGCAGCAAAGATAAGGCCGCCCCACTGGAGGGCGGCCCCGCACTTTAAGCTGATCGCCGGCGGAACCTCGCCTTGCCCTCAGAGAAAGAGGCAGTGATCAAGGAGCCGGGGTAACCTTCATGTACGAGCCGAGGTTGGTGAACTGCGTGTTCAGCTTGTCGCCCAACGCCGTCGCTCCACCGATAAGCGCAACCGAAATCAGAGCGGCGATCAGGCCGTATTCGATGGCGGTTGCGCCGGACTCGTCCTTCATCAGACGGGCAAAAATCTTCTTCATGATGATTCTCCTAACTTCACGATTGTTGTTCAGCACGTCCGCCAACTGTTGCCGTTGATCGGATGAGCTCAACCTAGTCCTGGCGAATTGCTATCGGCTTAAGGAAGACAGCTACCAAAAGATTAACGGCCCACCGCTGATTTTTGGGTAAGCGAATAGGAAATGTGCCGGCTTAGGATGCGCCGACCCGACTTAACGATTCATTCACCAAGAGTGCCGATGATGGGGCGAATGCCATCTCAGGGACCTGCCATGATTTTGCCCCTCGCGGCCAACCGGACCGCCACGCTGACACTCACGATCCTCGGCATGCTTTCGCTGATGGCGGCGTCGGCCGCAAGCGCGCAGGACGATATGATGCGCGTCTACATGGACCATGCACGGGTGCTCAAGCTCGACCGGCCGGTCGCCAAAGTCATCATCGGCAACGCGGAAGTTGCAGATGCGACGGTGGCCGACGCCCGCACGATCGTCATTACCGGCCGCAGCTTCGGCACGACGAATCTTGTCATCCTCGATCAGGACGGAAACGCCATCGTCGACGAGCAAATTCTCGTGTCGATCGACGAAGCAAACACTCTGCGCGTCTATCGACAGACGTCGCGCACAGTCCTTTCCTGTACGCCAAGTTGCGAGCGGCATGTGGAGCGCAAAACCGCAAGTGGTGGGAGCTGAGCAAACTGCGAGAAACACTGGAAATTCACTAAAATACCCGCGATTATCGCCAACGAAATATCAATAGTTACTCCCTACTTTGTGTCTCCGTCAGGCGTAACATGATGGGACGGCGCGATGAGCATCGAGCAGGAAACACTGCAGCCCCAAAAGGCCGCAAAGCCCACAAGGGGCTTATTGAGGCGTTTCCGGCGCGACAGAAAGGGCACCGCGAGCATTGAGTTCGCGATACTGGCTCTTCCCTTCTTTATGGTGATTTTCGCCTCCATCGAAACATTCGCCGCCTTCTACGGCGACCAGCTGCTGGCAAACGCCACGGAAACGATGGCGCGAAAGATCCGGACCGGCGAGATCACCTTCAACCGTGGCAAGACGGCGACTGATATGGACGAGACAAAGTTTCGCCAGGCATTCTGCGAGGAAATCTCGGTGATGTTGACGTGCTCGGCGACGGAGGCTGCCCAAGCCTCGAAGCTCTATATCGACGTCAGAAGTGTCACCGATCTCACCAAATTCCCGGTGCTCATCCCGCGAATGGACCCCTCGTCGTCGTCGTCGGATCTCAAGACAGCCGACCTGAAGTTTGCGCCGGGCGGACCCGGCTCCTTCAACGTCATGCGCGCGTATTATCGCTGGAGTGTGATGACCGATCTCATCAGGCCATTTGTGACCAACCTGCGCCCGGCCGGATCCAGCATGCCTAAAGACTATCTCATGGTTTCCACAACCACTTTCCGCACAGAAAACGAGTGAGGCGCGTCGTGAAGACTTTAGCGATGCACTGGATGACGGCAATCCGCCTGACCTTCGCAAGCTTCCGCTCGCTGCTCAAAGACCGGGGCGGGCTTGGCGGTGTCGAATTTGCCATCGTCACGCCGCTGCTGATCATGATTTACGTCGGCGCATTCGAATTATCGCTCGGCTTTACCGTAGCCGGCAAGGCTGCGCGTGCCGCCAGCGCCGTTGCCGATCTGGTTTCCCAGCAAAGCGAGGTCAACAAGACCTATTTGGGAAACATGTCGAATGTGGTGAAAAGCATCCTTGCCCCGTACGAAGGTTCAAAATACACGCTCAAGATTACCGGCATCGAGGTCAGCGGAACGAACACGGGAACCGTCGTCTGGTCGCGCGACCAAAACGGCGCGGTGCCGTATGCCGTCAACTCGACCACCACCGTTCCGAGCCAGTTTACGGCGACCACGGCCTTCGTCATCCGTACGGAGCTGATCGTGGAGCATGGACTGTTGCTGTTCGCGCCGAGCCTTGCATCCAGCACGAACACCGTAGATTTGTCCAAAACCGCGTATTTCCGCTCACGCCAGGCCGAAACCATAAAGTGCCCGGATTGCTGACCGGGGCCACTGCATGTTTCCTTAAATCCTATCCGATTTAAGGATCAAAACATGCAGCCATTCAAAGTACTACAGCGACCTTTGCGCGTCTAATAAGACGCGCAGCGCTGTAGTCGAGGCCAATTGCATTGCGGCGTCGCCGGCGGTATTCCTTCGGGATTGCGCTGGCGGCATCTGCGTCCGCGCTCGTTGCAGCACCGGAACGCAGGCCCTGCCCCGCGCTTCGGCTTACCGGAACTTTCATGGCGCGCGCGTTTCTCTTTGTCCTCGATTCCTTCGGTATAGGCGGTGCGCCGGATGCCGAAACCTATGGCGACCTGGGTGCCGACACGCTTGGTCACATCGCCGAGTTTTGCGCGACGGGCGCCGCAGATCGCGCCGGTGTGCGCGAAGGCCCGCTGCACCTTCCCAACATGTCTGCGCTCGGGCTCGTGCATGCGGCGAAATTGGCCACGGGCCGCGTGCCTATTGGCATGCCGGTTCCGGGCCGGGTCTACGGTGCCTATGGCGCTGCCAGCGAAGTCTCGCGCGGCAAGGATACGCCATCCGGTCATTGGGAGATCGCCGGAACGCCGGTCACGTTCGATTGGGGCTATTTCTCGGCCGAGGGCGACGCGTTTCCCGCCGAACTGGTCGAAGCGATCTGCCGCGAGGGCGACATTCCCGGCATTCTCGGCAACTGCCATGCCTCCGGTACTGATATCATCGCGCGCCTCGGCGAGGAGCATATGCGAACGGGAAAGCCGATCTGCTACACCTCCTCGGACAGCGTCTTTCAGATCGCCGCCCACGAGCACACCTTCGGCCTGGAGCGCCTGCTAGAATTCTGCCAGGTCGTCCGGCGCCTGCTCGACGACTACAATATCGGCCGCGTTATCGCCCGTCCCTTCATCGGCCACAACGCGCAGACCTTTGCCCGCACCGGCAACCGGCGCGACTACTCGGTGCTGCCGCCCGAGCCGACGGTCCTCGACCGGCTGGCGCAAGCGGGGCGCACCGTGCATGCGATCGGCAAGATCGGCGACATCTTCGCCCATCAGGGCGTGACGAAGCTGACCAAGGCGGACGGCAACATGGCGCTCTTCGACGCCAGCCTGGCGGCGATCGACGAGGCGGAGGATGGCGACCTCGTCTTCACCAACTTCGTCGACTTCGACATGCTCTTCGGCCACCGCCGCGATGTCGCCGGCTATGCCGCGGCGCTTGAAGCCTTCGACGCACGATTGCCCGATCTCGACCGGCGGCTGAAACCCGGCGATATCGTCATTCTCACGGCAGACCATGGCTGCGACCCGACCTGGCGCGGAACGGACCACACGCGCGAGCGCGTGCCGGTGCTGATGTTCGGCCCGGCTGTGCGCAGCCGTTCGCTCGGCGTTGCCAATACCTTTGCGCATATCGGCGAAACGGTCGCCAGACATCTCGGGATCGCACCCGGCCTACATGGGAGAAGCCTCATTTGACCGCACATCTGAAGAAGGCGGAACTGCACTGCCACATCGAGGGCGCGACACCGCCGGAATTGGCGCTGCTGCAGGCGGAGAAGTACGGGCTCGACACCAGCGAGATCATCGCCGACCGAGCCTATGTCTGGACAGACTTTACCAGCTTCGTGAAGTGCTACGACAGTGTCGCCTCGCTGTTTCGCACGCAGGAAGACTATGCACTTCTGGCCGAAGCCTATCTGACGGAACTGGCGGAGGTCGGAACGATCTACAGCGAGATCATCGTCTCGCCGGATCACGGCAACACGATCGGCCTCGGGGCCGACGCTTATCTTGAGGGGCTTGCCGCCGGCATGGAGGCCGCCAAGGCAAAGACCGGGATCGAATCGCGCATGCTGATAACCGGCATCCGTCATCTCGGGCCGGAATCGGTCGCCAAGACGGCCGAATTTGCCGCCAGGAGAGACCATGCGCTGGTCACCGGCTTCAATCTGGCGGGTGAGGAGCGCATGCACCGCGTCGCCGATTTTGCCCGGGCATTCGATATCGCCCGTGACGCCGGCCTGGGTTTGACCATTCACGCAGGCGAGCTTTCCGGCGCCTTCAGTGTGCGCGATGCGCTCGACCATATCAGGCCGTCGCGCATCAGCCACGGCGTGCGGGCGATCGAAGACGCCGATCTCGTCAAGCGGCTTGCCGACGACGGCGTCGTTCTGGAGGTCTGCCCCGGATCCAACATTTCCCTGCAGGTCTTCCCGGACTTCGCCTCGCACCCCTTGCGGACGCTGCATGGCGCCGGGGTGCGCGTGACGCTCAATTCCGACGACCCGCCCTTCTTCCACACTTCGCTAGCCCAGGAATATGACATAGCTTCTTCGGTGATGGGGTTCGGCGACGACGACATCAATAGCATGACTAGGACGGCGATCCAGGCGGCTTTCGTCGACGAGTCGACCCGCCAGAAACTGCTTGCCCTAATCTGACCGAGCCTTGCGTTCACCTACAGCGCCGCGCGTCAAATTTGACGCGTTAAGGACGCGGTAGCGCTTTAAGCTTGCTGCATAATTTTCTCCTTAAATCGATTCCGATTTAAGGAATTATGCCGTAGCGCGGGTGGTCGCGGTTGGGGATGAACACAACGAGCCGCCCAACGCCCTTGCGGCCGCGGAGCATTCCATGGAAAAAGGGCGGATACATAAACTTCGGGGAAGGTGGCCATGGACGGCGTTACAGTGATTGATCATCCGCTTGTGCAACACAAGCTGACCATCATGCGCAAGAAGGAAACCTCGACCGCCGGTTTTCGGCGGCTGCTTCGGGAAATCTCGACGCTGCTCTGCTACGAGGTGACGCGCGATCTGGAACTGACGATGGAGCGCATCGAGACGCCGATGCAGGCGATCGACGCACCGGTGCTCGAAGGCAAGAAGCTCGTTTTCGCTTCGATCCTGCGCGCCGGCAACGGCCTGCTTGAAGGCATGCTCGAACTCGTGCCGTCGGCCCGCGTTTCCCATATCGGCGTCTATCGCGACCACGAGACGCTGAAGCCGGTAGAGTATTATTTCAAGGCGCCCGAAAGCCTGTCCGAGCGCCTGATCATCGTCGTCGATCCAATGCTTGCGACCGGCAACTCCTCGATCGCAGCAATCGACAAGCTGAAGGAACGTGGCGCGAAGAACCTGCGCTTCCTCTGCCTGCTCGCAGCGCCCGAAGGCATTCGCAATTTCCAGGCCGCCCACCCCGATGTGCCGATCTTCACGGCGTCGATCGATAGCCACCTGAACGAACTCGGCTACATCATGCCCGGGCTCGGCGATGCCGGCGACCGCATGTATGGAACCAAGTAATTTTCCGTTTCTTAACCAGAGCGCAAAATTGATGAAAAACCGCCGGCAAACCGGCGGCTTTTTTGTATCGCATTAGCCATCCCCTGCTCTACTGGACTTCATCGGCGCGGGCGTCTGCGGCCCGATGCGCGGGAGGTCAGGCCATGTTCGTCCGTCTGCTGACATTCGCCGGCGGTATCGCTATTGCGGCCCTGGTCATTCCTGACCTCGCGAGTTCCTATCTCTCGAACGCTGAGACTGCCGCCACGGACAAACCGGCGGTGAACAACTCCCTTCCGGCAACGACGGCGAAATATGCTTCGGGAAAAGGCGTGGTGCTCGAAGCCGACCGCTCGGGCCATTTCTTCGGAGCGTTCCGCATCAACGGCCGCACCGAACGGGGCATGGTCGATACCGGCGCCAGCACCATCGCGATCAATGTCTCGACCGCGCGCAGGCTCGGCCTGTCTGCCGGAGCGCTTACTTTCAACGCACGCGTTCGAACGGCCAATGGCGATGTCGATGCAGCGCGGGCCAAGCTGACGAGGGTCGAAATCGGCGGCATATCGTTGCGCGACGTCGACGCCCTGGTGCTGCCCGACAAGGCGCTTGCCGGCATGCTCGTCGGCATGAGCTTCCTCGGCCGACTATCGTCCTACCGCGTCGAAAACGGCGCGCTGCATCTGGTCAGGTGATCCTTGAAAGGATTGGCGAGCGCACCTCAGGCTGAGCGTCGGCGATCGTATAGAGCGCCAGCAGCTCTTGCCGCGCATGTTCGGCCGCGGTCTCGTCCGCCGCATGGACGAAGGCGATCGGTTCGTCCTCGGCAACTCGCGTTCCCAACGGTTTCAGCTCGGCAAAGCCGACCCGATGATCGATCCTGTCGTTCGGATGTGTCCGACCGCCACCCAGAGCGATGACGGCCATGCCAAGGTCACGGGTCCGGCAGGAT
Organism: Ensifer sp. ENS11; assembly: GCF_014851895.1. NCBI lineage: Bacteria > Pseudomonadati > Pseudomonadota > Alphaproteobacteria > Hyphomicrobiales > Rhizobiaceae > Ensifer > Ensifer sp. ENS11. The sequence goes on along the minus strand of NZ_JACVAN010000001.1, from coordinate 9,033 downwards.
TGTAGATAGCCGTCTCTTTCTGCTTCCACCGGAAGGATAACTGGGGCAGGCGCCAAGTGCTGTTCGGGACGCTCGACGAAATCGGCGGGACCACCGAGCGCGTAAACCATCCTGGCGAAACGCTCAAGCGCTGCACCGTTTGCAAGCGCCGTGCGCGCCAATGCTTCGCCGGCTACCGGGTCGACTGCCACACCGGCCGCGACGAGCATCTCCGCGGCGAAAGCCATGACCACGGTTTCAAGGCGGGTGCCGCTTTTCTCGCCCTTGAGAAAGGCGACGCAGTTCCGGATTTCAAGCGCGTTTCCAGCCGCATCGGCCAAGGGCTCGTTCATATCCGTCAGCAATGCCGACGTGCGAACGCCGGCACCATTGGCGACATCAACTAGCGACCGGGCGAGTGCCTCGGCTTCGCCAGCATCGCCCATGAACGAGCCATTGCCGAGCTTGACGTCGAGCACCAGCGACTGCAGCCCGGCGGCAAGCTTCTTGGAAAGGATCGATGCGGTAATCAGCGGAACTGAATCGACGGTCGCCGTCACGTCACGGATGGCGTAGAGCCGCTTGTCGGCGGGCGCCAGATTGGCGGTCTGGCCGATGATGGCGCAGCCGACCTCGTCGACCGTCTTTCGGAATAGCGCAGCAGACGGCTGAATATCATAGCCGGGTATGGATTCGAGTTTGTCGAGCGTGCCGCCCGTGTGCCCCAATCCCCGTCCCGAGATCATCGGCACGGCCAAACCGCATGCTGCGACTATCGGGGCAAGCATCAGCGAGACGTTGTCGCCGACGCCTCCGGTGGAATGCTTGTCGACAATGGGTCGGCCGATGCTGCTCCAGTCGAGGGTTTCGCCGGAATCGCGCATGGCGAGCGTCAGCGCCACCGTCTCGTCCCGGCTCATGCCCGAAAACCAGATAGCCATAGCGAAGGCAGCGACCTGACCCTCCGAGATCGAACCATCGGAAAGGCCGCGGACGAAGCCCGTGATATCTGCCGCCTCGAGGCGCTCGCCGTTTCTCTTGCGGCGGATGATCTCCTGGGGAAGCATGGTCACTGAACCGCCGCGTCCGTGGAAATCATCTCCTTGAGAATGGCGGCCAGGCGTTTGCCGCCGACCGGCGCCATGTCCTTCGTCTCGTGATGGCTGAGTTCGCCGCCCGTCATGCCCGCGCCGAAATTGGTGATCACCGACGCTGCAGCAACCTTGAGGCCGAGGAAGCGCGCGAGAATGACTTCCGGCACGGTCGACATGCCGACCGCATCGGCGCCGAGCACGCGCGCCATGCGAATTTCCGCTGGCGTTTCAAAGCTCGGCCCGGAGAACCACATGTAAACGCCGTCCTGCAGCGGAATGCCCATCCGGTCGGCCGCGCGCCGCATGCGCGTCGCAAGCTCGGTGTCATAGGCGTTGGTCATGCCGACGAAGCGATCGTCGCTTTCGACGCCAATCAGTGGATTGAATCCGGAAAAGTTGATGTGATCCGAGATCCGCATGACCGAACCCGGCGGCAGATCATCACGCAGCGAGCCAGCGGAGTTTGTCAGCACGAGATTTTCGACGCCGAGTTTCTTCAGCGTCTGCAGCGGCACGCGCATCGCGTTGGCATCGCCGCTCTCGTAGTAATGCACCCGGCCGGACAGCATGACGACCGGGACGGCGCCGAGCAAACCTGCGACGAGTTCGCCGGCATGGCCAGAAACGCTGCTGACGGGAAAACCCGGGATGTCGGCATAGGAAATGCGTGTCGGGTTACTGACCGCTTCGACGAGCGTCCCAAGCCCTGAACCAAGGACAATACCATAGCGGGGAGCCAGGCCGCCGAGCCTGCCCCTCAGGAATTCAGCAGCGCTGCTCATCCGAGGATCTCGGTCTCGAAGCTGTGCGGTAGCAGATCGGACAGGGCGAGCGTCTTCTTCACGCCCGTCTCGTCGCAGAGGTAGATGCGCGTGCTGGCGCCGGAAAACTCCGCAAGCCGTTGCCGGCACCCGCCGCAAGGCGGGCAGAGCGCCAGCTTCTCGGCGATAACGGCGACTTCCATGATCTTGCGCTGGCCGGCCATGACCATGTGGCTGATGGCCGTGGTCTCGGCACACCAGCCTTCCGGGAAGGAGAGGTTTTCAATGTTGGCGCCGGTGTAGATATGGCCGTCTTCCGCACGGATCGCGGCGCCCACCGGAAACTTGGAATAGGGCGCATGCGCCTTGGCCATCGCTTCGCGTGCGGCTTCGAAGAGTTCGTTTTCCATAGCCTTACCGCTCCTTCACATAGGGGACACCGCCGGCCTTCGGCGGGATTGCCTTGCCGATGAAGCCGGCAAGCAAGATGACGGTGAGAATATAGGGCAATGCCTGCATCAGCTGCACCGGCACCTGGCCGATCAGCGGCAGGGGATTGCCCTGCAGGCGGATCGCAAACGCATCGAGGAAGCCGAACAGCAGGCAGGCAAGCATGATGTTGAATGGCCGCCATTTGGCAAAAATCAGCGCTGCAAGCGCGATGTAGCCCTTGCCGGCGGTCATGCCCTTGACGAAGCCGGCGGTCATCGCCAGCGACAGGTAGGCGCCGGCAAAGCCACACAGGATGCCGCAGCAGATGACGGCGCGGTACCGCATCCAGACCACCGAAATGCCGGCGGTGTCGACGGCACCCGGGTTCTCCCCGACCGCACGGAGCCGCAGGCCGAAGCGGGTGCGGTAGAGGATCCACCAGCTGAGCGGCACCATGGCGAAGGCCACATAGGTCAGGATGAAATGCCCGGAGAGCAGATCGGCATAGATCGGCCCGATGAAGGGAACATCGCGAATGGCGTCCGCGAAGGGAAAAGTGATCGTCTGGAACCTTGCACCTTCGGCCAGTGCCGGCGTGCGCCCGCCCTGACGGAACCAGGCCTCACCGAGGATGACGGTGGAACCCGCGACGATGAAGTTGATGGCAACGCCGGAGACGATCTGGTTGCCGCGCTGGGTGATCGACGCATAGCCGTGGACAAGGGACAGGGCGATCGAGATGAGGATGCCCGCAAGCAGTCCCAGCCAGACGGATTGGGTGATCGCTGCGACCGCGCCGGCGGCAAAGGCGGCGCCCAGCATTTTTCCTTCAAGGCCGATATCGAAGATACCGGCACGCTCGGTGAAGAGACCGGCGAGGGCTGCGAAGATCAGCGGAACGGAGACGCGGATGGTGGACTCGAGGAGCACCACGATGACGTGGAAGAAATCCATGGCTTCAAGCTCCCTTGGTCTGGGCAACGACCGCGGCGCGCCGGCTGGATGTGGAAAACAACCGGGTGATCGCCGGCCGGAACATGTTTTCAAGGGCGCCAGCAAACAGAATGACGAGGCCCTGGATGATGACGATCATGTCGCGCGAGATCGACGGCATTTCGAACGAGATCTCCGCCCCACCCTGGTAGAGCACGCCGAAGAGAACGGCCGCCGGGATGATGCCTGCCGGATGCGAGCGGCCCATGAGGGCGACGGCGATGCCGACGAAGCCTGCACCCTGGACAAAATCAAGCTGCATGCGGCCCTGCTCACCCATGATCGGGTTGAGCGCCATCATGCCGGCAAGCGCGCCGGAGATCATCATGGTGATGACGGTGATGCGGCTCTCGCTCATGCCGGCATATCGCGCGGCCGACGGACTGTGGCCCATGGTGCGCATCTCGTAACCGAGCTTGGTGCGCCAGATCAGGAGCCAGACGCCGAAGGCCGCGACAAGGGCCAGCAGGAACGAAACGTTGAATGGCGCCGTGCCGATATCGAGCCCGAAGATCCCCAGAAGCCAATCGAGCTTGGGCAACTGACCGCCTTCGGCGAAGGTGCGCGTCTGCGGCGACATCGAGCCGAGCGGCTTCAACACCCGCGTCAGCAGATAGACCATCAGGCTCGACGCGATGAAATTGAACATGATCGTGGTGATGACGATGTGGCTGCCGCGCTTGGCCTGCAGCCAGCCGGGCAGAAACGCCCAGGCAGCGCCGAAAGCGGCCGAACCGATGATCGCCAGCGGGAAGACCACAAACCACGGCATCGTCTGGTCGAGCCAGAGGCACGCGAGCGCGACCCCGATGCCGCCGACATAGGCCTGGCCCTCGCCGCCGATGTTGAAAAGCCCGGCATGGAATGCGACCGCGACCGCAAGGCCGGTGAAGATGAAGGTGGTGGCGTAGTAGAGCGTGAAGCCGATATATTCGCCGCGACCGAAGGCACCGTTGATCAGGTGATAGGCCGCCTCGAACGGATTTTCGCCGACGAGCAGAACCACGAGGCCGGCAACCAGAAACGCGACGGCGAGATTGACCAGCGGGACGAGGCCGTATTCGACCCAACCTGGAAGCTTTGCATAGGGATTGCTCATTCTGCGGCCTCCTTGCGGCCTTCGACGCCGGCCATCAGCAGGCCCAGCTCGCCCTCGGTCGCATCGGGATCGCGCTCGCCGACGACACGGCCGGCAAACATGACCAGGATACGGTCCGACAGGGCGCGGATCTCATCGAGTTCGACGGAAACAAGCAGGACAGCCTTGCCCTGGTCGCGCATCTCGATGATCCGTTTGTGGATGAATTCGATGGCGCCGACATCGACGCCGCGGGTGGGCTGGCCGATGATCAGCACGTCCGGCCCCCGCTCCATCTCGCGGGCGAGAACGATCTTCTGCTGATTGCCGCCGGAGAAATTCGCGGTCTTCAGCCGGGCGTTCGGCGGACGGATGTCGTATTCGGCGATCCGCTGCTCGGCATCCTTGCGGATGGCGTCGACATTCAGGAAGACGCCGTTGAGGTAGCGCTTGTCATGGTGATAGCCGAGGATGGCGTTTTCGCATTCCTCGAATTTCAGCACTAGGCCGACGTGGTGCCGGTCTTCCGGCACATGAGCGAGGCCACGATCGCGCAGCTCCTTGGGGTCGGCATGGCCGGTGACGTCGATCGGCTTGCCATTGAGGTGCACCTCGCCGGAAACGGCACGGCGGATACCGGAGATCGCCTCCAGGAGTTCCGACTGGCCATTGCCGGCGACGCCGGCAATGCCGACGATCTCGCCGGCCCTAAGGTTGAACGACACATTGTCGACCATGGTGACGCCGCGGCCGTCCTTGACGGTCAGACCGTTGACCGAAAGCTTGACATCGCCGGGCTTGGCCTCGCCCTTTTCGACGCGCAGCAGCACGCGGCGGCCGACCATCAGCTCGGCGAGTTCCTCGACCGAGGTTTCCGCCGTCGTGCGCGTTGCCACCATCTCGCCGCGGCGCATCACCGAAACCTCGTCGGTGATCGCCATGATTTCCCTGAGCTTATGGGTAATGAGAATGATGGTCTTTCCCTGGCTCTTCAGCTGTTCGAGAACGCGGAAGAGATGATCGGCCTCGGCCGGCGTCAACACGCCGGTGGGCTCATCGAGAATGAGGATATCGGCCCGGCGATAGAGCGCCTTGAGGATCTCGACGCGCTGCTGCAAGCCGACAGGCAATTCCTCGATCACGGCATCCGGATTGACCTCGAGCGCGTATTCGCGCTCCAGCCGCTTCAGCTCGATGCGCGCCTTGGCAATGCCCTTGTTGAGGATCTGGCTCTCTTCCGCGCCGAGCATGACGTTTTCGAGAACGGTGAAGTTCTCGACCAGCATGAAGTGCTGGTGCACCATGCCGATGCCGGCAGCGATCGCCGCATTCGGATCCCGGATCGAGACCTGCTTGCCATCGACGTGAATCTCGCCGCTATCGGCCTGGTAAAAGCCGTACAGGATCGACATCAGGGTCGATTTTCCCGCACCGTTTTCACCGATGACGCCGTGGATCGTACCCTTGCGGACTTTCAGATTGATATTCTTGTTGGCGTGAACCGGACCGAAGCTCTTGTCGATCCCACGCAGTTCGATGGCAATACTGTCCATATTGGCCTTACGATCCCCAAACTGGCCCGCTTCGGTCTTCTTCCCAGAAACCGTGCCGGCGATTTTTTTACCATTTGGTATAAGTTTATCATCGATTTCCCGGCACGGAAGCCCTCAATCGAGATCTCCTTATACTCTCACCGGATCGCTGATGAGAGTCCAGCGTGAATATACACAGGCAGATCGGCCGTAATCGCAACAAAAAACCGGCGGCATTCGATGCCGCCGGTTCAGTTTTATGCTTTTGCTTCAAGCGGTTTGGACGGGCCGCAGCAGGCGCAGCGCATTCATGGTCACAAGCACCGTGGCGCCGGTATCGGCGAGAATGGCCGGCCACAGACCGGTGATACCCGCAATCGTGGTGACGAGGAAAACAGCCTTCAGGCCAAGCGCAATAGTGATATTCTGGACAATGTTTCGCATTGTAGAGCGGGAAAGCCGGACCATCGCGGCGACATCGCTGACCCTGCCGTGCAACACCGCCGCGTCGGCGGTCTCCAACGCCACGTCCGTGCCGCCGCCCATGGCGATGCCGACGTCGGCTGCAGCGAGCGCCGGCGCATCATTGATGCCATCTCCGATCTTGGCAACATTGAAGCCGGATTTCTTCAATTCTCCAACGATGCGCTGCTTGTCCTGCGGCAGCAGTTCGGCGCGCACCTCCATGCCGAACTGACGGCCGATCGCCTCCGCCGTGCGGCGGTTGTCGCCAGTCAGCATGACCACATGAATGCCGGCGTCGGTCAACGCCTTGACGCCGACTGCCGCATCCGGGCGCGGCTCATCACGCATGGCGATGGCGCCGATAATCTCATTGCCGGAGATCAGCACCGAGACCGTCTTGCCCTCGTCGTTCAGAGCCGCAATGCGCGCCTTCTGATCAGGCGACATCGGCACGCGGTCATCGGCAGCGTGGGGCGAGCCGAGGAACAGGGTGGCGGCGCCAACGACGCCTTCAAGACCCTTGCCGCCGATAGCCTTGACCGTCGTGATGCCCGGGACCTGCAGTTTCAGCTCGTCGGCGCGCTGCAGGATTGCCCGTGCCAGAGGATGGCTCGATCCCTGCTCAAGAGCTGCGGCCAAGCCCAGCACCTCGTTCTCGGCGCGGGCGAAGCCGACGATATCAGTCACCCGCGGTTTGCCTTCGGTGAGCGTACCTGTCTTGTCGAATGCTGCGGCGGTGATCTTGCCGACATTTTCAAGCACGGCGCCGCCCTTCAGGAGCAGGCCGCGGCGGGCACCGGCCGAAAGGCTGGCGGCGATCGCAGCCGGAGTCGAGATCACCAAGGCGCAGGGGCAGCCGATCAGCAGGATCGCCAACCCCTTGTAGACCCACTCGCTCCAGACGCCGCTGCCCAGAAGTGGCGGAAGGATCGCGACCAGGGCGGCGACAACAACGACGGCCGGTGTATAGTAGCGCGAGAAGCGATCGATAAAGCGTTCGGTCGGCGCCTTGCTCTCCTGCGCCTCCTCGACGAGCCGCACGATTCGGGCAATGGTATTGTCCGAGGCCGCAGCCGTGACGCGTACGCGCAAGGCCCCGTCGCCATTCACCGTTCCGGCGACAAGCGCATCATCCACTGCCTTGTGCACCGGCGTGCTTTCACCAGTGACCGGTGCCTCGTCGACGGCGCTTTCGCCAGAGAGGATGATGCCATCGGCCGGAACGCGGTCGCCGGGTCGGACGAGAATGACGGCGCCGACCGCCAGGCTATCCGCCGGGACCTCATCGACCCGACCGCTGCGCTCGAGATAGGCCGACTTCGGCACGAGCGCCGTCAGCGATTGAATGCTGGCCCGCGCATTGCCGGCGGCGACGCCTTCCAGCAGTTCGCCGACGAGGAAGAGCAGCACGACCATCGCCGCTTCCTCCGTCGCGCCGATAAAGACGGCACCCACCGCCGCAATGGTCATCAGCATCTCGATCGAGAACGGCGTGCCCGAGGTCGCCGCTGCGAAGGCGCGCCGCGCAATCGGCAGCAGGCCGACCAGCATGGCAAGCGTGAAGATCCAGGGCTCGGTGGCCGGAACAAGATGCCCAAGGCCATAGGCGGCGGCCAGAGCCAGACCACAGGCGATGGTCAGCCGGCCCTTGGCCGAGCGCCACCAGGGGCCGTTCGTTGGCCCGTGATCATGGGCATGGGAACTGGGCTGCTGCGATGAAGCTGCCCCGGCCGCGGTGTGGCTGTGCTGATGTTCGTGGTCGTTGGTATGCGCGTGCTTCTCATGCTTGTCGCCGTGCCCATGATCGTGATCGTGATCGTGATCGTGAGGATGGTCATGGTCGTGATCGCCCGAGCAAGTGTGTATGGCGACAACCGCGGGCTTCTGGTGGGCGGCAATCGGATGCAGCCGGTAACCGAGCTTTCCGACCCGGCTGACGATATTCGCGGCAAGATCGCCGTCGTCGGCATGCTTGACCGACATCGTGCCCGCGGCAACGGAAACCGAGACATCTTCAACACCAGGCATGCGCCTGACGGCGGTGTCGATCTTCGATGCGCAGGAAGCACAATCCATGCCTTCGACCCGATATCGGTTTTCGCGAATATTTGCTGCCATGACCTGCTCCTTGCATATCTTGACGCAAGGCTACGACCTCTAGTGACTAGAGCTGCAAGGCCAAATTGCACGACCAAGCGAAGTTTTTCGCCGAATGCTGCCTTGCGGAGTCGTTTCCGCATGCTTGAAAAGGGCATGGCCTATCTCTGGCGGATGAGGGCAAACCAGAGATAGCGGACTGTAGGCCTTCGTTGCATATTGCAGGCTGCCGTGGGCCATCGTGGGCCATCGTCTTCTTAGACCGAAGGTCCTGGACTTTGTTCTGGGCGCGCTTGGCGGTTAGCCGGTTTTGTTTTCTTTGCCCCTGAACGCCAAAAAGCCCGCGGACCTTTCGGTCTTGCGGGCTTTTTTTTTGATTTGGTTGCGGGGGCAGGATTTGAACCTGCGGCCTTCAGGTTATGAGCCTGACGAGCTACCGGGCTGCTCCACCCCGCGCCATCTCGGTAAACCGCTATGCGGTTTATCCGGTGCGTAAACCGCTGTGCGGTTTATCGCGATAAGGTAAATCCCTTTGGGATTTACGGTCTGTGCCGAGCAAATCCGACGGATTTGTCTCGCGTAAGGGACGTTCTGATTTTACC